>SRJI02000020.1 GCA_005473895.2 Carideicomes alvinocaridis
GGCGTGCCATCCCGGCCGCATGCCGCGCCGCCAGCACCGCCGCCTCGATCCCCGCCGCCCCGTCGGGGCCGAGCGCGCCCCAGGCCTGGAACAGCCGCGCCGCCGCCGTGACCGGGTGCAGAGCCTCTCCCGCCACCATGACCTCGGCCAGGTCGGCTATCGAATCCTCCACCGCCACCTCCGGCCCGGATGGCGCACGCGGCCTGCGCTCCAGGAAGGCAGACAGACCCTGTTCCGGCCCGAAACCCTGTGTCAGCCGCCTGACGGCCCAGCCTGCGCGCGCCAGCGCCCGGGCATTGTCGCGGGTCGAGCCGACCCGCAGCGCGATCCACAGCGCCAGCCGATCCGGGTCCACCCGGTCCCCCGTCCACCAGCCCAGATCCGACACCTCCCGCAACGCCAGCCTCTGCCGCCAGCCGGGCGGTCCCATTAGCTGCCGCTGGTCCAGCGCTCCGAACAGCGCCGCCACCTCCGCCAGTTCCCTGGCATGCGCCGCCTCCGCCTCGCGCCACGGCGCCGGATCGAAAAGCGTCGCCGTGGGGCCTTCGCGCGGCGCGGCCCCCGGCGGCAGGTCCTCCGCCTCGTCCGGCCCCGAAAGGAACCACAGATCCTCTTCTTCGTCAGTCTGATCGGCGGACAGATCGGGCCCAGGAACGGCGTGCCGGGTGCCTGATCGTGGTCTTGAGGAGGGTTTCGGGGGTCTTGTCGCCATGGCCACATACTGGCCCACTCACTGAGTAATGTGCAGAATAACCGTCTTTTGCACATCACTTGGTCATCCGGCTGTGGCGCGTCGGTGACAGCGGGGAAACGGGCCAGAACCGACCTTCCCCGTGGGTAAGATTCCTTGGCGACCTTACCCACGGGGAAGATTTCCGAGGGTAGCGTCTTACCCGTGGAGAAGGTTTTCAGCCCTTCCCCACGGGTAAGGTCCGGATCACTCGCCGCGGTCCAGTTCGGCGAAGAAGGCCGCGACGGCGCGCTCCAGGTCCCGCCGGTCGATGGTGGAAAAGTCGCGGTCCTGCCGCAGCTCCAGCCGCCCCTGCGAGGCGTTGCATTTCGCCACCCCGCGCGCATGGGACAGCTGGAAGGTCGTCTTGGCCTGCCGCGGCTTGCCGCTCCCGCGCGAGGGCGTGGTCTTACCCGTGGGGAAGGTCGCGCCCTGCCCGTCCGCGAACCCGCGCAGGATCGCCACTTCGCGCGCGGCGTCCCGCTCCGGCTCCCGCTCGAAGGCCGCCTTGACCTGGCTCAGCAGCCCCGGCTCGTTGTCCAGCCGCCGCTTCAGGTCCAGCCCGACGTTGCGCGGAATCTCCTGCGGGAATTCCAGCAGCTTCTCCATCCGCGTCATCAGCGCGGCAAAACTCCGGATATAGCTGCGCTTGGTATAGCTCGCCGACTTGAACAGCACGGCGACCGCGTCATCCACCTCGGGGCATTCGTTCGCGGGATCCTCCGCGTAGCGCCGCGCGAGGTTGGCCATCTCGGCGAAGGAGATATCCTTGCGCACCAGGTTCTCGTCCACCATCCGTCGGTAGGTTTCCTGAAGCTTCGGATCGCTCGCCACGATGCCCGCCGGGATCGTCGCAAAGGCCTCGTCCCCGGTTTCTTCCAACAGCGCCTGGAAGGCCCGCAGCCGGCGCATCCCCTGGATCAGCTCGTATTTCCCGTCGCCCCGCGCCTCGACCCGGATCGGGTTCGACAGGCCGATTTCGCGGATCGACAGTTTCAGCTCGTCCAGCTCCGCATCCGGGCCGTGCAGCTTGCGGTCGCGGATCAGCTTTTCCGTCACGACCGAGTCCAGCGGGATCCGGTCGACGATCAGCCCCTCGCGCTTGAGCCGCACGAACTCGGTCGCCAGCTTGTCGTTCTCGGCCCGGATATTCGCCTCGGCCTCGCGGCGTTCGCGCAGGGCCTCGGCGTTCTCGGAAATGGCCGAGGCCATTGGACCGCGCCGGGCGATGCCGCGCTCGGGTTTCGCGGGCGCCTCGGGTTCGGGCGCCGGGGCGTCCTCCTCGGGCGGGAGGTCGATGTCGAAAATTCTGCGCTTGCGGCTCATTGCTCGGCCTCCATCTTGTCCCAGGTCTGGACGACCACGTCGCGGAATTCCTGGTAGGCGTTGTCGAAGGTGGAGCGCGCGCGGCGCCAGGTCTCGCGCGTCATCTCGCGGTAATCCATCTCGTAGACGGAATTCAGGAACCGTCCCGACTGCTCCACCGCGCGGGTCATCTCCACCGGGCTTTCGGTCACGTTCTCGCCGAACACCTTGCGGAAGGCATCGAACATGGCGCGGTGCAGGTCGTTGCCCGGCTCGAACCGGGTCAGCAGGAAGCGGACGTCGTAGAAGGCTTTCGGCAGCTTGATCTTACCCGTGGGGAAGGTCGCGTCGAAGCCGGCGGAGAGATCCTCGAGCGCCTCGGAGAGCTGGCCGATGAAGCTGGTGGTGGAATCGTATTCCCAGTAGCCGGGGCCCGAGGGGATGTAGAGCACGTCGGCGGCGAAGACCGCGTTCATGCTTTGATAACCGATCGCCGGGGGGCAGTCGAAGATGATCAGGTCGTAGCTGTCATCGGGGATCTGGTCGAGGTAGCGCGACACCGCGGCGAAGAAGGACCAGTCGGGATTGAGGTGCCGGTACTGGGCCGAAGCGAATTCGACGAAGGCCGCGTTGGCGCAGGAGGGGATCGCGTCGATGGTGGGCCAGGAGGTCGGCTTGATGAAATCTGTCACGCGCAGCTCGCCGAGGCCGAGCCCGGTGATGGAGGAGGGCAGGTGGCGGCGGGGCAGGGTGGAGCCCGTCTCGGCGCCGACCGGCCCGTCGTTCATGCGCTGCGTCTCGCGGATCAGGTCACGGGCCATGATGCCCCAGACGGTATGTTCCTCGGAGACGTCGGTGAGACCCATGGAATGCGACAGCGTCGCCTGCGGATCGAAGTCGACCACCAGCACCCGGTAGCCGTCGAGCGCGGCGGCATGGGCGAAGTGAAGCGCCACCGTGGACTTGCCGGCGCCGCCCTTGAAATTGGCGACCGCGGCGCGGACCGCGCGCTTGCCGGCGGGACGGGCGGGCATCAGGGACTTGCGGTTGATCTTGAGCCGGCGGCGCAGCTCGTTGATCTCTTCCAGCGAGAACCAGCGCTGGCGGCCGTCGGGTTCGACCTCGCCCGCGGGCAGGGAGGGATCGGCGGCCAGCTTGCCGCGAAAGGTGGACTGGTTGACCTTGAAGATCAGCTCGGACACCTCCCAGGAGGAGAAGCGGCGCAGCGTCTTTTCCATCTCGGGGCTGAAGGTCTGTTGTCGGATCCAGCCCTGGAGCTTGAGGGACTGGGTCTGGAATCTGCTCAGGTCGTCGTGGGTATACATGCCTCTTTCCGTTTATTGCCGGACGTTCATTCCGCGTTTTCTCCCATTTACGCCGGATTTGCGTTTTTCGCAAAACAAATTATTCTCTCGAACAGACCTTACCCGTGGGGAAGATCTTCAAGCGGGGCAGGGGGCCCGGGGCCATCCGGGCGATTCGGACCGAGCCCGCGCCACCGGGACGCGAATCGGGTGGGAGCCCACCAGATATAGGGGGACACCTGGCGGCCCTATCCCACGAATAGGGGGACATTCAGGCCAAATAGGGGGACGCCCAGGATGTCCCCCATCACCAGAGTCTCACCAATATTCATTCAAATTGATTTGGTTTAAGAGAATGGAAAGGCGGCGTCGGCACGCAACGGCTTGACAGAATCGCAGTCGTGGACGCTAATTGTCCTCAAGCTCGGAAAAGCGTTGAATTGCGGATCATAACCGGGCATTCGAGGCGGGACTTCCCGCAGGACGACAAGCGAGCGGAGCCACCGGATGCTGGCCAAGAAACCCGTCGGGCGCAATGCCCCGGCGATGAAGTACGATATTCTCTCGGCCCTCGGCGTGGCGGCGCTCCGGGCCGACAAGCATCGGCAGCGGCTGATGCTGCGAATGATGGTGCTGATCACCACCCGCTACAACTGGCAGAACGGCGAGCTGTCCATCGGCCGGGCCGAGATGGCGCGGCTGTGGTCGGTGGACGAGCGCACGGTCAAGCGCGAGCTGGGCAAGCTGCGCGAGGCGGGATGGATGCGGGTCCGGCGGCCCGGAGCGCGGGGCCGGGTGACCGTCTACGAATTCGACCTGGTGCAGCTGCTGATCGACACCCGCGATATCTGGCCCGAGATCGGTCCCGACTTCGAGGCGCGGATGCAGGAGGCGCGCAGCGTCCCGCAGGCGCCGCAGGAGGGCGATGCCAAGGTCGTGCCACTGCGCCGGCCCGGACAGGCCGCAGAAGCGCCTGAGCGCGCGCTGGAGGCCCCGGGCGGGGTCGCGGCGGGCGACGGGGCAGGGGAGGGCGATCTGACGCTCTGGCCGCGCGTGCTGGAGGCGCTGGAGCGGCGCGATCCGGCGGCGGCCTCTGCCTGGTTCCGGCAGTTGCGCGAGGTCCGGCGTGACGGGGGGCGGGTGATCCTGGAGGCGCCGAGCGCCTTTGTCGCGACCTACGTGGCCACGCATCTCTCGGCGCTGCTGGTGGCCGCTTACGGGCGGTACGACGCGTCGGTGCGGGCGGTCACGGTCGAGGTGGCCGGGGCCTGATCGGGCGGCCCCGGCGGGATGCTTCAGGCGGCCTCTTTCTGGCGGGCCCAGATGTCGCGGATCTGATCGGCCAGGGTCATCGGGTCGAAGGGCTTGGTGATCACGGAGACGGCGCCCTGGTCCATCAGTTCCCGGGCAAAGCTGTCTTCGGCCTTGGCGGTGACGTAGACCGTGGTGACGTCGCCCATGTCATGGTCTTCCACGAGGGTGCGGCGCACATCCATGCCGGTCATGCCGGGCATCATCACGTCGAGCAACAGGAGCTGCGGGTCGAAGTCGGTGGCCGCCGCGATGGCGCTCGGCCCGTCGCCGTACTGACGCAGGTCGAAATTGCCGACCACCTCGAGCGCGAGCTGCACGATTGTCCGGATGTCGTCGTCATCGTCGACGTGAAGAATGCGTTTCAGTTCCATGACTGCCCTTCAACACTGGTTGCAATGTCCGGGCGTTGCCGCCCGGGGTGTTCAGCTGGCGGCGGCGATGACCGAGCCGCCAGTATCGCGGGTCTCGTCCGCCTGTCCGGCGGCCGGCACCTCGAAGTAGAAGTCCGAGCCTTCGCCGACGACGCTGTTGACGTCGAACCGGCCGTTGTGGCGCTTCACGATCGACTTGACGATGGTCAGGCCGAGGCCCGTGCCCACCCGCTTGCGGCCATCCACCGCCACGAGCTGGGCGAAGGGCTGGCCGAGATACTTGCGCGAGCTCTCGGGGATGCCGGGGCCGTTATCGGCCACGGTGACCCGCCAGGCGCCGGCCGCCTTGGTCACGCGGATGGCGACGGCGTCTTCCTCGGGCGAGAACTTGATCGCGTTGGTCATCAGGTTGGTCATCACCTGCATCAGGCGGTCGGCATTGCCGCGCACCTTGAGGTCGACGCCCTTGGGCAGCTCCTGCCGGAGCAGGACGTTGTGTTCGTCGGCATAGCCCTTGTTCATCTCGATTGCGTCGTTGATCAGCACCCGCAGGTCGATGTCGGTCATGGCGAAATCCATCTTGCCCGACTGGATCTTGTCGAGGTCGAGGATGTCGTTCACGACCATCAGCAGCCGGTCGGAGTTGCGGCAGGCGATGTCCACCACCGCCGTCGCCTCCTGGGGCAGGGCGCCCATGACGCCGGATTGCAGCAGCCGCAGCGAGCCCTTGATCGAGGTGAGCGGCGCGCGCAGCTCGTGGCTGACCACGGAGACGGATTGCATCCGCGCATTCTCCACCGCCTGGCGGTCGGAGATGTCGCGCACCACGGCGACGAAGAGCGGCCGGCCGTTGGCGCTTTCGAAGAGATAGGTGGTGATCTCGGTCGGTTTGCGGTCTTCCACGGTGATCGAGACCATGGTCTTGGTGCCGTCGATCAGCGGCTGGGTATGGCTGCGCATCGCCGCCTCGGAGAAGTTCGGATCGGTGTCGGTGATGCGGTGATCGCGGATCTCGTCAAGGGACCAGCCGCAGCGGTCGCGGGCGGCCCGGTTCATGTAGTGGATGTTGAGCGTCTGGGTGTCGAAGACGAAGACCTCGTCGCGCAGCTCTTCCAGCATGGCGTTGAGGAAATGGTCCGATTCGGCGTCGCGCAGGGCGGTGACGTCGGTCATCATGGCGGTGCCGCCGGCGAAGCGGCCATGCTCGTCGGTTTCGGGGGCGGCGGTCATCTCCACGTAGACCGAATCGCCGGCGCGGTTGCGCATCCGCTGCTCGCCGCTCCAGACGCGGTTGGAGATCAGGGCGCGGGCGATCTCCACGTAGCCTGAATCGACGTGGCGGCGGTGGTAGATGGAGGCGACGGGCTGGCCGATGATCTCGTCCGCGGGGTAGCCGAAGCAGCGTTCGAAATTCTCGTTCACCGAGGTGAAGCGGCCGTCCTGGTCCCAGGCGAAGGTCATGGTGTGGACGTCGAGGATCTGGTCCTGGAAGTCGAGGCGCCGGCGCTGGCGGCCGGTCAGGCGCTCCTGCGTGCGGGAGTTGTGGCGGAAGGCGAGGACGCTCAGGATCAGCGCGGCGATCAGCAGGGCCACGGTGGAGAACAGCACGAAGGACAGCTCCGCCCGGTCCGCGCCGAGCTGCGCGTCCGTGCCGGCGGAGACGCGCCAGGCCGCGACGCTCAGCGTGCCCAGCCCCGCTAGGGCACAGACGGCGGAAATTGTTTTATAGACCCTGGCTACACTCGACATCACACAACCTTCACATTGCGGCGGACGAACCGACCGCGCGATACCAAATCGCTCCCGGATAGTTGGGCGCGCATTCTGTTTTCGTTAAGGCAAATTTGGGCAAAAATGGGGACGAGCCGCATGAAAGGCTCGCCGGACTTGCCCCGGCGGAAAGGAAATGGCCGGAGGGCGGAAGAGATGGACAGAATATGTCTCATGCCGCCAGCTCCTGTGCGTGGTGACGCTGCAGGAGAATTCTGAAGACGGAGCCTTCGCCGAGGCGCGATTCCACGCGGATCGTGCCGCCGTGCAGGCGGACGATGTCGCGCGAGATCGACAGGCCGAGCCCGGCGCCGTTCTGGGCGCGGGTCAGGGAATTGTCGGCCTGGGTGAAGCGATCGAAGATCCGGTCGAAATGCTCTTCGGCGATGCCACAGCCGGTGTCGCGGATGGCGATTTCCACGTGGTCGTGGCCGCTGCTGGCCGCCAGCACCTCGACGCCGCCCTCGGAGGTGAACTTGATGGCGTTGCCGATCATGTTGACCAGCACCTGGGTCAGACGCTCGTGGTCGCCGGTGACGATCAGATGGCCGCCATCGCCGGTCAGGGTGATGTTCTTGCGCGCGGCGCTGCCCGAGAGCTTGGAAAGGGCGCCGGAGATCAGCGTATCGAGCGGCACCGGGCCGGATTTCATTTCCACATCCTTGGCTTGCGACTTCGACCAGTAAAGGATGTCGTTGATCATAGCCAGAAGGTCCTGCCCGGCACAGTCGATGCGGTTGGAATAGGTCTGCACCGCGCCGACGAAATCCGTCACCGCATCGCAGGTCGGCTCGCCCGCCTGGGCGGCGGTGACAAGGCGGTTATAGGCGGGCAGGCGTTCCAGGTTGGACAGGATGGTCGAATACCCCAGGATCGCCGTCAGCGGGGTGCGCAGCTCGTGGCTGACCACGTTGAGGAAGTCGGTCTTGGCCGAGCTGGCGCGTTCGGCCGTCTCGCGGGCGATCTTGAGCTCGGTGATGTCGACGCGGAAGCCCACGGTGGAGCCGTCCTCGGTCCGGGCCTCGGAGATCTTGAGCCAGCGGCCGTCATCGAGCTTCTGCTCGATCGGAATGCCGGGATTGCGGTGCATCGCCAGGCGGTGCTCCAGCCACTCCTCTTCGCGTCCCGCCGCGTCGGCATACTGGCCGTGCCTGATGCCTGCGCGCAGGAGTTCCTCGAAGGGGACGCCCTCGACGATGGCGTCGGCCGAGGCGGCGTACATCTCGCGATAGCGCTGGTTGCACATGACCAGCCGGTCCTCGGGGTCGAACAGGGCGAAGCCGTCGTCCAGCGCCTCGATGGCGTGGTGCAGCTGCCGTTCGGCCCGCCGGCGCTGGTAATGAAGATAGCGGATCGAATGCATCACCAGCAGCGTGATCAGGGTGGCGAGGGCCATGCCGGCGCGGATGAGAATCTGGTCGCCCGAGACCCCCGGCCAGCCGCCTTCGGGGATCAGCGCGACCTGCCAATGGCCGGCCCCGAATTCCGCCTCGGCGATCACGGGCCGCTGGGCAAAGACGCGCCTGTCGCCCCAGACGGTTTCCGGGCCCAGCCCCGGGACGCCCTGGAGCCGGACGGCGGCCTGCGCTTCGCCTTCCAGCTCGTCGAAGCCGAGAAGCGAGACGATCTCGTCACGGTCGCTGACGATGGAGACGATACCCCAGAAGCGCCGTTCGCCGAAGATGTCGCGCGTGAAGACCGGGGCGCGCTCGATGAAGCCCACGCCGCCCTGGATCAGGTCGACCGGGCCGGAAAAGACCATGCGGCCGCTGTCGCGCGCCTCGTCGATAGCGCGAATCTGGTCCGGCAGGTCGCGGTAATCCAGCCCGATGACCGATTCGTTGCCGGCGCGGGGATAGACGTTGCGCACCACGAGGTCCGGGGCGGCGGCGACGTTGATGATGCTGGGATGCCCCTCGATCAGCGGCGAGACCACGTTCGCGAACTCGATCTGGGACATGAAGGGGTTGTTGCGGATCGCGCTGGCCACCGCGATGGCGGTCACCTCGTGATACATCACTTCGCGCTGGATCCGTTCGGTGAGCGAATCGCCGAGCTGCTGGAGCCGCTGGTTCGTGAGCTCGCGCTCTTCCCGGAGATCCAGCTCTTCGATCCGCAGCGTGATCAGGACGGCGATCCCGATGACGAGGACCGTCAGGGCCAGCCCGCCGCCGGTGAAGACGTGGCGCAGGCGGCGCGGGATACGGAGCGGTCCGCGAAACGTCATGAAGGTCGGTCCTGCGCCCATGATCCTGCTTGTCTTTCCCGCGCCCCTTGCCCGGCCCCGTGCCGGTCGCCTCACCCGCCCGGGGTCATCCGGCGGTTTCGGTTCCTGCCTGTTCCAGAAGCTCCTCGAGATGGTCGAGGAAGGCCTCGAGAGGCGGCTCAATTCCCGTCAGCACGGCGGCCGGAGACGATCCCGGCAGCTCGCGGTCGATTCTTTCCTCGATCGCCCGGGCCTCGGCCCCGGTGCGGGCCAGGCCGATGGAGGCGGCGATGCCGGCGATCTTGTGCGCCTCGTTGCGGATCTCGATCAGGGCCGGGCGCGCCTCGTCCCCGCCGCGGCGGGCGGCGGCGAGATCGTTCTCGAAATTCAGGATCCGCATGTCGAGCCCGTCCAGGAACCTGCCACGGATCCGGTCGAGAGCAGAAGAGACGGTGGCCTGAGTGTCGGTTGCAGCGCTCATGGGTCAGGCGTGCTCCATCCGGCCTTGATTGCTGCGGCCCTGCTCGGCCAGCGAGCCGCGCCGCGCGTCGCCGATCGCGTTGTGGACCAGCGAAAGCGGGTCGCCGAAGGGCAGCAGGCGCGGGGTCTGGACCCGGCCCACGCGCACCTTGGGAAGGGAGAGCCCGGCCTCGGCGTAGAAGTCGGAGAATTCCGCGATGCCGTCATGGATCCGCAGCGAGACCTCGTCGCGGTTGAAGTTGGCGAGCCGCGGCATGACGCAGACGAAATCGCCCGACCCGGCATAGGAGAGCAGGATGTCCCCGGTGCCGATCGCGTCGAACAGGGTCGCGGCCACGTCGGTCAGCATGTCGATGAAATCGAGCCGGCCGGCCCGGTCGAAGATGTCGGCCGCGTTCTCCACGTGGAAGCCCACCGCGGCATTGGAGAAGAGCCGCAGGTTGCCGAGCTTGAGCAGGTAGTTTTCCAGCGACGGGTAGGGGAGGAGCCGCGGGGCATCGGCCAGGGAGATCGCGTCGGGGAAGTCGCAGCCGGCGCCGATGGATTTCTCCACGTCGGCCAGCTGGCCGGCCAGGGCGCCGGTATGGGCACGCTCGGACAGCAGACTCTGGACCATGGACATGCGGACCTTGATCTCGACCTTGTCGATGGGCTTGGTCACGTAGTCGTTGGCGCCGGACATGAAGGCCTCGTCCACGAAGGTCTTTTCGGTCCGGGCGGTGACCATGACGATCGGGGTGAGGCGGTATTCGGGCATGGCGCGGATGCGGCGGAGCAACTCGATCCCGTTCATGCCGGGCATCTCGATGTCGAGCAGGAAACAGTCGAAGCGCCGCGCGGCGGAGGAGATCTTTTCCAGCGCCTCCTGCGCGTCGGCGGCGAAGTGGACATCCATGTAGCCGATCTCGGTGAGCGTGGCGCCCATGATCTCGAGGAATACGGGTTCGTCGTCGACGGCGAGGATTTTCATGTTAGCGACCGTTTCACTTGTTGCCCCGCGCTTGCCGGGGACGGATCTCCGGTTCGCGCCATGTCGCTGTTTTCCCGTTTGAATGTGGTCAAACTAAGGACGATTTGAGGAATTGTTCCCGCAAATTCGATAATCCTCGGGCGCGTTTCCGACCCGGTGACGGTGGGCGGACAGTGTGGCGCGTTTCAACCCCGGGTGGTCAGGCGTCGCGGGGGATCTGCACCTCGACCCCGGCTTCGCCGAGCATCTGGTAGATATGCGCGAAGCTTTCGTCGGAGGCCATGGATTCGTGCTTGCGCTGGCCGAGGAACGCCTCGGCGGGGGCGAAGAAGCGGATGGCGGCGTCGACTTCGGGGTCCGCGCCCTGGCGGTAGGCGCCGATGCGGATGAGCTCTTCCATGTCGGCATAGCGCGACAGGGTGCGGCGGGCGGCCTGGAGGACGGCGTATTCGGCGGGGGAGTGGCAGTCGGGCAGCATCCGCGAGACCGAGCGCGACAGGTTGACGGCCGGGAAACGGCCACGCTCGGCGATGCGGCGGTCGAGGACGACATGGCCGTCCATGATCCCGCGGACGGTGTCGGCCACCGGTTCGTTCATGTCGTCGCCGTCCACCAGCACGGTGTAGATCGCGGTGATGTCGCCCGCGCTGCCTTCGGGGCCGGGGCCCGCGCGCTCCATCAGTTGCGGCAGTTCTGAGAAGACGGTGGGCGGGTAGCCCTTGGTGGTGGGCGGCTCTCCCCCGGAGAGGCCGATCTCGCGCTGCGCCATGGCGAAACGGGTGACGCTGTCCATCAGGAGCAGCACCTGAAGGCCCTGGTCGCGGAAGTATTCGGCGATGGCCGTGGCGGTCCAGGCGGCCTGGCGGCGCATCAGCGGCGGCTCGTCCCCGGTGGAGACCACGACGACCGAGCGGGCCATGCCCTCGGGGCCGAGGTCGGACTGGATGAAGTCCTGCACCTCGCGGCCCCGCTCGCCCACGAGGCCCACGACGATCACGTCGGCCTCCGCCTGGCGGGCAAGCATGGCCATGAGGGTGGATTTCCCCACGCCGGAGCCTGCGAAGACCCCCATGCGCTGGCCGCGGCAGAGCGGGGTGAAGACGTCGAAGGTCTTGATCCCCGTCTCCAGCCGCGGGCCGGTGCGGCGGCGGTCGAAGGCGCCGGGCGGGGGCGCCTTGACGTGGCGCGCCTCGGGCCCGTCGTGGAGCGTGCCGCGGCGGTCCACCGGCTCGCCCAGGGCATTCAGGACGCGGCCCTTCCACGAGAGGTCGGGGCGGATCGTGTCGCCCTGCGGCGAGAGCAGCACCTTGTCCCCGGTGGTGACCCCTGCCCAGGTGCCGAAGGGCAGCACGTGGGTGCCGTCGCGGTCCACGCCCACCACCTCGCCCAGCACATGCCCCCGCGGGCCCTGCACGATGCAGCGCTGGCCCACGCCCATCGCCCGCTCCAGCCCCGACACGGTGAGCGAGAGGCCGTAGACCGAGCTGACCTCGCCCACGATCCTTGTGTTTTCGAGGGTGCGGGCAAACGTAGACAGCTCGGAGAACACGGTTTGCATGAATAAATCCGCTGGTAACCTTTATTTATCCATGCTAATCATGAACAGAGCAAAAGGAAAGAGACCTTGAAACTCGAATCCATGTCCTTCTTCAACCTCGCCTCGGAGCGCATGAACTGGCTTTCCGCGCGGCAGAAGGTGATCGCGGAGAACGTGGCGAATGCCGACACGCCGGGCTACCGCGCCCGCGACGTGGCCTCCTTCAAGGAGATGCTGGAGCAGAACCGCCCGGCCGGCGCGGTGGAGGTGACCAACGCCGCGCATCTTCGCGGCAGCGACGGGGCCAGCGGCGCCGAGGCGCAGGGCGTGCGCGTCGAGGAGGACCGGGCCGCGTGGCAAAGCAGCCTCGACGGCAACTCGGTGGTGCTGGAGCAGCAGACCATCAAGGCGGGGGAGGTGAGCGCGAGCTACAAGCTGGCCGCCAACCTCTACCGCAAGGGATACGAGCTGCTGACGCTTTCCGTCACCGGCAACAGGTAAGGGAGGGGCCCATGGATCCGCTCAGCTCCATCGCGAAGATCGCCGCCAGCGGGATGCACGCGCAGTCGGTGCGGCTGCAGGTGGTGGCGGAGAACGTGGCCAATGCCGACAGCACCGGCACCACGGAAGGTGCGGAGCCCTACCGGCGCAAGACCATTTCCTTCGAGGAGATGCTGGACCGGACCGAGGGGCTGTCCATGGTCGAGGTGGCCGAGATCGGGCGCGACGAAAGCCCCTTTACCCTGCGCCACGATCCCTCGCACCCGGCGGCGGACGAGAACGGCTTCGTCAAGGTGTCGAACGTGTCGCCGATCCTCGAGATGGCGAACATGCGCGAGGCCTCGCGCAGCTACGAGGCCAACATGAACCTCTACGAGGCCGGGCGCCGGATGCGCGGCCAGATGATCGACCTTTTGCGCTGAGGGTGTGAGCGATGGCTGATCCGATTTCGGTGTTTTCCAGCAACGCGGTCCAGGGCGCCTATCGCAGCGCCGGGGAGCTGAAATCGACCCGGCCCGCGCCGCAGGAGGCCGAGGGTGCGCCGAGTTTCGCGGAGATGGTCAAGAACGCCGCCGGCGACGCGGTGCAGACCATGCGCGAGGCCGACCAGGTGGCGCAGGCCGGGATGCGCGGCGAGGTGGGCACGCAGCAGGTGGTGGAGGCGACCATCGCCATGGAATCGACCGTGAAGGTCGCGGTGTCGATGCGGGACAAGCTGGTGGCGGCCTACCAGGAAGTGCTGCGGATGCCGATCTGAGCGCCGATCCAAGCTATGGGCGCGGGGGTGCCGGGGGGCCATGACCGAGGGTGACACATACGCGATCCTGTCGCAGGCCTATCTCACGGTGCTGTACGGCGCGGGGCCGATCATGGCGCTGGCGCTGGTGATCGGGCTGATCATCGCCTTCGTGCAGGCGCTGACCCAGATCCAGGAGATGACGCTGACCTTCGTGCCGAAGATCGTGGCGATCTTCCTCGGGCTCGTGGTGGCGACGCCGCTGATCTACACGGTGCTGGTGCGGCTGTCGGATCGGGTGTTCGACCTGATCGTGGCGGGGGGCACATGAGGGCGCTTGTCTGTCTGGTCGTGCTGCTGCTCGCCGGTCCGGCGCTGGCCGGGTGGCAGGGATTCTACACGCCGACCGAGCGCGAGGCGCGGGGCATGGCGGTCTCGCCCGACGGGGTCTGCGTGCGGGAGATTCTGCGCGCGCAGCTGCGCCACGGCATTCCCGACAACATCCTGCTGGGCATCGGGCTGCAGGAGGCGGGCATCCGGCGCGGCGACCGGCTGACCGTCTGGCCGTGGTCGGTGAACGCGGAAGGGGAGGGGCGGCTGTTCGATTCGCGCGACTCGGCGCTGGCCTGGGTCGAGGGCGCGCTGGCCGAGGGCATGAGGTCGATCGACGTGGGCTGCATGCAGGTGAACCTGCACTGGCATCCGGGGGCCTTCGCCTCGGTCGCGGAGGGCTTCGACCCGGCGCGCAACGTGGATTACGCGGCGCGGTTCCTGAAGGATCTCTACCTCAAGACCGGGGATTGGGTGACGGCCGCGGGGTCCTATCACTCGCTGACGCCCGAGCGGCGGGAGGTCTACCTCGCCTCGCTCAAGCAGAACGTGGCGGTGGCCAACGGGCGGATCGAGGCGTTCCGCGCGCTGGCCTCGGACGCGCAGCCGCGGGAGACCGCGCCGGTGGGTGACACGCCGCGCGCCGGGATCTTCTGGTCCGCCGGGCTGAGCGCCGGGAAGGGGGAGGGGCGGCGGAGCCTTTATTCCGACAGCGACCTGCAGCCGGTGCTGCCGGCCTTCCGGAGGGCTCCGTAGATGGCGGCGACGGACCAGGAGACCGGCGGGACTTTCTTCGCCCGCGGCATGGCGAACCGGGACGTGGGGTTCGCCATCGGCGTGACGCTGGTTCTGGCGATGCTCTTCGTGCCGCTGCCGGCGGTGGTGCTGGATTTCGGGCTGGCCGTGTCGCTGTCGCTGTCGGTGCTGATCCTGATGGTGGCGCTGTGGATCCCGCGGCCGCTGGACTTCAACTCCTTCCCGACGCTGCTGCTGGTGGTGACCATGCTGCGTCTGTCGCTGAACGTGGCCTCCACCCGGCTGATCCTGAGCGAGGGGCATACCGGATCCGGCGCGGCGGGGGGCGTGATCGAGGGGTTCTCGCGCTTCATCGTGGCGGGGAATTTCGTCATCGGGATCGTGGTCTTCGCGATCCTCGTGGTGATCAACTTCGTCGTCATCACCAAGGGCTCCACCCGGATCGCGGAGGTGGCGGCGCGGTTCAACCTCGACGCCATGCCGGGCAAGCAGATGGCGATCGACGCCGACCTCGGCTCGGGCCTGATCGACGAGGCGGAGGCGCGGCGGCGGCGCAAGGAGCTGGAGGACGAGAACGGGTTCTTCGGGGCGATGGACGGCGCGTCGAAATTCGTGCGCGGCGACGCGGTGGCGGGGATCATCATCACGCTGGTCAACGTGGTGGGCGGCATCCTCGTCGGCATGATGCAGCACGGGCTGAGCCTGTCCCAGGCGGCCGACAGCTATACCACGCTGACCATCGGCGACGGGCTGGTCAGCCAGATCCCCGCGCTGATCGTGTCGCTGGCGGCGGGGATGATCGTCACCAAGGGCGGCACCGAGGGCGCGGCGAACGAGGCGGTGCTGGGGCAATTGTCCCGCTTTCCCAAGGCGTTGTGGATGGCGGCGGGGCTCTTGTTCTGCATGGGGCTGCTGCCGGGGTTCCCGATGGCGATCTTCGCGCTGCTGGCGGCGGGGCTGGTGGGGCTGGGCTGGGTCATCCAACGCGAGGCGGAAAGGCTGCGACAGGCGGAGGCGCGGGAAGAGGCGGCGCGGCGCCGGGCGGGGGCGGCGAGCCCCGAGGACGATTTGCGCGAGGCGATGAAGGTGGACGACCTGCGGCTGGAGATGGGCAGCGCGCTGGTGCCGCTGATCAACGCGCCGGATTCCGCGCTGCCGGGCAAGATCCGCTCGCTGCGCAACCTGTTCGGGCGGGACTTCGGGTTCGTGCTGCCCTCGGTGCGGATCAAGGACGACCCCGAGCTGCCCTCGAACGGCTACGCAGTGTCGGTACAGGGGGTGGCGGTGGCCCGCGGCGAGGTGCGGCCGGCGATGATGATGGTGATCAACCCCGCCGAGGCACCGATCCAGCTGCCGGGGGAGCGTTGCAAGGACCCGACCTTCGGCCTCGACGCGGTGTGGGTGGACCATGCGCACGCGACGCAGGCGGAGAGCCAGGGGTATTCGGTGGTGGATCCCGAGAGCGTGATCACCACCCATCTGACCGAGGTGATCAAGGAAAACATGCCCGACCTGCTGACCTATGCCGCGGCGCAGGACCTGGTCGAGGGGCTGGACCGGGATTACCAGAAGCTGATGGGCGAGCTGAGCGGGAATGCTCCGCTGATCACCGTGCAGCATGTCCTTCAGGGGCTGCTGGCGGAGCGGGTGTCGATCCGGAACCTGCCGCTGATCATGGAGGCGATCGCGGAGGTCGGGCGCTCCTCGAGCAACGTGACCCATATCACGGAACATGTGCGCAAGCGGCTGGCGAGCCAGATCTGCAAGGGGCTGGAGGACGCTTCGGGATTTATCCCCGTGATCACGCTGGGCAGCGAGTGGGAGCGTGAATTCGCGGAATCGGTGCGGGTGAACGGGGACGAGCGGAATTTCCTCATGTCGCCGCAGCGGGTGCAGGAATTCGTGCTGGCCGCGCGGCAGCAGGTGCAGCAATTCGCGGCCAAGGATGAGTGGCCCGCGCTGATGGTGGCGCCGGAAGTGCGCAGCTTCGTCCGGTCCATGCTGGAGCGGGTGAGCCCGACGACGCAGGTGATCTCGCATAACGAGGTGCACCGGAAGGCGCATCTGCGCACCGTCGCCACCGTGGGCAACTGAGCGATGGACCTGACCGCACTCCTGACCTCGCAGGTGCTGGGCTTCGCGCTGGTCTTCGCGCGGCTGGGCTCGGTCCTGGTCTTCATGCCCGGCTTCGGCGAGACGATGATCCCGATCCGGCACCGGCTGGGGCTGGCGGTGGTGATCTCCATGGCGCTCTATCCCGCGACGCCGGTGGGGGCGGTGGAGCTGTCGGGCCCGCTGCAGGTGCTGCCGCTGCTGGTGATCGAGGTGATGATCGGCATCTGGATCGGGCTGACCGCGCGGATCATGCTGATGGCGCTGCAATATGCGGGCTACCAGGTGGGGATCGTGACGGGGCTGTCCAATGCCTTTGCGCCCAGCATCGGGTCTTTCGAGGGCTCCACCCTGATCGCGACCTCGCTCCTGCTGTCCGGGGTGGCGCTGATCTTTGCCACCGACCTGCACCACGTGATCATCGAGGCGCTGCTGATGAGCTACGAGGTCTTCCCCACCGGGCAGATCATGCCCGGCGACCTGGCCGAGCAGATCGTGCGCGCGGTCGGCCGCAGCTTTTACGTGGGCGTGATGATCACCGCGCCGTTCTACGTGATGGGGCTGGTGCTGAACGTGGGCCTCGGGCTCGCCAACCGGATGATGCCCACGCTGCCGGTCTTCTTCGTCGCCGCGCCGCTGCTGATCGCGGCGGGGATGGTCGTGCTGTTCGTGGGCGCGCCTGTCATGTTGTCGACCTGGCTGGCGCAGTTCGGTGACTGGCTGGTCACCATGAGCTTCTAGGGGGGCTGGCATGGCCGGGGGCGCGAGCGAGGAGGACAAGCATTCCAAGACAGAGGCGCCCACGCAGCGGCGGCTCGACAAGGCGCGCGAGCAGGGGGATGTGCCCGCCTCGCGCGAGGCAGGGACGATGATGACCGTGCTGGGCCTGCTGGGGCTGACGGTTTTCCTGATGCCGCAGGTCATGCCGATGCTGGCCGGCGTGCTGTCGCGGGTGCTGTCGGCTGCCGGGACGGCGCGGGTCGGCGAGGGGCAGGCGGGGCTGCGCGACCTCGGGCTGGTGGTGTCGGAGCTGTCGCACGGCGTGATCCTGGTGCTGGCCCCGGTCATGGGGCTGATGGTGCTGGCCGCAATGGTGGGCGTGCTGATCCAGGGACAGACCGTGGTGGCGGTCGAGCGGCTCCGGCCGAAACTGTCCAAGATCTCGCCCGCTGCGGGGCTGAAGAAGATGATCTCGCCCGATGCGCTGGTGGAGTTCGGGAAAAGCGTGGCCAAGGTGCTGGTGGTGGGCGCGCTGGCGGTCTGGCTGGCCTGGCAGGCGACCACCGGCGTCTGGCAGACCGAGGCGGTTCTGCCCGAGGCGCTGTCGCCCTTCGTCGGCCGGGTGGTGGCGCGGCTGCTGACCTGGGTCTCGGTCTTCATGGTGGCGGTGGCGCTGGCCGACATTCTGTTCAAGCGGTTCCGCTGGTACGCCAAGCAGCGCATGTCCGTGAAGGAAGTGCGCGACGAGATGAAGGAGCAGGAGGGCGATCCGCTGATCAAGGGCAAGCGGATGGAGATCCGGCGCGCCCGGGCACGGCAGCGCATGGCGGCGGCGGTGCCGGGGGCGACCGTGGTGCTGACCAACCCGACGCATTACGCGGTGGCGCTGCGCTACGAGGCGGGGGCGGACGCGGCGCCGGTCTGCGTGGCCAAGGGCGTGGACCTGATGGCGGCGCGGATCCGGGCGCTGGCGAAAGAGAACGAGGTGCCGGTGGTGGAGAATCGGCCGCTGGCCCGCGCGCTCTACGACGTGGCGGAGATCGACCGCGCGATCCCGGTGGAGCACTGGCAGGCGGTGGCGGAGATCATCGGCTTCGTGCTGGACCTGCGGCGCAACGTGAAGCGGAAGGCGCCGGCCGGGTCTAGCCTGCGGGACGAGGTGTAGCCGCGCGCGCGGCGCGGAGGGTGACGGTGGAGAGGAGCGTGGGATCGGTCCCCGCCCGGCGCAGGCTCAGCAGCAGCAGCGCCAGGTGATAGGCGGTGGTGCCTGTCACCGCGCCCGTCACCGCCCCCGTCAGCCCCCAGGCCAGGCCCCCCGCCGCCACCGCCGCGACCAGCAGGAGCGCGCCGCCGAGCGAGGCCCAGAACAGCGCCCACCGGTGGCCGAGGATGTTGAGGACCAGCGCGCCGGGGCCGCAGAGCGCCATGGCGAAGGGGATGGGCAGCAGCGCGAGGTAGAGCCCGCCGAGATCGCCGTAGCCGCCGCCCATCAACCGCAGCAGCGGCGGCAGGAGCAGGTAGCCCAGCGGCGCGCCGGCCAGCAGCCCGGCGAGCTTGATCGCGCCGGAGGCGGTCAGCAGCCGGGCGGCGGCCGCGGGTCCGGCATGCAGCACCGCGCGAGAGAGCCGCGGGCTGACCACCATGTCCACCGCGGTCAGCGCGAAGCCCAGCGTGCCCACGAGCGACAGCGCGATGCCGAGCCGCGCCACCTCGGCCGGGGGGAGCACGAGGCTGCCCGACAGGATGACAATGTCGCGGCCATATTCGTTGAGCAGCAGCATCGGGCCGAGCAGCAGGCCCAGGCCGAGCCAGTCCCGCGCCTCGCCCTGGTCGGGGGCGGCGCCGTCGAAGTGCATGGCGGACCGGATGAGCGCCCGTTGCAGCAGGGCGGTGAGGATCGCCGCCGCGAGGAAGACACCCATCACCGCGTTGGCGGAGAGCGTGGTGCCGGTGGCGGCGCAGCCCGTCAGCACCGCGGACAGGAGCGCGGGCCGGAGCAGCAGACGCGGCAGCGCGCCGCGCAGCACGAGGCCGAGCGCGTTGGCGTGGCGGCTGTTGATGCGGGCATGGGCCATGAAGGGCGCGGCGGCCAGGCCCAGCAGGTAGGGGCCGAGCGTCTCCACCCCCCGGAGCGCGGCCAGAGCGACGGCGACCGGGACCAGGACGAGGCAGGCGGCCAGGGTGATGCGCCGGCACAGGCGGACGAACCCCGCCGCCGCGCCCGGCCGCCCCTGCCCGAGATAGAGTGGCAGGAAGCGGATCGACCCGGCCTCGACGTTCAGCGAGGCGGCGACGGACAGGACGAAGCCGAGGGACAGGGCGGTGAAGGCGCGGCCGATCTCGTCCGCGGGGGCCACGGTGACCAGCAGCAGCGTGTAATAGAGCGTGAGCAGCGATCCCGCGACGCGGCCGGCGACGATCAGCCCGGCGCTGCCGAACAGGCGGAGATGTGTCATGCGCGGGTCGGGCTCCCCTAGTGGGCGGGCATCCCGGCGGCGCGTGTCGGCCGGGGTTGGGGGAGGTTAGCCCGGCTTTTGCGGTACACGCAAGGGTTGCCAACCGATTTTCGACACAATCAAAGGAGTTGTCCGGGCTCCGCAACGCGCGGGGCGCCTACCTCCGGGAAAGATCCCTGTCGGATGCTTTCGCCGAAATCGCGGTGGAGGATCAGCAATGCTGCACGGGATCAAGGTCGATGCCTCTCTCTGGGGGGAACGGAAACATCTGCGCTTCTTTGCGGGCGAGTCGCTGCGCTTCACCGTGGCCAAGCGGCCTGCGGGGACGCAGGTGGTTGTGACGGTCGCGGCCGACCACCTGTCGGAGCCGCTGATCGAGGTGGAGGGCACCGACGAGATCGAGCTGGACGGCGCGCTGCTGGAGGCGCTGCCCGAGGGGCAGACGGGGCAGTACAATGTCTGGCTGCGCGACGGGACCGAGCTGAGCCTGTTGCTGCATGGCGACATCCGGCCGCAGGGGAGCATCCAGCCGACGGGCAATGTGGAGCCGCTGGCCATCACCGGCACGCCGCCCGGGACGGCGGAGCTGGGCACGGTCTATGTGTTTGCGCCCAATGTGAGCGGCGGGGTGACGCCATACGCCTTTGCGCTGACGTCGGGGAGCCTGCCGGCGGGGCTGACGCTCGACCCGGCGAGCGGCGCGATTGGCGGCACCCCGTCGGCGGCGGGGCAGGCGACGGGGCTGGTGCTGCAGGTCACCGACGCGGCCGGTGACAGCGCGGCGCTGCCCGCTTTTGCCATCGATGTTGAGGCGGCGGGCGAGGCGCCCCTGCCGCAGCCGGCCGGGCTGCTCTCGGCCGGGGTGGCGGGGTTCACGGAGACGGCGGGCTGGACCAGCGACCCCGCGGCCAGCTACGGCGGCGGATCGGTCACCATCGACGGAAGCCAGGGCGGCGGGCTGGTCCTCAGCCACGCGCTGGAGGCCGCCATGGTAAGCGGCCAGGCCTATGCCGCCTATCTCGACGTGCGGAGCCTGAGCGCGGGCAATGTCGGGCCGCGGGTGCTGGGCGACGGTTTCCTCGATCCCGGGGCGGCCTCGCTTGCGCCGCGGCACGTGATGCGGTCGCTGACGGCGGCGGGGGATTACACCCGCTACGGCTTTGCCACCAGCGCGGATTTCGCCGGCGAGGTGCGGGAGGCGCAGATCTATCCCCTGCAGGCGGCGCTGGACGGGCCGCTCGACATCTACGTGCTGGCCGGGCAGTCGAACATGGTCGGCGCCTCGGCCACCACGGGCCATGACCCCGCGATCGACCTGCCGGAGCGGCGGGTGCTGGCGGTCAGCTGCCTCGACGCGCCGATCCAGGGCTACGAGACCGATGGCAGCGGGGGCAGCATCCACGCGGCGCTGTCCTCCGGCCACGGGCTGGGCCGGCCGATCCCGCTGACCCACCCGGTCGTGCATGCCTCGCCCAATGCCGGGGGCGTGTCGCCGGCGGGCGGGATCGCCACGCGGCTGGCCGAGGCGGGCACGGCCCCGGGCCGCACGCCGATGCTGGTCTGCGCGGCGGCAGGGGGCACCGACCTGTTCGACGTCTGGAATCCCGACGCTGACGGGCGCCAACATGCCCTGATGGTGGCGAACGTGGCGGCCCTGCTGTCGCGCAATGCCGGGAACGCGGTGAAGGGGATGTTCTGGTGCCAGGGCGAAAGCAGCGCGGCCCCGGGTTACGCGGCGCTGCTGGCGACGGTCGTCGGCGGGTTGCGGGCAAGCTGGGGGGAGTTCCCGCTGGTGATCATGGAGCATGGCGGCACCCGCGGCGAGAGCGGGTTCGAGAACATGCGCTCGGAGCAGATGAAGCTGGCCACCGGCTCCGGCGCGGCGGAGGAGCTGGCGCGCTGCAGCTACGTGGAGCGGCCGGCCGGCGCCGCGCTGGAGGATGACGGGGTCCATTACACCGGCACGACCAACCGGCTGCGGGGCGACGAGGCCGGGGCGGCGATGGTGGCGCTGTTCTAGCTTTTTCGGGCGGGGCGGGGGCGGGCGAGTGCCTGGCCCGGCGGTATGGCGAAGCTTCGTGGCTCCGGGCCGGATGTCGGGTCCGGGGCCGCGCGACCGTTGGCTGCGTCGTATGCCGGGCGGGGAAGGGTCGGACGCCTCCGCCCGGGGCCAGGTGGCAGGCACCGCGGCCGCGTGAAATTTGCCTGCCGCGGGTCGCTCAAATTTACCGATAATTAAGCCCCGTTTCGCAGTCTGGCTCCCGGTGGGTTGCACGAGAGCGATTCAGGAAAGGTCCGATTCTTCCAGACATGGCAAAGCCTTCACCCCGGCGCGCAATCGCGGCCGGGGGCCACCCGGATCATGCCGGGCGATCCCGCAACCTTGGCGGCCGGAGCGCTGTCGGCAGGGGCGGGGCGTCTGCCCAGCCGGAGCAGGCATGGCCCGACCTGAACAGCCGAACCGACACATCGATTCCCGGGTAAACTCATGGCTCACACCTCCATCGACGAACACGTTCTTCCGGCAGGCCTCGGCAGGCGAGGCCGCTACAGGGGCATCGCCAAGCGGGCGGTGGACCTGCTGCTTTGCCTGCTGATGCTGCCGGCCGTGGGGCCGGTCATCCTGATCCTCTACGCCATCGTGCGGGCGGAGGGCGGGCCCGGCTTCTTCGGCCACCGCCGTGTGGGGCGCAACGGGGCGACCTTTCGCTGCTGGAAGATCCGCACCATGGTGCCCGACGCGCAGGCGCGGCTGGACGAGCTGCTGGCCCGCGATCCCGCCGCCCGCCGGGAATGGGAGAGCGAGTACAAGCTGCGCGACGATCCCAGGGTGACCCGGCTGGGCCTGTTCCTGCGCCGCACCTCGCTGGACGAGCTGCCGCAGATCTGGAATGTGCTGCGGGGTGAGATGAGCCTCGTCGGCCCGCGCCCGGTGACCGCGCCGGAACTGGAGCGCTACGGCGCCAGCCGCCGGGCCTACCTGGCGGTGCGTCCGGGGGTGACCGGGCTGTGGCAGGTCTCGGGCCGCAACGATCTGAGCTATGACGAGCGGGTGCGGCTGGACGTGGCCTATCACGACGGCCTGTCCTTCCTGTCGGACATGCGCATCCTCTGCCGCACCGCCGGGGCCGTGCTGCGCCGGACGGGCCGGTGACGGGCGGGAGCGTTCTTTTGGCCCGGAGCGGAGGGTCAGTGCGCCGGGGCGTGCGGTGCTTTTGCCTCGCCGCCGGCGGGGGTCTCCGCCGGGTTGCTCGGGGAAGACCGGTAGCGCGGCCAGGGAACGGGGCGGCCGAGAAGCGCCTCGAGCGCGGCGACCTCCGCGGCGAAATGCTCCGTCAGGCGGGCCTCGGTGGCCGGGGTCATCGGGGCCACCACCGCCTTCATCGGCTCGCGGTTCAGCGCGTGCAGCTGCCGGATGCCGGGCACCGCCTTGACCCGCTCCACCACCCCGCCCAGACCCTTGCCGCGCGCGGCATGGCCGGCGCGCCAGAGCCACTCGCCCACCCGCCGGTTGCGGTAGCGCACGCTTTCGTTGGAGCGCCGGTCGAGCAGGGTCCCGAGCGGGGCCAAGTCGAGGGCGTCGGTCACAAGGCGGGCCGCGCCGATACGGTCGCGCCCGATCTCCTCCTGGAACAGCACGTGGACCCGGTCGCGGGGAAAGCGTGCCAGCCAGCGCTGGAGATGCGTCGCGTAGCGGCCCTGATCGAGGTAGAGCGGGTTGTTCGCGAGCGCCGTCTCGAAGACGAGGTTCCGGCCCGAGACATGGCCCTTGCGCACCTCGTGCAGGTGGTTGGAAAAGGCGCGGTCGACGGGATCGCGCAGGGTAACGAAGATCCGCAGCGCCGGGTTGTAGGCGGCGGCCCGGGCGGGCGCGTCGGGGTGGATCAGGTAGGAGGGCGAGATCTCGCCGCGATGGGGGCGCGCGGGGCCGGCGGCGAAGTGGCGGCCATACCATTCGTAGCCCCGGTCGAAATAGTAGCTGAAGAAATCCACCTCCTTCTCGTCGCTGACCGTGACGCCGGGGCATTGCCGCAGGATGTCGTAGAGCCAGGTGGAGGCGCATTTCTGCGCGCCGATGCCGATGAAGGTCGCCCGGGTCTCACTCATGTCACGCTCCGATTCGCGGCGGCTTGGTGGTGTGGCGCTGCGGTTACTCGCGGGGCTGAAGCCATCCGGCGACGCTTTGCCAAAGGTTGTGATAGTGTCAGACACACAACCCATACATGCAATATTTTCTTTGCCGAGGCCGCGAATCCTGCAAGAGTGGAGGCGCGCACGGCGCAATGCCTGGCGCGCCTCATCCCCCTGAACGCCATCGCGTGGACACGAGCCCTTGCCCCTTTCCCCCCCTGACAGAGACACGTTCCTGCCGCCGGTGAACCCGGGCGAGGGCCTGCGGGATCTGGGGCGGATGCTGCGCCGGCGATGGGCGCTGGTGGCGGCCTGCCTGCTGGGCGCGGTGGCCGCGGCGCTGCTCTACCTGGCGCAGGCCACGCCGGTCTTCACCGCCAACGGCTCGTTGCTGATCGACCCGCGCTACGGGCAGACGCCCGGGGGCGGGGCGCAGGTGATTCCGGGGCTGCTGTCCTCCGACGCGCTGACGGTGGATAGCGAGATCCGGGTGCTGACCTCGCGCGAGGTGACGCTGGCGGCGGTGCGGGAGCTGGGGCTCGGTGAGTTTCCTGCGCCAGAGGGCCGGACGCTCGCCCGCCTGCCGCATTTCCTGGGCCCGGGACGGGCCGAGGCCGCGCCGCGCCTGACGGCGCAGATGCGGGCGGAGCAGCGGATGGAAGCGGTGCGCCGCGCCTTCGTCCAGGGGCTGGAGGTGCAGCGGGCCGGCGAGAGCTACGTGCTGGACATCAGCTTTACCACGCCCCGGCTGGACCTCGCGCCGCGGGCGGTGAACACGCTGATCCGGGAATACCTGCGCGTCTCGGGTCAGAACCAGGCGCAGATGCAGGAGCGGTCGCGGCAATGGCTCTCGGCGCGCATCGAGGAGCTGGGCCGCGGCCTGCGCGCGGCGGAGCAGCGGGTGGCGGCCTACCGGCGGGAGCATCAGTTGCTCGCCTCGGACGGGCAGCTTCTGCCGTCGGAAATGGCGCTGAACGCGGCCAACCGGCAGCTCGTGCAATTGCGGGGCGAGGCGCAGGCCAAGGCGGTGCAGGCGGACCAGCTGGCCGAGAAGATCGCGCTTGGTCGGATCGACGCGGTGCGCATCCCGGCGGCGGACCGGACACGCGCGCTGGAGGAGTTCGAGGCGCGCTACGCGAAGCTCCTGCAGGACGAGCGCGAGGTGCTGGTGATCTGGGACAAGACGGTGCCGAGCGCGGTGGACCTGCGCCGGCGCCAGGCCGAGACGCGGGACCTGATCCTGGCCGAGTACCGCCAGATCCTCGACGGGCTGAGAATGCAGCAGGAGGCGCTGGACCTGCGCGCGGCCGCCACGCAGGAGCTGATCGCGGAGGCGGAGGCGACCTATGGCGCGGACATCGCCAAGAGCGTGGAGCTGCGCAGCCTCGAGCGCGAGGCGGGGGCGAAGCGCGACCTTTACGAGCGGCTGCTGGAGGAGTTCAACAGCGCCTCGCAGCTCGCCACGTTCGACACGGTCGCGGCGCGGGTGATCGCCTGGGCCGTGGCGCCGGTGGAGCCCTCGGCGCCACGCTCCCGGCTGATCGTGCTGGGCGCGGCGCTGGCGGGGCTGGTGCTGGGCTGCAGCGTGGTCTTCCTGGCCGAATCGCTGGACCAGACCTTCCGCACACCCCGCGAGGTGACGGAGGAGCTGGGGCTGGATTTCCTGGGGGTGATCCCCGCCTTCCGCTCCGAGTCCGGCGGGCGGGCGCGGGGCGCGCCGTTGCTGCCGCCCGCGGCGCGCCGGCTGGATTTCGCGCTGCGCGCGCCGCATTCGGTCACGGCGGAGACGCTGCGCGCGCTGCATGGCCGGCTGGCGCGCACGGGCCTGCCGCAGGCGGGAGAGGGGGGCCGGGTGATCGGCCTGACCTCCACGCTGCGGGCGGAGGGCAAGACGACCACGGCCTTCAACCTCGCCGTCGTCTTCGCGCGCGAGGGGGAGCGGGTGGCGATCCTCGACCTCGACCCGGTGGGGCGCGACCTGACGCGACAGCTCGGCGCCGTTCTGCCCAGGGGCAATGCGCTGGCCACGCTGTGCCGTAACCCGGAGGCGGCGGCCGCGACCCTGCCGCTGGAGGGTGCACCGGGGCTGACGGTGATCGGCAATTCCGGCCCGCATTTCGTGGAGCGATTCGCGCCGCGCGACATGGAGAACCTGCGCCGCGTCCTCGCGGCCCTGCGGGCGGAGCATGATTATGTCATCGTCGATCTGCCGCCGGTGCTGGGCGCGGTGGAGGCGCAGTTGCTCGCCCCGCTCTGCGACGGGGTGATCCACCTGGTGAGGTGGGGCCGCACCCCGCGGGAACAGGTCGCGGCCGCGCTGCGCCAACTGGACCTGCCGCAGGACAGCATGCTGGGCGCGCTCTACACCCGGGCCGGGTTGCGCGACTACGGCCGCTACAACCTTTACGGTTCGTTAAACTATTACTCGAATTATCGGGAGAGTTGAAACAACTCCGGGGGACCGGGACGTGCGACTCGACCAGAGCCGGGGCCGGAAGGACGGCGGCCCCGCCCCATCGCGGAAGGCCCGTATCGAGGTGTTCGGCTTCGACGTGGCCGAGATTTCCCAGGTGCGGCGCATTCGGGCGCTGATGTCGCTGGGGCACGAGGTCCACAGCTTTACCATGAGCCGCGGGAACATGGCGCCCGGGGACGCTCCGGACTGGCCCAACACCCACCTCTTCCACACCGTGAACGAGAACCTGCCGCGCCGGGCGGCGGTGGTCGCGGGTTCCGTCGCGCGGATGGCCCGGCACCGGCGGCGTCTGCAGGCGGCGGACCTGATCATCGCCCGCAACCTCGACATGCTGGCCATCGCCTGGGCGGCGCGCGCCATGGCCGGGGCGGGGCACGTGCCGCTGGTCTACGAATGCCTCGACATCCACGGGGCCCTGTGCCGCGCGGATGCGGCCGGGCGCGCCATGCGCGCGGCGGAGCGGGCGCTGCTCGACCGGATCGCGATGCTGGTGGTCTCCTCCCCGGGCTTCGTGCGCGACTATTTCGGGCCGGTGCAGGCCTATCGCGGCCCCTGGGCGCTGTGGGAAAACCGGCTGGCCGCCGGGGCGGAGCTGCCGCCACGACCGACAATGGTAGCCGCGCCCGGCGGTCCGCTGCGGCTGGGCTGGGTCGGCACGATCCGCTGCGGGCCGAGCCTCGCCCTGCTGGCGGAGGTGGCGGACCGCATGGGCCCGGCCGTCGAGATCCGCATCCATGGCGTCGTCCATCGCCATGCCCTGCCGGAGTTCGACGCGGTGGTCGGCGCTCGCAGGAACATGTCTTTTCACGGCCCCTACCGATATCCGCAGGATCTGCCGGCGATCTATGGCGGTTGCGATCTGGTCTGGGCGCAGGACCTCTGGCAGCGGGGTGGCAATTCCGACTGGCTGCTGCCGAACCGCATCTACGAGGCGGGCTGGGCCGGCTGCCCCGCCATCGCCGTGGCGGGGACGGAGACCGGGCGCCGGGTGGCCGGGGACGGGTTGGGCTGGGTCCTGCCGCAGGCCCGTGCGGAGGCGCTGGCGGCCTTGCTGGCGCGGCTCGGTCGCGAAGAGATAGCGGCCCGGCGCCGCTCCCTCCTGCAACGGCCGGCGGGTGCCTTCGTCCAGGACGGGGCGGAGATCGAGGCGGTGATCGCGCGGCTCGTGGGCGGCGGAACGGGAGCGCGGGCGGCATGAAGGATATCGCCACAGCCGTGGACCCCGCCGCGATCCTGGTCGCCCTGCCCACCCTGAACGAGGAGGCGCATGTCGGCGCCACGCTGGAGGCGCTGATGGGCGACGATCCGGAGATGCGGAAAGTGCGCATCGTCGTCGCCGATGGCGGCAGCACCGACCGGACCCGCGCCATCGTGGCCGAGCACGCGGCGCGCCATGACAACATCCGGCTGGTCGACAACCGGGCCCGGCTGCAGGCCGCAGCGGTCAACCTCGTGGCCGAGCGATGCGCGGATCCGCAGCATGCGGTTCTCGTGCGGGTCGACGCCCATGCGGTCTACCCGCCGGACTACGTGCGGTCGGTGGCCGACAGCCTGCTGCGACACGAGGCAGACGGCCTGGCCACGGTGATGGATTCGGTGGGCGCTTCGGGGTTCCAGCGGGGCGCGGCGCGGGCGGTGGGCTGCTGGCTGGGCACCGGCGGGTCGCGGCACCGCGGCGGCACCCGCTCGGGCTGGGTCGATCACGGGCACCATGCGGGGTTCCTGCTGGAGGCCTGGCGCGGGGTGGGTGGCTACGATGCCGGTTTCGTCGCCAACGAGGATGCGGAGCTGGATCACCGGCTGGGCCGGGCCGGGCGGCGCATCTGGCTCGATGCGACGATCCGCATCGGCTATGTCATGCGCGACACGCCGGGCCGGCTGGCGCGGCAATACTGGCGCTACGGGATCGGGCGGGCGCAGACGATCCTCACCCATCGCATGCGGCCGCGCCTGCGGCAGGTGATCCCGCCGCTCTGCGCCGCCGCGAACCTGGCGGGTCTGCTGGCCGCGCCGCTCTGGCCGGGGATGCTGGCCCTGCCGGCGCTCTACCTGCTGCTGGTGGCCGGGGTGACGGCGCAGCTGGTGGCGCGCCACCGCGAGGCCTGCACGCTCTGGGCCGGGCCGGCGCTGATCGTCATGCATCATGGCTGGGGCCTGGGCTTCATCGCGCGGCTCTGCGGTCTGGCGGGGGGCGGGCGATGAGGATCGATCTCTGCATCTGCACCTTCCGCCGCCCCCAGGTGGTGGAGACGCTGGCCTCCGTCGGGCAGCTGCGCGTGCCCGATGGCGTGTCCCTGCGGGTGATCGTGGTGGATAACGACGACACGAACTCGGCCCGGGACCGGGTGACCGCGGCGGCGCTGAGCCTCGCGATCCCGCTGACCTATTTGCACGCGCCGGGGCGCAATATCGCCGTGGCCCGGAATGCCTGCCTCGACGCGACGGCGGCGGAGTGGGTCGCCTTCCTCGACGACGACGAGCTCGCGGAGCCGGGCTGGCTCTCGGCGCTGGTCGCGCGGCAGGCGGAGACCGGGGCCGACGCGGTCTTCGGCCCCAGCCGGGCGCTCTACGCTCCGGGGGCGCCGGGCTGGATCGCGGCGGGGGATTTCCACTCGCAAAGCGCGGTGGCCCGCCGGGGTCGGGTGGAAACGGGCCATACCTGCAACGCCCTGCTGCGCTGGCGCGGCGCCCCGTGGCGGGCGGAGCGCTTCGCCCCCGCGCTCGGCCGGTCGGGCGGCGAGGATACGGAGTTCTTCTTTCGCCTCGGCCGGATGGGCGCGCGCTATGCCATCGCGCCTGACGCCGTGGTGCGCGAGCCGGTGCCGCCCGCGCGGCTGAGCCTGGGCTGGCTGCTGCGGCGGCGGTTCCGGGTGGGCCAGAGCTACGCCCTCGGCGCCACGACCCCGGCGGCACGCGCGGGGCTCTTCGCCACGGCGGCGGCAAAGGCGGTCTATTGCGGGCTGCGCGCCGCCGCCCATCCGCTGCGGGCAGAGCGGCGGGCCTTCTGGCTGATCCGGGCGACGATGCATGCCGGTGTCTGCGCCGGGTGCCTGAGAATGCGGCAGGCGGTGCTGTATGGCGGGTAGCGCGATCCCTTTCCGCCCGCGGCCGGGTGGCGCGGCCTGATGCCCCGCGACCTGCCCCCGCGCGAGCGCCTCGCCCGTCACTGGGCGATCCTGAAGGGCCGCAGCCTGCACAGCCTGCCGGGCCGCGCCCCCCGTCGGCGCAGCCTGTTCCTGCATATGCCGAAATGCGGCGGCACCTCGCTGTCCGAGGCGATGTACGCCACCGTCCCGTTTTCCGAGCGGATCGGCGTGATCGACGCCATCGCCACCCGCCGGGCCGCCGCCATGCTGCATTTCGGCGAGGACGCGCCGTTTCTCTGCCACGAGGACAAGGAGACCGGGCAGCATGTCTTCGACCTGCGCGAGGCCCTGCTGCTGCAGCACATGGCCTGGGACACGATGCTGATCCACGGTCACGTGCTGTGGTCGGACCGGGCCGAGCGGCATTTCGGCGAGAGCTACAGCTATGTCACGCTGCTGCGCGATCCGGTGGCGCGGATGATCTCCAACTACCGCATGACGCGGCGCAGCGGCGTGGTGCGTGACGGGATGGAGCGCTACCTCGACAGCGACATCGCCCGCCGTCATGCACAGGTCTACCTGCGCTATCTCTCGGGCCGCAACGATATCCCCGAGGCGGATCTGCCCGGCGCGCTGGCGCTGGCGGAGTCCCGGCTGGAGAGGTTCGCGCTGATCGGGTTTCTCGACGACATGGCGGGGTTCGTCGCGCGGTATCGCGAGATCTTCGATGTGCGGCTGAAACCCGCCCGTCTGAACGCCGCTCCTGAGCGGGCGCCGGACCTGCCGCCGGCACAGTTGGAGCGGATCACCGAGCTTTGCGCCCCGGACATCGCGCTTTACGAGGCGGCGCGGCGCATTGCCGGGCGGGGCTGAGGCGATGTCCGTCCTCTCCGCCCCGATCCCGCGCGCGGCTCTCTTCTGGGCGTGGGTCGATGCGCTGCTGCTGGTGACGGTGATCGGGGTCAGCGCCGACATGCTGGTCCGGATGGGCGCGGTGCAGTCGCTGGTCTGGATGCTGTGCTACGCGGTGGCGCTGCTGCGGATCGCCATGACCTGGCCAGACGCGCTGCGTGTGCTGCGCGACAACCGGGCGGTGGCGCTGTTCCCGGTGGTCTGCCTGGGCTCGGCGCTGTGGTCGCAGGTGCCGGCGGCCAGCCTGGAATACGGCGCGCAGCTGGTCATGACCTTCGCGATCGCCGGCTGGCTGGGCTGGCGCTATTCGCTGACGCTGATCCTCGGCGCGGTGGCCTGGGTGATCACGGCGAGCGTGCTGCTGTCGCTCCTGCACTGGGCGACGGGGGTCTTTCCGTGGCCGGTCTATACACGCGCGGGCGGGCTCGGGGGGCTTTACCTGCACAAGAACATGCTGGGCCAGAAGGCGCTGCTTTGCGGCATCGCGCTGGTCACGGTGCTGACCCTGCGGCGCGGCGAGGGGCGGGGCGCGGCGGGGCCGCCCGCGCTTGCGCTGATGCTGGCCGCGGGGGCGCTGGTCCTGTCGCAATCGATGACCTCGGTGCTGCTGTTCCCGGTGACGCTCCTGGCCTGCCTGCTGATCAACCGCCGCCGCGTGCCCGCGCCGCTGTTCGTGCCGGTGGTGGTGGCGCTGGTCCTGGCGCTGGCCCTGGGGCCGGTGACGCTGGCCGTGCTGGGGGCGGACCCGGTGGCGCTGATCCTCGGGGCGGTGGGCAAGTCGCCGAGCCTGACCGGCCGGACGGATCTCTGGGCGGTGGGGCTGGAGGTGATCGCCGACCACCCGCTGCTGGGCCTCGGCTACGCCGCCTTTCCCGCGGCGCCGGATTACCTGAACGCGCGGCTGGAGATGACGCATATCGGCGCGCTGACCGTGGTGGCCTTTCACAACTTCCTGCTGGAGACGGCGGTCGCGGCGGGGATCCCCGGGCTGATCTCGATGATGCTTTTGCTGGGCACGACGATCCGGCGGCTGCTGCGGCTGAGGGCGCGGACCGGCTCCGTTGCTGCCGGGGGGGCGCTGGTCATGACGGGCTGCGTGATCACCGCCTCGCTGCTGGGCGCGTCGCTCTACCGGCAGCACGAGTTCATGCTGGTGCTGGTCGTGCTCTTCGCCGTCAGCGCGGGGGAAGAAATGCGGTGCGCGGGTTGTCCGCGCTCGCGGGGGAGGGCGGCCCGATGAGTGGCGCGGCGACCGGGAGGCTGGAGACGCTGGACGGGCTGCGGGGCCTCGCGGCGCTTGTCGTCGTGGTGTCCCATTGCGCGAATGCGGGCTACCTGCCGCGGGCGCTCGGCGCGGGGTTCGGCCAGATGGGGGTCGGAATCTTCTACGTGCTGAGCGGCTTCCTGATGTCCCATCTCTACCTGCACGGGCAGCCGGACGCGGCGGCGATGCGGCGTTACCTCGTCGCAAGGCTGACCCGGGTGCTGCCGCTGTTCCACCTGGTGCTGGCGCTGTCGCTGCTGGGCTTCGCGGTGAGCGGGGTCAGCGTCTACGGCGTGGCGACCTGGCCGGGGATCCTGCGCAATGCGTTCCTGCTGCACGGCTCGACGATCCTGTGGTCGGTCCCGGTGGAGGTGCAGTATTACTTGCTGTTCCTGCTGATCTGGCGGGCCTGGCAGGGCGGATGGCATGGCCGCGCGCTGGCGGGGCTGGTCGTGGGGCAGGCGGCGCTGGCGGTGGCGATCTTCGTGACGCTGCGCGAGACGGCATTGCTGCCCTTCTGGCTGCATTATTTCCTGTTCGGCCACCTGCTGAGCCTTGCCGTCGCGCGGGGGGTGCTGGCGGGCGTCGCGTCGCATCCGGCTGCGCGCCGGCTGGCCTGGGGGGCCGTTGTGCTGCTGCCGCTGGCGCCGCCGATGGTGCGGGGGCTGCTGGGCGTGCCGGTGCTGCCGATCTTTGCCGATCCCGTCTCGGCCGGGTACCCGGCGCTGATCATGGCGCTCGCACTGACCGGGGCGGGGCCGTTCCGCGCGCTGGCCTGGCCGGGACTGCGGTGGCTCGGCCGGATCTCCTTTGGCATCTACCTGCTGCACTGGCCGGTGCTGGCCCTCGCGCCGTTGCTGCCCGATCCGGTGGAGGCGCTGCCCGGCGCGGTCTTCGTCCTCGTGCTGCTGGTGACGGCGGGCCTGGCCGAGATCGCCTGGAGGCTGGTCGAGCACCCGGCGCAGGGGCTGTTGCGGCCATGGCTGGACGAGGCGCTGGCCCCGCGGCAGGGGCGCGCGGCGCAGAGGACGGCGGGGGCGCGTTAGCCCTGCTGGGCCTCGGGCGCCGGTTCTTCGCCGAGGAAGACGGTGGAGATCTGCTGCGCCGTGCGGTGCATCAGGTCGAGGTGGCTGCGCGCCTTGTCCAGCGACATCCGCAGGACCGGCGCGTGGAAGGACAGCGTGGCATAAAGCCGGCCCGCCTGGTCGGCGATCGGCACGGCCAGCGCGACCATGCCCTCGATCGCCTCCTCGTTATCCTCGCCCCAGCCGCGCTGCCGGGTCAGCTGCAGCTCTTCCAGCAGGGCCGCGGGGTCGGTGATGGTGTTGGGCGCGCGGCGTTCCAGCGCCGAGATGTGCAGCAGCGGCGCGCGCTCGGCCTCGCTGAGGCTGGCCAGCCAGACCTTGCCGGCGGCGGAGCAATGCAGCGGCACGCGGGTGCCGATGGGCAGGGCGATCTGCAGCGGCCACTTGGTCTCCACCCGGTCGATATAGACCACCGCGTCGCCGTCGCGCTGCGCGATGTTGCAGGTCTCGCCGATCTTCTCCGACAGGTCCCGCAGCAGCATCGACACCGGCGCGCGCTGCCGCATGGTGGACACCATCCCGGCGGCCAGCCGCTGCATCCGATGGCCCGACACATAGCCGCGCCCGTCCGCGTGGCGGCGGATGAAGCCCTCGGTCTCCAGCGTCGACAGCAGACGGTGCGCGGTGGGCTTGGGCAGGTCCATCTCGGCCATGATGTCGGCGGCGGTCACCGGGGTCTCGCTGGCGCAGATCCGTTCAAGCAGCACCACAAGCCGCAGGTTGCCGGGGATCGCGGGGGCTTGTTCGGTCATCGTCGGGCCTTCGTCAGATGGCGCCGCGGTCGGCGCGGATCAGGTCGCTGGCCTTTTCCCCGATCATGATCGCCGGGGCGTTGGTGTTGCCGGAGACGATCTCGGGCATGATCGAGCAATCGGCGACACGCAGGCCGCGTATCCCATGCACCCTCAGGCGCGAATCCACAACCGCCCCGTCGCCCGTGCCCATGCGGCAGGTGCCGGTGGGGTGGTAGATCGTCGTCGCCGTGTTGCGCACCCAGTCGAGGATCTGCGCGTCGTCATGCGGGCCGGGGCCGGGCGAATGGGGCGCGCTGATCTTCGAGGCCAGCGGCTCCTCCGCGGCGATGGCCTGGGCCTGCCGCACGCCGGCGGTGATCGTGGCGCAGTCGGTTTCCGTCGCGAGGTAGTTGGGGTGGATCGCCATCTTGTCGCGAATATCGGCCGAGCGCAGCTCCATGTGCCCGCGGCTTTCGGGGCGCAGCTGGCAGACCGAGGCGGTGAAGGCGGAAAAGCGGTGGACCCCCTCGCCGGGGCTGTCGGCCGACCAGGGCTGGATATGGTACTGGATGTCGGGCGTCTCGAGGTCGGGCCGCGTGCGGGCAAAGCCGATGACGAGGCTCGCCGCCATGGTCATGGGCCCGCGCCGGAAGAGCGCGTAGCGCAGCGCGATGCGGGCCTGGCCGGTCAGGCTGCGCACCTCGTCGTTGAGCGTGGGCTCGGAGCATTTGAAGACGAGCCGCGCCTGCAGGTGGTCCTGGAGGTTGCGGCCGACGCCTGGCAGGTGGGCCCGCGTCTCGATCCCGTGGGCGGAGAGGGCCTCGGAGTCTCCCACGCCCGAGAGCATGAGGATCTGCGGCGAGGCCAGCGCGCCCGCCGACAGCACCACTTCGCCCCGGACCTTGACGCGGTGCTCCTTGCCCCCGGCGTCGAGGTAGCGCAGGGCGGTCACGCGGCCCTCCTCGATCTCCACCCGGCTGGTCTGGGCGCGGGTGACGACGGTGAGATTGTCGCGCTTCATCGCCGGGCGCAGGAAGGCCACGGCGGCCGAGCAGCGCAGCCCGTTGCGCATGGTGAGCTGGGCGTTGGTCATGCCCTCCTGCGTCTCGCCGTTGATGTCGGGGTTGTAGGGGATGCCATGGGCCTCGGCCGCCTTGATCCAGGCATCGCAGATCTCGCGCCGCACCCGCATGTCCGACACCGACAGCTCGCCGCCGGTGCCGTGCAGGGGGCTTTCGCCGCGCTCCTGCTTTTCCGACCGGCGGAAGAGCGGCAGCACGTCGTCCCAGCCCCAGCCGCGATTGCCCATCTGCGCCCAGCGGTCGTAATCCTGCGGCTGGCCGCGCACGTAGAGCAGCCCGTTGAGCGACGAGGACCCGCCCAGCACCTTGCCCCGCGGCCAGTCGAGCTGCCGGCCGTTCAGCCCGGGATCGGGCTCCGTCCGGTAGCACCAGTCGACGGACGGGTTGTGCATCGTCTTGAAGTAGCCGACCGGGATGTGGATCCAGGGATTGCTGTCGCGGCCCCCGGCCTCCAGCAGCAGCACCCTGTCCTTCGGATTCTCGGAAAGCCGGTTGGCCAGCACGCAGCCGGCAGAGCCCGCGCCGACAATGACATAGTCGAATTCGGCCCCGTCCATCCGCATCCCTCCCCGAAGCGAAAAAGAATTTTCTTGCAATGCGAGCATATGGGGTGATTATTGAGACAACAAGTCTCATTTCTGGGGAGGAAAATGAGGTGACCCAAGCGCTTCATCCGGCCTTGCCGGCGGCGCCCGATTGCGCAGGTGGTCCATGACCGACGCGCAGGAGGCCCGCATCCGCCGCATCACCCACTGGCTCGACATGCCGGGCCTGGTCGTGGGCAAGATCGCCGCATGGTTGATCCTGCCGATGATCGCCGCGCTGGTCTTCGAGGTCGTGTCCCGCTTCGGCTTCAACCGGCCGACCGCCTGGGCCTATGACGCCACCTACATGCTGTACGGCGCGCTCTTCATGCTGGGCGCGGCCTGGACGCTGGGGCGCGACAGCCACGTGCGGGCGGATTTCCTGTTCAACGTGCTGCCGCCGCGCTGGCAGGGGGCGATCGACGCGACCTTCATGGTCTGCCTGTTCTTCCCGGCCATGTACTTCTTTACCGAGGCGACCTGGGAATATGCCGCCAAGTCCTGGATGCGGGGCGAGCGCATTCCCACCAGCCCGATGATGCCGATCATCTACCCGCTCAAGACCGTGATGCCGGTGACCGGCGTGCTGCTGCTGATCCAGGGGGTCAGCGAACTGATCAAGTCCGTCTTCACCATCGCCACCAACCGGCGGTTCCGCGAAGACGAGGGGGTGAAGGTATGAGCGAACCGATCCTCGGCCTCTACGCGCTCGGGCTGGTCTTCGTCGGGCTGCTGACCGGCTACCCGATGGCCTTTACCTTCATCTTCATCTCGCTGGTCTTCGGCTATATCGGCATGGGCGACCGGGTCGTGAACCTGATGCAGTTCCAGTTCTTCTCGCTCATGCGGGACACGACGCTGGCCGCGATCCCGCTGTTCCTGTTCATGGGCTTCATCCTCGAGAAATCGGGGCTGATGGAGCGGATGTTCCTGGCGCTGCGGCTGTTGCTGGGGCGGCTGAACGGGTCGCTCTACCTGGTGGTGCTGCTGGTGGCGACGGTGTTCGCCGCCGCCACGGGCATCGTCGGCGCCTCGGTCACCGTGCTGGGCGTGATGGCAGCGCCGATCATGCAGCAGACCGGCTACGACACGCGGATCTCGGCGGGCGCCATCGCCGCCGGGGGGACGCTGGGCATCCTCATCCCGCCGTCGATCCTGCTGATCGTGATGGGGCCGGTGGTGGGCGTTCCGGTGTCGGACCTGTTTACCGCGGCGATCATCCCGGGGCTGATGCTGTCGACGATCTACGTGATCTACACGCTGGTGCGCAGCTACATGAACCCCAAGCTCGGCCCGCCGATCCCGGATGCGGAGCTGCGCCAGACCTCGCTGGGCGAGAAGCTGCGCGAGCTGCTGCTGGGCGTCGTGCCGGTCTTCCTGATCATCGCCGCGACCCTGGGCTTCATCATCGCGGGGATCGCCACCCCGACCGATGCGGCCGCGACCGGCGCGCTGGCCTCGCTGATCCTCGCGCTGGTCTACCGGCGGCTCGACTGGGCGTCGTTCAAGCAATGCGTCTACAGCACGCTGCTGCTGACCTCGATGATCATGTTCCTGCTGGGCTCGGCCAACTTTTTCGGCGCGGTCTTCTCGCGGCTGGGCAGCGCGGAGCTGCTGACGGAGTTCCTGCTGGGCCTGCCGTTCTCGCCCACCGTGATGCTGATGATCATCCTGGGCATCGTCTTCATCCTCGGCTCGCCGCTGGAATGGATCCCGATCGTGCTGGTCATCGTGCCGATCTTCCTGCCGACCATGGAAGAGATGGGCTACAACCCGCTGTGGTTCTCGATCCTGGTGGCGGTGACGTTGCAGACCTCGTGGCTGACGCCGCCCATGGCGCTGTCGGCCTACTTCCTGAAGGGCGTCGTGCCGGACTGGAAGATGGGGGACATCTATCTCGGCATGGTGCATTTCGTGATCCTGCAGCTGATCGTCGTCGGCCTGCTGATCATGATCCCCGATCTCGTCCTGTGGTTGCCGCAGGCGCTGAAATAGCAGTCGGAGGGCCGCCCGCGGGGCGTGCCGGTCCGGAAACCAGAGCGGGGCCTACCCGCCGTTTCACCAAGTTCGTCAGAGGAGGAGGAACGTCATGGAAATGCAAAAGACCCTGAAGGGCGCGCTGTGCGCCACGGTGTTGGCCGGCGCGATGGCGCTGCCGGCGGCGGCGCAGGAATACCGGCTGGACATCCAGACCGCGGTGCCCAACGCCAGTCTCTATTTCAAGCTGACCGAGCAATTCGCCAAGGACGTGGAGGAGATGTCCGGCGGGCGGATCGAGGTCAAGGTGCTGCCCGACGGCGCCGAGGTCGCGGCCTTCGAGATCCTCGACGCGGTGAGCGACGGGGTGGTGACCGGCGGTTATGCCTGGCCGCATTACTGGTCGGGCAAGCATTCGGCCTACGTGCTGTTCTCCAACGTGCCGGCCTCCACCGGGATGGACCAGGAGAGCCTGATGTCCTGGTACTACGCGGGGGACGGGCAGGAGCTCTATCGCGAGCTGATGCAGGACGTCATGATGTACGACGTGGTGCCCTTCCTGATGCAGCCGATGGGGCCGGACCCGCTGGGCTGGTTCTCGCGGCCGTTCGAGAACCTCGACGAGTTCAAGTCGATCAAGTACCGCACGCCGCCGGGCATCGCGGGCGAGACCTATTCGAACATGGGCGTCCCCGCCGTGGCCCTGCCGGGCAGCGAGATCGTGCCCGCCGCGCAGCGCGGCACCATCGACGCGGCGGAATGGATCGGGCCGGCGGATGACCGCAATCTCGGGCTCAACGACATCTGGGACTACTACTACCTGCAGGGCCTGCACCAGCAGACCGACGTGGGCGAGCTGCTGATCAACAAGACGTGGTTCGAGGAGCTGCCCGACGACCTGAAGGCGATCATCCGCACCGCGGTCAAGGCCAACGCCACGACCACCAACGCGATGAACCTGCGGGAGAATTCGCTCGCCGTGCAGGAATACGAGGAGCAGGGGATCAACGTCCTGGACGTGCCGGACGAATACTACACCCGCTTCATCGAATCCCAGAACGAGGTGATCAAGAACTACCTCGAGGCAGACGAGTTCTTTGCCAAGGTCTACAAGTCGCAGGAAGACTTTGCCAAGCTGGTCTATCCCTACCATTCCCGCGTGGTGACGCTGCACAGCAACGTGGTGCAGGGGGCGGAGAAGGCCCGCGAAGGCGCGGAGTGAGCGACTGCCTCTCCTGACCGTTCGCGGCCGGGAGAATGTCATCGGGCCCGGGGTGCCGCGTCAGGCGCTCCGGGCCTTTTCCTTTCCGGAAGGGGCCGCGAGGGGGCGGCCCGCCCGCGCCCGCCACCAGCGGAGCAGCGCGACCTCGCCGGCCTCGGCATCCTCGCGCTTGGCCCGGCTCTCGCGCGCCTCCTGCTGGGCGGCGAGGCGCACGGTCTCGTAGGTCTTCATCTCGCGGAAGGCGGCGGAGATGCGTGTCTCCAGCGCGGTCAGGTCGGGCTCGATCCGGGCGCGATCGCGTTCCACCCGGGCGATCTCGGACCGCATGGAGCGCAGGAAGTTGCCGAGGTAGGCGACCAGCGCGGGATCCCCGGTGCGCGATTCCTCGGACAGGCGGCGGGTGAGCTCGTCCTTGCGGCGCAGCAGGCGGGCCTCTTCCGCGCGCAGGCGGCCCAGCTCCTGCGCCTCGGCCTCGATCTCGTGCCGGCGTAGCCGTTCCATCAGGGCGAGCGCGGCGGTGCGGCGCGGCTCCATCTCAGTGGCCCCCGGCGGGTTTTTCGGCCGGCTCCGGTGGCGCGTCGGGGGTCTCCAGCGCGACCAGCGCGGCGCGCATCCGGTCCATGATGTCGGCGGGGAAGGGATTGCGCGGCGGCGGGGGCGCGATGCGCTCCGCGCGGTCGCCGGTCCGTGGGGCATCGGCAGACCCCGCCGCGAATGCAGGCCCGGAGAGCAGCAGCAGGAGCGCGAGCGCCCGCATCAGGCGGCCGGCAATTCGCGCTGCGCCGCCTCGACCTTGTAGAAGTCGGGCTGCATGCGGGTCGGGATGTTGCCGCGGCCGATCTCGATGCAGATGTTGGGCGGATGGGCCGCCACGATGGCCACGAAGATGTCGCGGATCACGTGGTAGAAGGCGGCGTCCTCGTCCTCGATCTGCTTCAGCCGGCCCGAGATCGGCTGCACCATGCAATAGGCCAGGAACACGCCGAGGAAAGTCCCCACCAGCGCGCCGCCGATCATGCCGCCCAGCACCTCGGGCGGCTGGTCGATGGAGGACATGGTCTTGATCACGCCAAGCACCGCCGCGACGATGCCGATGGCGGGCAGCCCGTCGGCCATGGACTGGATCGCATGGGCCGAGGCGAGCGCCTCGTGGTGGTGCTTCTTGATCTTGCGGTTGATGATCTCCTCAGTCTGGAAGCTGTCGTCGAACTGCATCGACAGCATCCGGAAGGAATCGGTGATCAGCTCGGTCGCGAAGTGGTCCTTGAGGATGCGGGGATAGCGCTTGAAGATCTCGCTCTCGCCCGGTTTCTCGATGTGGTCGTCCAGCGCGATGATGCCGCGCTGCTTCTGGATGCGCGCCAGTTCGAACATCAGGTTCAGCAGGTCGTGGTAGTCGCCGGCCTTCCAGCGCGACCCCTTCATCACCTTGAGAACCCCGCCAAAGGCGCTTTTCACCACCGAGAAGGAATTGGCGATCACGAAGGCCCCGATGGCCGCGCCGCCGATCATCATCCCCTCGAAGGGCAGGGCGTGGAGCACGATGTCCATCTTGCCGCCCGACAGGATGAACCCGCCGAAGACGAGACCGAAAACCATCACCAGGCCGAGAAGCAGAGTCATGTCGCCGTCCGTTCGCTGCTGGGGCGGCAGGCGCGCCCTTGTGGCAGATATTGCAAGGACAGGATAATGATAATTGACTTACAGACAAGTATAAACAAGAATAGATCGCAGGTTGTTCCGGGTATTGTTCGTATAGAGCCATGAAAAGCGACGACGCCTTTGCATATGTCCTTGACGAGGATCTCGTGCGCGCAGTCCTGCCGGACTGGCCCGAGGCGATGGGGCTGGTCCTGTGCCTGTCGGCGGACGGACGCTGCGAGACGGTGGTCTTTCACCGCGACGAGGGGGCGCGGGCGCTGCGCAAGGCGGCGGCGGTGCTGGGCCGGCCCGCGCGCAGCTTCCCGGTGGCGCCGGCGGCCGAGGGCTGGCCGACGCGGCGGGTGCGGTTTTCCGAGGAGCAGGAGATGCTGCGCCTCGTGGCGGCGGCCGCGGACCTGCGCGAGCTGGCGCAGGATTATGCCATCAACTACCGCTTCGCGCGGGACGAGGGGCTGGACCCTGACGACGTGGCGCAGGGGCGGGTTCCGGGCCGGATCGGGGACCGGTCAGCGCCCGAGCCGGATCGCAAGGCCGAGATCGCGCGGGAGGTTCGCCGCCGCCTGCATCTCAGCCTCGCCGCCGAGGGCAAGCGCCGGGCGCCGGTGCCGTTGCAAGTCGGGGTGGCGCAGGCCGGGGCGGCGCAGGGGGTGGGGATGCCCGCAGGCTTCGCCCCCGTGGCGCTGCCGGCCCGGCGGGAATGCCATTTCGCCAGCGGCCGGATCGGAGCCCATGGCGGCAACGTCCGGATCACGCTGGCGCCCGAGCTGGTGACCATCCGCACCCGGCCCGCGAAGGTGGAGGAGATCGGCTTCAGCCCCGATTTCTCGCGCTTCTACCTGCCGCGCCACGCGCTCAGCCAGTGGAAGCCGGGGCGGGTCGCCATACTCGACGTGCCCATGGCGCAGTTCCCCGACAGCCTGCGCGCCCTCTTCGGCGCCCGGTCGTTCCACCTCGAGGCGACGGTGACGGCGGAGGGTGTCTTCCTCGCCCCCGGGGCGCCGCTGCCGGAGGAAGGGCCGGCGCCGCGCCGCCGCTGGCTCTCGCCGCGCCGGGCGGCGATGATCGGGGTGCTGGGGCTGGGGACCCTGGCCGGTGCCGGGGTGGCGGGCGTGAACGGCAAGGCGCCGCAGGCCGTGGCGACCGCCATGCTGACCGTGCTGGACGGGGCCGGCCGATGAGATGCGCGGTGATCACCCCGGTCGGGCCCGGCCACGACCACCTGCTGCTGCGGTCGAGCGCGCCCTCGCTGGCGCAGGCCCGGGCCTATCACATGGGGCCGTTCACCGAGATCGAGCATTACGTGATGGATGACCGCGAGGGGCGGCACGGCCGCTCCAACCGGCGCAACGACGCGCTGCGCCAGGCGCGGGCGGCGGGGATCGACTGGGTCTATTTCCTGGATGCCGACGACCGGATCACGCCCAACGCCTTCGAGGCCTTCGGGCGGGTGATCGCGGCGGAGCCGGATCTCGACGCGGTCTGGGGCATGACCTGCACCTTCTTCGACGGCGAGGAGCCGGAGCTGCGCGACGGCCAGCCCGTGGCGCTGGACACCCGGGCCGAGCTGCTGCGCCACCCGCCGCTGATGTCGCTCAATATCGGGCATTTCGTGCGTACCGAATGCGCCGCCCGCTTCGGCTTTGACCCCCATATGGATGCGGGGGAGGATTTCCGCTTCTACTTCCAGCTGTGGGAGCATTGCCGCTGTGCCAAGCGGCCGGAGATCTTCTTTCTTCACCGCCGGGGGGAGCACAGCCAGGGCCCGCGCAGCGCCACCGGCGAGGACTGGACCCGCAGCGTCACCCGGCAATGGCAGCAACAGCTTGCGGAGGTGGAGGTCTTCACCGAGATCGAGGACGGGATCGAGCCGCCGGCGCAGATGCGGCTGACCAACCCCGCCGACCTGATCCAGAACGCCCATGTCCACGGCCGGTATTTCGAGGCGTCCTCGCTGGACAAGCTGCGCCGCCTGCTGGACCGGCCCGCGCCGTCAATCCTCGAGGTCGGGGCGAATATCGGCAACCACGTCGTCTGGTATGCCCGTCACCTGAACCCGTCGCGCATCTACCCGGTGGAGCCCGCCGCGCAGGCGCTGGACCTGCTGGAGCAGAACATCGCGGCCAACGGGATCGGTCACCTGATCGACCGGCGGGGCCTCGGGCTCGGGGCCGGGCGGGGGGAGGGGACCTTTCGCACCGAGGCGGTGGAGGCCGACAACCTCGGCGCGACGCGGCTGGTGCCGGATGCGGCCGGCGGGATCGCGACGCGCAGCCTCGACGCGCTGATGGGCGAGGACCGGGTCGATTTCATCAAGATCGACGCCGAGGGGATGGAACTGGACGTGCTGGCCGGGGCGGAGGCGCTGATCGCCCGCGACCGGCCGCTGATCTGGGTCGAGGTGCGGCGGGGCCACATGATGGACTTTGCCCAGGCCTGGTGCCGCAGGGCGGGCTACCGGCTGGTCGACAGCCAGTCCTACCTCAACACGATCGATTATTTCGCCATGCCGAAGGACTGACATGACCACGCAGAGTCTCAACCGCAGGGACCGCCGCGCGAAAGAGGCCAAGGCGGGCCGGATCTACGGGCTCCGGGGGCCGCAGGCGCTCGACCTGCACGAGGCCTATAACGCGCTGGCCCGGGGCGAGGTCGCGCAGGCCGTGTCGCTGGCGCACCCGGTGACGCAGAGCCATCCGCGCAACCCGCATGGCTGGGTAGTGATGGGCGGCGCGGCGCTGGCGCAGCGCGAGGGGGCGACTGCCATGGCCTTCTTCGACCAGGCGGCGGCGGCCCGGCCCGGCGATCCGCTGGTGCTGGCGGGCCAGGCCAAGGCGCATCTGCTGCAGGCCGAGGTGGAACAGTCGGTCGCCCGCGCGGCCGAGGCCTTTGCCGCCGGCAGCCGGGATGCGGGGCTGGTCGGGCTTTACATGGATCTCATGGGGCGGTTGGGCCGGCGGCTGGTGGCGGCCGACCTGCTGGGCCCCGTCGTGGCGGCGATGAAGGATGCTGCCCTGTGTCATCGCCTGGCCGAGATGCTGATGGACGCGGACGAGCCGGGCGCGGCGGCCTTCTGGTACGATTGCGCCTGGGACCTCGACCCGGCGCCCGAACCGCATCGCCTGGGCCGGCTGCGGGCGCTGGTGCAGCGCTGCCGGTTCGACGAGGCGGAGGCGCTGGCCGACCAGCTGATGGGCGAGGTGGCGGATCGCGATTCGGTCGTGTCGCTCCGGCTGCTGATGCTGCGAGCGCAGCGGCGTCATGACGAGGCGGAGGCGCTGGCCGAGGCGCATGATTTCGCCAGCCCCGGCGCCTATGCCCATTCGCGCGGCGTGATGGCGAACATCCACCAGGACCGGGGCGATTACGCCGCCGCCGATGCGGCCTACCTGGAGGCGATCCACGTCACCGGCGATGCCGGGCGGATCGCCAAGGCCTACGGCGCCTTCCGCTTCCGCGACGGGGATTACGCGGGCGGGCGCGACTGGTTCGCCCGGCGCTTTCCAGAGTCGCAGCGCGCCCGCATCCCCGTCGAAAATGCCGCGCCCGAGGCGCTTGCCGCGCTCGACCGGGTGGTGCTGATGGGCGAACAGGGGATCGGCGATCAGCTTGCCCTGCTGCCGCTGCTGCGCCTCGCGCCGCTCAGGCCCGGCGCGCGGGTCGAGCTGGTCTCTGACAGGCGGATGGGGCCGCTTCTGGCCGGGAACGGGCTGGGCGTGGCGCATCGTGACCAGAAGAGCTTTCTGTCAGAGCCGCAGCGCATGTCGCCGCAGGAGCTGGTCTATCTCGGCGATCTGACACGCTACCTCGAGCAGGGGGATCCGGCCCAACGGCAGGGCGCCTACCTGGTGCCCGACACGGATTGCGTTGCCGCCCTGCGCGCGGCCTACGCGGCGCAGGGCGGCGGCGTGCCCATCATCGGCGTGGCGTGGCGTAGCCTGGGGCTGAGCGGCTACCTGCGGTCGATCCCGCTGGCGGAGCTGCTGCCTGCCCTCCCCGAGGGGGCGCTGGTGGTCAGCCTGCAATACGGCGACATGGCGGAAGAGATCGCGGCGGCGCAGGCCCTGCGGCCCGACCTCGCCTTCGTGACCGACCCCAGCGTGGACCAGATGGCCGACCTGGCGGGTTTCGCGGCGCAGGTCGCGGCGATGGATGCGGTCGCGACCATCGACAACACGACGGCGCACATGGCGGGCGCCCTGGGCCATCCGGCGGCGCATCTGCTGGTGCCCGCGGGGTCGGAATGCATGTGGTACTGGGGACGCGAAGGGGCAGGGGATCCGTGGTACGGCGTGCTGCAGCTGCATCGCCAGCCCGCGCCGGGCGAATGGGGCGCGCCGCTGGCCTCCCTGCGCGCGGCTCTGGCCGGTCAATCCGCCTCGCGCGCCAGCATGTAGCCCACCGACCGGATGGTCTGCACCGCGTAGCCCGTATCCCCCACCTGCCGCAGCTTGCGGCGGATCCGCGTCACGTGCACGTCGAAGCGCCGGTCGCCATAGGCCCAGTCGGTGCCGTGCAGGGCCTGGGAAAGCTCGTTGCGGGTCACGATCTGGCCCACCCGGTCGAGCAGCACTTCGAGGATGCGCCCCTCCACCGGGGTCAGGTCGAGCCGGGCGGTCAGCTCTTCCAGCTCGGTCGGGGGCGGGGCCGTGTCGGCGGGGGGACCCGGGCGCAACACGCGCTGCAGCCGGGCCTCGAACTCGGCCGCGCGGAAGGGCATCCGCAGCACGTCGTCGGCGCCGGCGGCAAAGGCATGGGCGGCGCTGCGGTCGGTATCGGCGCGGTCCAGCGCGAAGATCACGCAATCGGGCTGCCCGTCGCGCAGGCGGCTGACAAGCTGCAGCGTCCGCGACTGGCCATCGGCCAGCTCGATCACCGCGACCCGCAGCGGCGCTTCGGGCGCCAGTTCCGAGTCAAGCTCCCCCGAGGCGGCATCGGCGATCACGCCCTGAAGCCCGGCAGCATTCAGGACACGGACCACCTCGGCCCGAATCGTCTCTTCCGGAACGACAATCGCACACATACGGGCTATGTCCCGCATGGACAGCTCACTCGCATCTTCATTTCCCAACCACACCCGAAACCGGGCGTCCTCATTAAAGAAACAATTCGTGATCCATTTTCAACTCGTTTTAACCGCAACGGCCTATGTCTTTTCCAGAATGACATCGGGATCGACGGAGGGATGGGGATGGTCGTCATGGAGGCTCTGATTCGCCTCAAGCGGATGCTGACGCGTCCTCCCGTCGGGGCGGCGCCGGTCCCCGCCCTGCCGGTCGAGCAGAGCGTGACCGAGAATTTCCTCGTCTGCCTCGAAACCGGCACGCGCCACGTGGTTCTGCGCCGCCACCTGGCCGAGACGCTGGGGATGAGCCCGGCGGAATACCGGGCCCGCTGGAACCTGCCGGACAGCTACCCGATGACCGCCGCGATCTACGAGAAACGCCGCCACGCCGCCCGGCATGCCACGGGGGCCGGCCGGTAGAGCGCGCCGCGGATCGTGATCTGACAAGGATAAAACCTTCTGGACACATAGATAGGCACAGCTATGTTGGACCCAAGTGGGTAAAGGTTCATGTTCTGGTCCGGATTGACGGGTGTTGGGGGCACCCCAGAGAAGAATAGATCGAGGAAAGAATGACCGAGAGCGAATCCCGGGACGAAATGATCGCACGTATCGCATCGGCCTATGCCGGCCGCGCGGACGTGACGGCGGACGACATCGTGGCGCTGGTCTCGCGCCTGACACGGGAACTGGGCGGCGAGGCGGCGGCGGTAGCCCCCGCTCCGGCGGCGGGCCGGGTCGAACCGGCGCTGCCGGTGGACGAGGCGATCACGCGCGACAAGGTCTTCTGCCTGTGCTGCGGCAAGGGGTTCAAGATGCTCAAGCGGCACCTCGGCGCGGAACACGGCCTGACGGAGGCGGAGTATCGCACCATGTTCGGCCTGCCCGAGGACATGCCGCTGGTGGCACCCAGCTATTCCAGGAAGAAGGCCGCCTATGCCAAGGAGGCGGGCTTTGGCAAATACAGCCGGTCGGGTCGCAGCGGCGGGACAAGCCGCGCGGACAACGACGCCGGGGTCTCCTGACGGGCTGAACGAGGCACCCGCCCCGGCCGGCATCGCCGTGGCGGGGCGGCACAGGCAGGGCGACGGGGCAGGGCATGGCCGCACGGAACGAGCCGATCATCATCAAGCGCGTCGAAGAGGATGGCGGCGGCGACCATCACGGCGGCGGCTGGAAGGTGGCCTATGCCGACTTCATGACGGCGATGATGGCGTTCTTCCTGCTGCTGTGGATCCTCGCCGCCTCCGACGAGGAAAAGCTGCGCGGCCTCGCCGATTACTTCACCCCCTCCCTCTCGGAGGCCGGGGGCCGGGGCGACGGCATGCTCGACGGCGAGGTCCTGGGCCCCGAGGGCGTGATGAGCGGCACCGACGGCCCGCAAAGCGAGGTGCAGCTGCCGAGCTTCGGGCAGGAGAACCCGCTTTCCGTCTTCGACAGCCGCCTGCGCGAGGACAGCCCGCCCGCGGTGGTGGAATACGAACCGGCAATGGAGGCCGCCCCGGGAGAGACCCCGGCCAATGACGCCCGCGCTCCGGCGAAGAATGCCGCGATGGCCGCCGCGCAGGAGGCGCGCGAGGCGGAGTTGGACGCGGTGGAACACCAGATCGCCGAGGCGGTGGCGGGCCGGCCGGAGCTGTCCGACCTGCTCGGGCACCTGCGCTTCGACCGGACGGCGGAGGGCCTCAAGGTGCAGATCCTCGACCATGACGGCCGCTCCATGTTCGAGCTGGGCTCGGCGCAGATCGGCGACTCCACGCGGGACGTGCTCCGGATCGTGGGCACGGCCATCGCCGATCTGCCCTACCCGGTGGAGATCACGGGCCACACCGATTCCCTGCCCTTCACCCGGCGCGCCGGCTATTCCAACTGGGAGCTGTCGGCGGACCGCGCCAACGCCACCCGGCGGGTGCTGGTCGATACCGGCGTCAGCCCGGCGCGCATCGCGCGGATTTCCGGCCTGGCGGATACCGCGCCGCTGCTGCCGGACCAGCCCGAGGCGGCGGAGAATCGCCGCATCGGCATCCTCGTCCACTATCCCGATCCGGCGCTGATCGAGAACGAGGGCGCGCGCTGAGGGCGCCCTCGATCTTATCCACAGGAAAATCCGGTCAAGAGGGCGAATTGTAAAAACGCCCGGATCGCGCGATGAGGGGCCCCGGGCCGGGGGCGGTTGCAGCCCAGACCGGCGCACCGCCGGCCCGGCGCGCGAAAAACCCCAGATATCACAATATGGTATTATGTCGGGATCCCGCTGCTTTCCTCTGCGTAACGGTACTACATCTAGCGGGCGGTATCCCCGACCCTTAAACATGTAGCGGTTGTCTTAACACTTCCCCGCTGGCCCGCCGGTCGCCCCGCCGCGTAATCTCGGTTTCGTGAAGGGTAACGCTTGGGGGGCGGGATGTTTCGGTCGGGGATGTTGGAACTGGTATGGGAAGGCGCGGTGCAGCCCGCCGAGGGACGGGGCGCCGCGCGCCTGCGGCGATTGCTGAAGGCGATGCTGCCGGTGCGGATCGTCTGCCTGTCCGCCGCCACGGGGATCGACCGGGTCACCGTTCTGCCCGACGAGCTGGAGGTCATGCCGGCCCTGCCGCTCGGCGACGTGATCGCCGAGGAGCTGCCGGTGGAGGTGCCCTACGGCTCGCTCCTGCTGATCTGCGACGCCGACGTGTTCCAGCCGGAACCCACCGATGCGGAACTGTCCTACGACCTGGGGATCGCGGTGGGCCAGACGCTGCTGACGGTGCTTCGCCGCGGCATCTTCCCGCTGGAGCGCGAGAACGAGGCGCTCTACGTCATGGCCTGCGCCTTCGACCGCATGGCGCAGGGCACCGCGCTGCAGCATCTCGGCATGGTGTCGGGGGAATTCTCCAAGGGGCTCGCCGGGGTGCTGGCCGGCTACTGGTCCGGCTCGCGGCTTGGCGGGACGGAGCGGGGCGGGCTCTTCCTGCGGCCCGGCTGCCTGGGCAGCCCGGAATTGCGCAGCTACCTGCGGACGCTCGATCCGACCTTCGCGGCGCCCGCCCACGGCCGGGTCCCCGCGGGCCTGCTGGCTTTCCCCGGAGGCACCCGCTCGTTCCAGGACTGGCTGGAGCGGGTGCGCGTCACGGTCACCGGCACGTTCAGCGCCAGCCGCCGCCGGCTTATCGACGGCTGACCTTGAGTCCACGCCATTTGACGCTATATTGCGTCCATGAACGTGGAGAATGCCATGAGCCTCACCGATTTCGCCGACAAGGGACTGTTCCAGCCCGCGAAGATCGCGGCGCTGCTTCAGACCACCAGCCAGGACGTGGCCCGCTCCGTCGGGCTGGGGCGGGATGCGGTGCAGCGCCGTGACCGGCTGCGCTCGGCCCGGACCCAGACCCGGCTGCGCGAGATGGCCGAGATCCTCAATCGCACCGCGCCGCGCTTCGGCTCGGCGCTGATGGCCTATGCCTGGTACCGGTCGGAGCCGCTGCCGGGTTTCTCCGGCCTCACCGCGATGCAGCTGGTGCAGGCGGGGCGCGCCGGCGAGGTGCTGGAATATCTCGACGCCGTGGATGCCGGCGTCTTCGCCTGACCTTGGACTTTCGCGGCACGATCTACCGGGCGCTGAACCCCTACTGGGCGCGCGAGCCGCTCTCGGGGGAGGGCGCCGCGCGCCATGGCGGCCGGTTCAACCTGCGCGGCCGCCCCGCGCTCTATACCGCGCTGACCATCCCGGGCGTGCTGCGCGAGGCGCACCAGGCGGGCCGGTTCCAGCCGCTCACGCTGATCGCGATCGAGGCGCGGGTGGCCCGGGTCTTCGACAGCCGAGATGCGGCCGCCCTGTCCAGCTACGGGGCCGATGACGCCACCCTCTCCGATCCCGGCTGGCGCGACGCCATGACCCGCGGCCGCCCCGCCCCGGGCCAGGCCCTGGCCGAGCGGCTGATCGCCGAGGGGCACCAGGGCATGATCGTACGCAGCTTCGCCCCCGGCGCCACCGCCGCGGATCTCAACCTCGTGCTCTGGAGCTGGGGCGACGCGCCCCCCGCAAGGCTCCGCGTGGTGGATGACGAGGGCCGCCTGACCCCCCGCCTCGGGGACTGAGAACCGCCCCCCGCTTCTTCGGTCCCTAAATATGGTCGGGGGTGAGGCCGAAGGCCGAGGGGGCAGACAGCCCCCTTTCCCCGGTCTCCGCCCCGAGAACCCGGCTGCCGCTTCCTTTCCCCGCCCCCGATCCGGTCTCTGCCCGCGCAACCCCCGCACGTGAGCGGTATCACGGTAGATCTTCCCCGCCTGCTCGGCTAAGCCGGGCGCAACCTCAGGAGGGATCAGAAGAACATGGCTGACAAAACCGCACCGGATATCGTCTACACCAAGGTCGACGAGGCGCCCGAGCTGGCCTCGCATTCGCTGCTGCCGGTCATCCGCAGCTTTGCCGACGCCGCCGGCGTCACCGTGGGCACCCGCGACATCTCGCTCGCCGGCCGCATCCTCGCCGCCTTTCCCGAGGCGCTGAAGGAAGGCCAGACCGCGGGCGACGACCTCGCCTGGCTCGGCGAATGGGTGAAGACGCCCGAGGCCAACGTGATCAAGCTGCCCAATATCTCCGCCTCGGTGCCGCAGCTCGTGGCCGCCATCAAGGAGCTTCAGGGCCAGGGCTACGACCTGCCGGATTATCCCTACGAGCCCAAGGATGACGCGGAAAAGGCGATCCAGACCCGCTATGACGCGATCAAGGGGTCCGCGGTGAACCCGGTCCTGCGCGAGGGCAATTCCGACCGCCGCGCCGCCGCCGCGGTCAAGAAATACGCCCAGAACAACCCGCACCGCATGGGCGAATGGTCGTCGGACAGCAAGACGCATGTCTCGTCGATGGAGGGGGGCGATTTCTTCTCCAACGAGAAATCCGTGACCCTCGACCAGGCCCAGGCGGGCAAGGCAAAGATCGTGCTCGAGGGCACCGACGGCTCCGAGACCGTGCTGAAGGAGGGCGTGGCCCTCGCCGCCGGCACCGTCGTGGATGCGACCTTCATGTCGGCCGCCAAGCTCGACGCCTTCCTGGCCGAGCAGATCGAGGCCACGAAGGCCGAGGGCATCCTCTTTTCGCTGCACATGAAGGCCACGATGATGAAGGTCTCCGACCCGATCATCTTCGGCCACGCGGTCAAGGAATGGCTCAAGCCCGTCTTCGAGAAATACGGCGAAGAGATGAAGACGCTGGGCGTGAACCCCAACTCCGGCCTGGGCGACCTGCTGGAGCGGGTGAAGGACCGTGCCGACATCCTCGAGGCGATCGAGGCGGTGCGCGCCGAGCGGCCGGACATGTACATGGTGAACTCCGCCAAGGGCATCACCAACCTGCACGTTCCCTCCGACGTCATCATCGACGCCTCCATGCCCGCGGTGATCCGCGACGGCGGCAAGGGCTGGGGCCCGGACGATGCGCAGCACGACGTGAACTGCGTCATCCCCGACAATTCCTACGCGCCGGTCTATGACGAGACGATCAAGTACTTCAAGGAAACCGGCAAGCTCGACCCGGCGACCGCGGGCACGGTGCAGAACATCGGCCTGATGGCGCAGAAGGCCGAAGAATACGGCTCTCACCCCACGACCTTCGAGATCCCGAAGGACGGCACGGTGAAGATGATCGCGGAGAACGGCGACGTGCTGCATAGCCACGACGTGCAGAAGGGCGACATCTGGCGCTCGGCCACCGCGAAACAGGCGCCGATCGAGGATTGGGTCAAGCTGGCGATCTCGCGCCAGAAGGCCGAAGGCTGCGAAGCGATCTTCTGGCTGGATGCGGCGCGCGCCCACGACGCGGAGCTGATCAAGTACGTCAAGCCGATCCTCGATGCCGAGGGCGTGGCCGACAAGTTCGCGATCATGGCCCCGCGCGAGGCGACGCGGAAGTCGCTGGAGACGATCCGCGAGGGCAAGACCTCCATCGCGATCACCGGCAACGTGCTGCGCGACTACCTGACCGACCTCTTCCCGATCCTCGAGCTGGGCACCTCGGCCAAGATGCTGTCCATCGTCAAGCTGATGCAGGGCGGCGGGTTGTTCGAGACGGGCGCCGGCGGCTCCGCGCCCAAGCACGTGCAGCAGCTGGTGGAAGAGAACCACCTGCGGTGGGACAGCCTGGGCGAGTTCTGCGCGCTTGGCGAAAGCCTCAAGTTCCTGGCCGACCAGACCGACAACGAAAAGGCCCTGGTGCTGGGCCGCGCCGTGGACCAGGCGACGCAGGGCATCCTCGACGAGAACCGCTCGCCCTCGCGCAAGGTCGGCGAGCCGGACAACCGCGACAGCCATTACTGGTTCGCCCGCTACTGGGCCGAGGCGCTGGCCACCCAGACCGAGGACACCGAGATCTCGGCCCATTTCGGCCCGATCTCCAAGGCGCTGATCGAGAAGGAGGCCGAGATCACCGGCGAGCTTGCGGCGGCGCAGGGCAAGCCCGTTGACCTCGGCGGCTATTACCACGCGGACGAGGACAAGGTGACCGCGGTGATGCGGCCCTCCGCGACGCTGAAGGATATCCTCGGCTGAGGATCCGGCCATAGGATGATGAGGGCTCCGCCGGTGATCGACCGGCGGGGCCTTTTTCTGTCTAGGCGCAAGATTTAACCGCCCGTAAATCAAACAAAACTTTCAGTTATCCTTGGGTTGTGCTTTGATGTTCTTGCATTTGCAGGAATGGTCCGGCGCTCGACCCATGATGTTCATTACCCTCCAGGCAGCGATGAAAGAGCCCCTGCTCTCGCTGGCGGAGGAGCGGGCCGCGCTGCGCGCCTGGCAGGGGGCCGGCGATCGCGGCGCGCTCGAGCTGCTGATCCGGTCGCATGCGCGGCAGGTCTATGCCCAGGCGGCGCGGTGGTCGGACAATCCCGCGCACCTGGAGGACCTGGTGGCCGAGGGCTTTATCGGGCTGATGCGGGCGGCGGACAATTTCGACCTGTCGCAGGAGGTGCGGTTTTCCACCTATGCGGCCTGGTGGGTGCTGAACGGGGTCTCGGCCGCCTTCACCCGGATCAAGACGGTGATCGACATTCCCGCGCGCACCTATTTCGACGCGCGGACCGGACGCCTGCCCGCCGAGGACCAGCTTTTCGCGCAATTCGCCATGCAGGGGATGGTCGAACTGGATGCCGAGATGCTGGACGGCACCGGCCCGGGCGAAGCGCTGGCTTGCCCCGACCTGACCCCGGAGGAGGCGACGACGCAGCGCTCCGACAAGGCGGAACAGCGGCGCCTGCTGGAGGTGGCCCTGGCCCGGCTCGACCCCCAGGACCGCGAGGTCATCCGGCGGCGCAAGCTGAGCGAGCCGCCGGACAGCGTGGAGACGGTGGCGCAGGCGCTCGGCATGACGAAGGAGCGGCTGCGGCAGGTGGAAAAGCGGGCGCTGATGCGGCTGAGGCGACGGCTGATCGATGACGGCTTCGGCCTGGCGGCGCTGAGTTAGGGGGTATGATGGTGAACTGGAATTCGGGCGAGGTGAGGGCGGCGGGGCTGTCCTCTGCCGGTTCGGGCGGCGCTGCCGGGACGGCCGGGACGGGGGGCGGGTCGCTCTTCGCCCGGCTGCTGGCGCGGCTGGGGGCGACGATGCAGGGCGTGGAGTCCGGGTCCGGGGTAAGCGGACGGGAGATGCCGCTCGCGGTGACGGTTCCCGGCGATGCCGCTACCCGCGAGGCGGCGCTGGAGGACCTGGGCGATACGCTGGACGGGCTCGCCGCCTGGGCCGAGGCGCTGTTCGCGCGGGTGCAGGCCCATCCCGGGGTCGCGGAGGGGCAGAGTTCCGTGCCGGACGCGCTGCAGGGGGTCGAGGATGCGGGGCTTCTGACCGAGTTGGCCGGGCGGCTGGGCGAGGTTCTCGCCCGGTTCGATGCGGAATACGGCGCCGACAGCCAGGCGGTCCTGCGGTCGAATACCGCGGGGCTGCTGCCGGGGCTGGCCTTTCCGGCGGAAGGCGCGCCGCCTGCACTGCAGTTCCTCGCGCTCGCCCGTGACATGCTGGGGCTGGCGAAGCCGGCGGACGGGACCATCGCGCAGGGCTCCACAGCCCCACGCGTGGCCGGGGAAGTTCAGGCGATGCCCCTGCGCCTCGACAGGTCGGGGACAGCGGGGCCGGCCGGCGAGAGCCCCGATCTGCAGGTGCGACCCGCCGCCCAGGCCCAGCCTGCGCCGGCGGGCGAGGCGTTTCGCGCATTGATCGAGCAGGCGACCGCGAGGTCCGCCGAGACGCCGCAACCGGCGCAGCAGGGCCAGGGCCTGCCCGAAGCGCGGCTACTGGCAGTGGACGCGGCGGCGGGCCGGCCGATGCTGGCCGACGCGCCCCCGCCGCCCTCCGGATCCACGACGCAGGCCGCCCCGCCTCCCGCGCCGCAAAGCACGGCGAGCTTCGCGGCGAACCTTGCCGGACAGGTGCGGGGCGTGCAGCTGACCGAGGGCACGACCCGGATCGAGCTGGCGCCGCGCGGGTTGGGGGGCATGGAGATCGACCTCGCCCCCGACGACAATGGCGGCCTGCGGGTGACGGTGCGGGCGGAGAACCCCGCCGTGCTCGGCGCGCTGCGGGACAACCGCGACGCGCTGCTCGCCGTGCTGCGCGACGGCGGGGTGAGCGTGCAGCAGGGCGCGCTCGGCTTCGAGGCGTTCGGAGATCAGCGCCGCCAGCACCAGGCGCCCATGCAGACCAGCGTCACCGGCCCGGCGGAAAGCGCCGAGGCCACGGGCGAGGCCGAAGCCGGCGAGCGCAGGGATCCGGCCGGGCCGGTGGCCGACGGCCGGATCGACATGCTCACGTGAAAACAGTTTCCAGGGGAGGGCCGGGATGGCCATAGACAGCACCAATGCCGCCGGATCCGCCGCGACGCAGAGCGCATCGCAGGCGGCCTCCGCCCGGCTGACCACCGATTACCAGAGCTTTCTCAAGCTGCTGACCGCGCAGATCGCCAACCAGGATCCGCTGGAGCCGATGGATTCGACCACCTTCGTCAGCCAGCTCGCGCAGCTGTCGCAGGTGGAGCAGACGATCACCACCAATGCCACGCTCGAGGGCATTGCGGCGCAGCTGTCGGCGGCGGGGGCGCTGTCGGACATCCAGCTGATCGGCCACGAGGTGACGCTGGCCACCGACAGGGTGGAGCTGCGCGGCGGGACGGCGGAATTCGAGTACCAGCTCGAGGACGAGGCGCAGAAAGTCACGGCCCGGATCCTCGCCGAAGACGGCACGCTGCTGCGGGAGATCGAGGGCCTGGCGGGCAGCGCGGGCGAGACCCACGCGGTGGCCTGGGACGGGATGGACCGCGATGGCCTGCCGGTGCCCGACGGCACTTTCCGGGTGCAGATCGAGGCCAGCGATGCCGAGGGCGATGAAGTGGGCGCCGCGACCTATGCCACGACGGAGGTGAAGGAGCTGACCTTCGAGAGCGGCCAGCCGGCGATGGTCCTGCGCAACGGGGCAGAGGCGCCCTCGGGTCAGGTCATCGCGATCCGGTAGGGGAAAGACTTTTAACAAAAGTCTTTGGAAGAATTTTGGTTCAAAATTCTTCTGGCGACGCGGGCAATCAGCTCCGCGGGACGTCCTGCTTGTAGAGCGACAGGAAAAGCACCTCCTGCGTGTCGCCGAAGCTTGCGCGCAGGTCGGAGGTCAGTTTCGCCGACAGCCAGTCGGAATCCAGCCCCGCGCGGTGCATCCTGGGATTGGCCGCCGCCTGCTGGAAGGACGTCAGGATCGCGTCGCGCAGCCGGGCGGAATTCTCGGCGAGGCGGTAGCGGGCCGCGATGTCCTGGCTGGGCATGGCCACGCCGAAATCGGCGACCACGTAGCTCACGCTGCGCGGCTTGTAGACCGGCACCATGATGGAGCCCAGCCGCACCACGTGGGCCGCCGGATGGCTCTCGGTCTCCGTCGCGCCAACGTCCTCCGCCTCATGGACCGGAACGGCGCGCGCCGCGGCCGCGTCGATCAGGCGCTCGGCCTCGGGCTTCGCGGGGGCGGGCGCCCCGGCCTGCGCAGGCTCGGCGAGCTGCATGCCCAGCCCATAGCCGGCGCCGAGCCCCATCACCGGAAGCCCCAGGGCGAGAATCATCCATGTCTTCATGCGGCACCCGGTTCATTGGCATGACATCGGGTGCCGTTGATGACCGCGCAATCCGGCGAAAATTGCGACTCAAAGCGGCAAGAATGGGATTTAGAACGGCAGAATTACGTCCATCGCATCCTCGCCGTAGCTGCGTTCCTGCTGCCGCGAGAGCTGGCCGCGCCCGCCATAGGTGATCCGCGCCTCGGCGATCTTGTCGTAGGGGATGGAATTGTTCATCTGCACGTCCTCGGGCCGGATGATCCCGGCGACGCGCAGTTCGCGCAGCTCCTGGTTCACCTTGACCTCCTGCCGGCCGGCGACCACGAGGTTGCCGTTGGGCAGCTCCTGAACCACCAGCGCGGCCACCCGGAGGAAGATCTCCTCGTTGCGGTCGATGCGGCCGTTGCCGCTGGCCGAGGTGCCCGAGGTGATATCGACGATGTTCTCCCCCTGCGGCAAGTCCTCCGGCCCGACGCCGGGCAGGACCTTGTCGATCTGGGTGCCGTAACCGAAGAACGACGGAAAGCCGATGCTGCTGCCGCCCTGCCGCCCGCGGGTGGTGGCGTTGGATAGCGTCGCCTCGTCGTCGATGTTGATGACGATGGTGAGGATGTCGCCCACCTGGCTCGCCCGCTGGTCGGCGAAGAACCCGCCCGAGCCCGGCGCCCAGAGCGAGGCGCGCTCGGCCCGGTGCAGGATGCGCGGCGGCTCCGGGTCGGGCATGGGCACGGAGACGCGGGTGGCCTCGGGCATGGTCTGCGGATCGATGCCCACGCGCGACACCTGCGGATCGCGGTCGAAGGGGTTCGACGAACAGCCGGCCAGCGCGAGGGCGAGCAGGGCCGCGAGGCCAGGGGCGGTCGAAGGGCGCATCATCTGACGATCTCCACTTGGCCCTCGCCCCGCGCGACGGCGGTGACGAGGGAATTGCTGACGAGGTTGACGATGCGCAGCTCCTGCCCGCGATGGGCGTCGTCCAGCGCCCGGCCCGGCGCGCTGAGCGCCAGCTTGCCGTCGTCGTAATGGATCGCAACCTTGTCGCCGCGGTCGATCACCAGCGGCTCCATCACCGATTGCGCCATGACCGGTCGGCCCCGGGCCAGCACGCGGCGCACCTCCTTGCCCAGCAGCTTCGCCGGGTCGGTCACCGCGTAGGCGCCGAGCCGGGCATGGGGCATGTCGATCATCGCGATGTCGCCCTCGCCCAGCCGCTCGCCCGGCAGCATACGGCGCACGGGCACGGGCACCGTCACGGTCAGCACCGCGAGGCCCTGCAGCCGGGTGACGCGGCCGTCGGCGCCCACCGCGTTGGCCAGGAACTGCCCGGTCGCGCGGTCCATCCAGAAGGCCGAGAGCATCACCGCCTCGGCCCCCTGCTGGTCGCTGCGCAGGGTGATGTCGAAGCGTCCCTCCTCCGGCAGCTCGGGCCCGAAACTGTCGCGCGCCCTCTCGGCCACGAGGTCCTGCACCGGCAGGGGGGTCGCGGCGGTGGCGGCCACGGGAAGCGTCAGGGCAAGGCAGGTCAGGAAGGCGATGAGACGGCGCATGGCATCACTTGATCTGGTTGGTGGTGGACATCATCTGGTCGGCGGTCTCGATCGCCTTGGAGTTCATCTCGTAGGCCCGCTGGGCCGAGATCAGGTCGGTGATCTGCTGGATGATGTTGACGTTGGAGTTCTCGAGGTAGCCCTGCCGGATCATCCCCACGCCAGGGTCACCCGGCACCGCCGCCAGCGGATCGCCCGAGGCGCTGGTCGCCTCCAGCATGTTGTTGCCCACCGGTCGCAGCCCGCCGTCGTTGATGAAGGTGGTGAGCGTGAGCTGCCCCAGCTCCACCGGAACGGGGTCGTTCTCCACGTAGGCGGAGACGATGCCCTGTTCGCTGACCTCCACCTTCACGGTGTTCTCGGGGATCACGATCCCGGGGTCGAGCTCATAGCCCTGCAGCGTCACGATCTGGCCCTCGGGCGACAGCTGGAAGGCGCCGTCGCGGGTATAGGCCTGGCTGCCGTCGGGGCGGTTCACGGTGAAGTAGCCGCGCCCCTCCACGGCCATGGACAGCTCGTTCTCCGTGCCGATCAGCCCGCCCTGGGTGTTGAGCCGCACGGTGCCCACGGTGCGCACGCCAAGGCCGACATCCACCCCGGTGGGGCGCGAAGAGCCCTCCTCGGTGGTGAGCGCGCCCTCGCGGGCCATGTTGTCGTAGATCAGGTCCTGGAACGACGCGCGGCTCGACTTGAAGCCGGTGGTGTTCGCGTTGGCGATGTTGTTGGAGATGACGTCGACATTCGTCTGCTGCGCCATCATCCCCGTGGCCGCGATGCCCAGTGCCTTCATCGTCCCGTCCCTTTCCTCATGCGTCCTGGCTGAGGCGCCGCAGCGTGTCCCGCCGAAGGTCGTCCTCGCCGCTCATCAGGTTCACCGCGCGGTCATAGGCGCGCTGGATCTCCATCATCCGTGTCATCTCGGTCACCGGCTGCACGTTGCTGCCCTCGATGGAGCCCTGCACCACCTCGGTCTGCAGCGCGGCGATCCGGGCGGGGGCGGGCGCGCCCTCGGGCCGGATGAACATGCCGCCGCCCAGCCGCTCCATCGATTGCAGGTCGGGCAGGTCGAAGACCCCAAGCCGCCCGATCACCCCGGTATTGTCGGCGCTCAGCGTGCCGTCCCGGGTGATCGACAGCTCGCCCGCGCCCTGCGGCACCGCGATGGCCGATCCGCCCTCGTCCAGCACCCGGGCGCCGTTCAGCGTCACGAGGTAGCCCTGGGTGTCGAGCGTGAAGCGCCCGTCGCGGCCATAGGTCGTCTGCCCCTCGGCGGTCTCGTAGGAGAACCAGCCGTCGCCCATCAGCGCCACGTCGAGCGGGTTGCCGGTCTGGGTCAGCGGCCCCTGCCGGGTGTCGAGGTAAGAGCCGCCGTCGATGACGTAGCTGACGCCCTCGCGCTCGGAGGTGCCGCTGCCGTCGTGCAGGTAGCTCTCGAACATCAGGTGTTCGCCCTTGAAGCCGGCGGTGTTGGCATTGGCGATGTTGTTGGCGGTGACGTCCAGCTCCCGCCGCATCGCCTGCGCCAGCGACAGGGCAACGTAATTCGAATTGTCCATTCCGCTCTCCGCACAGGTTGGCGCCTTGGCCGATCTGTTCTTGCGTATCATCGGATTTATTATAGGATTGTGCAAGGACTTTATGGATTAATCGGGTCTCACTTGCGGAACAATACTTGGCTATACATGTGGATGCTTTGCCTCGGCCTGGCCTTGCCCGGCGCCGGTCTCTGCTTTCCCGGCGCGACTGAGGGCGGGACGGCGATCCGCGCGGTGCCGCCGGCCCTGCGGCTGAGCCGTTTTGACGGGGTGGATTTCGTGGCCCGGCGGCGCGAGATGGTCGACCGGCTGGCCCTGGCGCGCGAGGCGGAGCCGGCGGCGACCGGGGGAGAGGTGGCGCCGGAGCCGACCGGGGGAGAGGCGGAGAGCGACGCCCTGCTCGACCTTGCGGAGCTGCACCTGGCCTGGGCCATGGTGCCGGAGGGGCTGTCCTACCTCGATGCGCTGAGCGCCGATCTGCCCCGGCCCAAGGCCCTGCGGCGGGACGCGCTTCGCCTGGCGCTGGAGCTGCTGGACAGCCGCGACCGGACGCTTTCGCCGCGGTCGAGCGCGCTGTTGTCCGAGGACATGCCGGGCTGGCGCGATCAGCCGATGATGCGGATCCTGGCCGGCTACGACCCCGCGGACCCCGCCGCGTCGCGCCCCGAGCTGGAGGCGGCCGCGGCCCGGATCGACGACTATTCCCGCGCCATCCGCGAGATCGCTGTACCGCGCCTCCTGGACGTGGCGGTGGAAAGCGGCGCGTGGCAGGTCGCGCGGGACCTCGCCGCCCGTCTGTCGCCGCAGGACCGGCCGGAGGCGCGCGCCGCCTATCACTACCTGCTGGGCCGCACCGCCGAGAGCGGGGGCGAACTGATCGCCGCCTTCGACCATTACCGCGAGGCCTCGGCGGGGCGGGATCTCTGGGCGCATCGCGCGCGGCTGGCCCTCGCGGAACTGGGGCTGAGAACGGACACCCTGCCGCCGGAAGAAGCGCGCATCCTGCTGGAACAGGCCCGGCGGGTCTGGAGCGGGGATGTCCACGCGGTGCGGCTTTTGCAGCGGCTCGCCCGGCTGGACCTGGAGATGGGCGACGACGTGGCGGCGCTGGAGGTGCTGGCCGGTATCATGACCCGCGCGCCGGACAGCGAGGCGGCGGCGCTGGCCCGGCAGCAGGCGCGCAGCCTTTGGGAAGACTTCTACCGGCGGGGGGCGGAGGGGGAGCTGTCCCTGGGGGATTTCCTGTCGGGTCACCGGCGGATCGCGCCGGACTACCGGTTCCACGCCGGCTTCGACCTGGCCGCCGAGACCTTCGCCGACCGGTTCCTCGCGGAGGGCGCGACGCAGGTGGCGGCGGACGAATACGGCCAGATCCACGACTACCTGCTCGTGGCGCGGGATCTCGGGCTGGCGGAGGTGGCGGAGGCGCGGCTGGACGGGTTGCGCCTGAAGCGGGCGCAGGCGCTGCTGCAGGGCGGCCAGTTCGAGGACGCGGCGCGCGTGCTGGCCGAGGGGCTGGGCTCGGGCGCGCCGGCGCTGCATGACCGGATGACGATGCTCCGGGCGCAACTGCACAGCGCCGCGGGAGAGCCGGCAGAGGTGATCGCGGCACAGCCGGAGCGCCCCGGCACCGACTACCTGCGGCTGCGCGCGGGGGCCTATTTCGACCGCGGCGACTGGAGCTTGGCGCAGGCGGAATATGCCCGCCTTCTGGACCGGATGGGCGACCAGATGCCGGCCTCCGACGCGATCCGCATGCTGCTGAGCGCCCACCGCGCGGGCGACCTGCGAGCTACGCAAAGCCTAGCCCGACGCTTTCCCGAGCTGAAGGGCAGCCTGCAATGGGCCGAGATCGCCCGGTCGCTCAGCGACGAGGCGCCCGGGATCGACCCGCTGCGCGGGGCCGCGGTGCAGGACAGCGTGGCGGCGGTGGACCGCACGCTGCAAAGCCTTGATGCGCTGGCGGGGCGGGGGGCGTCACAAGATTCGCCCCAAGATTAGGCGGCGCGAAATATTTCCAATTCTTTAACCGCGAAGAAAAGTTCCCCGCCTATGTTTCACGATGAGGACGTGGAACCAGAAAGAACATGAGGCAGCCATGAGCATTTCCAACGCGATGCAGACGGGGATCTCCGGGCTGCTGGCGAATTCGACGACGGTCGGCAACATCTCGTCCAACATCGCCAACGCCAACACGGACGGGTATCGCCGCAGTTTCTCCCAGATGGTGACCTCGGCCTCGAGCGGCGGGCAGGGGGCCACCGCCGCCGGTGTCCGGGCGGTGCAGCGGGCCGACGTGTCGCTGGGCGGAACCCAGCGGACCACCGGCGTCAATTCCGACCTGGCGGTCTCGGGGGCGGGGTTCTTCGTGGTCTCGCGCAATCCCAACGACCCGGTACAGGCGAACTATGCCTTCACGCGGGCGGGCTCTTTCCGGGTGGATGACGAGGGCAACCTCTCCAACGCGGCGGGGCTGTACCTGTCGGGGTTCAAGTACGACAACGCGGGCACGCTGGGCACGGTGGTGCGCAACCAGTTCGACAACCTCGAGACGGTGAACGTGGGCAACACCACGATCAACGGCGAGGCAACCACGAGCATGAGCGTCAAGGGCAACCTGCCCGCGCAGGAAACCGGCGCCGGCTCGACCAGCGAACCCTTCGTCACGTCGCAGGAATACTACACGGCGCTCGGCGCGGCGGAGCGCCTGGAATTCGCCTGGACCCCCTCCACGACCCCCAATGTCTGGACGCTGGGGATCTCGGCCGAGGGGACCGAGCTGGGGACCGTGGACATCACCTTCGACGATTACGGTCCGAGCGCGGGCGCGCCGCTGAGCTACGGCTCCGTAACCGCGCTGGCGCCGGCGCCGGGCGGCTTCGCCTTCGACACGGGCACCGGGACGGCGACGCTGACCATCGACAACGGCACCACGCCGCAGGTCATCGAGGTCTCCATCGGGGCGCCGGGCAGCCTGTCGGGCATGACGCAGTTCGACGGCGATTACACCCCGCTGCAGGCCGAGGCGAACGGGCTGGAGACCGGCAAGCTGACCCGCTTCGAGATCGAGGATAACGGCGATCTCTACGGCATTTTCGACAACAATTCGCGGCGGTTGCTCTACAACATCCCGCTGGCGGAAATTCCCAACCCGGACGGAATGCGCGCGATCGACGGCAACGCCTTCATCACCACCCAGGCCTCGGGCGAATTCCACCTGAGCGAGGCCAAGAGCGGCACCGCCGGCTCCATCGCCTCCGGCTCGCTCGAGGCATCCAACGTGGAGCTGGTGGAGGAGCTGACCGACCTGATCCAGACCCAGCGGGCCTATTCGTCCAACGCCAAGATCATCACCACGGCGGATGAGCTGATGGACGAGACCACGCGGCTCAAGCGCTAGGGCACGCCGGACCTGACCACGGAGCGGACGCGGGATGAGCATCAGCAACGCCTTCGGGATCAGCCGCAGCGGGCTCGTGGCGAACAGCCAATGGGCCGAGACGGTGTCGGGCAACATCGCCAATGCCGACCGCCGGGGCTATGGCCGCCGGACGGTGGATTTCACCGCCACGATGGGCGGCGGGGTGATCACCACCGGCATGTCGCGCGAGGCCGACCAGTCGCTGGTGCGCATGTACCGCACCGAGCTGGGGCGCCTGTCGCGGCAGGATGCCATCGCCGCCGGGCTGACCACCTATGCCGCCGCGCTTGGCGAGCCGGGGGACACGACCTCTCCGGCGCAGCGGCTGGCCGAGTTGCAGACCAGCCTCGACCTTCTGTTCAACGCGCCGTCGGACGTGTCGGCGCAGCGGGGCGCGGTGCAATCCGCGCAATCGCTGGCCCGGGGCCTCAACCAGCTGAGCGCCACGCTGGAGGCCACGGCGCGCGAGACCCGGACGGCGGTGGCGGGCGACCTGGCCAACGTCAACACCATGCTGTCGGACCTGGCAGACCTCAATCGCAGGATCGAACTGACGGAGCCCGGATCGCTGCCCCGCGCGGTGCTGGAGGACGAGATCGCCGCGGCGCTGGATGACCTGTCGGAGCACATGGATATCCGCACCGACACCCGCAACAGCGGCCGGGTCGACGTCTACACCTCGGGCGGCGCGCGGCTGGTGGAGGGCCAGACCGCCTTCGTGGTGGAGTTCGACGCCGCGACCAGCCGGCTTTCCGCCAACGGGATCGAGATCACGCCGCCCTCGGATCGCGGGTTCTCCGAAGGCACGCTGAGCGGCCAGTTCGAGCTGCTCAACCGCATCCTGCCGCAGATGCGGGGCCAGCTCGACGAATATGCCCGCGCGCTGATGGAGACCTTCGAGGCGGCCGATGCGTCGCTCGCGCCCGGGGAGGCGGGGCTTTTCACCGACGAGGGCGCGGCCTTCGATCCGACGCGGCTGACCGGGCTCGCGGGACGGATCGCGGTGAACGACGCGGTCCTGCCGGAGGCGGGCGGCGCGCTCTGGCGCATGCGCGACGGGATCGGGGCGCTGACCGAGGGCGCGCCGGGCGTGTCGGACCAGGTCGGCGCCTTCATCGACGGGCTGGACGCGCGCCAGAGTTTCGACAGCGCCACCGGCCTGCCCTCCGACCTGACGCTGGGCGAATTCGCCGCCTCCTTCATGGCGTTCCAGAAGACGGTGCGCGCCCAAGCGCAGGAACAGGGCGAGGCGCTGACCGCCTCTGCCGCCGCGATCGAAGAGGCCAAGCTGGGCGCCCAGGGGGTCAACGTGGACGACGAGTTGCAGCAACTCCTGATGATCGAAAAGAGCTATGCCGCGAATTCGCAAGTGGTCTCCACCCTGTCCGATATGCTGGACGCCCTGCTGAACGCGGTCTGAGAAAGGTGATCCATGGCTGACCTCATGCCCAACGTCTCGACGCTGCAATCGTCGCTTGGCCGGCGGCGCGGCATCGCCCGCCTGACGGTGGAGATGAGCCGGGCGGAGACCGAGGTGTCTACCGGCCGCAAGGCGGACCTCTTCCGTGACCTGGGGCAGCGCGCGACGGAATCGGTCGTGCTGCGCAGCCGGATGACGCGGAACGACAACTTCGTGACGTCGAACACGCTGCTGGCCGGACAGCTTGAGGTGACGGCGCTGGCCCTGACCGAGATCCGCGACGTCTCCGAGGACTTCCTCGCGCTCGCGGTGGGCAACCGGGAGTCCAAGGGCGGCACGGTGCAGGCGCTGCGGGACAACGCGCTGGCCACGCTGCAGCAGGTGATCGGGCAGGGGAACCTGCGGTTCCAGGGCGTGTCGGTCTTTGCCGGGGTGGACAGTGCGGCCGACAGCCTTGCCGCCTGGTCGGAGCCCGATCCGGTGACGGGGCTCTCGCCCGAGGATGTGATCGCGGCGATCACCGGCGCAGGCCCCACCAGCGCCGCCGAGGCGGAGGCGATGGCGGACGAGATCGCGGCGATCTTCGACGGCACCGATCCCGATCCCGCCCGCCGGTTCGAGGGTGTCTTCTACAAGGGCACGCCGGAAATGCTGGCCGGTGGCGGTGCCGCACCGCGGGTGGAGGCCCGGATCGACGAGGGGGTCACGATCCGCCACGGGGTGCAGGCCAACGACCAGCCCTTCCGCGACCTGATCCGCGGGCTGGTGATGATCGCCTCCGTCGACCCGGCGCAGATCGAGGACGACGGCGCCTACAGCGCCTACATGACGCGCGCGGTGGACGCGGTGGCCGCAGGCACGTCGGGGCTGCTGGCGGCCTCCGGACGGCTGGGCGGCCAGCAGGCGCTGGTGGAGCGGACGATCACGGCGCAGGAGGACCGGCGCGACATCTACAACAGCCGGGTGCTGGCGCTGGAAAGCGTGGACCCCTACGAGGCCGGCTCGCGGGTGAAGACGCTGGAGGCACAGCTCGAGGCGAGCTATGCCGTGGCCTCGCGGCTGGCCAACCTGTCGATCCTGAACTTCCTGGTCTGAGCGCGTCGCGGTCGGCGGTCCCGGCCCTCAGCCGAGGGCGGCGCGGGGAGCGTCCAGCTTTCCGCCGGCCAGGGGCGGCATCTGCGCCGGCCCCGGCTCCAGCGCGTCGAGCTTGTAGCCCCGGCCGTGCACCGTCTCGATATATTGCCCTCCGGTCAGGGACGCCTCGCTGATCTTCTTGCGGATCTTGCAGATATAGACGTCGATCACCTTGTCGAAGGGCTGGTCCTCGGCCATGCCGTAGACCGCGTCGTAGATCGCCGCCTTGGAGATCACGCGCCGGGCGTTGAGCACCAGCTGGTGAAAGATCGCATGCTCGCGCCGCGACAGCCGCACCCGCCGGCCGCCCACCTCGGGATCGCGGCCGTCGAAAAAGGCGGTGACCTCGCCGATCGTCACGCTGTCGGCGGAATGGCCATGGGCGCGGCGCAGCACCGCGTTGATCCTTGCCTTCAGCTCCATCGCCCGCGCCGGCATCGCCACGTCGTCATCGGCGCCGGCATCCAGCGCGCGGGCCACGTTCTCCGCATCCGGCTGGTCGCGCAGCACGAGGATCGGGTGGGCGCAGCCGGCCTGGCGCAGCTTGAGGATCTGGCCGATCAGCCCGGGCCCCGCCCCCAGCAGGAAGGCGTGGCTGTCATGGCCCGCGCGGTTCAGAAGCCGCAGATCGCCGCGAAAGAAGGACTCTCCGATCTCCACCGGCTCCATCCGCTCTGACCTGAGCTCTTCGGACAGGGCCGGTCGCCGGCGCTCCGCGGGCTGATAGAGATAAACGTGCATCGTCGTCCCCTCGTGCTCCTACCGCCTGCGCGGGAGGGTCGTATGGATTTATAAGAACAGAGCCAATGAATAGTCAACACGATACATAATTTATTCTTAGGTATGGCCCGATCTATACTTGCAATTGCGCCGTCAATCCGTATCTCTAATGCCAGACGGTGCTCCGCTCGGGGTGCCGCGCGCCTTCAGCCGGAGCGGTCGTCATGCGCCACAGCGCCCTTGCCCTCCTTCTTCGCCTCGCGCCGGTCCTGCTGGTGGCGGGGCTTTCAGCATGTCCGGCGGCGGCGGACGTCCGGATCAAGGACATCGCCACCTTCGAAGGCGTCCGCGAGAACCAGCTGGTGGGCTACGGGCTGGTGGTCGGGCTGAACGGCACCGGCGACCGGCTGCGCAATTCGCCATTCACCGAGAAAAGCATCGAGGGGATGCTGGAGCGGCTGGGCGTCGGCAACCTGTCCGAGGACGTGATGAAGACCCAGAACACCGCCGCGGTCATGGTGACGTCGATGCTGCCCCCCTTTGCCCGCCGCGGCTCGAACATCGACGTGGTGATCTCGTCGCTCGGCGATGCGAGCAGCCTGCGCGGCGGCACGCTGGTGGTGACGCCCCTGACCGGCGCCGATGGCGAGGTCTATGCCGTGGCGCAGGGCCCCATCGCGGTGGCGGGCTATGCCGCGCAGGGCATCAACGCCTCCATCGTGGAGGGGGTGCCGACCGTGGCGCGGATCGAGAACGGCGCGACCGTGGAGAACGAGATCGACTTCCGCCTGAACGACATGGACTCGCTGCGGATTTCGCTGCGCAGCCCGGATTTCACCACCGCGGTGCGGGTGGCGGACGCCATCAACTCGGAGCTCGGGCCGCGTAGCGCGCTGGCGCTCGACCCGGCGACGATCGAGGTGCGACGCAACGACAAGGCCGACCTGCCGCAGCTCATGGCGGCGGTGGAGAACCTCAAGGTGCAGCCCGACAGCCCGGCCCGGGTGGTGATCGACGCGCGCTCGGGCACCATCGTGATAGGCGCCGACGTGCGGATCGACAAGGTCGCGGTCAGCCAGGGCGGGCTGACGGTCATGGTGCGCGAGGACATCTCGGTCAGCCAGCCGCAGCCGATCTCCATCGGCGGCAACACGGTCGTGGTGCCCGACACCAGCGTGGAGGTGAAGAAGAAGGAGGCGCAATTCGCCATCCTCGAGGGCGACGTGAGCCTGCAGCGGCTGGTCGACGGGCTCAACGCCATCGGCGTCGGCGCGGCCGAGACCATCTCCATCCTGCAGGCGATCAAGGCGGCGGGCGCGCTGCACGCCGATCTGGAAATCATCTAGGGGGGCGGACATGGATATCGGCAGCCGCATGGCGGCACAGCAGGTCACCGCCGCGATGCAGGCCCGGCCCGGCGCCGCCGCCCCCGACGCGGCCCAGAGCGCGGCGCGGGAATTCGAGGCGGTCTTCCTGGGCCAGGCGGTCGAGGACATGCTGAAGAGCGTCGATATCGGCGAGTTCGGCGGCGGCCACGCGGAAGAGACCTGGCGCAGCTTCCTGGCCAAGGCCGTGGCGGACGAGATCGCGCGCAAGGGCACGACCGGAGTGGCGCAGAGCGTCGAGGCGACCATCGCCGCCTACCAGGCCGGCATGGCCGGGCGGGGTGGGGAATGAGCGCCGAGACCTCGATCATCGACCGGCTGGCGCGGCTGCTGCGGGACGAGATCGCGGCGATCGGTGCCGGCAGGCTGGAAACCGTGCGCGACCTCTATGCCGAGAAAAGCGCGCTGCTGGCAGAGCTCGAGGCGGCCAGCGGCGGGATCGAGGCGGGGCTGGCGAAAAAGGACGAGGCCGCGGACCTCCTGCGGGAACAACTGGCCGAGCTCCAGGTTCTCATCCGCAAGGATCACGCCCTGCTCGAGCGCATGGCGGCTGCCACCGGCAGCGTCGCGCGGGAATTGGCGCGGATCCGCGACCGACACGGCCTGGGCGGGCTCTACGAATCCAGCGGCGCCCGCCGAGAAAGCGATGTGTCCAATGGGCCACAGGTGGACCAGTCCATCTGATCTTTAACCGTGCGTTAACCCTCTGCTCCAATCTGACCCATCACGGGCAGGTCCCGTTTTCGTCAGAAAGACGATCACGTGAAAGACGAAAATAGGAGCAGAAATGTCCTCCATTCTCACGAACAACTCGGCAATGGCCGCGTTGCAGACGCTGCGCGCCATCAACTCCGACCTCGACTCTACGCAGAACCGGATCTCTTCGGGTCTGAAGATCTCCTCGGGCAAGGACAACGCTGCATATTTCTCGATTTCCGAGACGATGTCCGGCGATTCCTCCATGTACAAGGCGATCGACGAGGGTCTGACCCTCACCATGAACTCCGTTTCGACGGCACGTCTGGGCGCTGAAAACGTCCAGGCCGTCGCGCAGGAATTCGCGGAGCGCGTCGCCTTCGCTCAGGGCGGCACGGCCGAGGTCCGCGCCGATGTCCAGGCCGAGCTGGACGAACTGGTGGCCCGGATCGAGACCACGATCTCGCAATCCACCTTCAACGGCACCAGCCTGGTGGACGGCACCGGCACCGTCACGGTCGTGACCGGTATCAGCCGGAGCTCGGCAGGGTCGGTGACCACGACCACCATCTCCTTCAGCGAGCAGGACCTCGGCGCGATCGCGTCCGCACTGGCGGCGATCGACCTGGCAAGCAGCTCCACCACGGCCCTCATGGAAACCGACCTGCAAACGGCGGAATCGCAGCTCGACGCGGCGATTGCGGCGGCGACGGCTCTCGGCATCGCCGAGAAGTCGATCGAGACGCAGAAGGAATTCCTCGGGGCGCTGACCGATCGTCTGGACAGCGGCGTGGGCTCGATGGTCGACGCCAACATGGAGGAGGAGGCGGCGCGGCTCCAGTCGCTGCAGGTACAGCAGCAGCTGGCGACGCAATCGCTCGCCATCGCGAACCAGTCCCCTCAGAACATCCTGAGCCTGTTCAGGTGAGGCACGGCCAAGCGCTTGCACTGATGAACATGGGGAGAACGGCATAGCCGCGCCCGGGGACGTCAGGTGAACGAACGGCCGGGGCTCCGCGGGGCCCCGGCCATCCGGAAAGGCAGGTCAAAAAAGCATCTCCCGCGAAGGGAGGGCACCGCAAAACCAACCGTGCGAGAAACGCGCGGGAAGGGACGTGAACATGAGCATCACCGCGTATAAGCGCACCCTGCGCGAGGTGGAATCGCCGCGTCAGATCGAACGCCGGCTGCTTGCCACCATCACCGGCCGGCTGGACGCCATGGCCAACCGCTTCGACCAAACCGAGGACAGGCACCTGCGGCTGGAACTGCTCTCCTCCGGCCTGCGCGAGACGCTGGTGGAGAACCAGAAGCTCTGGTCGGCCATGAAATACGACCTCTCGGATCCCGGCAACGCGCTGCCGGCCGACCTGCGGGCGACGCTGCTGTCGCTGGCGCTCTGGGTGGAAAAGACCACCGCCGCCGTGCTGGGCGGGCAGGCGGGGGTGCGGGCGCTGACCGACGTGAACCACAACATCGTGGCCGCGCTGACCGGCCAGGCCCTGGCAGAGAGCGCCTGACCATGGCCCTGAAACTGACCCTCAAACCCTATGAGCGCTTCATCGTGAACGGCTGCGCCATGCGCAATTCCGGCCGTCGCCACACCATCGTGGTGGAGGAACGGGCAGACGTGGTCCGGGGCAAGGACCTGCTGGAGGCCGACGCCGCCGTCACCCCGGTGAACAAGGCCTATTACCTGGTCCAGACCGCCCTGATCCGCGCCGATCTGCGCGACAAGCTGGTGCCGGTGATCCAGCATCACCTGGCCGAACTGGCCACCGTCTTTGGCCCGCCGCATGTCTCGGCGATCTTCGAGGCGGCGAATTCCGTGTCCCAGAGCGACTTCTACAAGGCGCTGCGCGCGCTGCGGCCGGTGCGGCTCTACGAGCACGAGCTGATGCACCATATCGCGCCGGCCCCCCGCGAGGTGCCGGAGGAGATGGAGGAGATGGACGCGCCCCGGGCGCAGGCGGCGCGGGGATGATCCCGATCAGCGGGCTGTCCAACCTGCTGGCGCTGCGGCTGGTCGACGCCACCGCCGACCGCCAGCAGGAGATGATCGCCGCGGAGCCGCGCCATGCCCGCGCGATCGAGCATTTCCGCTCCGCCATCAAGGAGGTGGAGACGGTCGACCAGCTGATGGAGGATTACGAGCTCTATTCCTTCGTCATGCGCGCCTTCGACCTGGAGGACCAGATCTTCGGCAAGGCGATGATCGAGCAGGCGCTGAAATCCAACATCGAGGACAAGGACGCCCTGATCAATAAGCTCACCGACCCCCGCATCAAGGAGATGTATACGGAGCTGGGCTTCGGCGAGGACGGGGTGGGCAACCTGAACACCGTGCTGCGCTCGTGGCGCGACGGGATGGTGGCGCGCTACGTGGATACGCGGTTCGTCACGGATCAGGCGGACCAGAACGAGGCGGTGGGCGTGGCGCTGGAATTCCGCCGCCGCGCCGCCGGCATCGAGGGGCCCTTCGACATCCTGAAGGACCCGGACATGGGGCAGTTCTTTCGCCGGGTTCTTGGCCTGCCGGACGCGATCGTTCAGCTCGACATCGACCGCCAGGCGGAGGAGATCACCGCCCGCTACGACCTGGAAAAGCTCAAGGACCCGGAAGAGGTGGAGCGGCTGGTCACCCGCTACCTCGCCATTTCCGAGGCGCTCGACGGCACGGCCACGCAGGACAACCCGGTGGTGCAGCTCATGAACGGCGCCGTCTCCGTCGGGGCAGGCGGCGGCAGCGCCGGCTTCACCCCCGTCACCTTCGACATCACCGCCATCTCCGCGGTCCGCGGCGGCTACTGAGCCTCGCCCGGCCGTTGCCGGTAGGACGCGACAATGGCCGAAGTTCGCTTCTCCGGCCTGCCGCGGCGGCTGACCCAGCCGGTGGATCGACAGCCGAGCGGATGAAGACCGTCATCGGCACGGCGCGGATGCCCGATCACGGGCGCAGTTCCTCGGTGGACATTCGCGCCCGTGACCTGCTGAACCGCGCCGCCCACCCCGCGCCCCGGCCGGGACAAAGGCGCGGCTCCTCTTCATCTTGCCAGAAAAACTCCCGCCGGAGGCTCCCGCACCCTCCGCCAGGACCGAAGGCCGGGACGGTGCCCCTGCGGCTCAGTCGATGAAGTCGTCCTCTTCGTCGTCCGTGGGCAGGCGGATCACCTCTTCCTCCGCCAGCTGCTTGGCATAATCGACCATGGCCGCCTGCGCCTCGCGCACGTCGCGGCCGCGCACCGGGCCCATCGTGTTCATCTCGTCCAGCAGCATGTCCCGCGACCGGCCGGGCAGCACGTTGAGGAACATGTCCCGCAGCTCCTTGGAGGCGCCGCGCAGGGCCATGGGCAGCGTGTTGCCCGGCACGCCGCGCATCACCCGCGCCAGCGCCATGGCGTCGAGCTTGCCCAGGTCCTCGAAGGTGAACATGCGCTGCTTGATCGCGCCGAAGGCATCGGGCAGCCGGTCCTCCAAAGCGGGCGAGATCCGGTCGAAGAGATCGCGGTCGAGCTTGTTGAGCAGGTCCGCCATGCGCTGCTGCATGTCCGTGCCGCTGGATTCCGCCGCCGTCGCCATCAGGTCGCTCTGCAACGTCTCCTCGATCTGCGCCATCAGCTCGCCCGGCACCGCCTCCATGCGGATCATCCGTTCCACCACGTCCTCCATCCGCTCCTGGCCGAGCAGCGGCAGGACCTTGGCGGCTACGTCCACCTTGACGTTGCTCAGGATGGCGGCGGCGGTCTGGGCATGTTCGCCGCGCAGGTAGGTGGCGATGACGTTCTCGTTGACCGCGCTGAACCGGTCCCAGAGGTCGCGTTCCTTGAGCGGCCCCGAGATGTCCTTGAGGATCGCGTCCACCTGCTCGTCCGGCAGGAAGTTCCGCAGCAGGCGTTCGGCCACCGGGAAGGATCCCACGACCCCGCCGCCATTGACCACGTTGCCGGTGAACTCGGTCATCACCTGTTCCACCTGCGGGCTGTCGATGACGCCGAGGCGGGACATGGCGCGGGTGATCTTCTGGATCTCGCCCTCGTCGAGCTTCTGCATCAACTCGGATCCGCGCCGCTCGCCCAGGCAGAGGAAGAGGATCGCGGCCTTTTCCGGCCCCTTCAGCCGCTTGCGGCGGGCGGAGGACAGGTCGCCCCCGGGGCGGTTCAGCTCGGTCGTGGCCATGGCTCAGCCTCCTTGTCTCGTTCCTAGCCCGCCCCGGAGAGCGGCAGATAGCCTTCCATCAGCGATCCGGCCAGCATGTACCAGCCGTCGATCAGCACGAAGAAGATGACCTTGAAGGGCAGCGACACCAGCACCGGCGGCAGCATCATCATGCCCGCGCTCATCAGGATCGAGGCGACGATCAGGTCGATGGCGATGAAGGGCAGGTAGATCAGGAAGCCGATGGAAAAGGCGCGCCGCAGCTCGGAGATCATGAAGGCCGGGACCAGCGTGCGCCAGCTTGCCTCTTCCGCGGTTGCGGCGGGAGTGGGCGGCGTCTGCTGGCCCGAGGCGGCGTCGCTCCGCGCGGCGATGTCGGCGAAAAGCGCCATGTCCTTGTCTCGGGTATTGGCGAACATGAAGCGCTTGAACGGGTCGCCCACGCGCGAGATCGCCTGTTCCTCGGTGATGGCATTGTCCAGCAGCGGCTGGATTCCGCCCTCCCACGCATCCTCGAAGACCGGCTGCATGACGAAGAAGGTCATGAACAGCGCCATGGACGAGAGCACCATGTTGGGCGGCGTCTGGTTCAGCCCGAGCGCCGAGCGCAGCATGGAGAAGACGATCACGAAACGGGTGAAGCTGGTCATCACAACCAGCAGCCCCGGCGCGATCGACAGCACCGTCATCAGCGCGATGAGCTGCAGGATCCGCCCCGAGAGCGTGGCGCGTTCGTCCGACCCCGCCGGCGCCTCCGACAGCGCGTCGCCCAGCGCGCTCAGAAGCCCCCCGGCGCTGTCCTGCGCCAGAACCGGCCCCGCCGCCAGCGCCAGCGCGGAGGCCAGCAGCAGCGCCGGCACCGCCCCGCGGGGCAGCGAAGGAAGGGGGCCGGGGCGGGGCACCTGCGGTCACTCCCCGGGCACGTAGTCTTTGACGATCTCGGTCAGGGACACGCCCAGCCGGTCCTCGGCCAGCTTGACGAGGTCGCCGCGGGCCACCAGCCGGTCGTTGATCATCACCTCCACCGGCTCGCCGATCTTCTTGTCCAGCTCGATGACCGAGCCGCGGGTCAGCTTGAGCAGCTGCGCGATGGGCATCCGGGACCGGCCCAGGATGACCTGCACTTGCAGGCCCACGTTGAACATCGCGTCGATGTTGCGGCCGCTGCCCGTGGTCCCGGCGCTGCCGGCGGGCTCTGCCGTGGCGGCGGGGGCGCCGCTGTCCAGGTCCGGGAAGATCTCGGGCCCGACCTCGTCGGAGGCGGGCAGGGTCTCGTTGTCGTCACTCACCGTCGTCACTCCGTTCTTCGGATTCGGTTTCGGGTTCCTCCGGCACGGCGTCGGGCAGGGCCGAGGCGGCGCGCAGGGCGGTCAGGATGCGGTTGCAGATCACGCCGTAGCTGTACTCCATGAAGCCGTTGTCCCATTCGACGCGGGCCTCTCCGGGGGCGAGGGCTATGTCGCCCATCACCTCGACCCGGCCGGCATGGCCCAGCCGCTGCGCCGCCTCTTCCAGCGCGAGGCCATGGGCCGCCGCCACCTGCGAGGGCAGGAAGACCCGGACCGACGCACTGCCGAGCGCGATGGCCAGCGCCGCGCGCACCTCGTTCTCGGCGCGGATGGTGCCGCGGCTGTCCATCAGCTCGGGGATGATCTTTTCGAAGACCGACAGGGCAAAGCGCACGACCTGCCGTTCCAGCACCTGCTGGTGGGTCTCCGCCTGCTGCAGCAGCGCCTCGATCCGCGGGCCCACCGCTTCCAGCGCGTCGGCCTCGCGGTGGCGGTCGGCCTGTTCGGCCTCGGCCAGCGCCTCCGCCCGGCCCTCGGCATGGCCCTGCGCCCGTCCTTCGAGCCGGGCGATCTCCACCGCCTCGCGCAGCTCCTCCTCGGTATAGCGCGCATGGGCCAGTCGCGTCGCCTCGGCCTGCTCAAGCTCGATCTCCCGGTCGAAGTCGCGGTCGAAGAAATAGCCCATCGGTTACAGCTCCTCCGCCAGCCAGCTTTTCAGGACGCGCAGGGATTCCTCCGGCTGACTTTCGATGGTGGAGCCGACCGCGTCGATCCAGCCGCGCTGCACCTCGCCCTCGACCGAGGCGAGCCGCACCAGATCCGGCCCGCGCGCGGCGGGGGGCATGACCTGCCCCGCTCCCTGGGATTGCGTGGCAGGCAGGCCGCCGCTGCTGGTGCTGCGCGTGGCGGGGCCCGCGCCTTCGGGACTGCGGGCCAGCGCCCGGGTCTCGCTAGGCGCATCGCTGTCCAGCGACAGGGGCGGGCCGCCGGCGGTGGCCAGC
>SRJI02000135.1 GCA_005473895.2 Carideicomes alvinocaridis
CCTGTTTGGCTGTAGTGGACTAGCTTTATGTGGGGATAAGTCAAGCAGTTGCTTTTAGTTGGTCAGGTTGGCTGTAGTGGACTAGCTTTATGTGGGGATAAGTCAAGCACTTTCTTTTAGTTGGTCAKGTAATTACTTACTAGTAGAGAGCCAGGTTTTAGCATTAACCCAAGTTATTAGCCCAAAGTACCCTTTCCAAACGGAAAGAGTACCACTTACCATTGCCGTAAGCATAATCATAACCATCCTCCTCATCATCATCTGTACCAAAATGTCTCTGATCAAGTAYCWCTAATCAATGGAGCTCCCTTGGCCGCTCATAACCGCGAGCACGGCTGATATATCAGTTTYMWAACACTCTRCAGAGGTTGTGCACTTTACCCACAAGCYGTGATTCCCTCTTGCCTCGGGCCGATCAAACCCTTAAACACTACCAAGGTGAATAGGCAGGGWYTCACTACGWAGCCTTTACAAAGATTCCCYGGGGCTGTAGCCRCCCGTTAGGTTTCCTAAATGYACCTCACTCCTCCCCAAGGGGCGAACCCAAACTTGGCARAGCGAGCCGCATACACCGAGCCCCATTGACGGCACGACGGCKAAGYGAACTACACCCCGGATCCTCTAATTATTCAGCTAAGGGCAYCCCATTCCACCCTCATGGTTGCACTGTTTTCCCGGGCGGTCATCCAWMGAACAGGTCCTTACGGAGAGGCACTCGAGAAACCGCTCGAGYCCCCTTRAAGRCCACAAGTAYAATCATAAAGAAGAACGGGAAAACAGCGTATCATARATAATCWCATCATGTTCATTGATTARAGTTGAGCAATAGCATAAAGCTAARCAATAATAATCCAACCCAAATARGTAAACAAGGACTTGGATAACAAA
>SRJI02000136.1 GCA_005473895.2 Carideicomes alvinocaridis
CGATCGCGTCCCACTGTCGAGCCGCCACCGCCGCCCGACCGCCGGCTGGTGCAGACGCCGTCGTCTCGTCCATTCCTCGGAGCCCGGTCAGGACCGCCGCCTTCACGAGCTCCGCGCTGGTCAGCGGTATCCGACCCATGTTGAGTCGACGGAAGAGCTCGAGGGCGTCCTCTTCTGGGGGGATCTCGTACCAGATCACCTTCACCCGCTCGCCCAGACGCTGATAGACGTCGATGGCGCTGAGCAACGGGTTCGGCCGGTCCTCGAACCATTTCCTGATCGCCTGCTCGGCCCGAGCCATGTGGAAGAAGTCGATGTTCCGACCTGCCTCTGTCAGCGCAGGGTCCCGAAGGAACTCTGCGCTCCCGGGACGTGTCTCATAGGAGAGGGTGTAGGGCACGGCGTCCGCTGCGGGGAGGAACTTCCTGGCGATGTGCTGCAGCAGAAGGAAGAGCGTCGTCAGCCGTTGCTGACCGTCGACGACCTCGAAACGATCGTCCTCACTCCGTCGGACGACGATGGGCTGGAGGTAGTAGGCCGGTCCGTCGAAACCGCTGACGTCGGACAGGAGCTGGTTCACTTCGACCTCCGTCCACCGGTAGCCGCGCTGATAGGCCGGGATCGTGAATGCGCCCGAAATCTGTGTGATGGTGCGCGACTCGAACACGACGCCGGGAGGGGTGAGAGCCATAGGGAGAGGCTAGCGTCGCCTCCTCTCACCCTCCACGCCCCCCGCGACCCCTGATGACAAGACCGCGCCCACCGGCCCCGGACGCCCGGCGCGTCCGGGGTCCTCGCTACCCTGGACCGCATGACCCACGCCACCGTCGCCCCCGCGGGCGAGACCCTCGCCCTGTCCGACGCCGTCGAGCTC
>SRJI02000137.1 GCA_005473895.2 Carideicomes alvinocaridis
CCCGCTCGGAGCGAACATGGCCATGACCCGTGACGTGTTCGACGCCGTCGGTGGTTTCGACGAGTCGTTTCGAGGGGGACACGACGAGGCGGATTTCGCCTGGCGCGCCGCAGACGCCGGATTTCCCACCCGCTTCGTCCCCGAAGCGCGGATCGACTACCTGCAGCGTTCAGATGTTCGAGGGGTGGTCACCCAGCGGCGCAACTACGCCCGGACCGCCATCCAGCTGTGGACCCGCCATCCTCACCTGGTCGATCCTCTCGGAGTGAGCCTGCGAGGCGCATTCCAGGGCGCTCTCACGGGTCTCACCACCTGGGGACGGGTCCTCCGCGGATCCGCAACTCTGGAAGACGGTGCCGAGTGGGGATGGAGGCTGGGCACGCTCGAAGGTCATCTTCGCTACCGCGTCTTGGGGCGGCCTCCCGCGCCTCTCATCACTCACGCCGAGACGAACCCCGGTGGCCGGGGCATGCCTCCCGCTGTTTCCCACGAGTGAGTTGCGCGCAGCGTCGTTGCCCACGTCTGCAGGCCCGTGAGGCGACCGCGGGCGAGGGTCGCGATCACTGGGCATCCCATGCCCTTCGCGCCTGCCAAGCACTGCCCACCATCTCCACGAGGCTGTGCCGGTTCTCCCAGTCGAGGTCCCGCGCCGCACATGATCCATCAGCGACGATTCGAGCGGGGTCACCCGGGCGGCGTGGATGGACGGCCGGTTCAAAACCACGACCGGTGACACTGCCGACGGCGTCCATGATCTGTCGAACTGAAGTCCCCTCACCGGATCCAAGGTTGTAGACCGGCGCCAGCTCAACCCCCGCCATCAATGCCTGCGCCGCAGCGACGTGCGCACGGGCG
>SRJI02000003.1 GCA_005473895.2 Carideicomes alvinocaridis
CGGCGGACCGGAGCGCGCGGCGGCTTCGCCCTCCGGCAGGGGCGGCGCCTCGCCCCGCACGATGGCGGCCCAGTCCGCCCGGCCCCCGGCATCGAGCCCGGCGAGTTCGTATTCCTCTCGCAGCCGCTCGCCCGCGGCGACCAGGTCGGGCGACAGGAACGGCGCGCCGTTGCGATCCAGCCGCCGGGCCAGGCCCAGGAGCGGCGATTCCACCCGTACGGAACGCGAACGGCCCCGGCCCCTGCCGTCCTGCGCACCTTCGAAGATCCGCTGGTTTTCCTCGAACCGCAGACGCTCGCCCTGCCCCACCAGGCGGGTCAGCGCCTGGCGCCCCGCCGGCGTGATGCGGTAGCGCGCCACCCGGCCCCGGCCCAGGCAGGCGATCCAGTCCTTGAGCGCCATGGCCTGGGCGAGGTCGAGATCCACCACCGCCGTGCGGCAGGTCGTCTCCTCGCTTTCCCGGACCACCACCGCCTTGTCCATGCCGGGCGCCGCCGCCAGCAGCGCGCCAGGTTCGCAGAGCCGTCGCAGGACCCGCAGCGCCTCGCGGTCCAGCCGCTCCGCCGGGATGAGCCGCGCGGCCCGCGCATCGGCATCCTCCTCCGCCCCGAAGGCGCCATCCCCCAGCGCCCGCAGCGCGCCGTCGATCAGCGGATCGTCGCGCCGGTTCTCGACCTTTCGGACCTGCCGCATCACGGTGGAGGCATGGCAGCCCGCCTCGCGCGCCAGTTGCCGGATCGACAGGCCTGCCTCGGTATGGACAAGGTAGTGTCGTGCCGCTTCGGGCACCCATGTCGGGAAGGTGTTCATCATCATGTGGCTATCCCCTCTCAGCCTCGAATGCCGCCGTGTCCGGCCCGCATTGTCATTCACAGAAACAGCCCCAGAGTTATCAACCTTTGCGGTAGCGTTATTAAGCTTTCGTTAACCGTAATCACGCCTCGTTCAGCATGGTTGCCGGAGGGTAACAAAGCCCGAAGGCCCCGCGCGCCTGCCGCTCGAAAAACGCAACACCCGTGTGAGTTGTGCATGCTTGGTCCGTCCACCATGAACGGAGACCACCCATGCAAGACATTCGCGCACGGCTCGCCGCGCTGAGGCGTCCTCCGCTCCTGATCCGGGCGGCGCGCCACGGGGCCACGGAGTATCGCCGGGACCGCCATCTGCGCCGCCTGCTCGGCCTCGGGGCGGACACGTTGCCCGGCCCCGGCGCGGCGCTGCTGCAATTGCTGGAGGAGGAGGCGGCGCTGAACGAAGCGCGGCAATCCGAGAAGGGGTATTACCCCCTGCTGCGCCATGTCGAGGTGATGATCGCGATCATGGGCGAGGCGGAAGTGTTCAACGCCCGGCCCGATGCCGACCCGGCGCCGGAGCCAGTGCCGACGCACGACGCCGACACGTCCGCAACGCCCTGGCCGCGAGACCGCGCCCGGCCCGGAACCGCGTGATCCTCCGCGCGGACCCGCCCGATCCTACATGAAGGCGTCGGGCATGGCGTCCTTGCGGCGCGCCACGTAGTCGCGCAGCGCCTCCTCGATCGCGGGGTCGAGCTCGGGGCGCTGGTAGTCGGCGATCATCTTGTCCACCCGCGCCGCCGCCAGCGCCTGGGTGTCGCGGCCGCCCTCTTCTTCCCAGGTCTCGAAAGGCTTGTAGTCCAGCAGCTGAGACTTCCAGAAGGCGTTCTTGAAATTGAGCTGGGTGTGGGCGCAGCCGAGGTAGTGGCCGCCCGGCCCGACCTCGCGGATGGCGTCCATGGCCTGCGCGTTCTCGTCCATCTCCACCCCGCGGGCGAGGTGGTGGAGCGTGCCCAGCTGGTCGGCATCCATCACGAATTTCTCGAAGGAGGAAACCAGCCCCCCCTCCAGCCAGCCGCAGGCATGGAGCATGAAGTTCACCCCCGACAGCAGCCCCATGTTCAGCGAATTGGACGTCTCGTAGGCCGCCTGCGCATCGGGCAGCTTGGAGCCGCAGAAGGACCCGGCGGAGCGGTAGGGCAGGCCCATCCGGCGGGCGAGCTGCCCCGCGCCATAGGTGATATGCGCGGCCTCCGGCGTGCCGAAGGTGGGCGCGCCCGAATTCATGTCGATCGAGGCCACGAAGGCGCCGAAGATCACCGGCGCGCCGGGCCGGACAAGCTGCGAATAGGCGATGCCGGCCATGACCTCGGCCAGCACCTGCGTCAGCGTCCCGGCGACCGACACCGGGGCCATGGCCCCGCCGACGATGAAGGGCGAGATGATGGCGGCCTGGTTGTTGCGGGCATAGACCTCGAGCGAGCCCATCATCACGTCGTCGAAGGTGAGCGGCGAGTTGATGTTGATCAGCGAGGTCATCACCGTGTTGTCGCGCACGAAATCCTCGCCGAAGAGGATGGCCGACATGTCCACGCTGTCCTGCGCGCGGGAGGGTTCGGTGACCGAGCCCATGTAGGGCTTGTCCGACAGGGTCATATGCGCCAGCAGCATGTCGAGATGGCGCTTGTTCACCGGGATGTCCGTGGGCTCGCAGACCGTGCCGCCGGAATGGTGCAGCCACTTGGACATGTAGGCGAGCTTCACGAATTTCTCGAAATCGGCGATCGTCGCGTAGCGCCGGCCGCCCAGCGTGTCGCGCACGAAGGGCGGGCCGTAGACCGGCGCCAGCACCAGGTTGCGGCCGCCCACCTCGACCGAGCGGGCGGGGTTGCGGGCGTGCTGCGTGTAGCTCTGCGGCGCGGTGGAGCAGAGTTTCCGGGCCAGCCCGCGGGGGATATGCACTCGCTCGCCCTGCACCTCGGCCCCGGCCTCGCGCCAGAGTGCCAGCGCGGAGGGGTTGTTGACGAAGTTGACGCCGATCTCTTCCAGCACCGTTTCGGCATTGGCCTCGATGATCTCGAGCGCCTCGTCGTTCAGCACCTCGAAATCGGGGATGTTGCGCTCGATATATTTCGCGGTCTCGAAGGAGATGGCGCTGCGTTCGGCCCGCCGGGCCGCCCCGCCGCCGCCCCGTCCCCGTCTGCGTGCTGCTGCCTCGGCCATGTGCGCGTCTCCTTCTTCACCGCGACTCGGGCGGGTTTGGCCCCGTGATAGCGAAGCCCATCCCCGGGCTGAGGCGGATTTGCGCCCCCGGGAGAGGCAAAAGCGACATGGGCCCGGGGCCGCGCCCTGGCCGGGAATGCGGTGAGCCTAGCCGAGACGGCTTTACGTCATCTTAAGCGCCGGGAGCGATGCTCGGACCGAGTCGTCAGCAAGGAGGCTTTCATGACCCGTCCGATCCGCCGCCATCCCGCGCCCGGGGCGTCCTTGCCCGGGCCATGGGGACATGCGTTTTCCGGCCCGCTCGGGCGGCTCCTTGCGGCCGTGCTGGTTCTGCCGCTGCTCTACGCCGTGCCTGCAGCGGCCGAAACGCCCTGCCGGGGCTTCGGGCCGCAGACTCCGCGCGACATCCGCGACATTGCGGGCAGCAATCCCCGGGTCTTCACCCTCGCCCCGCCCGCGGCGCGGATGAACCTCTGCAACATCCACACCCACACCAATGCGGAACATGCCGGGCCGGGCTTTGCCATCTTTGCCGGGCCGGGCGAACACGGCGGCTACAGGTGCAATGACGGCGACAGCCTGACCGTGGCCGAGCTAGCGGATCCGGCCGAGGGCCATGGCGGCTTTCACGGGGTGGTGCCCGGCGACACGATCGAGGTCCACTGGGTCTATTCCAGCTGCGACGTGGCGCCCGGCAAGGGGCTCGGCTCCTGCATGTCCGAGAGCTGCGCCAACCCGGAACTGCGGGTGGAATCGCAGGTCTTCCTGGTCGTCAACGACCCCGAGGCGCTGGATTTCCGCGACTTCGCCTATGGCGGGCCGGATGCGGCCGGGCTGCACCAGCCCCGCGCCCTGCCCGAGGGGACCGGCGAGCCGGTGGTCTTTGCCGGCTCCACCACCGGGCCCAGCTACACGCAGGAGGTCTGCTCGCCCCTGCAGGTGACCTGGAGCGTGCGGCCCCAATGCGGCCGGCTCGACATCCGCTCGCTCTACGCCTGGGGCGAGGACGGCAACCCCTTCGGGGAGGATCACAGCCACGGCGTCCGCCAACTGGTCACCGCACGGGAATTGCTCTCGCCCATCGAGTGACCCGGCACCGGAAGTCGGAAGCCGCGGTGGCCCGGGCAGGTGCCGCGCCCCCGACCAAGAGGTATCCGGGTCGCGCCGAAACCCGGCCGGGCTGTTGCCCTGCACGGCGCCCACCGGTCCCACCGCGTCTTGCGCGACATCCGCCGGGCCTCCCCGCCCCGAAGGTCCACGCGGAAACCGGACGGCCGGCCGGCCACACCTGGCCCTGTTGCCCCGAGGCCTGCTGGAGCGCATTTCCCGCCCCTCCACCGGCGCATCGCGGATTGCCTTGGCCCTTGGCCTCGCCTAATGAGACGCCATGACCGCACCCGCCCCCATGCCCGCCGCCACCGACCACGACCGCCTGCTGATCATCGACTTCGGCAGCCAGGTCACCCAGCTCATCGCGCGCCGCCTGCGCGAGCTGAACGTCTATTGCGAGATCCACCCCTACCAGAACGTCACCGACGACTTCCTGAAGGACTTCGCACCGAAGGCGGTGATCTTCTCCGGCGGGCCGGACAGCGTGACGCGCGAAGGCTCCCCCCGCCCGCCTCAATCGGTCTACGAGCTGGGCGTGCCGATCCTCGGCATCTGCTACGGCCAGCAGGTGATGATGCAGGATCTCGGCGGCCGCGTCGTCGGCGGCGAGGGCACCAGCGAATTCGGCCGCGCCTGGGTCACCCCGGACGAGCAGCGCATCGACCTGCTGCAGGGCTGGTTCATGGACGGCACCGGGCGCGAACAGGTCTGGATGTCCCACGGCGACCACGTGTCGGACCTGGCGCCCGGCTTTGCCGTCTACGGCACCTCGCCCAACGCCCCCTTCGCCATCACCGCGGACCTGAAGCGCCGCTTCTACGCGGTGCAGTTCCACCCGGAGGTGCATCACACCCCGAACGGCAAGACGCTCTACGAGAATTTCGTGCGCGACGCGGGCTTTGCCGGCGACTGGACCATGGGCGCCTACCGCGAGGAGGCGGTGGCCAAGATCCGCGAGCAGATCGGCGACCGCAAGGTGATCTGCGCGCTGTCGGGCGGGGTCGACAGCTCCGTCGCAGCGGCGCTGCTGCACGAGGCGGTGGGCGACCAGCTCACCTGCGTCTTCGTGGATCACGGCCTGCTGCGCCTGAACGAGGCCGAGGAGGTCGTGGGCATGTTCCGCGACCACATGAACCTGCAGGTGATCCACGCCCAGGAACAGGACCTCTTCCTCGGCCAGCTCGAGGGCGTGTCCGACCCCGAGCAGAAGCGCAAGACCATCGGCCGGCTCTTCATCGAGGTCTTCCAGAAATACGCCGACGGCATCGAGGGGGCGGAATTCCTCGCCCAGGGGACGCTCTACCCCGACGTGATCGAATCGGTCTCCTTCTCGGGCGGGCCCTCGGTCACCATCAAGTCGCACCACAACGTGGGCGGCCTGCCCGAAAAGATGGGCCTGAAACTGGTGGAGCCGCTGCGCGAGCTCTTCAAGGACGAGGTGCGCGCCCTGGGCCGCGAACTCGGCCTGCCGGAAAGCTTCATCGGCCGCCACCCCTTCCCCGGGCCGGGCCTCGCCATCCGCTGCCCCGGCGAGATCACCCGCGACAAGCTGGAGATCCTGCGCAAGGCCGACGCGGTCTATATCGACCAGATCCGCAAGCACGGCCTCTACGACGAAATCTGGCAGGCCTTCGTGGCCATCCTGCCCGTCCGCACCGTGGGCGTCATGGGCGACGGCCGCACCTACGACTACGCCTGCGCCCTGCGCGCGGTGACCTCGGTGGACGGCATGACCGCGGATTACTACCCCTTCTCCCACGAGTTCCTCGGCGAGACCGCCACCCGGATCATCAACGAGGTCAAGGGCATCAACCGCTGCACCTACGACATCACCTCCAAGCCCCCGGGAACGATCGAGTGGGAATGACCCCTCCCGCCCCGGCCTGACTTCACCGCGGCATCCCGCCGCAGCTTCGGCTTGCCTTTCCCCGGCCGCTCTGGAAAACAGGGGCGGGATGGATGCGCGGAGCATGTATTCCGAGGGTGACATCCCGGCACAGTAGCGACGGTCCTGGCTCTGATCCGGTTCGACGGGCAAGCGACCTGCGCCGCGACGACCGCACCGGACACCCTGCGACACCGCAGCGAGGAGCACGGGGCATGAGCGTGAACAGCACCACCGCGGAGACCGGCGGCACCAGTGCGACGCTGCAGGCGGCGGCCTGGATGGTCGGCTCGATCCTGTCCTTCTCCACCATGGCGATCGCGGGGCGCGAGGTCAGCGCAGAGTTCGACACGTTCGAGACCATGTTCTACCGCAGCGTGATCGGCATCGTCATCGTGCTGGCGGCGGCCACGCTCTCGGGCCGGCTGCACGAGATCCGGACCGAGAAGTTCCACCTGCACCTGCTGCGCAACGGCTCGCATTTCTTCGGACAGAACTGCTGGTTCTACGCCCTGACCGTGCTGCCGCTGGCGCAGGTCGTCACGGTGGAATTCACCTCGCCGCTCTGGGTGATCGTGCTCTCGCCGATATTCCTGCAGGAGCATCTCAGCCGGGCGCGGATCATCTCGGCCATGCTGGGCTTTGCCGGGGTGCTGATCGTGGCGCGGCCCACGCCCTCCACCTTCGATCCGAACCTGCTGTTCGCGGCGGGAGCGGCCATCGGCTTTGCCGGCTCGGCGATCTTCACCAAGATCCTCACCCGCAGTGTGACGATCACCTGCATCCTGTTCTGGCTGACCGTGACACAGGCGGTATTCGGCCTGGTCTGCGCCGGGGCGGATGGCGACATCGCCCTGCCCTCGTCGCTGTCGCTGCCCTGGATCACCGTGGTGGCCATCGCCGGGCTGCTGGCGCATTTCTGCCTGACCACGGCGCTCAAGCTGGCGCCGGCGGGGGTCGTCATGCCGATGGATTTCCTGCGCCTGCCGCTGGTGGCCGTGCTCGGCGTGCTGATCTATGCCGAGCCTCTCAACCCCTGGGTCCTGGCCGGCGCGGCGCTCATCCTGTGCGGCAACTACATCAATATAAGGACCGAATCCCGGCGACGTCGGGCCACGCCGCGTCCGATCTGAGGCCGGAGCGCGCATGCCTTGGCCCACCCGGTTCGCCTTCCCGGGCGCACGAGGGCATGGCCTGAAACCGTCGGAGTTCCGGAGACCGCGATGGACGGGAGCGACGGCCGTGTCGCAGCTGTGCTTCCCGCAGGGCCCCCGCTTCGGCTAGGGTGGCCTGCAGGAGACCGCCATGCTGACCCTGCTTGCCGACCACAGATACCGCCATCTTCTTGCCGCTCAGGTCGTCGCCCTGCTGGGCACGGGGCTGGCCACCGTCGCGCTCGGGCTGCTGGCCTACGACCTTGCCGGCGGCGGAGCGGCGGCGGTGCTGGGCACCGTCTTCACGATCAAGATGCTGGCCTATGTGGGCATCGCGCCGGTCGCGGGGGCGCTGGCCGAGCGGATGGACCGGCGCAGGCTGCTGGTGACGCTCGACCTGGTGCGGGCGGGCGCGGCGCTGGCCCTGCCCTTCGTCACCGAGGTCTGGCAGGTCTACGCGCTGATCTTCCTGCTGCAGGCGGCCTCTGCGGGGTTCACGCCCACCTTCCAGGCGACGCTGCCCGACATCCTGCCCGAGGAAGAGCGCTATACCCGCGCCCTGTCGCTGTCCCGGCTGGTCCAGGACCTGGAGAACATCCTGAGCCCGACGCTCGCGGCGCTGCTGCTGCTTCTCCTGCCCTACAATGCGCTCTTTCTCGGCACAGCGGCCGGGTTCGCGGGCTCGGCGCTGCTGGTGGTCTCGGTCGCGCTGCCGCGGCCCATGGCCACCGGGCGGCGCGGGATATACGACCGCACGACGCGGGGCATCCGCCTCTACCTCGCCACCCCGCGGCTGCGCGGCCTGCTGGCGCTGCAGCTGGCGGTGGCGGCGGCCGGGGCGATGGTGCTGGTCAATTCCGTGGTGCTGGTGCGCGGCGTGCTGGGCCTGCCGGACAGCGCGCTCGCCTGGGCGATGTTCGCCTTCGGCGCGGGCTCCATGACGGCGGCGTTGCTTCTGCCCCGGCTGCTCGACCGGATACCGGACCGGCCGGTGATGCTGGCGGGCGCCGGGCTCATGGCGCTGACGCTCGCGGGGCTGGCCGGGATCGTGGCGGGCGCCGGGCTGGCCTGGCCGGTGCTGCTGGGCGCGTGGCTGCTGATCGGCTTCGGCTCGTCGGCGGTGGCGACCCCCTCGGGGCGGCTGCTGCGCCGCTCCGCCCATGCCGCGGACCGGCCGGCACTCTTCGCGGCGCAATTCGCGCTTTCTCATGCCTGCTGGCTGATCTGCTACCCGCTGGCGGGCTGGCTGATGACCGGCTTCGGCACGGTGCCGGCGCTCGCCGTGCTGGCCTGTCTCGCCGGGATCGGCCTGCTGGCCGCGTGGCAGCTCTGGCCCGCGGGCGAGGCGCGCGAAATCGACCATGTCCACCACAACCTGCCGGCGGACCATCCGCACCTGAACGGCGCGCGCCGGCACAGCCATCCGCTGGTGATCGACGACCTGCACCCGCGATGGGCCACCCGTTTCTGACCCACCCGATCGGATCGGCCCGGGCCACAGGGACGGTTCTTTTTCAGCCCCCGGCCGTTTCGATTTGACCGCGCGGCCGCCGCTGGCTAGGACGCCCAAAAACCGGGGAATGGACATGCTTTACAAGACGGCGCAGGAGTGGCGGGACGCGGACCGTCGCAAGGTCGTGCTGTTCGGCATGTCGGGGCTGGGCAAGACCCACCTGTCCAACATGCTGCGCGCCGACGGCGACTGGTTCCACTACTCGATCGATTACCGCATCGGCACCCGCTACATGGGCGAATACATTTCCGACCTCTACAAGCGCGAGGCGATGAAGGTGCCGCTGCTGCGCGAGCTGCTGATGACGGATTCGATCTATATCGGCTCCAACATCACCTTCAACAACCTGGCGCCGCTGGCCTCCTATCTCGGCAAGCCCGGCGATCCGGAGAAGGGCGGGCTGAGCTTCGACGAGTACATGACCCGGCAACGCCAGCACGAGGAGGCCGAGACGCTGGCCCTGCTCGACACGCCGCATTTCATCGACCGGTCCGAGGGGCTGTACGGCTACCCGCATTTCGTCTGCGATTCCGGCGGTTCCATCTGCGAGCTGGTGGACCCCGCCAATCCCGACGACGCCATCCTGCGCGCGCTGGCGGATTCGGCGCTGATGGTCTGGCTCAAGGGTGACGAGGCCCATACCGAAGAGCTGGTGCGCCGGTTCAGCAAGGCGCCCAAGCCGATGTATTACCAGCCGGATTTCCTTGTCGCCAAGTGGCAGGACTACCTGCGCGACAAGGGCGTCGCCGAGGACCGCGTGGACCCGGACGATTTCGTGCGCTGGACCTATTCCCAGGCGCTGGCCCATCGTCAGCCGCGCTATGCCGCGATGGCCGAATGGGGCGTCACGATTACCCCCGAGGACGTGGCACGGGTGAAGAGCCCCGAGGATTTCATCGACCTCATCGGCGAGGCGATCGACCGGCAGAACCAGCGCTAGGCGCGCCTGGCGGCCGGGCGGATCCGTCGGCTCTCTGCTCCGGTGGAACCATTACCCGCGCGACAAGGGCGTTGCCGAAAACCGCGTGGGTCCGGACGGCTTCCTGCGCTGAAGCTGGTCAGGGATGCTGGCCAGTCCCACCGGTACCGCGATCTCCCCGCAGCCCGTCAACCCTCCGTCAACCGCGCACAGCGGTTGTGAAACCCTGCCGGCGGCCAGACGCTGGCATTCTTCCGGCATCCGTTCTATCTCCGTCCCGTCCGGAGCCACATCGCGGAGTCCGCAATGCCCATCAAGCTGCCATCCGACCTGCCCGCCTATGACGTTCTCACCCGCGAGGGCGTCATGGTCATGTCGGAAGACCAGGCAGCGCACCAGGATATCCGGCCGCTTCGGATCGGGCTGCTGAACCTGATGCCCAAGAAGATCACCACCGAGACCCAGTTCGCCCGGCTCATCGGCGCCACGCCGCTGCAGATCGAGCTGAGCCTCATACGGATGAGCGAGCACCAGACGCGGAACACCGCGGCCGAGCACATGGAGAGCTTCTACCGCCCCTTCACCGAGGTGGAGGAGACCGGGGAGAAGTTCGACGGCCTGATCATCACCGGCGCCCCGATCGAGCACCTGGAATTCACCGACGTCACCTACTGGGACGAGCTGGTGCGGATCTTCGAATGGACCCAGACCCACGTGCATTCCACCTTCGGCGTCTGCTGGGGCGGGATGGCGATGATCAACCATTTCCACGGGGTGAATAAGCACCTGCTGGAGGACAAGGCCTTCGGCTGTTTCCGGCACCGTAGCCTTGACCATGCCTCGCCCTACCTGCGGGGCTTTTCCGACGATTTCATCGTGCCGGTCAGCCGCTGGACGGAGCTTCGGCAGGAAGAGATCGACGCGGCGCCGGGCCTGACCACCCTCGTCGCCTCGGACGAGACCGGCCCCTGCCTGATCGAGGATCCGGGCCACCGGGCGATCTATGTCTTCAACCATTTCGAATATGACAGCGACACGCTCAAGCAGGAATACGACCGCGACACCGCCGAGGGGAAGGCGGTCGCCCTGCCCCGCAACTACTATCCCGAGGACGACCCGGCGCAGACGCCCTCCAACCGCTGGCGCAGCCATGCCCACCTGCTTTACGGCAACTGGATCAGCGAGATCTACCTGACCACGCCCTATGACCTGTCGCTGATCGGCCTGTCCTCCACCGACCTGCGGAAGCGGCTGCTGCGGTGATCGCCAAGGCCGTCCTCGTCGTCGCGGCGCTGCTGGTCGCCGGCACGCTCCTGACGCTCTGGAAGGCGGGGCGGAACGAGCGCGCGGCCGAGGAGAGCCACCCGCCCTCGGGCCGCATCCTCGAGGTGGAGGGCACGCGCGTTCACGCCTGGGTCGAAGGAACGGGGCCGGACCTCGTGCTGATCCACGGGTCGTCGGGCAACCTGCGGGACTTCACCTTCGACCTGGCGCGGCGTTTGACCGACCGCTACCGGGTCATCGCCTTCGACCGGCCGGGGCTGGGCTATACCGAGCGGTTGTCCCCCGACGGGGCGAGCATCGGGGAACAGGCCGGACTTCTGGCGCAGGCGGCGGCGCAGCTCGGGGCGGAGCGGCCGATCGTGCTGGGCCATTCCTATGGTGGGGCGGTGGCGCTGGCCTGGGCGGTGCAGCATCCCGAACGGATCGCCGCGCTGGTCACGCTGGCCGCGGCCTCCAACCCGTGGGAAACGGGGCTGGGCACCTATTACTCGGTCCTGTCGCATCCCGTGGCCGGCCGGGTCGCGATCCCGCTGATCACTGCCTGGGTGGACGAGACGCGCGTGACGCAGGCGCTGTCCGAGGTGTTCGAGCCGCAGCCCGCGCCCGAGGGCTATGCCGCGCATTTCGGCCCCGGCCTGACCCTGCGCCGCGGGTCGCTGCGGGCCAACGCGATGCAACGCGCCAGCCTGCTGGACGAGATCGAGGCGCTGCATCCCCGCTATGGCGAGATCGAGGTGCCGGTGGAGATCCTGCACGGCACCGCGGACACCACCGTCGACCTCGGCATCCATTCCGAGCGGCTGGCGCGGCAGATCCCCGAGGCCCGGCTCACCCGGCTCGAAGGTGTGGGCCACATGGTCCAGCATGCCGCCCCCGACGCCACGGTGGAGGCCATAGACCGCGCCGCGCGGCGGGCCGGATTGCGCTAGCCGGGCGCGGGGGCCATATTGCAGGCAGGACCAGCGGAGAAGCGCATGTGCACCCAATTCGTCGGCGCGATCGCCCGCCATGGCTAAGCGCGGCTACCATCACGGCAACCTGCGGCAGGCCCTCGTCGAGGCGGCGCTGGCGCTGATCGAGGCCAAGGGCCCCACCGGCTTTACCCTGTCCGAGGCGGCCAAGCAGGCGGGCGTCACGCCGGCCGCGGTCTACCGGCATTTCGAGGGGCGCGAGGACCTGATCGCCGAGGCCGCGCGCCAGGGCTACGAGATTTTCGCCGACGTGATGCAATTCGCCTACGAGAAGGGGCAGCCCTCGGCGCTGGCCGCCTTCGAGGCGACGGGCCGGGCCTACCTCGCCTTCGCGCGGAAATATCCCGGCCATTACATCGCGATGTTCGAAAGCGGCATCTCGGTCAACCGCAACCCCGACCTGGCGCGGGAATCCGGCCGCGCCTGGCGGGTGCTGGAACGCGCCGCCTCCGACCTGTCACAGCATATCCCGCCCGAGCGGCGGCCGCCCGCCTCCATGTTCTCCGCCCATATCTGGGCGATGAGCCACGGGGTGGTCGAGCTGTTCGCGCGCAACTCGCCCGGCACCCAGTCGCCCTTTCCGCCCGAGGACCTGCTGGAAACCGGGATCGGCGTCTACCTGCGGGGGCTGGGCCTGATCGGCCCCGACGACTGACGCGCCCGCCTGCCTGCCAAACAGGCGGGTTTCGATGTCCCGGCGGCCACGCCCCGGGCTTTTCGCGCGGCTCCGGCCTGAAGGCGCTTGTCAAACGGGGGCGGCGGGCGCATTGATCCGCTCGGCCCTTGGGGCCGCCATCCAGCAAGTTCCGGCGCCCGGTCATCACGGGACGCTCCGGACAGCCCGATCTCCTGAAATCGCACCTGTCTCGGAGCAGACCCATGATCTATCGCCCCCTCGGCCTGATGGCCGGTCTCGTCCTCCTGCCCGCCTCTGCCGCCCTGGCCGAAGAGGTGAGTTTCGCCGCCACGATCGCCGCCAACGCGGCCTACGACACCGATGGCGGACTGTCCTATAGCGGCGCCTCGATCGAAGGGTCGGGCGAGATGTCCTATTACGGGTTCCACACCGGTCTCTGGTTCGAAACCCTGCCCGACGATCCCGCCGACAACGCAGAGATCGAGCTGTCCTTCGGCTATACCGGCGCGCTGCCCGGCGAGGCGGAATGGGACGTGACCTATACCCGCTACTACCTCGACGAGTCCGGCTACCAGGGCCACGACATCGCCCTCGGTCTCGGCGCGCCGATCACCGGGCGGCTGTCGGGCGCGGTCGCGGCGATCTACGAACCCGAGGGCGAGACGGTCGATTTCGAGGCGGCGCTGGAATTCGCGGCCACGGACAAGTGGACCTTCAGCGCGCTCGCCGGCAAGTCCGAGGCCGACGACAACCTCTATACCGAGCTGGGCGCGGGCTATGCGCTGACCGATCAGGTCACGGTCGGCGCGCTTTACGAGGATGCCGACGATACCGACGGCACGCTCACCTTCTCGGTCAGCTACGCCTTCGGCGGCTGATCCACGCCTCTGCGCGGGGCCGGCTGCCTGCGTCGCAGCCGGCCCCCTCCCTCACTCCTGCCCCTCGCCGATCTTGTCCTGGGTCCGGGTGTCGAAATCCGCCGCGTCGTGCCGCTCGCGCAGCTGGCCGGCCGGGTCGCCATTGGCCTTGTTGACCATCCGTCCCCGCTGCACCGCGCGGCGACCGTCGATCTTTTCCGCCCAGGCCATCAGGTGGGTGTAGGAGGTCACGTCGAGGAACTCCGCCGCCTCGTAAAGCCGCCCCAGCACGAGCTGCCCGTACCAGGCCCAGATCGCCATGTCGGCGATGGAATAGTCCCCCGCCATCCAGTCATGATCCGCGAGGTGCCGGTCCAGCACGTCGAGCTGGCGCTTGGCCTCCATGGTGAAGCGGTCGATCGGGTACTGCCATTTCTCCGGCGCATAGGCGTAGAAATGCCCGAAGCCGCCGCCGAGATAGGGCGCGCTGCCCATCTGCCAGAAGAGCCAGGACAGCGCCTCGGTCCGCATCGCCGGGTCGGTGGGGAGGAAGGCGCCGAACTTCTCCGCGAGGTAAAGCAGGATCGAGCCCGATTCGAAGACCCGCTGCGGCGGCTCGCTGCTCATGTCCAGCAGGGCGGGGATCTTGGAATTGGGGTTGATCGCCACGAAGCCGGAACCGAACTGGTCGCCCTCGCCGATATTGATCAGCCAGGCATCGTATTCCGCGCCCGCATGGCCCGCAGCCAGCAGCTCTTCCAGCATGACGGTGACCTTCACGCCGTTGGGCGTGGCCAGCGAGTAAAGCTGCAGCGGGTGCTTGCCCACCGGCAGGTCCTTGTCGTGGGTCGGCCCGGCGATGGGCCGGTTGATGGAGGCGAACCGCCCGCCGGCCTTGTCCTTCTCCCAGGTCCAGACCTTGGGCGGGGTGTAGCTGTCGCTGCTCATGGTAAATCCTTGCTGGTTGTCTCGGCTGTATCGCTCGGGGCGGAGACTAGCGGAACGCGCGGCGAGGCCAAGGGGCGGCGTCCCCCCCGGATCGGTCGCGCAGTGGCCGGCGCCGGCCGGAAAGCCCCTCCGAAACGCAGAAAGGGCCGCCCGTGGGCAGCCCTTTCCGTAAGACATATGCGGCGCGGATCAGCGCTTGGAGAACTGGAAGCTCCGGCGGGCCTTGCGGCGGCCGTATTTCTTCCGTTCCACCACGCGGCTGTCACGGGTCAGGAAGCCCGCGGCCTTGAGCGGCGAGCGCAGCGACGGGTCGAACAGCTGCAGCGCGCGGGAAATGCCGTGCTTGACCGCACCGGCCTGGCCCGAGAGGCCGCCGCCCTTGACGGTCGCCATGACGTCGAACTGGTCCTCGACACCGGCCACGGTGAAGGGCTGGCGCAGGATCATCTGCAGCACCGGGCGGGCGAAGTAGGTGTTCATTTCCTTGCCGTTCACGGTGACCTTGCCGGAGCCCGGCTTGATCCAGACGCGCGCGGTGGCGTCCTTGCGGCGGCCGGTCGCGTAGGAGCGGCCGAACTCGTCGCGAACGGGTTCGCGGGAAATGGTTTCTTCCTGGGCCGTTTCGGCGACAGCGCCGGCCACGGCATCCAGCCCATCGAGGGATTTGATCTCTTCAGCCATTATTTCGCCGTCCGGGTGTTCTTGGAGTTCAGGGATTTGACGTCCAGCACTTCGGGCTGCTGCGCCTCGTGCGGATGCTCGGACCCGGCATAGACGCGCAGGCTGGTCATCTGGCGGCGCGACAGGCGGTTGCCCGGCAGCATCCGCTTGACCGCGGCCATGACCACGCGCTCGGGGTGCTCGCCCTCGAGGATCTGGTCGGCGGTGCGGTGCTTGATCCCGCCCGGGTGGCCGGTGTGCCAGTAGTATTTCTTGTCGGTGCGTTTCTTGCCGGTCAGCTGCACCTTGTCCGCATTGATGATGATGACATTGTCACCCATGTCCATGTGCGGAGTGAAGCTGGCCTTGTGCTTGCCGCGCAGGCGCATTGCGACGATCGAGGCAAGACGGCCCAGAACCACGCCTTCGGCGTCGATCAGGATCCATTTCTTGTCGATGTCTGCAGGCGTCGCAGAGAAGGTTTTCATCGATCTGTTCCCGGTATCTTGAGTGACGGCAGCGCCCGGGCAGGCCCCGCCGGAATTCGATTGCGGGGTTATACAGGGGCGCGAGGCACAGTCAAGCGAAGGGTTTCTGGATTTTTCCAGCGATTTCCGTGGCTTGTGAAATAGGTATCATTATACCCCAGCGTTTTGATGCCCGTGGCGAGGGCGGAGGGGGGCGCTGCCCCCCGCCTTCGGCTCCCCCCGCCATATTTATGGACCGAAGAAGCCGGGGGTGGCGCCCTAGCCGGCCGGGGCGGGCGGGATGGAGTAGGTCATGGAGGCGCGGGCGACCGGGTCGGCGACGCCCTCGGAAAAGAGCAGCACGTCGCCCACGGCGAGCACGCGGCCGAGCTTGAGGATGCGGCATTTGGCGACGATGTCGGTGTCGGCGGCGGGCTTGCGCATGAAGTCGAGCGAGCAGTTCGTGGTCACCGCCAGCGCCCGCGGCCCGATCATGGCGAGGATGCCGAGATAGATCGACACGTCGGCCAGCGCGAACATCGAGGGCCCAGAGACGGTGCCGCCGGGGCGCAGGTGCCGCTCGGCCACCTTGAGGCGCACGTCGATCTCGTGATCCGCCACCCGGTCGATGCCGAAATCCGCCGCCACCTGGGGAAATTCCCGCTCAAGAAAGCCTTCCAGTGCCTCGCGGTCCATTGCCAGCGCCATGCGTTTCCTCCTCTCTGTCCCTGCGCTAGACTGGGCGGAAAGCGACGGGGAGGACAAGATGGCACTTCTGGAACGTCACGACACCGGGGGAATCGCGCATCTGCGGATGGCGGCGCCCGAGCGGCTCAACGCGCTCTCCGACGGGATGCTGGCGGCGCTGCAGGCCGAATGCGACGCGCTGGCCGAGGATCGCGAGACCCGGGTGGTGATCCTGTCGGGCGCCGGCAAGGCCTTTTGCGCGGGTCACGACCTGCGCGAGATGACGGAGGGACGCCAGGCGGAGGATGGCGGCCGGGCCTATTACGCCGACCTTTTCGCGCGCTGCTCGCGGCTGATGCAGTCGCTCCGCGCCCTGCCCCAGCCGGTCATCGCCCAAGTCCACGGCATCGCCACCGCCGCCGGCTGCCAGCTGGTCGCCACCTGCGACATGGCCGTGGCGGCGGAGGGCACGCGATTCGGGGTGAACGGGGTGAATATCGGGCTGTTCTGTTCGACGCCCATGGTGGCGCTCAGCCGGAACGTGGCGCCCAAGCAGGCCTTCGAGATGCTGACCACCGGTGAATTCGTGGAGGCCGGCCGGGCGCGCGAGATCGGGCTGGTGAACCGTGTCGTGCCGGAAGAGGCGCTGGAGGCCGAGACGCGGGCCCTGGCGGAGCTGGTGGCGTCGAAGCTGGGCGCGGCGGTGAAGATCGGCAAGCGCGCCTTCTACGATCAGGCCGGGCTGCCGCTGGAGGAGGCCTATCGCCTGACCGGCGAGGTGATGGTGGAGAACATGCTGTGGCGCGACACGGAGGAAGGGATCGCGGCCTTCCTCGAGAAGCGGAAGCCGGACTGGGCGTGACGGCCTAGCGCGGCAGGTCGCGGGCCTCGTCCACGTCGGCGAGGCGGTCGACCAGCGCGACCGGCTCACGCAGCGTGGCACGGGTGTCTTCCAGCGCATGGGGGGTCGACCAGCGCACATTGTCGAACAACCCCGCGGGCGGGGTGCCACGCAGCCCGATCAGCCAGTAGCCGCCATCCTCCGCCGGACCGAGCACCGCGCGGTGGGCTTTCAGGGCGGCGAAGGCGCGGGCGACATGGGCGGGGCCCATGCCTGGGATGTCGCTGCCCACGATGCAGACCGGCCCCGGCCCGAGGCGGCGGAAGACCCGCGCCATGCGCGCGCCGAGGTCGCCGCGCCCCTGCCCCAGCCGGGGCAGGTCCCGGGGCCAGGCGCGCGAGGCGAGGGCCGCTTCGGGCGCCACGGCCAGCCAGAGGTCCCACCGCGGATCCCGCAGCGCCCGCAGGCTGCGCGCCACCTGGTGGCGGAACCACCATGTCGCCTCGACCCGCCCTATCCCGGCGGCGAGGCGCGTCTTGACCCGGCCGGGCCGCGGCTCCTTCAGCATCAGGACAAGGCGGGGCCTCATGCGAAATAGTCTGCCAGGATGCGGGCGTAGACGGCCTTGAGCTGGCGGATCTGCTCCACCGGGACGCGCTCGTCCACCTGGTGCATGCTTTGCCCCACGAGGCCGAATTCCACCACCGGGCAGTGATCCTTGACGAAGCGGGCGTCCGAGGTGCCGCCGGTGGTCGACAGCTCCGGCACGACGCCGGTCTCGGCCTCCACGGCCCGCGCCACCAGCGACGAAAGCGCGCCCGGCGGCGTCAGGAAGGCCTCGCCGGAGATCTTGATCTCCACCCCGATCTTCACGCCGAAGTCCTCGGCGACCGCGGCAGCCTCGGCCCGCAGCCAGTCCGAGAGCGACGCGCCGGTATGGGTGTCGTTGAAGCGGATATTGACCGTGCCCGTGCATTTCGCCGGGATCACGTTGGTGGCCGGGTTGCCGGTGTCGATGGTGACCACGGCGAGCGTCGAGGGGTCGAAATGGTCGGTCCCCCGGTCAAGCTCGTGGCTGGCCAGCCGGTCCATCAGCCGCGCCATGGCGGGCAGCGGGTTTTTCGCCCGGTGGGGATAGGCGGAATGGCCCTGCACGCCCTCGACCGTGATCCAGGCGGACATGGAGCCGCGGCGGCCGATCTTGATCATCTCGCCCATCCGCTCCGGGCAGGTGGGCTCGCCCACGAGGCAGGCCGACATGCGCTCGCCCTCCGTCTCCATCCAGTCGAGCAGCGCGCGGGTGCCGTCCATCGCCGGTCCCTCCTCGTCACCGGTGATGGCAAGGATCACGGCACCGTCGGGGGGCGTGCTGGTCACGAGGTCCACCGCCGCCGCGGCAAAGGCCGCCACGCCCGATTTCATGTCCACGGCGCCGCGGCCGTAGAGAATGCCCTCCGCCTCCTCCGCGCCGAAGGGGTCGTGGGTCCAGTCCGCCGGATCGCCCACCGGCACCACGTCGGTGTGGCCGTTGAAGCCGAAGGCGCGGTCTGCCCCCTTCGCGCCCCAGCGGGCGTAGAGGTTGGCGGTGCCGTTGCGGTCCACCCGGGTGCAGGTGAAGCCCGCGTCGCTCAGCAGCTCCTCGAGCAGGACCAGCGCGCCGCCCTCCTCCGGCGTGACCGAGGGGCAGCGGATCAGCCGGGCGGTCAGGGCGACGGGATCGACGGGGGTGGGCATGGCGGGTCCTCCTTGGCGTTGCCCCCGGATCTGCGACGGGGCGCGGCGGGTCGCAAGGAGAATATGGGCCGCGGGGCGATGTGGCCGAAAGGACTCAGCCTCGCGCCGGCTGGGGCGGGGCCCGCTGACAGTGGCGCGGCGGCATGGGAGGATCGCGGCCGAGCAGTTGCGCCGCGGCTCCACTCGGGGCCGCCGCGCGGGAAGGACAGCATGACCTGGATCGCCCTTGCCGATCATGACGGCGGTGATTTCGATCCGCGCGGCCTTGGCCGGGGCGGCGCCTTCGCGCGCGAGGCCGAAGTGCAGGGCCTGCTGACCCGCGGCAGCCTCGTGCTGGAGACGCGGCTCTCGCCCGAGGGCCGGCCGCAGATGCTGCTGCGCTTCGGCCGGGTGCATCCCTGGCCTGCGGAACTGTCGGTGCAGGCGATCCCCGGCGGCTCGGTCGCGCTGATCCTCGCGCAGGGCAGTGACATGTGCCACGCGGTGCTGCCGCTGGCCGCGGACAGCCGGACGGATATCCTGCGCATCACCTATTCCTGGGATGCGCCCGCCCGCTGGGGCCGGCTGGCCATAGAACGCCCCGAAAGCGCCCGCGCGCTGAGCGTGGAGACCGCGCCGCCGCCGCCCCTGATGCTGGAGGATCTGCGCGCCATGGCCTGCCAGCCGAGGCTGCGCGAGATGGATCCGGACCTGCTGTATTTCGCCGTGTCCGACGCGGTGGAGCCGCTGGGCCCGCAGCCTGCCCTTTCGGCGCATGTGCCCGTGGCGACTGACCGGGGCTACCGCGCCGCGGGCAGCCTGAGACGCGGCGACGTGGTGATCACCGAGGGCGAGGACGGGCCGGAGGGCGTGCCGGTGCTGGAAAGCCTGTCGCGGCTGGTGCCCGCGCGCGGGGCCTTCCGCCCGGTGCGGCTGCGCGCGCCCTATTTCGGGCTGCGGCAGGATATCGTCGTGGCGCCCGAGCAGCGGCTGCTGATCCGCGGCTCCGAGGTGGAATACATGTTCGGCACCGAGGCGGTGCTCGTCCCGGCCCGGCACCTCATCAACGGCACGGCTGCAAGGTGGGAGGAGGCGCCGCAGCTCATCCGCTATTGCCAGCTGGTCCTGCCGGGGCACGAGCCGCTGATGGCGGCGGGCGCGGCGGTGGAAAGCCTTTACCTCGGGCGGATCAGGCGCCGGAAGGACGCGCTGGCGGCGAGCCTTCTGGCAGATGTCCCGCGGCACCGGCTGCCAGATCACGCGCGGCCCGCCTACCCGGTGCTGTCGCCCTTCGACGCGATCACCCTGGCGCAGAACCGGGCCGCCTGAACGCGCACCAGACCGGGGAAGAGATTTGATCAAATCGCCCTCGCCCTCGGCCCTCCGGCGGGTTAACGTGGCCCAGTTCCACCACCACCCGGGATGACGACGTGAACCTGCTGCATGCCAACGACCGCCGCGGCCGCTATCCGAAAAGCTGGTATCGCGCCAGCACCGAGCCGCTGCCCCCCTTCTCACCCCTGCACGGGCAGGTCAGCTGCGATGTCTGTGTGGTGGGCGGCGGCTATACCGGCCTGTCGGCGGCGCTGCACCTGGCGGAGCGGGGCTATTCCGTCCGCCTGCTGGAGGCGCATCGCGTGGGTTTCGGCGCGTCGGGGCGCAATGGCGGGCAGCTGGGCTCGGGCCAGCGCATGGGCCAGGAAGGGCTGGAAAAGCTGGTGGGGCAGGACGACGCCGCGAAGCTCTGGCAGCTGGCCGAAGACTCCAAGACGCTGGTCAAGTCGCTGATCGAAAGGCACCGCATTGACTGCCACCTGAAGCCGGGCGTGGCGCATCTGGGCTTTACCGAGAAGGAAACGCGCGAGCTGCACGAGGAGGCGGCGCATCTCGAACAGCGCTACGGCTACAAGGAGCTCGAGCTGCTGGACGAGGCGGCGACGCGCAAGCTGGCGCCGGGGTCGATCTACCATGGTGGCACGCTCGACATGGGCGCGGCGCACCTGCACCCGCTGGCCTATGCGATCGGGCTGGCGGGCGCCGCGGCCAGGGCGGGCGCGATCATCCACGAGACGTCGGAGGTGCGACGGATCGAGCATGGCCCCCACGTGCTGGTTCATACCTCGGAGGGGAGCGTGCGCTGCGACCACCTCGTGCTGGCCTGCAACGGCTATCTCGGCGGGCTCGACAAGCGGGTGGCGGCGCGGGTCATGCCGATCAACAACTTCATCGCCGCGACCGAACCGCTGGGCGAGGAGGCCGCCCGCGTGCTGTCCCGCGACGTGGCGGTGGCGGATACCAAGTTCGTGGTGAACTACTTCCGCCTGTCGCATGACAAGCGGCTGCTTTTCGGCGGCGGGGAAAGCTACGGCTACCGCTTCCCGCGGGACATCGCCGACAAGGTGCGCGGCCCGATGGCCGAGATCTATCCGCATCTCGCCGACGTGAAGATCGACTATGCCTGGGGCGGGACGCTGGCGATCACCATGCGGCGCATGCCCTGGCTGGCGCGGCTGGCGCCCAACGTGCTGTCCGCCTCGGGCTATTCCGGCCACGGGGTCGGCACCGCGACCCATGCGGGCCAGCTCATGGCGCAGGCCATCGCCGGCGAGGCGGAGGGGTTCAACACCATGGCGCGGGTCCCCGCCCTGCCCTTCCCCGGCGGCCGCCTGGCCCGCTCGCCACTGCTGGTGCTGGCGATGACCTGGTTCAGCCTGCGGGATCGGTTGGGGGTGTGAGCGGTCGCGGGCGTTCGGGAGAGGTGACCTGAACGGGAACTGGTTCGAGCCGCCGGGGTCGAGACCTCGGGGGGGACCGCAGTGACTTACCGACGATGAGACCCGGGAAGATGTGACCTGACCGGGGACGCTGCGTCACCCGAGTTGGACTCAAAAGAAGCCTGCCCAACCGCTTTCGGCCCCCTGTTCCGCTTCGAGCGAGACCTGCATCGATACACCGAACAGGCTGCCCCCGCGACCGGCGGAGGGTGCGATGTCCGGAAAGGCGCTCCTCGTAAGGGGAGATCCCGAGGCTCTGTCCCGACCGATCAGTGGGCTGTCGTCGGAGGCCATGACCTGCGGCGCGAGCGCTGTGGCCTGTCGGAGCCCCGGGGCACTCGGAACGGCCGATGCTTCGCGCGGACCGCCCCCGGAGAAACTCAGTCGAGATCCTCGGTGATGATGCGCTCTTCGTCGACGCCCATCTCCTTCAGCGCCGCGACCACGTCGTCGATCATCGGCTCCGGTCCGCAGACGTAGAAATGCCCGCTCCCCGGATCGCTCACATGCTTCTGCAGGAAGGCCTTGTCGATCCGCTCCTTCTCGACCTGTGCACCGGGATCGTCGGTGACGGTGAAGACGGTCCGCAGCCCCTCCATCCGCTCGAAGGTGCGGCGCAGGATGATGTCCTCTTCCGTCTTGTTGGAGAAGATCAGCGTGCAGCCGTCCAGCGTGCCATGTTCGGCCATGCGCTCGCGCAGCACGGCGATGAAGGGAGTGACCCCGGCGCCGCCGGCGATGAAGGTGCCCGGCCCCTTGTCCTCGATCGCGCCCCAGGGTTCCTCGATCAGGACGGTATCGCCCGGCTGCAGCCTGCCGATCCGCTCGGTGACGCCGTCATGGTCGGGATAGGACTTGATGACGAATTCCAGCGTCTCCGATTCCGGCAGGTTGACGAAGGTGAAGGGCCGCTTCTCGTCGCGCCAGCCCTCCTTGTCGAGCGACAGGTCCGTCGCCTGTCCGGGGGTGAAGGCGAATCCCTCGGGCCGGTCGAAGACGAGGTGGTTGGTGTCGCGGGTCACCGGGGAAATGGATCGCAGCGTCAGCTTGTGGGTCATCGGGGCCTCCGGTTGTCGGTCACCGGGCGAACGTCCCCCGCCCGAGCGGAGTTCCGGGCCGCGCCGGGCGCGGGCCTTGCGCCGCACCCGTCCGCTGCCCTCCGCCACGTCAGGCGGGACCGGAGGGAATTTTTCCCGCCGCGGGCCAATTTTCCACTTGCAGCCCGGCGGGCTTCTTTATATTTCACGCCTCACCCAAGGACGCGGGCGTAGCTCAGGGGTAGAGCATTACCTTGCCAAGGTAAGGGTCGTGAGTTCGAATCTCATCGCCCGCTCCATTTTACCTTCCCACCCCGGAAGGCTTTACCAGACAGACGGACGATAGGGGCGTGTAGCGGCTATGCCTTCGGGCATCGAACGGGCTCTGCCCATGGCGCACGGGCAGACTGTGTCCTTTGGCCTGCATCGCCCCCTAGGCCATCCGCGAGACCGGGACGCGTTCCATCAGGTCGCTGAACTACCGAGACGTCCTGCCTCTCCCGCCTCCACAGCGCTCACGAGACTCCCGGCAATGCGGCGCGCTAAACGTGCCCCTAGCTCCAACCGCTCGCCCACCCGCCCCACCAATCCGCTCCGCCCGCCGGAAAGCCTTACCCCGGCTCCCCGCGCCGGCCTCCCCGGCTGACCACTCTCCGCTCAAATGCGCCTCCCGCAACGAAGAGCGCCGGTGTCTCTTCCAGAAACCCGACCATACCCCCTCCCGACACGAAAAAGCCGGGCCACCGCGGCGGCCCGGCCAGTCGAAGGCGCATGATCAAGTTTGCCTTCAGAAGTCGAAGCTCACCTGCAGCGAATAGACCCGGCCGGGCTCGTTGTAGGTGTTGGCGCCGGCGCTGTTGGCCGTGCCCTCGCGGTAGATCTGGGTGTTGAACAGGTTCTTCACCCCCGCCGTCATGCTGGCATTGTCCATGAAGTCGTAGGTCGTGGACAGGTCGACCAGCGTATAGGGATCGCGCCGCTGCGGGTTGTCGATCGTGCCGCCGTCGGTGACGCTTTGCGTCGGGCTCTGGATCGGCCCGTAATGGGTGGCGGCCAGCGTGATGCTCCAGTCGTCGCGCACCTGCCAGTCGAGCGAGGTGTTGATGGTGTAATCCGGCACCAGCGAAAGCGGCTGCCCGTTCTGCTTGTTCTCGGATTTCAGCATTACCGTGCTGTTGGTGGTCCAGGTCACCATGTCGCTGAGCGGCACCCGCAGGTTGGCCTCCAGCCCCTCGATCACCGCCTCGGGGGTGTTTTTCCAGCGGAAGATCTGGGTCTCGCCCACTACCGCCGCGGGTTCGAGCGAGGCCGCGATACGGTTGCGGTAATCGTTGTGGAAATAGGTGAGCCCCGCGTTCCAGCCCTGCGCATCGGTGTAGTTGATGCCGATTTCCTTGTTCAGCGAGGTCTCGTGTTCGAGGTCCGGATTGCCGAGGATGTCGCAGCCGTTACCGCCGTTGTTGGGATAATCCACCGGGCAGCCCCGCCCGCGGGTGCGGTACACGTAGTTCGGGTTGAGCTGGTAGAGGTTGGGCGCCTTGAAGGCCCGGCTCACCCCGGCCTTGACCGTGATCTCGGGCGTCGCCTGCCAAGAGGCGTTGACGCTGGGCGAAAAGTTCAGCCCCGCCTCCGAATGCCAGTCGGCGCGCAGGCCCGGCGTCAGGGTGAAGCTGTCGGACAGCATGATGTTGTCCTCGATGTAAAGCCCGACAAGGTGCGCCTCGGAATTCGGGTCGCGGTCCTCGGGGTCGAGATCGGTGCCGGGAATCTCCTCGCCCGGCTCCAGCCCAAGATCCTGTTGCAGCGAGACCGGGTCATGCATGAACTCGCCCCGGTAATCGGCGCCGAAGGTGAAGGTCTGGTTCACGCCGCCAAGCTGGGAATGCACGTTCCACTCGGTCTTGGCGGTGATGTTTTCGAGCGTGATCGTCCCGTATTCGTCGGAATTGATCAGCCCCTCGCCGCCGCCGGCAAGCCCTTCCAGCAGGCGCTTGTTGCGGGTGTTCTCCCACTGGATGAAGCTGTTCGACTCGCCGAAATCGTATGTGCCGCGGTGGGTCAGCGCGAGGACGCCGCGCTTCATCACGTTGGTCTCGGTGCCGATCAGATCCTCGTCGACCCGGTCCACGCCCTGGAACAGCGCGTCGCCGGCGTAATCGTTGCCCTGCCGGCTGTAGCCCAGCTCGATCCCCCAGGTGTTCACCGCGTCGGGGCGGTATTCCAGCAGCAGGCTGGCATCGGCGTTCCTGACGCCCTCGCGCCCGGCGGCGACCGATTCACCGTCGGGCGTGGCCTCGGCGTTGATGTCGGCCGCGTCGGCCCCGGTGCGGTTGTAGCTGAGGATCCCGCGGTAGGAGAGCACGTCGTTGATCGGGCCGGAGGTCACGATGCTGGTGCGGAAGGTCGCGCCTTCCTTGTCGTTTTCCGGTTTCTCGCCGTAGAGCGTGACGGTGGTCGAGGCCACGTCCGGCGACTTGGTGATGATGTTGACCACCCCGCCCGACGCGCCGGAGCCGTAGCGCGCCGCCGCCGGGCCGCGCAGCACCTCGATCCGCTCGATGGCCGAGGCCGGGACCCAGTTGGAATCGCCGCGCGTGTCGCGCTCGCCCGAGCGCCCCATCTTGACCGAGTTGCGCGAGAGCACCGGCCGCCCGTCGATCAGGATCAGCGTGTTCTCCGGCCCCATGCCGCGAATATCGATCTGGCGGTTGTTGCCGCGCTGGCCGGTGGTGGCATTGCCGGTCAGGTTGACCCCGGGCATCCGGCGCACCGCCTCGGAGATGTCGTTGGAGACGGGCCGCGTCTCCAGGTCCTCGCCGGTGATGACCGAGGATCCGGGCGCCTGCTTCAGCTCCTCGGCGGCGGCCTCCACGATGATCGGGTCCAGTTCCACGATCGTGCCGTCGTCGTATTCGAAGGCGCTGCCGTCCTGCGCGGCGGCCAGCCCGGCCTGCCCCGCCATTGCCATCGCGAAGAGCAGGGTCCCGCCGGCCCGCTTCGCGGCTCTCTGTCTGAGTGTCATCTTTGTCCCTCTATCTTCCGAACGAGGGATCGCGCTCGATCTGGCGGGACAACAATCTTGCTGGATCCGCGAATTCCCCCGGGCCGCGGTCGTTGCCGCGTAAAGCCTAGTAATTTTATCAACATTGAAGAGTCAATGCCTTCCCCGCCCCTCCCGGCCCGGATGTCCGGCACGTGGCCCCTGCGCCATCTTTTCGGGCAGCCGCGCCCCGCAAGGGGTTTTCGCTCCGGGCAACTCGGCCTTGCGCTCCGCCCCCGCCCCCGCTCTATGATCGCGGGACGATGACGGACGCCATGAGGACCGGGCGAGGATACGCCCGGCAGGACAGGGAAAGGATGCAGATGCCCGGCTTGATGACATTCGAGGCGCTCAAGGAAGCCGCCGAGACCGGCACCATCGACACGGTGCTGGTCTGCACCATCGACATGCAGGGCCGGCTGATGGGCAAGCGCTTCGTCGCGCGGCATTTCGTCGACAGCGCCTGGAAAGAGACCCATTGCTGCAACTACCTGCTGGCCACCGACCTGGAGATGGCCACGCCCGAGGGCTATGCCACCACCTCCTGGTCCGCGGGCTACGGCGATTACGTGATGAAGCCCGACCTCTCCACCATCCGGCCCATGCCGTGGCTCGAGGGGACGGCGATGGTGCTGTGCGACCTGCTCGACCATCACAGCCACGAGGAAGTGCCGCAATCGCCCCGTGCCATCCTCAAGGCGCAGGTCGCCAAGGCCGCCGGGATGGGGTTCGAGCCGGTGATGGCGACCGAGCTGGAATTCTTCCTCTTCGAGAAGAGCCTGAAGGAGATCGCCGCCTCGGATTTCCGCGAGCTGACGCCGATCTCGGGCTACAACGAGGATTACCACATCTTCCAGACCACCAAGGAAGAGCACGTGATGCGGCCGATCCGCAATCACCTCTACGCCGCCGGTCTGCCGATCGAGAACACCAAGGGCGAGGCCGAGGCCGGGCAGGAAGAGCTGAACATCAAGTACGCGCCCGCCATGGACACCGCGGATCACCACACCATCGCCAAGCACGCGGTGAAGGAGATCGCCTGGCAGCAGGGGCACGCCGCCTCATTCCTGCCGAAGTGGAGCGCGTCGATGGTGGGCTCGTCCTCGCACGTGCACCAGTCGCTCTGGAAGGACGGCGAGAACGTCTTTTTCGACCCGGAGGGCGAGCATGGCATGTCCGAGACCATGCGCCACTACATGGCCGGGCAGATCAAGTATGCGCCGGATTACACCTATTTCCTGGCGCCTTACGTGAATTCCTACAAGCGCTTCGTGAAGGGCACCTTCGCCCCCACGAAAACCGTCTGGTCGGTGGACAACCGCACCGCGGGCTTCCGGCTGTGCGGCGAGGGGACCAAGGCGGTGCGCGTCGAGTGCCGTATCGGCGGGTCAGACCTGAACCCCTATCTCGCGCTGGCGGTGCTGCTGGCCGCCGGGCTGCGCGGCATCGAGGAAAAGCTGGACCTGGCCCCGCCCACCAAGGGCGACGTCTACGAGAGCGAGAATGTGCGCGAGATCCCGAGATCGCTGCGCGAGGCGATGGAAACCCTGCGCGACTCGGCGATGTTGCGCGAGGTCCTTGGCGACGCGGTGGTTGACCATTACGTCCGCGCGGCAGAATGGGAACAGGAAGAGTTCGACACGGCGGTGACCGATTACGAGCTCAAACGCGGATTCGAGAGAGCCTGACATGACGACACTGAAATGCATCTCGCCGATCGACGGATCGGTCTTTGCCGAACGCGAGACGCTGGGCACCGACGAGGCCCGCGCCACTGTCACCCGCGCCCGCGACGCGCAGGCCGCCTGGGCCGCCCGCCCGCTGGCCGAGCGCGTGGACCTGGTGATGAAGGGCGTGGCCGCCGTGGGCGCCATGAACGACGAGGTGGTGCCCGAACTGGCCCGCATGATGGGCCGCCCGGTGCGCTATGGCGGTGAATTCGGCGGCTTCGAGGAACGCGCGAGCCACATGGCGAAGATCGCCGAGGAAGGGCTCGCCGATATCGAGGTGGGCGAGGACGCCACCTTCAAGCGCTACATCAAGCGGGTGCCGCATGGCGTCGTCTTCGTCGTGGCGCCCTGGAACTACCCCTACATGACCGCGATCAACACCGTGGCGCCCGCGCTCATCGCCGGCAATTCCGTGGTGCTGAAACATGCCACCCAGACCCTGCTGGTGGGTGAGAGGATGGCGCAGGCCTTCCATTCCGCGGGCGTGCCCGAGGACGTCTTCCAGAACGTCTTTCTCGACCATGACACCACGTCCGAGCTGATCGCGGGCGGGGTCTTCGATTTCGTCAACTTCACCGGCTCCGTGGGGGGCGGCAAGGCGATGGAACGCGCCGCCGCGGGCACCTTCACCGGGCTGGGGCTGGAGCTTGGGGGCAAGGACCCGGGCTATGTCATGGACGACGCCGACCTCGACGCCGCCGTAGCGGGGCTGGTCGATGCGGCCATGTTCAATTCCGGCCAGTGCTGCTGCGGGATCGAACGGATCTACGTGCATGAAAGCCTCTATGACCAGTTCGTCGAAAAGGCGGTGGAGATCGTGAAGGGCTACAAGCTGGGCGATCCGCTCGACCCCTCCACCGATATCGGGCCGATGGCCAATGTCCGTTTCGCCGCCGAGGTGCGCGCGCAGATCGACGAGGCTGTGAAGGCCGGGGCGACCCCGCTGATCGAGACCATGCCGCAGGACGATGGCGGCGCCTACCTGACGCCGCAGATCCTCACCGGCGTGACCCACGAGATGCGGGTGATGCGCGACGAAAGCTTCGGCCCCGTCGTGTGCATCATGCCGGTCAAGGATGATGACGAGGCCATCCGCCTGATGAACGACAGCCCCTTCGGCCTGACCGCCTCGCTCTGGACCGCGGACGTGGACCGCGCCGCGAGCGTCGGCGACCGGGTGGAGACGGGCACCGTCTTCATGAACCGCGCCGATTACCTCGACCCCGGGCTCTGCTGGACCGGCTGCAAGGATACCGGGCGCGGTGGCGGCCTGTCGGTCATCGGCTACCACAACCTCACCCGTCCGAAATCCTATCATCTCAAGAAGGTGACCCAATGAGCCTCACCGGAAACTGGACCTACCCCACCAACATCAAGTTCGGCGCCGGCCGGATCGCGGAGCTGCCGGGCGCCTGCGCCGAGGCGGGCATCACCCGGCCGCTGCTGGTCACCGACAAGGGGCTGGCCGATCTGCCGATCACCCGCCAGGCCATGGACATCCTCGAAGAGGCCGGCCTTGGCCGCGGCTTTTTCGCCGAGGTAGACCCGAACCCCAACGAAAAGAACCTCGCGGCGGGGGTGAAAGCCTATCTCGACGGAGGTCATGACGGGGTCATCGCCTTCGGCGGCGGCTCGGGGCTGGACCTGGGCAAGATGGTGGCCTTCATGGCCCATCAGACGCGGCCGATCTGGGATTTCGAGGATATCGGCGACTGGTGGACCCGCGCCGACGCCGACGCCATCGCGCCGATCATCGCCGTGCCGACCACCGCCGGAACGGGGTCCGAAGTGGGGCGCGCCAGCGTCATCACCAATTCCGAGACCCACGTGAAGAAGATCATCTTCCACCCCAAGGTCCTGCCCCAGATCGTGATCTGCGACCCCGAGCTGACCACGGGCATGCCCCGGTTCATCACCGCGGGCACCGGGCTCGATGCCTTCGCCCATTGCGTGGAGGCCTATTCGTCCCCCCATTACCACCCGATGTCGCAGGGCATCGCGCTGGAGGGGATGCGGCTGGTCAAGGACAACCTGCCCCGCGCCTATGCCGACGGCTCCGACCTGGAGGCGCGCGCCAACATGATGAGCGCGGCCGCCATGGGCGCCACCGCCTTCCAGAAGGGGCTGGGCGCGATCCACGCCATGAGCCACCCGGTGGGCGCGGTCTTCAACACCCATCACGGCACGACCAACGCGGTCTGCATGCCCGCGGTGCTGGATTTCAACGCCGATAAGATCGCCGATCGCTTCGATACGGCGGCGGCCTATCTGGGGATCGAGGGCGGCTTCGACGGGTTCCGCCGCTTCGTGCAGGAATTCAACGACAGCCTCGGCATCCCGCGGCGCCTGTCCGACCTCGGCGTGACCGAGGATCGCATCCCCGACCTCGCCGCCATGGCGGTGGAGGACCCGTCCTGCGGCGGCAACCCGGTCAAGCTGACGGTGGAAAACCTCACCACCCTCTTCCGCACCGCGATCTGATCCGGGCGGGGCGCCTTGCGCGGGCGCCCTCCCCCGCCAGCTTTCGAAAGACCATGATGCTCAACACCATCACCCACGGTGAGCCCACGTCGGAGCCCCCGCTGATCATCGTGCACGGGCTGTTCGGCTCGGCCCGGAACTGGGGCGTCATCGCCAAGCGGCTGTCGGACGAGCGGCAGGTGATCGCCGTGGACCAGCGCAACCACGGCGACAGCCCCCATGCCGACAGCCACGACTACGAGGACATGGCCGCCGACCTGGCGGAACTGGTGGAACGCATCGGCGGACCGGTGGACATGGTGGGTCATTCCATGGGCGGCAAGGCGGCGATGGTGCTGGCGCTGACCCGGCCCGAGCTGCTGCGCCGGCTGGTGGTCGCCGACATCGCCCCCGTGCCCTACGACCACGACCAGAGCCAGCATATCGCCGCGATGCAGGCGGTGGACCTCGCGGGGGTGGAGAAACGCTCCGACGTGGCCGACCAGCTGGCGGAGACGGTCGAGGACAAGGCGCTGCAGAGCTTCTTCACCCAGTCGGTGGACGTGAAGGAGAAGCGCTGGAAGCTGAACCTCGACGTGCTGGAGCGCGACATGCCGAAGATCCTCGGCTTCCCCGAGGTCGAGGGCAGCTTCGACGGCCCGACGCTGTTCCTGTCGGGCGGCGAGTCCGACTATGTCCGCTCCGAGCATCGCGAGACGATCCGCGCGAAGTTCCCCCATGCGCGTTTCGCGAAACTTCCCGGGGCGGGCCATTGGCTGCACGCCGAGAAACCCCGCGATTTCGAAGCCGCGGTGCGCACCTTCCTGAACCTCGACCTCTGAACGCCGCCGTCTCCGGCCTGCGACCTGCAAGGGCAGCGGCCAGGGGGTGACTTCGCGCGCAGCCCGGCCCGACCCGGAGCACGGACCCACGCTTCCGCGCCGCTCACACGCCCAGGCGCAGCCTCACCCGGTCAGAGCGTGCCCTTGCAGAGCGCGTCCACCTGGGTGCCGTAATCGTAGTAGCGTTCCCAGAAATCCTTGTCCCGCGCCCGGTCCGACTGGCGCACTTCCTGCGCGCTGTGCGGGTCGGTGAAGAATCCCACGGCGCGGCGCTGCTCGGATCGCGTGAGATGGGTGTTGGCCACCGCCTGGATGCAGCCGCAGACCGCCGGGCCGCGCTGCTTGCGCGGGGATGCCATGCAGGCATCGTTCAGCGGCCCGGACGCGTAGCGCATCACCACCGGGCCCCGGTCGCGATCCCGGCCGCCCCCGCAGCTTGCCAGCAGGGCCGCCATCGCGCCGATCAGGATGTATCGCATAGTTCCGCCTCTTGCCTTCGCCCCAATACCTGCCCCCGTCGTCGTCCGTCTTGGCGCGGTTCGCACGGGGGATCGCTCGAACGGGGGCCAATATGCCCTGAAAGGCCCCTCCGATCAACGCGGGTCGCGCGGGGTTCACGCATCCGTGCGTGCAGCCCCGCGTGCCACCTTGACCGGGTGCATTCCTTGCCTCATATGCGGCTGCATGACCGACCTCGCGCATATCCGCAATTTCTCCATCGTGGCGCATATCGACCACGGGAAATCCACCCTCGCCGACCGGCTGATCCAGCTGACCGGGACGGTGGCCGAACGCGACATGAAGGACCAGCTTCTCGACGCGATGGATATCGAGCGCGAGCGCGGCATCACCATCAAGGCCAACACCGTGCGGATCGAGTATCCGGCGAAGGACGGGCACACCTACGTGCTCAACCTCATCGACACGCCGGGCCACGTGGACTTTGCCTACGAGGTCGCGCGGTCGATGCAGGCGGTCGAGGGGTCGCTGCTGGTGGTCGACGCCACGCAGGGGGTGGAGGCGCAGACGCTCGCCAACGTCTACACCGCCATCGACGCCGACCACGAGATCGTGCCGGTGCTGAACAAGGTCGACCTGCCCGCCGCCGAACCCGAACGGGTGAAGGAGCAGATCGAGGACGTGATCGGCATCGACGCCTCGCAGGCCTGCCTGATCTCGGCCAAGACCGGGGTGGGCATTCCCGACGTGCTCGAGGCGATCGTGACCCGCCTGCCGCCCCCGGACGAGGGTGACCGGAACAAGCCGCTCAAGGCGATGCTGGTGGATTCGAAATACGACCAGTATCTCGGCGTGATCGTCATCGTCCGGATCATCGACGGCACCCTCAAGAAGGGCGACCGCATCCGGATGATGAAGACCGGCGGCACCTACGATGTCGACGATGTCGGCGTCTACCGCCCCGCCATGACCGCGGTGAAGGAGCTGGGCCCGGGCGAGATCGGCTATCTCAACGCCTCGATCAAGCAGGTCCGCGACACCCGCGTCGGCGACACGATCACCCACGAGAAGAAGCCCTGCGCCGAGCCGCTGCCGGGCTTCAAACCCTCGGTGCCGGTGGTGTTCTGCGGGCTGTTCCCGGTGGACACGTCCGAGTTCGAGGACATGCGCGACGCCATCGAGAAGCTGGCGCTGAACGACGCCTCCTTCACCTACGAGATGGAAACGTCGGCCGCGCTCGGCTTCGGCTTCCGCTGCGGGTTCCTCGGGCTGCTGCACCTCGAGGTGATCCGCGACCGGATCGAGCGTGAATACAACATCGAGCTGATCACCACCGCTCCTTCCGTGATCTATCACGTCTACATGAAGGACGGCGAGAAGCGCGACCTGCACAACCCCGCCGACATGCCCGACATGACCTATGTCGAGCATATCGAGGAGCCGCGGATCAAGGCGACGATCATGGTGCCCGACGAGTACCTGGGCGACGTGCTGAAGCTCTGCCAGGACCGGCGCGGCATCCAGCTGGATCTCACCTATGTGGGCGGCCGGGCGATGGCGGTCTACGACCTGCCGCTGAACGAGGTGGTCTTCGACTTCTACGACCGGCTGAAATCGGTGACCAAGGGCTATGCCTCCTTCGACTACGAGCTGATCGGCTACCGCGAGGACCGGCTGGTCAAGATGCAGGTGCTGGTCAACGACGAGCCGGTGGACGCGCTGTCGATGATGGTGCACCGCGACCGGGCCGAGATGCGCGGCCGGGCCATGTGCGAAAAGCTCAAGGACCTGATCCCGCGGCACATGTTCAAGATCCCGATCCAGGCGGCGATCGGCGGCAAGGTCATCGCCCGCGAAACCCTGTCGGCCCTGCGCAAGGACGTGACGGCCAAGTGCTACGGCGGCGATGCCAGCCGGAAGCGCAAGCTGCTGGACAAGCAGAAGGCCGGGAAGAAGAAGATGCGCCAGTTCGGCAAGGTGGAGATCCCGCAGGAGGCCTTCATCTCCGCGCTGAAGATGGACACCTAGAGGGGCGCCTGCCCTTCAGGAGCCCGGACGAGATCACTCCGTCCGGGCCGCCTTGTGGAATCACACAGCGACGATCATGGCCGTGCCGCGCACCAAGCCGGCGCGAGGCGGCCGGCGAGCAGCGACCGGGGCTGGCCCCGGCTCCGCCCCTCTGGCATGATCGTCCGATGAATTTCCGCACGATCACCATTCTCACCGGCGCCGGGATCTCGGCCGAATCCGGGCTTGGCACCTTCCGCGACGAAGGCGGGCTCTGGTCGCGCTATTCGCTGAAGGAGGTGGCCACGCCCGAGGGATTCGCCGCCGATCCGCACAAGGTCCACGGCTTCTACAACGCGCGTCGCGCCAACGCGGCGGAGGCGCTCCCCAACGCGGCCCACCACGCCATCGCGCGCCTGCAGGAGGATCCGCGCCACGACACGATGGTGATCACCCAGAACGTGGACCGCCTGCACGAGGCGGCGGGCAGCAGGGCGCTGCACATGCACGGCGAGCTGGCCCGCGCGCTCTGTGCCGTCTGCGGCCATCGCTGGGACGCCCCGGCCGAGATGGCACCGGGCGATGCCTGCCCGGCCTGCGCCACGACCGCCACCCGGCCCGATGTCGTCTGGTTCGGCGAAATGCCCTATCACCTGCCAGAGATCGACCAGCGTCTCGCGCGGACCGACCTGTTCGTCGCCATCGGCACGTCGGGGCAGGTCCACCCGGCCGCGGGCTTCGTGGAGGAGGCGTGGATGCATGGCGCCCATTGCGTCGAGATCAATCTCGAACCGTCGGAGATCGCGGGCCTGTTCCACGAGACGGTGAACGGCCCCGCCTCGGAGGCGGTGCCGCTCTGGGTCGACCGGCTGATCGGCTAAACTAAACCGCCCTCGGAGGCGGGCACGCCACGCTACGGGCCCCTGCGCGCCCTCATGGCCCCTCCCCCGCCAAGGGCGAGGGGCCTGACGCCTCAGCGGTCGAGGTCGACCGGCACGTCCACCTGCACCTCGCCGGCCTTCTCGAAGATCAGCGTGATCGGCACGGTCTTGCCGGGCTCGAAGGGCTCGGTCAGCCCCATGAACATCACGTGGTTGCCGCCGCGCTTCAGCTCCAGCGTACCGTTGGCCGGCAGGTCCAGGCCGCCCTCCACGGCCATCATCTTCATCACGCCGTCATCGGTCATCTCGGTGGTGTGCAGCTCCACCTTCTTCGCGGCGTCGGAGCGGATACCGGTCAGGCGATCGGCTTCCCCGTCATTGTGGATGGTCAGGAAGGCGCCGCCGGACATCGGGTTGCTCGAACGGGCATAGGCGTCCTCGATGGTGATTTCCGCCCATGCGGGCAGGGTCGAAAGAATGAGGCCGAGCGCGGCCGGAATAAGCGTCTTGATGGGCATGTCTGCCTCCATGTGCCTGGAATGGCTGTCTGTCTGATGGGACTCGGTTTGGCGAAGGATCAGACAGCCGGCGGGCCACGGGCGACGGAAGGCACCGTGCCCGCCCCGGCAATATGGACGCGGGATTCGACTTTCGGGAGGGCGACGAGCAGCGGCAGGGCCGGCGGCAGCACGGCCATCCCCGGCCCGTCGTCGAAGAGCGCGAGCGCCCCGTCGGGGCAGATATGCGCAGGGCCCGTCGGCTTGCCCTCGGCATCGACGGAGACCATCACCGTGCCGGTCCCGGTGCAGATCACCATCTGCCCGGCGGCGGCCGCGCGGCCGCGTTCCGTCACCAGTGCCTCCCCGGTCAGGACCAGGGTCAGCACCAGCAGCAGGTGCAGCAGGGATCGTGTCAGCGCATGCATGACGTCAGATGATCACATTCCCCCAGCCGACCCAAGAGCTGCGCAGGGCCATGGGGCACCGGGTCGCAGAGGCGCGGGACAACACGGGCCCGAGCCCGCGAGCCGGAAAACGCGAAAGCCCCGCCGGGCATTACCCGCGGGGCCATCCGTCATTTGCAAAGATCCCGGGCTCAGGCGGTGGCCTGTGCCTTGGCGATCTCTTTCTTGACCTTCAGCGCGTTCGGGCTGAGCACGGCGTCGTCGGCCTTGGCCAGGAATTTGTCCAGCCCGCCGCGGTGGTCCACCGAGCGCAGCGCATGGGTCGAGATGCGCAGCTTGACGCCACGGCCCAGGGTTTCCGACTGCAGCGTCACGTCGTTCAGGTTCGGCAGGAAACGACGCTTGGTCTTATTGTTGGCGTGGCTGACATTGTTGCCGACCATCGGGCCTTTTCCGGTCAGTTCGCAGCGGCGCGACATGGCTCCATCCTCGTCTGGTTCCGGCGTCCCCGCGGGGCCGCCAAAGTGATGAGGGCGCCGCGTCGGCAGCGCCCGGGAATCTGGTGGGCTGCTCTTAGGCGGATGCGCCCCCGGCGTCAAGAGGGACCCCGGCGGCAGCCGCCCGCATCAGCCCCGCGCGCGGACCGTCTGCAGAAGCGGCATCACGTCGCCCATGTCCGGCCCGTGGCTCTGCCCGGTCAGCGCCTTGCGCAGCGGCATGAACAGCGCCTTGCCCTTGCGCCCGGTCTTTTCCTTCACCTGCGCGGTCCAGGTGCCCCAGGTGGTCTCGTCGAAGGGACCCTCGGGCAACATCGCCATGGCCTCGGCCACGAACTCGCGGTCCTCCTCCTCGATCACCGGCTCGGCGCCCTCGGAGAACATGCGCCACCAGGCGGCCAGGTCGTTGCGGGTGTTGATGTTGGCGCGGGTGACCCGCCAGAAGGTCTCCACCCGGTCGGCCGGCACGCCCAGCGCCTCGATCTCGGCGCGCACGTCCTCCACCGGCGTGGCCTGCAGCACGCGGGCCGACAGCGGGAAAAGGTCGTTCACGTCGAACTTGGTCGGGGCCGAGCCGAATTGCGACAGCTCGAACCCCTCGGCGATCTCGTCCAGCGACATGCGCAGCTCCACTGGCTGCGACGAGCCCAGCCGCGCCATGAGCGACAGCAGCGCCTCGGGCTCCACCCCCTGCTCGCGCAGGTCCCTGAGCGCGAGCGAGCCCAGCCGTTTCGACAGCCCCTCGCCCTGCGGGCCGGTCAGCAGCGAATGGTGCGCGAATTGCGGGACGGTGCCGCCCAGCGCCTCGATGATCTGGATCTGCGTGGCGGTGTTGGTCACGTGGTCCGAGCCGCGCACCACGTGGGTCACGCCCATCTCGGTGTCGTCCACCACCGAGGCCAGGGTATAGAGCACCTGGCCGTCGCCGCGGATCAGCACCGGGTCCGAGACGGAGGCGGCGTCGATCGAGAGCGGCCCGAGGATGCCGTCCTCCCACTCGATCCGCTGGTGGTTCAGCTTGAAGCGCCAGTGGCCATCGCCCCGCTCGGCCCGGAGCGCGGCCTTGTCCTCGTCCGACAGGGCCAGCGCGGCCCGGTCATAGACCGGCGGGCGGCCCATGTTGAGCTGCTTCTTGCGCTTGAGGTCCAGCTCGGTGGGCGTCTCGAAACATTCGTAGAACCGGCCCATGTCGCGCAGGCTGTCGGCGGCGGCGGCATAGCGGTCGAGCCGCTCCGACTGCCGCTCCAGCCGGTCCCAGTGCAGGCCCAGCCATTCCAGGTCGCGCTTGATCTGGTCGACATATTCTTCCTTGGAGCGCTCGGGATCGGTGTCGTCGATCCGAAGGATGAAGCTGCCCCCCGCCTTCTTCGCGATGAGGTAGTTCATCAGCGCGGTGCGCAGGTTGCCGACATGGATGTAGCCCGTGGGCGAGGGCGCGAAGCGGGTGGTGGTCATCTGTCACTCCTGAGGTCGCCGCCCTTTCCCACATGGGCCGCGATTTGTCCAGAAAACACCGGGGGGCGCCTGCGGGTGGTGGGGGGGCGCGACGGGTCGGTGATCCTGTCGGCCTGTTTCGTGGGTCTCCCCGGCGGCTCGCGCCGGGTCGGCCACGTGTGGGGTCTTCGCGACGCCGGCCTCGTTCATCGCCGCGTTGTGGATCGTTTGCCTGACCTTCGCCAGTTCCAGGTCTGGGTCCTTGGCCAGCTCGGGGGCGGCCGGACCTGTCCCGCCGGCTTGCCACAGGCGGCAGGGACGCTAGGCTCCGGCTCGCAAGCGACAGGAGGCGTGGCGAAGGCGCCAGGCCCCGGCTCGCAGGCGACAGGAGGATCGATGCGCTGTTTTCTCGGCATCGGCTTGCCCGAGCTGGCCCAGGACGCCGTGGAGCGGATACAGGAGCACCTGCGCTCTGGCCGCCACGTGGACCCGGAGAACCTGCACCTGACGCTCGCCTTCCTCGACGACCAGGATGTCCAGACGCTCGAGGCGCTGAACGAGGAATGCACGGCGCTGAGCCTGCCCGCCTTCGACCTGCGGCTGGCGGGGCTGGAGACCTTCGGCCCCGACGACCGGCCGCGCGCCGTGGTGCTGCGGGCCGAGGGCGGACCGGAGCTGAAGGCGCTGCGAGACTGGTGCCGCGGCGCCGCCCGCCGGGCCGGGATCGACCTGCCGCGCGAACGGTTCCGCCCCCACGTGACGCTCGCCCGGTTCCGGCGCGACACGGAACCGCGGGACCTGGACCGGCTGGGACGCTTCCTGCAGAGCCACGGTGATACGGCGGTCGCGCCCTTCCGCGTGGGCGCCGTCACGCTCTTCCGCTCGCATCTGGGCCCCGACGGGGCGGAGTACGAGGTGCTCGCGGAATATCCCCTCCGTCCGGTTCCCGCGGGGGTGGAGGGCGCCGGCGCTTCCTGACGCCCCCGTACCCTGGTGCCCTGTCCCGGCCGCGCGCTGGTGGCGAGGACGGGAGCCTCCGGCGGCGATATTTATGGTCAGAAGAAGCCTGTCAGGCGGGGAGCGGCGCGCGCCGTTCGGTGGCCGGGGCGAGTGGCGGGTCTTGAAGGCTCGCGGGAAGCCGGAGGCTCAAAGGGGGTGCGTCGGTTCCGCGGTGCCACCCCAGGCGGGTCGCTACCGGGCGCGCCACGTGGCGGGGGCACGAGGACCCGCGGATTGGCCGCGATTACAGGCGGGCGTCGAGGTCGCGGGCCAGGGCGAAGACCTCGTCGCGGGCCGGGGTCTTCGGCGCCTCCAGCGCGCCCAGGCCCTGGCCGAAGCTTTCCGCATAGACCACCCGGTTGGCCAGCCCGCCGGCCGCAACCTCGGCGCCGAGATCGGCGGCGGCCTGCGCCACCTCGGTGCCCAGCCGGGTGCCCGCGCGGGTGCGGGTCATGACCAGAAGCGCCGGCACTTCCTCGCGCGCGGCAAGGTCCAGCACCCCCTCGGTGGCCCAGAGATCGACATGGCTGGAGGCCACCGGCACCAGCACCAGGTCCGCCGAGCGAAGCGCCGGGCGCAGGTCGCTGTCGGCCTTCGGCGGCGTGTCGACGATCACCAGGTCGAACCGGTCGGCCAGCTTGCGGCATTCGTAGGAGACCCCCCAGGCCGAGGAGGTGGAGAAATCCAGCCCCGGATCCTCCAGCCGCTCGAGCCGGGTCATGAACCAGCGCCCGAGCGAGCCCTGCGGGTCGGTGTCGACGAGCGCCACCCGCCGCCCCTCCTTCGCGAAGGCGACGGCGAGATTGGCCGCCAGCGTGGTCTTGCCCGCGCCGCCCTTCTGCTGCGCGATGGTGATCACCTTGCCTGCCATGGCGTGCCCCTTCTGCTGCCGCGATGCAGCATAACACGAGGCACGGGCGGTCTTGCCAGCGAATTGTGGCTTGGGCCTTGGGCGGGCGGCGCCGGCGCTGGCGGCGGGGCTTAACGGCTTGTTTACCATTCCGACGCGAGGCTCGGGGCATGGATCACCTCGCCCGCCTGCTCTGCCTGTCGCTGCTCCTGTGGTGTCTCTGCCCGCCGGACGCCGCCGCGGGGCCCTGGCCGCGCGAGGCGGGGGCCGGCTTCACCGCGCAGGGGGTGAAGCCGTCTTGGCCCTTGCAGGCGGAGGGCGGCGGGGCGGAGATCTATTCCAGCTTCTACCTGGAATACGGGCTGCGCGGGGGAACGACGCTGGGGCTGGACCTGGGGCGGGGCGCGACGGGGAAGGGCAAGGTGATCGCCTTCCTGCGGCGCCCGGTGCCCGTCGCCTCCGATCGCTGGCTGGCCGCGGTCACGATCGGCGCCGGGCGCATCGACGGGGCGGAGGTGCTGCGGCCGGGGCTGTCGCTGGGTCGCGGGGTGCAGTTGCCCCGCCGGTCCGAGGAGCCGCTGACCGGCTGGCTGAGCCTGGACGCTTTCGCGGAACATTACCTTCGGCAGGGGCGCACGGATCTGAAGATCGACGTCACCCTCGGGGTCAACCATCGCTCCGGGCGGAAATACATGCTGCAGCTGCAGGCCGGGCGAGCGGCGGGCGCGCGGAGTTTTCTTCGGTTGGCGCCCTCGGTGGCGATCCCGCTACGCGGCGGGCGGCACTTGGAGGCGGGGCTTTCCGTCGGACTTGCCGGAGAGGATCGGTGGGGCGTCACGCTGGGGTTGTGGCGGGAGTTCTGACACGGGCGAGCGAGGGCGCAGGGCGGCGGCCCCCATGGTCCCGCCGCCCTGCTGCACGCCTTCTTGCCCATCGGAGCCCTGAGCCCCTCGAACACGGGCCCGGGGCGGCGGCACCGTTTGTCCCGCCGCCCTGCCCCGCTCTCTGCTTGGCCAACAAGAGCCCGGAATCCCTCCACCACAGGCCCTGAACGGCAGCCCGGTCGTTCCGCCACCCTGCCCCGCGCGCCGGGCTACTTGCCCATGTCGACCACCAGCGTGACCTCGCCGCGCACCGGCTCGTCCCAGCCCAGGTGTATCTCGGCCCCGTCGCTGCCCTGCTCGGGCGTGGCGTGGCCCGCGAGGTAGCGCTTCACGTTCGCGCCGTTGCGCAGCACCTCGGTCACAACCATCGACAGCACCTTCTGCGCCCGGCCCCCGAAGGGCACGAAGGGCGCGCAATCCACCACCCAGGTGCTGGCTGGCGTGTTCTCCTCGTGCACGACCGTCAGCGGGTTCTTGGCGCCGATGCTCACGTTGTTGAAGGCGTTGCCGGAAAAGTGGATGTCGCGGAAGCCGTTGTACTCCATGTCGGCGAAACTCGTATCAACACGCTCCACCCGGTCGATCACCGTGCCCACCGCGCGAAAGGTGTTGCCCTGCACGTTCAGCCCCTTGAGGGCATGGCCCGACCCGAAGGGCTTGGCCACGATGAAGGAGAACCAGGGCGCCACGTCGCCGCAGAGAAAGACGTTGTTGGTGATGGTCAGCGCCGCGAAGCCAAACCCGCCGGAAAAGTCGGGCACCGCGTCGTGTTCGTTGGTCCACTCGATATGGCAATTGTCCACGTAATTGCCGACCAGCGTGGTGGAGCAATTGCTGTCCGCCAGCACGAGCCCCGCGGTGCGAATGCCGCCCGAGACCGAATCGCCCTGGAAGAAGTGGTTGCCCTGGATCAGGCTGTTGGCGCCCGAAAGCACTGCGAAATGCCGGTGCTGGGACGCCCAGTTGTCGCGGATCTTCACGTCGTTGGCGTTGGTGTTCATCACCACGCAGACCCGGTCCTGCGTCACCTCGCCGTTCTCGCGCGAGGTGAACTGGCAGCCGTCGATCTGCATCCCCTGGCACCCCTCGCCGATCGAGGTGATCGCTCGGAAGCCGGGCCGGGTCACGGCCACCCTGCTCATCCGGAACAGCACGCCGGAGCGGGCCAGCATCACGCCGCTGGCCACCGTGTTGCAGAGCAGCTCCATGTCCTCCAGCGAGAACTTGGAGAGCTGGTCGAAGCCGGAGAAGTCGAGCATGTAGCGGAAGCGGCGGAAGGTGAAGACCTGCGTCCCCGCCCCGCCATAGAGCGGCTGCGACAGCGTCACCGTCCCCGCCGCGACGTTGACCGCGTTCACATAGACCTCGCGCCCCACGCCGTCGCCTTCGACCAGCGCGCCGACGGGCACGTTGGCGACATTGGCGACGCCGGTGAGCGTGCGCTCGGCGGAGGGGAAATAGGTCGCCTGCGAGGACACCACCTCGGTGTCCCATGCCACGTCGCCATCGGCGTAGAGCTGGCCGTTTCGGATCACCCGGCGCTGCGCGTAGGCGCTCTTGCTGGCGACGATCGCGGCCATGTCGAGCGGGGCGTTGATTGTCACCCGGCGGCCGCACATGTCGAGCGTTTCGTGATCGGCATTGTTCAGGAGCGACTGGAACGCCTTGCGGAACCCCGCCTCCTCGTCGCCGCCGAAGGCGTCGATATAGGTGGGCAGGTCGAAGCTGCGGGTGAGCGACAGGATCGCCGCCTCCGGCATCGACAGCTCCCCTTCGAAGCGGACGCGGCTGGCCAGCGTCACGCTCTGCGCCAGGCGATAGGTGCCGGCGGAGACGAGCAGCGTGCGCCCGTCCGCCGCCGCATCCGCTGCCTCGAAGGCCGCGCTGTCGTCGGTGGTGCCGTCCCCGAGCGCGCCGTAATCGCGCACGTCCACCACGTCGATCAGGTTGCGCAGGAAGACGGAGGTGGCATCCTCGATCCGGATGTCGTCGATCCTGACGACGCCGCCATTGGGGCCGGTCAGGTCCAGCCCGAAATGACCGTAGGCGGGGCTCGTGCCCCAGTGCATGTCCACGCCCCGCCGCGCGCCGGTGCCGATGATCGCGCTGACCTCCACGACCTCGCCGTAGCTGGTGAGCGTGATCTCCGGCCCCGTCTCGTCGAGGCCCGGAACGTGGCTGCCCGCCGCATCCGCCGCCCAGCCCGCGATGCGGACGGTGGGCAGGCTGCCCGAGACGGCCTTCACCCGCGCGGTGACGCGGATGTAGCAGCCGGGCAGGATCGGTGTCTCTCCGGTATAGCGCAGTTTCGTGACCGCGCTGCCCTTCAGCAATTCCAGGCAGCCGCCGAAATCCGCATCCGCCGGGACGATGGCCGCCGCCGGGTCGCCGGCGTAGCTGTCGGATCCGGGGGTTCCGTCGCCGCTCGACCAGACGGAAAGCCCGTCCTCGAAGGGCGGCGGCATCAGCAGCACGCCGTCGGTAATGGCCTTGTTCATCGCTATCCCTCTCGCTTGCCCAGGCTCGCGCCGCGCGAGCGGCACCGCGACAGGAATAGACCCGGCCCGCTTAACCGGACCCGAGGGCAGCGTGACGGTGGTGTTGCGCAGGCCCCCGCCCGGTCACACCGCGATGTCGGGACTCGGGATCCGCACGACCGCGCCGATGCGCCAGCCCTCGGGGCCCTCGATCATCTCGTAATCCAGCAGGTGGGTGGCGCCGTTCGGTCCCCGCATCCGCACACGCTGCCAGAGCCGGCCGTCCCGCTCTTCCAGTGCCAGCAGTTCCGCGTCGCGCGACCGCCAGACCATGGGATAGCCGTTCTGCACCATCAGGCCGAAGTTGCCCGGGGTGCGGAAAATGTCCTGTATCCCCGGGGCGGCATAACCGAAGGCCCGGTCCAGATCCTCGGTGCGAAAGGCGTCGAGCTGGCCCCGGATCACCTCTTCGATCCCCGCCTGCCGGCTGTCCTGCGCCAGCGCGGGAAGCGACAGGGCCATGAACAGCAGGCCGGCCGCAATGTAGCGTCTCATCTCCCGTCTCCTTTCCGTTACGGAAGGAGATACGGGGCGCGGCGCGGGATGGTTTCAAAAAACCCCGGGCGATGCGGCACCGCCCGGGGCTTCATGCTGGTGCGATGGGGCCTGTGCCCTCAGAGGCTTTCGTTCAGCGCCTCGATCACCGCATCGCCCATCTCGGAGGTCGAGACGGGCGTGGCGCCTTCCACGTTCAGCAGGTCCGCGGTGCGCAGGCCCTTGGCGAGCACGGCCTCGACGGCCTTCTCCAGCCGGGTCGCTTCCTCGCCCTTGTCGAAGGAATAGCGCAGCGCCATGGCAAAGCTCAGGATACAGGCGGAAGGGTTGGCCTTGCCCTGCCCCGCGATGTCGGGCGCGGAGCCGTGGACGGGCTCGTAGAGCGCCTTGGGCCGGCCGTTCGCCATCGGCGCGCCGAGCGAGGCCGAGGGCAGCATCCCGAGCGAGCCGGTCAGCATCGCGGCCAGGTCCGACAGCAGGTCGCCGAACAGGTTGTCGGTCACGATCACGTCGAACTGCTTGGGCCAGCGGGTCAGCTGCATGGCGCCGGCATCGGCATACATGTGGCTCAGCTCCACCTCGGGGTAATCCTGGCCCACGCGGGTCGCGACCTCGCGCCAGAGCACGCCGGATTCCATCACGTTGGCCTTTTCCATCGAGCAGAGCTTCTTGCCCCGCTTCATGGCCAGGTCGAAGGCGGCGCGGCAGACCCGCTCGATCTCGGACTCGGTGTAGCGCTGGGTGTTGATGCCCACGCGCTCGTTGCCTTCCTCGATGATGCCGCGCGGCTCGCCGAAATAGACGCCCGAGGTCAGCTCGCGCACGATCATGATGTCGAGCCCCGCCACCACGTCCTTCTTCAGCGAGGAGAAATCGGCCAGCGCGTCGAAGCACTGCGCCGGGCGCAGGTTGGCGAACAGGTCCATCTCCTTGCGCAGGCGCAGCAGCCCGCGCTCGGGCTTCACGGAGAAGTCGAGATTGTCGTATTTCGGCCCGCCCACGGCGCCCAGCAGGACGGCATCGACCTCCTGCGCCTTGGCCATCGTGTCGTCGTGCAGCGGCGTGCCGTGCTTGTCGTAGGCGCAGCCGCCGACCAGATCCTCGCTCACCTCGAAGGCGATGCCGCGCTTGTCCTCGAACCAGTCGATGATCTTGCGCACTTCGGCCATCACCTCGGGGCCGATCCCGTCGCCGGGCAGGATGAGAAGCGAATTGGTCATGGTCGGGGGATCCTCGTGAAAATTCGGTGCCGCACGGGTAGCCAAGGGCGGCGGCGCGGTCAAGAAGCGCCGGCCAGCCACGGGGCGAGACCGGTTTCCAGCAGCTCCCACACACGGCGGATGCGGGGCGTGCGCCGCATCGCGTCCGGCGCCGCCAGCCAGACCGGGAGCCTCGGCAGGGCGATCCCGGGCAGAAGCTGCTCCACCAGCGGATCCGCCTGCCCGATCTCGCGCTGGGTGAAGCCTATGCCGCAGCCCGCGCGGACAAGCTGCCAGGTCACCGCCTGCTCGTCGCAGCGCAGGGCGAACCAGTCGCGCTCCGCCGGCCAGCCCAGGTCGCGCATGCCGCGGATCAGCAGGTCGTCCCGGTCGAGGCCGACGAGGTCATGCTCCAGCAATTGCTCCGCGTCCTGCGGGCGACCGCGCCGCGCCAGGTAGCTGCGGGCGGCGAAGATACCCATCGGCACCTCGCCCAGCTTCGCCGTCACCACGTCGAGCTGGGTGGGCCGGTACATGCGGATCGCGATGTCGGCCTCGCGATAAAGCAGGTTCTCCGACCGGTCCGAAGGCAGGAGGTCGATACTGATCGCGGGCTCGGCCTCCCGGATGGCGGCCAGCACCCGCGGCAGGATGAAATGCGACACCATCACGCTCGCCGTGATCCGCACCGTCCCCTCCAGCCGGGTTTCCGCGCCCGCGGCGGTCAGCGCCACGTCGCGCATGGCCTCGCGCATGCGTTCGGCCGGCCCGATCAGGGCAGCGCCCGTCTCGGTCGGTTCCAGCCCGCGGGCATGGCGCCGGAAGAGCGCAGTGCCCAGCCGCGCCTCGACTTCGCGCACCTGCCGGCCGAGCGTGGGCTGGCTGGTGCCGAGCGCCCGGGCGGCGGCCGAAAGCGATCCGGTCTCGGCCACGGCGAGGAAGGCGCGCATCAGCGACCAGTCGAGATGGGGCAAGGGGTTGTCCATTCATGCATGAATACCTGACCTCCGAAATTTGCCAATACCCATTCAACCGGGGCGGATCCAAGATGGCGCCATCGACTCACTCCGAGGATCACATCATGACCCGCACAGTTCTCATCACCGGCGCCAGCGGCAGGATCGGGCGCCATGCCAGCCAGGCCTTCGCGGCTGCCGGCTGGCAGGTTCGCCGCTTCCGGCGCGGCAGCGACATGACCGCCGCCGCGCAGGGCGCCGACCTCATCGTCAACGGGATGAACCCGCCCAACTACCACGACTGGGCCCACATCATCCCCGAGATCACCGCGCAGCATATCGCCGCGGCCCGGGCCAGCGGCGCGAGCGTCCTGCTGCCCGGCAACGTCTACAATTTCGGCACGCAGCCCGGTCCCTGGGACGAAACCACACCGCACCGCCCGGTCAGCCGCAAGGGCCGCATCCGGGTGGAGATGGAGCAGGCCTACCGCGACTCTGGGGTGCAGACCATCGTGCTGCGCGCCGGCAATTTCATCGATCCCGACAGCCAGGACGACATGATGTCGATCATCAACCTGCGCGGCCTGAAGCGCGGCAGGCTCGTCCATGGGGGGCGCCCCGAGGCCCGGCAGGTCTGGTGCTACCTCCCCGACTGGGCGCGCGCGGCGGTGGCGCTGGCGGAGCGGCGGGCCGAGCTTGCGTCCTTCGAGGACGTGCCCTTCCCCGGCCCGACGCTCAGCACGCTGGAGTTGAAGACCCGGCTGGAAAAACTCACCGGGCGCCCGCTGCGCCTGTCGCGGTTCCCCTGGTGGATCTTCACCCTGGCCTCGCCGGTCTGGGAGCTGGCGCGGGAGATGCGCGAGATGCGCTATCTCTTCGACCTGGACCACGCCCTGTCGGGGGACAAGCTGGCCCGCCTCCTGCCGGAATACCGCGCGACCCCGATCGACGATATCCTGCGGCAGAAGCTTCCGCGCGCCGCCGCACAGGGCGCCGCGCAACCGGCCTGATCGGCAGGGCGGCGTGGGCCCGGTTGGCACCCATGAGGACTGCACCGATCGGAGCGCTCGATCCGAGCGGCCTCGTTAAGGGCGGTATCGAACGGGCGGTAGCGTTGAGGGCAGGAGGGTTCAGGGCGGCACAGTCCGGGACGGCATCGCTGAGGTCGAGACTGATCTGGGCAGCGTCAGCGGGGTTGGCACAGATCGGGGTGACGCCGATCACGGTGGCAGCAACTCGACCCAGACCAGCCGGTGGCGGCTTGCCTCAGTGACCGGGAGCTTTCCATCCTCCGCCGGCCACAGGACGCCCGCGTCGGCGATCTTCCAGCCGGCGGAGGGCAGGACGTAATCCACCCGCAGGTTGCCCGGCGCCGGTTCCGACCAGTCGGCGGTGTCGAGCGCGGGCGGGCCGCGCTGTCCTCCTCCCGAGGCCGCGCCGCCGGGGCTTGAGGGGCGCGGATCCTGCAGGCGGGGATCGGCAAGCAGGGTGCGGATCGCGCCGCGGCGCCCCTCCCCGTCCTCGGGGTCGAGATTGGCCTTGCCCAACAGGACAAAGGGGCCATCCCGACGCGGGACCGGGAGCCGGCCATCCAGGTAACGCAGCCACAGCAGGGACTCGTCGGCATTGCGGCGGCCGTTGCGATCCTCCGGCCCGTCGAAGACCGGCGGCGTGGCGCAATAGAGCAGGAGGTCGAAGCCCCCCTCCGGCGCCGCCACCTCCACGATCCAGTGACCGGTGGAGGACAGGCGCTGAACATCGCCCACGCGCTGCCGCTCAGCCTCTGTCATCAGTGTCCCCGGCAGCTCCGCCCAGAGCAGCGCGTCGAAATCCGCCCCGGCGCGAAGCGGGTACCGCGACAGCACGGCCATGCCGCCGGCACCCGCGAAGCGACCCCACCCCTGGGCATCCTCCGGCTCGCCCAGGCGGCCGTCGCCGTCGAGATCCCGAAAGCTCGCCAGCCCGCTGTTGGGGGCCTGCGCGAAGAGGTGCGGGTAATCGATCCCCGCCTCCGCAAGCACGTCGCGCAGGGCGGCGAGTGCGACCAGCCCGTCATCATGGTCGATCCCGGTCAGCGCCAGCACGTCCGGTGCGGCGCGGGCGACGACCCGGGCCACCGCCGCGACCTGCGGATCGCCATCGAGGATGTCGCGCAGCAAGAGCCCGGGCCCGTCGCGGGACAGCTCGACATGATAGGTGGCAACCTTGAGCGGTCCGGCATGGATGGCCGGCGCCAGCAAGCACAGAAACAGCCCGGCGATCGCCGCGATCAGGCGGTGCGCACCTGTTCGGTGGAGCGATAGGCGCGACGGCGCTTTTCCTCGATCATCTCGGCCACGCGCCACAGCGCCATGCCCCGCATCATCATGCTTGCCGGGAGGAAAGCCCATGCGGTTATCGTCCAGACCAGGGTCTGGGGATCGGTAAAGGAAATCGGGTCGAACACATCCGACGACACCTCGATGACAGCCGGAATCAAGAATGGCAGAACAAACCCTAAAGCCGCGTTAATGTTGGCGTCGCGTTTCAGCCGGTAAAGCACGTCGCCCCCCGCCGTGGGGTCGAAGAGCGGCAGGTTGACCCAGACATTGAAGACCCCCGACCGGTGCGGCCAGTCGCGCAGCCGCATCAGGCAGAAGAAGATCACCAGCGACAGGGCCGACAGGACATAGGCCAGCCCCGCCGCCATGCGCACCGCGTTCACCGTGGCGGGGGGGAGGCCGGAGGGCAGCGCCAGCAGCACCAGCCGGACGGGGGAATAGGGAAAATCCGCGGCATGTCCGATGATCGTGCCCAGCGCCCGGAATCCCCCGGTCAGCACCGAGGGCGAGGAGGCGTCGCGGCCGATGACCGACAGCACGAGGATGGTGACGGCGAGCGTGACGAAGCGCAGGCGGTTGAACGGCTTGGCATCGCGGAATTCCACGATGCTGGGATAGGTCGCGAAATATTCCATGAAGGTGAGACCGGCCGCCACCATGGCCACCAGGGCGACCACCTGCGACGTATCCTGGGCGGACCCGGGCAGCATCAGCGTCGGAACGACGATCAGCAGCGCCACGAGCACTCCGCGCACGACAGATCCGATCAGCCGTGAAATCACTGCCCATACCCCTCTTGGCGGGCGGAGCCGGTCCATGGCCGGCCGCTTCTCCCGCTTTGTCTCCGCCTTTGCGGCGGATTTGCCTCATTCTTGCCCAAATTCTGCCCCCATTGCGGCACGCGCTCAAGAATGAGGGTGAAGAAAACGCAGGAATGGGGCTTTTTCTGGGAGAAACTGGTGCCCGAATACATCAGGCCAATTGTTTTCCCGGGCATTTTCACCCGCAGAAACAACATCTTGTGGAATGATCTTCAACCACCCATACGCCTCACCCAAGCGCGGGCCGCGAACGGAAACGGCGCCACCCCCGGGGATGGCGCCGTCTGGTCCCGATCGGGCCGCGAAGTGCGGGATCAGACCCAGGGCCGCTCGGTGGCGGCGCGGCTTTCGAAAGAGGCGATCTCGTCGCTGCGGTTCATCGTCAGGCCGATATCGTCCAGCCCTTCCAGCAGGCAATGCTTGCGGAACGGGTCCATCTCGAACTTGAACACCTCGCCGTCCGAGGAAGTCACGGTCTGCGTCTCGAGATCCACGGTGATCCGCGCGTTCGAGCCCTTCTCCGCGTCCTTCATCAGCGCGTCCACTTCTTCCTGCGGCATGATGATCGGCAGGATGCCGTTCTTGAAGCAGTTGTTGTAGAAGATGTCCGCGTAGCTGGGTGCGATGATGCAGCGGATGCCGAAATCCTTGATCGCCCAGGGCGCATGTTCCCGCGACGAGCCGCAGCCGAAATTGTCGCCCGCCACCAGGATCTCGGCGTTGCGGTATTGCGGCTTGTTCAGCACGAAGTCCGGGACCTCGTTGCCGTTGTCGTCGTAGCGCATCTCGTCGAAGAGATTGACGCCCAGACCCTCGCGCTTGATCGTCTTGAGGAACTGTTTCGGGATGATCATGTCGGTATCGACGTTGATCACCGGCAGGGGTGCCGCCACCCCGGTGAGTTTCTCGAATTTTTCCATGTCAGAATTTCCTCACGGTGTGGGACATTTGTCCATTCTTGCCGACCGTCCCCTCGACGATCACCTGCCCGCCGATACGCTCCACCTCGTAGAGCCCGCGGGCATAGTCCGCCCCCTGGGCACAGGTGGCATTGAAGGCGACCTTGCCGCCGGTCGAGGCGCCTTCGCGATAGCCCGAGATCGCCTCGCCGGTGCAGGCCGCGGCGATGTAGCGCCGGACCTCGTCGCCGCCGAAGCCCGCTGGGTCGTAGGTGCCCGCAAGCGCCCCGCCCTGCTGCCGGAAGAGAAAGAACTCTCCCTGCGCGCTGCCCGCCATGTCCGAGCTTGGCATCGGGCCGCAGGCGGTCAGCACCGCGGCGGTTCCGGCAAGCACGGAGGCGCGGATGATGTTGCTTTTCATGCTGTCACTCCTTGCCGGGCCTACCGGGCGGGGTTGCCCCCTCCCGGCCCCCGGCCCTGGCTCAGGCCGGTTCCGCCACGGGCGCCATCAGGTCGCGCACATCGGTCAGACGGCCGGTCACCGCCGCCGCCGCCGCCATCTGCGGCGACATCAGGTGCGTCCGCCCGCCCCGGCCCTGCCGGCCCTCGAAGTTGCGGTTCGAGGTGGCCGCGCAGCGTTCGCCCGGCGCCAGCTGGTCGGGGTTCATGGCCAGGCACATGGAGCAGCCCGCGAGCCGCCATTCAAAGCCCGCCTGTTCGAAGATCTCGGACAGGCCTTCCTCTTCGGCCTGGGCGCGGACGAGGCCGGAGCCCGGCACGACCATGGCGCGGATGCCGTCCTTGACCTTGCGGCCCTTGAGGATCTCGGCCGCGGCGCGCAGATCCTCGATCCGGCCGTTGGTGCAGGAGCCGATGAAGACCGTGTCGATCTCGATCTCACTGAGCGGCGTGCCCGCCTCGAGGCCCATGTAATCGAGCGCGCGCTTGGCCGCCTCGACCTTGCCGCCGGAGAAGCTTTCCGGCGCCGGGACCGAGCCGGTGATCGGCAGCACGTCCTCGGGCGAGGTGCCCCAGGTCACGCAGGGCGCGATGTCCTCGGCCTTGAGCGTGATCACCTTGTCCCAATGCGCGTCGTCATCGGAGAAGAGCGTTTTCCACCAGGCCAGAGCCTGCTCCCACTGCGCGCCCTTCGGTGCGTGGGGACGGCCCTTGATGTATTCGAAGGTGGTCTCGTCCGGCGCGATCAGGCCGGCGCGGGCGCCGCCCTCGATCGCCATGTTGCAGACGGTCATCCGCCCTTCCATCGACAGGGAGCGGATCGCCTCGCCGGTATACTCGATGACATGGCCGGTGCCGCCGGCGGTCCCGGTGACGCCGATCACGGCAAGGGTGATGTCCTTGGCGGTGACACCCGGCTGAAGCTTGCCGGTGATCTCCACCTTCATGTTCTTCGACTTGGACTGGATCAGCGTCTGGGTCGCCAGAACGTGCTCCACCTCCGAGGTGCCGATACCATGGGCCAGCGCCCCGAAGGCGCCGTGGGTCGCGGTGTGGCTGTCGCCACAGACCACGGTCATGCCCGGCAGGGTCCAGCCCTGTTCGGGGCCCACGATGTGAACGATGCCCTGGCGGATGTCGGTGACCGGGTAGTAGTTCAGCCCGAACTCGGTCGCGTTCTTGTCCAGCGCCTCGAGCTGGATGCGGCTTTCCTCGTTCTTGATGCCCTCGACCCGGTCGGGCGTGGTGGGCACGTTGTGGTCCGGCACGGCAATGGTCTTGTCCGGCGCGTGGACCTTGCGACCGGCCATGCGCAGCCCTTCGAAGGCCTGCGGGCTGGTGACCTCGTGCACGAGGTGGCGGTCGATATAAAGGAGGCTGGTGCCGTCCTCGTCTTCGTGGACGAGATGGGCATCCCAGATCTTGTCATAGAGCGTCTTGGGGGACATGCGGTCCTCTCCCGTGAAATTGGCTGGCTGCAGGGGTGGATGCGGCTGGCCGCCTATAGGCGCGCGAGAATGGTACGGGTGGCCCCGTAGAAGCGCCACGGCAGGCGGGCGCGGTCATCCATGTCGAAAACCCGTGTCATGGCTTGGCAGATACACCCACCGCCCGAGTCCCGCAAGAGCGGCCCTCGCCGCGCCGCAGCACGCCATCGCGCCGCTTGCCGCGCGCCCGGCCCCGTGCCACCCTTTCCTGCCACCACGAGGAGAGGCGATGGAGCCCGCGACCGACACGCTCGACCTGCTGAAACAGACCGCGCTGCGGCTCTGGGGCGAGGCGGAGATGTTCCTCGGCACCTTGCTGCGGCCCTGGAACGCCTGGCAGCTGGTGATCCTCGCCGGGCTCGCCCTGCTGGCCTGGCTGCTCTACCGGCTGCTGGCGCCGCGGCTCTACGACTGGATGCGGGCGCGCGAGGGCTGGCCGAAATGGCAGCTGCGCTGGATGGTGGTGATCCACCGCCGCCTGCCCATGGTGATCTTCGTGGCGCTGATCTGGCTCACCGTCTGGATCATGCGCGAGGTGACATGGCCCAGCCGCTCCTACCTGCTGGGGGTGGTGGCCAACCTTGCCACCGCCTGGCTGGTGATCTCCTTCGTGACGCGGCTGATCGGCAACCCGCTCCTGCGGACCGTGGCGCGCTACGGGGCCTGGATCTGGGTCAGCCTCGCCATTCTCGGCCTGACCGGACAGGCCGCCACCCTGCTCGACCGCGCGGCGATCAATATCGGCCAGGTGCGCCTGTCGCTCTGGCTGGTGCTGCAGGCGGCGGTGCTGCTGGCGCTGCTGATTCTCGTCGCCCGCTTCCTCGCCACAACGACGGCGGCGCGGATTCGCCGCAACGAGGACATCTCGCCCTCCATGCAGGTGCTGGCGGTGAAGTTCCTGCAGGTGATGCTGTACGGCGCGGCCTTCTTCCTGGCGCTGCGCATCGTGGGCGTGGACCTCACCGGGTTGGCCGTGCTGTCGGGCGCGATCGGCGTCGGGCTGGGCTTCGGCCTGCAGAAGGTGGTCTCGAACCTCGTCTCGGGGATCATCCTGCTGCTCGATCGCTCGATCAAGCCGGGCGACGTGATCTCGCTGGGCGAGACCTTCGGCTGGATCAACGCGCTCGGCGCGCGCTACGTCTCGATCACCACGCGGGACGGCAAGGAATACCTGATCCCCAACGAGGACCTGATCACCGGACAGGTGGTCAACTGGTCGCATTCAAACGATTTCGTCCGGCTCGACATCTATTTCGGCACCGCCTACGCGGACGATCCCCATGCCGTCCGGCGCATCGCCGTGGAGGCAGCGCGGGGCGTGCCGCGGGTGCTGAGCGACCGCGACCCGGTCTGCCATATCGTGGGCTTCGGCGACAGTTCGGTCGATTACATCCTGCGCTTCTGGATCCGCGACCCCACCGGCGGGCTGACCAACATCCGCGGCAATGTCTACCTCGCGCTCTGGGACGCCTTCCGCGACAACGGCATCTCCATCCCCTTCCCGCAGCGCGAGGTGAAGGTGCTGGAGGGCTCCACCCTCGCCACCTCCGCACCCCGCGACCCGGCCCCCGGGGACTGAGCGCTGCCCTACCGGCAATTGCATGCTGCCGACATTGAGTTTTCGCCGCCCGACTGCTATATTGAAAGCACGCCAGCACCGGGGCGTGGCCGGTGCAGGACAAGGAGGATAAGACCTGTCGATGAATGTTGACGCGGTTCCGACCGCCGATCATGGCCAGCCCGTTTCCGGCGGCCACACGGATGTGTCCAGCGAGACGCTGCTGGAGGGCATCCTCGCTTCCCTCGAAGACAGCAAGGCCGAAGATATCGTGCGGATCGATCTGCGCGGCAAGTCGGCCATCGGCGATTACATGGTGGTCTGCTCCGGGCGCTCGTCCCGGCAGGTCTCGGCCATCGCCGAACGGCTGACCGAACAGCTCAAGGCCGACTTCTCCCGCTCCGCCCGCGTCGAGGGCAAGGAGACGGGCGACTGGGTGCTGATCGACACGGGCGACGTGATCGTCCACGTCTTCCGGCCCGAAGTGCGCGAGTTCTACCAGCTCGAGAAGATGTGGCTGCCCGCGGGCGGCTCGGCCGGCACGGCGACGGCCCGGGCCTGATCGCACAGGCGCGCATCCGGGGATGAAGCTGCATATCTGCGCCGTCGGCCGGCTCCGGAAGGGGCCGGAAAAGGCGCTGATCGACGATTACGCGGCCCGGCTGGGCAAGACCGGGCGCAACCTCGGGCTCGGCCCGCTTTCGCTGCACGAGGTCGAGGATCGCAAGGGCGGCGGCATGGCGGCAGAGGCGGCGCTTCTCGACCGCGCCATCCCGCAGGGCGCCCGGGTCATCGCGCTGGACGAACGCGGCCGCGCCCTGACCTCCCCCGACCTCGCCCGCCAGCTGGGCACCTGGCGCGACGAGGGGATTTCCGACACTGCCTTCGTGATCGGCGGCGCCGACGGCATCGATCCCGCGCTCCGCGACCGCGCCGACCTGACCCTCAGCTTCGGCGCGCTGGTCTGGCCCCACATGCTGGCCCGCGTGATGCTGAGCGAACAGATCTACCGCGCCGCCACCATCCTCGCCGGCCTCCCCTACCACCGCGAGTGACCGCCCGGGCTCGGACCGCCTCCGAGGCCTGGGCGCCTTCGCAAACCTCTAACCCGATCAGACGCGCCACCCCGGCCACCCCCGCGCCCCGGCTCCCCCTTCATCTTGCCAAAAAACTCCCGCCGGAGGCTCCCGCACCCTCCGCCCGCCTCCCGGCCGGGCTAAAGCGCCCAAGGCCCCCACATGTTCGCGCAATCATTCCCGCCGCGGGGATGTTCGCGCAATCAGCACCTTTTGCCCCGCCCGCCCGCTCTGCTAAAGCACCGCCAAGCCATTGCCGTCAGGAGAGACATCCATGAGCACCATCATCGACATCCACGCCCGCGAAATCCTCGACAGCCGGGGCAACCCGACGGTGGAGGTGGACGTGATCCTCGAGGACGGCACCATGGGCCGCGCCGCCGTGCCCTCGGGCGCCTCCACCGGCGCGCATGAGGCCGTGGAGCGCCGCGACGGCGACAAGGCACGCTACATGGGCAAGGGCGTGCTGGAGGCCGTGGCCGCGGTTAACGGCGAGATCGCCGAGGCGCTGGTCGGCTTCGACGCGACCGAGCAGGAGGGCCTCGACGCCGCGATGATCGAGCTCGACGGCACCGACAACAAGGGCCGGCTGGGCGCCAACGCCATCCTCGGCGTCAGCCTGGCCACCGCCAAGGCCGCGGCGGAATACACCGCGCAGCCGCTCTACCGCTACGTGGGCGGCACCGCGGCGCGGGTCCTGCCGGTGCCGATGATGAACATCATCAATGGCGGCGAGCACGCGGACAACCCGATCGACATCCAGGAATTCATGATCATGCCGGTCGCGGCGGAGAATATCCGCGAGGCGGTGCGCATGGGCTCCGAGGTGTTCCACACGCTGAAGAGGGAGCTGTCGGCTGCCGGCATGTCCACCGGCCTCGGCGACGAGGGCGGTTTCGCGCCCGAGCTCGGCTCCACCCGCGAGGCGCTGGATTTCATCCTGAAGTCGATCGAAAAGGCCGGCTACAAACCCGGCGACGACATCTGCCTCGCGCTCGACTGCGCCTCGACCGAATATTACCGCGACGGCGCCTATGTTTACTCGGGCGAGAACGCGACGCTCAGCTCGCAGCAGAACGTGGATTACCTCAAGGCACTGGTCGCCGATTACCCGATCATCTCCATCGAGGACGGCATGGCCGAGGATGACTGGGAGGGCTGGAAGCTGCTGACCGACGCGCTCGGCGACCGGGTGCAGCTGGTGGGCGACGACCTGTTCGTCACCAACCCGCGCCGCCTGGCCGACGGGATCGCCAAGGGCTGCGGCAATTCCATGCTGGTGAAGGTCAACCAGATCGGCTCGCTGTCCGAGACCCTCCGCGCCGTGGACATGGCCCATCGCGCGGGCTTTACCAACGTGATGTCCCACCGCTCGGGCGAAACCGAGGATGCCACCATCGCCGATCTCGCCGTGGCCACCAATTGCGGGCAGATCAAGACCGGCTCGCTCGCCCGCTCAGACCGGCTGGCCAAGTACAACCAGCTCATCCGGATCGAGGAGATGCTGGGCGAGAGCGCGGAATATGCCGGGCGGTCGATCCTGAAAGGCTGAGCCGGCACATACCCCCACACATGGAGAACCCCCGCCATCTGCCTGATGACGGGGGTTTTTCTTTACCGGAATACCGGCGTTTTACGGGCAGGGCGCCGTGTAGTAGGTGCCGTCGCCGCGCGCATAGGCGCAGTTCTGGGTCTGGGTGTTCTGAGCCACCATGGTGCCGGCCGCCGCGCCGCCCAGGGCGGAGATCAGTTTCCAGTCGTCGTCGGCGTTCAGCACGTCCGCCGCGATCAGGCCGGCTGCCGCACCGCCGGCCACACCGGCCACGGTGCGCTGGTCGGTCGTCATCTGGTCGCAAGCCGACACGAACATCGTCGCACCGCCGAGAAGGCCGATAATCCAGGTTTTCATGAAATCCTCTCCGTTCAGTTTCTTGGCGTCACGGCCACCTCCCGGCAACCGCTTCCAACCCGCGATGCGCCAGCAGACGGCGCGCGGATCATTCAGGCAACGCGGCCGTTTCGCCTCCTGTTCCATCGCTATGTGAAAAGACATGGCACCGGCGAATTCTTGCCGTTCCGCGCTCTGTCGCCCGACCGTTCCCGTCGGTCAGGCCGCTGCGAAACGCCCCGGCCGGTAGGGGGCGAGCATCGGCGCCGGCTCTTCGCGCAGGATCTCGTGGGCCAGCAGTTCGGCCATCACCGGCGCCAGCGTCACACCGGAATGCATGACGGCAAGGGTCAGCCCCTCGGGCCCCGCCGCCCCCGCCACCGGCAGCCCATCGCCGGGGACCGGGCGCCAGGCGAGCGTGGCGCGGTCCCAGCCCGGCGCACCGGGCAGGACCTCGCGCAGGCGGGTGAGAGCGCGGTCGGCCATCTGCGCCGGCGGGTCCACCTCTTCGCTGTCGTCGGATTGGTGCGAGGCAGCGGTGGGCGCCAGCAGCGCGCCGGTCGGCAATTGCCGCAGCTCCATCGCCGGGGTGACCAGCAGGTGCGACAGCCGCGGCGTGGCCGGCGCGGTTCGCATCAGCACACCCGGCCGGCGCAGCATGGGCAGGGCGACACCCAGCGGCTCGGCCAGGGCCGGCGCGCCGGTGCCCCCGGCCAGCACCACGTGATCGGCCTCCATCGCGCCCTCGGCGGTGGCAAGGCCCGTTACCCGGCCGCCCCGCTCGGTGATCGCCTGCACCTCGAGACCCGAGATCACCCGCAGCCCCTGGCTCAGCCGGGTCACCACCCGGGCGGGATCGGCCGCCCCCTCGCTCGGCAGGCGCAGCGCACGCTCCGGCGGCACGATCGCCGGCTCCATGCGTGCCACCCGGTCCCGGCCCAGCTCTTCCACCGGGTAGCCCAGCTCGCGCAGCTCGGCCGCGACGCGGTCGAACTCCTCGCCCTGCTCTTCCCACCAGAGCGTGCCGGACCAGTTCACCAGCCCCTCGCCCAGCTCGGCCTCCAGCCGGTGCCAGGCGGCCATCCCCTCCGCCCGCAGGCGGAAATGATGCGCATCGTGGTGATAGGTGGCGTTGATCCAGCCAAAGCTGCGCCCGGAGGCAAGGCCGGCCGGCAGCCCGCGGTCGATCACGGTCACGTCCGCCCCCGCCCGCGACAGGCGCCAGGCCAGCGTCGTGCCGATGATTCCGGCGCCGATGACGACAATCTTCTTCATTCCACCCTCCTGCCCCGGCAGCGGCGGGATTGCAACGCTGGGGTGGCTTCCATAGCCTGCCGCGAAAATCGCACCCGAATTGGGGCGTCCGCGCCCCGGAAAGGACAGGAAGGGTCATGGACGAGGCGACGCGGATCATCGAGGCGCTGGAGCTGAAGCCACATCCCGAGGGCGGCCATTACCGCCAGACCTGGGAGGCGCAGAACGATGGGCGCGCCATGGCCACCTGCATCTACTTCCTGCTGCGCGCCGGCGAACGCAGCCACTGGCACCGGGTGGATGCCACCGAGATCTGGCTCTGGCATGCCGGCAAGCCTCTGAACCTGCTGATCAGCCCCGATGAAAGCGGCCCCGCACGGCAGATCCGGCTGGGCCCGGACGTGCTGGGAGGCGAGCGGCCGCAGGGCCTCGTGCCCTCGCATCACTGGCAGGCGGCGGAGCCGCAGGGCGGCTGGAGCCTGGTGTCCTGCACCGTCTCGCCGGGGTTCAGCTTTTCCGGCTTCACGCTCGCCGCGCCGGGCTTCGACATCCCGCGCGGCTGAGCGCGGGGCAGGACATCCGGGACGGGAAATCCGGGACAGGCTGAAACTATCGGCGCCTCTTGCCCGTGGTTGCGGGCGTCGGGCGGAAATTTTTGCCGCCCGGCCGCCCCGCGCGGTCACGCCATCCCCAACCAGCGAGCCGCGCGGGGTGCTTTCCCGCGCCGCCCCCTGTCAGCCGCGATGACGCTGCACGTAATCCACCAGCATCCGGGTCGAGCCGTCCTTGCCGTCGGCGCTTTGCTCGCCCGTCACGATGGGACCGAGCGCCGTGGCCAGTTCCTTGCCCAGCTCCACCCCCCACTGGTCGAAGGAGTTGATCCCGAGGATCACGCCCTCGGCAAAGACACGGTGTTCATATAGGGCCACGATCTGGCCGAGGGTCTCGGGCGTGAGCTGCGGGTAGACCAGCGTGGTGGAGGGGCGGTTGCCGGGGAAGACCCGGTGCCGGGCCTGGCGGTCGAGCTCCTGCCCCGTCAGGCCCTTCGCCATCATCCGCTCGCGCGCCTCGTCCAGCGACCTGCCGCGCATCAGCGCCTCGGACTGGGCCAGGCAATTGGCGACCAGCAGATCGTGCTGATGGGCCAGGTCGGGCTCGTGCCCCTCCGCCGCCACCATGAATTCGCAGGGGATCACCCGCGTGCCCTGGTGGATGAGCTGGTAGAAGGCGTGCTGCCCGTTGGTGCCCGGCTCGCCCCAGACGACCGGGCCGCTGTCCCAGGGCAGCGCCTCCCCGTCCATGGAGACCGACTTGCCGTTGCTCTCCATCTCCAGCTGCTGGAAATAGGCCGGCAGCCGCGCGAGCCGCTGGTCGTAGGGCAGCACGGCGCGGGTGGCATGGCCCAGCACCTGGTTGTGCCAGATCCCCACCAGCGCCAGCATGAGCGGCATGTTCTCCGCCCCTTCGGCGGCGAGGAAATGCCGGTCCATCGCCTGCCCGCCGCGCAGGAAGGCGCGGAAGGCCTGCGCCCCGATCGCGATCATCAGGCCCAGCCCGATCGGCCCCCACATCGAGTAGCGCCCGCCGACCCAGTCGGCAAAGCCAAAGACCCGCGACGGATCGATGCCGAAATCCGCCGTCTTGTCCCGCGCGGTCGAAAGCGCGGCGAATTGCGCGCCCGGATCGCTGACGCGTTCCGACATCCAGGCCCGGGCGGTGCGCGCATTGGTCATCGTCTCGATCGTGGTGAAGGTTTTGGAGGCCACGATCACCAGGGTCGTCTCGGGGTCGAGCCCGCGCAGCGTGTCGGAGATATGCGCCCCGTCGACATTGGAGACGTAATGCAGCCGCGGCCCGTCATGGTAGGGCGCCAGCGCCAGCGTCCCCATGGCCGGCCCCAGGTCCGAGCCGCCGATGCCGATATTGACCACGTCGGTGATCTGTCCGCCCTGCCCGGCAAAGGCGCCGGAGCGCACCGCTTCGGCGAAATCCTCCATCGCCGCCAGCACGTCCAGGACGCCGGGCATCACATCCTCGCCCTCCACCTCGACCGCGTCGCCGTCGAGGTTGCGCAGGGCGGTATGCAGGACGGCGCGGTCCTCCGTCTCGTTGATCTTCTCTCCGGCGAACATCGCCCGCGCCCGGTCCTTGACGCCGCGGCTCTGCGCCAGGGCGAGCAGCGCCAGCCGCGTTTCGTCGTCGATATTCGTCTTGGAATAGTCGAACAGCATCTCGCCCATGCGGGCCGAGAACTGCGCCGCCCGGTCAGGATCGGCGGCGAAAAGGTCGAGGATCTTCCGCTCGCCCGTTTTGGCGGCCAGCGCCTTCAAATCCTGAAACATGTCGCTCCTGCCCCCGCAAATGGCCGGGCTACTCGGCCCAGTGAATCTCTGCCTCGTCGATCACCGCGTTGATCGGCGCCTCGCTGGGCTTCAGCCCCTTGGCCGCGTCGAGCGCCACGCGCTTTTCCGGTCCCATGATGAGGATATGCTTGCACATCGCATCGTTCAGGACCCGCGCCGACAGGGTAATCCGAGGCTCGTCCGCGCCGGGCGCCCGCATGGGCAGCAGGACCGGCGCGTCGGAGGCCAGCGCCTCTTCCAGCCGGTCGGCGCCGGGAAAGATCGAGGCGGTGTGAAAATCCGTGCCCATGCCCAGGACCAGCACGTCGATCGGCAGGTGCGGCTCGATCCCCGCTGCCAGCTCGTCCAGCACCTCCTCGGGGCGTTCGGCCGCCTTGTAGAGCGGCAGCAGCGTGGCCGCCGCGGCCTTGTTCTGGAACAACCGCTTGCGCAGCAGCCGGGTGTTTGAGCGGCCCTGGTCCTCGGACACCCAGCGTTCATCGCCCAGCACCACGTCGACGCGGGACCAGTCGAGGTCCACGTCGCACAGATCGTCGAAGATCGGGCCCGGCGTGGTCCCGCCGGGCACGCAGAGCGTCACCCGCTCCTTGCCGCGCAGCGCCTCGCCCAGCTGGCCCGCGAGCTTGTTGGCCAGCGAGATGGACAGCATTTCGCGGTCGGCATATTCGGTGAGTGTCAAGATTTGATCTCCCTCCAGCTCCGCCCGTCCCGCGCCGTGAGCGCGGTGGCGTCCTCCGGGCCCGAGGACCCGGCATCATAAGGTTTGGGCACGTCGTTGCGCGCCTCCCATCCGGCGATGATCGGGTCGGTCCAGGCCCAGGCGGCCTCCACCTCGTCGCCGCGCATGAACAGCGTCTGGTTGCCCCGGATCACGTCCATGATCAACCGTTCATAGGCATCCGGCACTTCCTCCGCTTCCGGGCCCAGCGCCTCGGCAAAGGACATGTCCAGCGGCACGTCGATCAGGCGCATGCCGCCGGGCCCCGGCTCCTTGATGGTCACGCTCAGGGTCATGCCCTCGTTGGGCTGCAACTGGATCGCCAGGACGTTGCGGTGGCCGCCGGCCTCCGGCCCGAAGATGGAATGCGGCGTGTCCTTGAACACCACCGCGATCTCCGAGGTCCGGGCCCGCAGCCGCTTGCCGGTGCGGACGTAGAACGGGGTGCCCGCCCAGCGCCAGTTGGAGACGTGCATCTTCATGGCGATGAAGCTCTCGGTGCGCGACCGCGGCGCCTCCACGTCGTCGCGGTAGCCGCCCTCGGTGGGCGTGGCGGCATATTGCCCGCGCACGATGTGATGCGGCTGCACCGGCTCCAGCGCGCGGATCACCTTGAGCTTCTCGTCGCGCACGGCATCGGGGTCGTATTTCGCCGGCGGCTCCATGGCGATGAGACAGAGCAGCTGCATCAGGTGGTTCTGCACCATGTCCCGCATCGCGCCCGACTTGTCGTAGTAGTCGCCCCGCCCGCCGACGCCCACGGTCTCGGCCACGGTGATCTGGATATGATCGACATATTGCGCGTTCCACAGCGGCTCGAACAACATGTTGCCGAAGCGGACCGCCATCAGGTTCTGCACCGTCTCCTTGCCCAGGTAATGGTCGATCCGGTAGATCTGGCCTTCCTCGAAATGCTGCGCCAGCACGTCGTTGAGGGCCCGGGCCGAGGCGAGGTCATGCCCGAAGGGTTTCTCCACCACGATGCGCGCCGCGTCGTTGGCCATCCCGTAGCGGTGCAGCCGCTCCGCCAGGTCGCCGAACAGCGACGGCCCCACCGAGAAATAGAAGGCCCGGATCGCCCCCTCGCGCACCCGGCTGGCCAGGTCGTCCCAGCCCTCGTCGCCCCGCGCATCGATCATGACATAGCCGACGCGATCGAGGAAATCCTCCAGCGGGCCATCCTGCGGCGGCGTGTCGTTGAATTCGCGGATCGCGTCGCCGACGATCCCGCGATATTCCGCGTCGTCATGTTCCGTCCGGGCGGCGCCGATGATCCGCGCCTCCTCCGGCATCTGCCCGGCAAGGTAGCGCCGGTACAGGCCCGGCAGGATCTTGCGCCGCGCCAGATCGCCGGTGCCGCCGAAGATCACCAGGTCGAACGGATCGACCGGAATGACTCTGGAAACCATCTGGACCCCTCTTCTGCCGCCCGGTTCGGGCCGGTCTGGCGGCGCTGCTGTCTGCGCCCTGATAGCGCTAACCGCCGACTGCATAGCCAATTGCCGCGGCGGAGTCTAACACGCATGAAAACCTTCACAATGGTGTCAGCCCCGGCCGGCAGCATTTGCCCGGCCCTCCTGACGGGTCTAGCCTGCTGCCCGAGGCAGGAGCGGAAGGACGACAATGAAGGACAATTTCGAGACGGTGCAGGGGGCAGGCAAGTTCGTCGACCAAGAGGTTACGGCCGACGGGGCGGAACGCGCCTCCGTCCCGCTGTCGCATCCCCGCACGCTCTGGTTCAACACCGGCACGCTCTGCAACATCACCTGCGCCAATTGCTACATCGAAAGCTCCCCCAGCAACGACGCGCTGATCTACCTGACCGTGGCCGAGGTCGTCGCCTATCTCGACGAGGCCGCGGCCCTGAACTGGCCGCTGGCGGAGGTCGGGTTCACCGGCGGCGAGCCCTTCATGAATCCCGCGATCATCGGCATGCTCCGCGAGGCCCTGTCACGCGGCCACGAGGCGCTGGTGCTCAGCAACGCGATGCAACCGATGATGCGCCCCCACATGCAGGCCGGGCTGCGCGACCTGCAGGGGGAATATGGCGACCGGCTGGTGCTGCGCCTCTCCCTCGACCACTGGGACGAGACGGTGCACGACGCAGAACGCGGCGCGGGAGCGTTCGCCCGCACCATCGCCGGGATGGAATGGCTGCGCGATGCCGGCATCCGGATGGCCGTGGCCGGCCGCAGCCTGGCTGGCGAGGCCGAGGCGGAGGCCCGCGCGGGCTATGCCAGGCTTTTCGCGCGACATGGGTTCGACATAGACGCGCAGGATCCCGGGCAGACGGTCCTCTTTCCGGAGATGGACGAGACGGTTCCGGTGCCCGAGATCACCACCGCCTGCTGGGACATTCTCGGCAAGTCGCCGGACCATGTGATGTGCGCATCCTCTCGCATGGTGGTGCATCGCAAGGGGGCCGAGCGGGCCACGGTCGTCTCCTGTACGCTGCTGCCTTACGAGGAGGCCTTCGACCTCGGCCCGACGCTGGAGGGGGCGCAGCGCGATGTCTGGCTGAACCATCCGCATTGCGCCAAGTTCTGCGTCCTCGGCGGCGCCTCCTGCTCCGGCTGACCTTCCGCCATCGGCGAACTCCGCCCCGTCCCGCCCCCGGTGAGCGGGCCATCCATGACATCGCTCTTCGCCGCGACTGCCGCGGGGCTTCTTGGCTTGCGTCCTGAACGCCGGTTCTTCAGCAACGGCTCTTTCTCCTTTTACCCTTTTGTCTCACGCCACTGTCCGCCGAGGCGGACATCTCGGTCCCTACCGCGGCCAGGCCCTGCTCCTGAAAATGATGGCTGGCGGAAAACCTGCCGCTCACCCCAATGTGCTTTTTCTTCTTTGCATCTTCCCCCGGCACGCCCTCCCTTCGGCGAGACTTTTTGAGGCGCGTTTCGACGTAATAGCCTTAGCTTCGCAGGAGAGCGCCAAAAGCCCCGCGGCCCTCTCATTCCTCGGAGCCCCAACGCACTCAGCCCTGACTGCGCGTCGGGCATTCAGATGCCCGGCGTCTCATGGCCCGTTGCCCGGGTCGGCGAGGCAGGCGGCACGTAGATCGCGCAGCTTGATCTGCGCGGCCGCTATCCCGGGATCGATCTGCGCCTCATCGTCTACCTCGTCTGCAAGCGAGCCCACGAAAGCTCCCAATGCTTCCAGCGATTGTCGCAACATGTCCACGTTTTGCAGCGCCCCCATCTGGCTCGCCACCGCTTCATGGGGGATGCTGCCCAGCACGTCGTCCAGATCCTGTGCCACCCCCGACAGCCGCTTGATCTCGTTGGCGGAATTTCGCAGCAAGCGCTGCAACTGCATCGGCTCCATGCTCTTCCCTTCCGTCACAGCCGGCCAACCACCCGTTCCACACAGGCCTTAAGGCCTTCGGGCGAGAAGGGTTTCTTGATGTAATTGTTCATGCCGAGCTTGTGGCCACGCTCGATGATCGCCGGGTCGGCGGTGCCGGTGATCAGGATGAAGCCCACCTGTTTCGTCCGCGCGTGCTGCCGCAGCCCCTGCAGCAAGGTCAATCCGTCGGCGCCCGGCATGTTGAAGTCGGAAATGACGAGGTGGACGGGATTGACCGCCACCCGCTTGAAGGCAGTGGCCCCGTCGCCGCAGAAATCGATATTCTTGATCCCCATCCATTCCAGCGCCTGGATGATGAGGCCACGGCTCACCGACATGTCGTCGACGACCATGACACGAAGTTTCTCGCCGAGACTCATGTACTGACTCCTTTCTGGCTCTGGGGATTGACGGGCAGCTCCGAGGGCGCATCTGTTCGTCGGTATTGGGTGATCCCGGCGGGGACGAGCAGCCCCTGAGCCTCGCGGCCGACCCGCTCCGAATGGCCGATAAAGAGGTGACCGCCGGGGGGGAGCAGGGCCGCAAAGCGCTGCCACAGCCGTTCCTGTGTTTCGGCATCGAAATAGATCACGACGTTGCGGCAGAAGATGATGTCGAAACCACGCGACATCGGCCAGTCCCCCATCAGGTTCAGTTCCGCGAAGGTAATGAGCCGGCGCAGATCGGCACTGACCTCGAAGATGGTCTCTGCGTCGGCACGGTGAAAGTACCGCTGCTCCAGTGGCTTGGGCACGCCGTTGCGGTGAATGTCGGGATAGCGGCCGGCTCGGGCACGCGCGATCACTGCGGGGTCGAGATCGGTGGCGAGGATGCGAATGTCGTGGCGCGCCGCGTCCGGACAGGACTCCAGCACACGGATGGCGAGGCTGTAGGGTTCCTCCCCGGTGGAACAGCCCGCAGACCAGATCCGCAGGCGACCGCCATTCCGGGCGCGCTCGATCAGCGGCGGCAGGATCTCTTCCTGCAGCGCGACAAAATGATGTTCCTCCCGAAAAAAGCGCGTGACGTTCGTGGTCAGCGCCGAGATCAGGTGTTGCCGCTCCTCCAATCCGTCACGGCCCTCGACGAAGCGGCAATAGGCGGAGTAATCTGGAAGGCCAAGCTGGCGCAGCCGCCGAGCGAGCCGCGATACGACCAACCCCTTCTTGGCCTCGGTCAGCACGATGCCCGAAACGTCATGGACAAGCCGGGCGATGGTGCGGAAGGTCTCGTCGTCGATCGCGAGGTCCTGGCCCGGCCCCGGCGCAAGAGTGTTCGGAGCGTTCATGCGACTTCTCTGATCGCAGTGGGAAGGACGCGGGACAGGTCCATCTTTCGGATCATCTTCCCTTCGACCACGACAACGCCTGAAATATAGGCCTTGACCTCGTCGGCGGCGATCTCCGGGACCGGCTGTATATCCTCCTCGTTGACGGTGAGTATGTCGGAGACGACATCGGCCAGAAGCCCAACGGTCTGACTGCCGATGACAGTGATGATGATCACATGTCGTGGCCCTGGTTCGATGGCGCCCAAACCCAGCCGCTCCGACAGATCCACGACCGGTACGACGGAACCTCGAAGGTTGATCACCCCTTTCACATAGGGTTGCGCATGCGGCAGCAGGGTCGTTTCCGTCCATCCGCGAATCTCGCGTACTGACATGATATCGAAACAGAAATCCTGCCCCGAGACACGGAAGGCGACAACCTCCCGGCCCTTCCCGCTGGTCCTGGTGGTGGTATCCGTCATCTCTTACCTCGCTAACTGCAACTGCAGGTCGGCTCCCGCGGCACCCACCGTGTCGCGGATGATGCTGTCCGGATCGATGATGAGCGCGATGCGCCCGTCACCCAGAATCGTCGCGGCGGCGACCCCATGAACATGGCCGTAGTTCGTTTCCAGACTCTTGATGACGACTTGCCGCTGGTCCTGAATGGCATCGACGATGAGCGCGCAATGGGTCGTGCTGTCGGTCTCCACCATCAGCAACACGTGGCCATCCAGATTTTGAGGAGTGCGGCGCAGGCCGAAGGTCTCGCCGAGGTCGACGATGGGGACCAGGCGTTCGCGGTTGGCCACGACACGGCCCGTCGCGCCGATCGAATGGATTTCGGCGGTTCGAGTCTGAAGCGATTCCTGGATCGCAGTGATCGGCACCACCATCGTTTGGCCGGCGACCTCGATCACCATCCCCTCCATCACCGCAAGCGTCAGCGGCAATGAGATGGAAAAGGTGGTCCCTTCCCCCGGTGTCGAGGCGATTGATACGCGGCCGCCCAAGGTCTGGACCTCGCTGCGCGCTACATCTAGACCGACCCCGCGACCGGATAGTTCGGAGACCTGTTCCTTCGACGAAAATCCCGGAAGAAACAGCAGGTTGTCGATTTCAACGGCGCTAAGGTCGGCCTCCGGCGAAACGAGCCCCTTGCTCTCGGCGATTTTCCTGACCTTTTCGCGGTTGATGCCGCCGCCATCGTCGGAAATGTCGATCATCACTCGGCCAGACCGGTGGGCCGCGGACAAGATCACGGTCCCTTCCTCCGGCTTGCCGGCTTCTCGGCGTGCCTCGGGGCTTTCGAGCCCGTGATCCACGGCGTTCCGTATCATGTGGGTCAACGGGTCGATCAAACGCTCGATCACCGTCTTGTCGACCTCGGTATGCTCGCCCTGGGTGACGAGGCGGACACGTTTGCCCGTGGCGGTCGCTGCCTCGCGGACGATCCGCGCCATGCGCTGGAACATCGGCTTGACCGGTTGGGCGCGGATCGCCATCACGCCCTCCTGGATCTCGCCGGCGAGCTGTTTGAGGCTTTCCAGCCCGCCCGAAACCTCGTTCTCCGAAGGAAGCTCCAGCTGGGCAATCGATTGCGACAGCATCGCTTCCTTGATCACCAACTCGCCCACGAGGTTGATCAGCTTGTCCACACGATCGAGATCCACCCTGATGGTCGCGGTCGCCGCGCCCCGGGGAGGGCCGCCCGAGGTCTTCTCTGTAGCGCTCTCGGTCTTTTCCGCCGTTTGTGCCGGGGGTGGCGGAGCTGTCTCTGCGAGCAGTGACGCTTCAGGGGAGACGGAAATCAAGTCTTCAAGACTGGGAAGATCGCCATCTTCGAGCCCTGCGGCGCCAAGAGACGAAATTTCCAACCTGCAGGCATCCTCGACGAACTCGAAAACCGCCCTGATTTCCCCTTCCGATTCTTCTGTCTCGAGCCCGAGCTGCCATTGGATATGACACTGTTCCGGATCGAGATCTTCCAGCAGCGGCACCCGAGACAGATCTGCCCTTGCTTCGAGCCGGCCCAGCCGTTCCAGCGACCGGAAGAGCAGCGCCGGTTCGTTATTTGAGCGGAACAGATCCGCCTCCGGCTCGAACAGGATGGAGATGCTGCCAGGCCCCTCTTGCGCCTCACCCATCGCATCAAGATCGAGCACGACGGGCTCGAAAGCCGGCAGACCTTCTTCTTCCTGCGGCTGCTCGCCGATGAGGCTGTCTAACTCCTCCCTCAGTTCCTCACCGCCCGGCAACGGCCCCCCGGCCTCGTCGCGAGCGGCGGAGACAAGGTCGGCCAGGTGATCGCCGCAGCGCTGAAAGAGCATAAGCGTCTCTTCACCCGCCTCCAGGTCGCCGGACCGGAGTTTGTCGAGCGCCGTTTCGAAATGGTGGGCAAAGGCCACAAGCGCGTCGAAGCCGAAGGCGCCGGCACCGCCCTTAATCGAATGAACGGCCCGAAAGACCGCATGTACGGTCTCCGCTTCGTGTGCGCCGCTGACCATGAGCGCAAAGCCGTCCTGCATGGCTTCCAGGAGTTCCTCGCATTCCTGGAAGAAGGAATCGCGGAAATCGTCGCTGCTGACCGAACTCATGTTCCGCCTCCCGGAATTGCCACGCGCTCGATCGCCCAGATGAGCTTCTCTTCGTCGAAGGGCTTCACGATCCAGCCGGTTGCCCCGGCTTCGCGCGCGCGGGCCTTGAGGTCAGGGGCGCTCTCGGTCGTGAGAACCAGGATCGGCATGATCCTGTCGCGATAGAGCTTCCTGACGTTTTCGATGAAACCGAAGCCGTCGAGCCTGGGCATGTTGATGTCGGTGATGATCACGTCCGGCAGGGCATCTGCCAGCCGCCGAAGCCCGTCCTCGCCGTCCTCGGCGAGGTCCACCTCGAAACCGGCGCGGCCGAGCGCGGCGCTGATGAGGTTTCGCATGGTGCGGGAATCGTCCACAGCGAGGATCTTCAGGCTCATTCGGACACCTCCACGGCAAGGTCAGTCCCGGGTTCTACGGCCGTCTCGCCGCCGGCGTCCGGGTCTTCGCCCAATCCGATCTCCTCGGACGGTATTCCCAGCAGGCGACACCCCTCCAGGAAGGCATCGCTTGGTGCATCGATACGGAAGAGCTGCTCGTCCGCCTTCCATTGCCGATGCGCGGCCACCAGAACCTGGAGCGACAGCGCTCCGATGAAGTCGACGCCCCCCGCCTCCAGTGTCAGAGGTCCACCCCGAAGGGCAGTCAGCTCCCCGGCAAGTGATCCCGCGGCAGGCCCGTCGAGGCGAGTGGATAGCTTCAGATTCTGGTCCATGGTCGTAACCCTGATCGAGCGGAATATCGGTGAAGCGTCATGCGGTCGGGATGCGGCCCCGGCGAAAGGCGGGTTTGTTTGCATTCTGTCAGCCCCCGCGAGGCTCGGAGCACCCACGCGCCCCATTGCGTACAGGGGCATCCGGCCCCCAAACCGGCCTTACCGCCCCGGTCGACGCCAGACTGAGCCGCCCTGAATCTGACCGGCGCCGACAAGCCTCCTGCGACCGACCGGAAAACCCTAGGCCAGCGCCAATGAAAGCTCCTGTATTCATCTGTTCTGCGCCCCGTTCGCCCTATTATCGCGTCTCGCCGGCTCTCTTCCTGACAATTCACAGGACGAGAGACCAAATCGGCACTCAGCCGGACGGTCCACATCTCGTCCAAACCGATCTGCCGGCGACTCATGAGCTATCAGCAGGAGATAAAGCGGCCGTTAACGCGGGAGCGTATCCCCCGTCAAAATTCGGAGGGGCGTTTGGCGACTCTTAACTTTTCCCTGCCAAAGAGGGGTGACGATTGGTGGAGGCCCAATGCGCAGCGACCCCGTATCGAAACCCCGTATCCTGCTCGCGGACAGCACGGAAACACGGTGCGCTCTGCGCGCGGCGGCAATCGGCGAGGGTGATCGCGCAGTGCTGCTGGCGGAGGTTCACAATCTGACGGACGCCTACAATCTGACGGAACTCGAGACGCCGTCGCTCGTGGCGATTTCGGAGGAACTCGCCCTCACCCCGGCTTTCGCGATGTTTTCCACGTTGCTTCAATGTCTCGGCCTGCCGCTTCTCATCCTCGGGACCCGGCCCTTCGACCACTGGCAGGGCCCACTCATGCCGCGCTATGCGACGCTGGACGATCGTGGGCGCGGGAAAGACCTGGCCGAGACGGCAGCGCAGCTCCTCGGGCTCTTGTCGTCACGGACCGCCCCGCCCGGCCCGAATGACCAGAACGGGCGATTCGTTGTCATCGGAGCCTCCACTGGCGGGGTCGAAGCGCTGATTTCCGTTCTGGGCCAATACCCTGCCGATTGTCCGCCGACACTCGTGGTGCAGCATATACGGCCGGATTTTCTGGCGGGGCTGGTGCGTCGTCTGGACCGCGTCTGCCCAGCGCAGGTGGCGGAAGCACGGGACGGTGCCAGTATGTCGCCGGGCCTTGTCCAGCTCGCCCCGGGCAGCGAACGCCATCTGGTGATCGAGGGCCAGAGCAGACCGCGCTGCCGCCTCGTTCACGGAAGCCCCGTGAGCGGTCACCGACCCTCAGTGGACATGCTGTTCCGGTCGGCCGTTCCTTTCGGAGCGAGGACCATAGGCGTGCTCCTGACCGGCATGGGCCGCGACGGCGCCGAGGGCCTGGCGGAGTTGCGCAAGGCCGGCGCCTGGACCATAGCACAGGACCGCGAGACCTCCATCGTCTACGGCATGCCGCGAGCCGCGGCGGAACTGGGCGGGGTATCGGAACAATTGCCCCTCCCCCGGATCGGCGACGCCCTCCTGTCGGCAGCCACCGCGACTCCGGTCGGAGCGCGCCATGTCTGATGGCCTGCGTACCATCCCGGTCATCCAGGGGGAGTTCCAGATTTCCGACGACCCCAATGATGTGTTGACGACGATTCTAGGCTCGTGCGTCGCGGCCTGTCTCTATGATCCGGTCGCAGGCATCGGCGGCATGAATCACTTCCTCCTTCCCGGCACCGATCCGAGGGCCAGCAGCAACGTCAAATACGGTGCTCATTCCATGGAAAGGCTGATCAACGGACTGCTTCGTAGGGGGGCACAGCGCCCGCGAATCTCCGCCAAGCTCTTCGGGGGGGCGAATGTCGTGCAAGGGCTTTCCGACATCGGCCGCAACAATGCCGAATTTGCCAGGCACTTCATCGCGGAGGAGGGCTTCGCCCTGGTGGCGGAGGACCTGCGCGGAAGTCAGGGGCGGCGTGTCCGATTCTGGCCGGTGAGCGGCCGGGCCCAGATCATGCTCCTCGACCCGGACCGCGCGGCCGCCTCCGTCCGCTCGGTGCTCGCCGCCCCGCCGAAGTTGCCGGAGGCGCCGACGGGGGAGGTCGATCTGTTCTGACGCGACCCACGACCACCAAAAAAGACAGGCGGGCAACGCGATCTTAACCCGCTCCCCTCATCTTGCCCATGACCGGCCGGGCTGCCCTCGGGCGGCCTCGATCCCAACCCACGACAGCCGCGCTCCCAGGAGAGGTACATGCTGCAGAAAATCACCATCACCCAGAAGGTGCTGTTCCTCGTGGTTCTGTTCGGGGCGGTACTCACGGCCGCGCTGACCCTGTTGCTGATGCGCGATGCCCGCCAGGGCCTCGAGGAGGCGCGGACAAGCCATGCGGAGGCGGTCGTCGAGATGCTGGCCAACGAACTGGACAACGCACCGGGCGTGTCCGGCATCCGCCTCGTCCAGACCGCAGACGAGCATATCGATCACCTGGTGTGGGAAGAGGTGCAGGGCTTCGCTGCCGCCGTCGCCGTACAGGCCGCGGCACCTCGGGCCAATGCGGTGCTCTCGATCTTGTCGCATTCTTCCGGGGATTCCGATTTTTCCCGGATCGCCACCGCGATGCCCGAGGGGGAGGGCCAGGTCCAGGCGGAGGAGGCCCTCCCGCCTGCCACGCGAGCTGCGCTCCTGGAGGGGCGAAGCAGCCTCGTGCGGAGCACCTATGGCGGACGGCCCTTCCAGAGCCAGTTCGTTCCCCTGAAGAATGGCAAGGGGCAGGTCGTGGGTGCGGTGGAAATCGCGCTCCCCGCAGGCCCTTTCGACAGGACGATGGGCGAGATGCTGATGAATTCCGCGCTCACTGCCGTGGGCGGCCTCCTGCTCACGATGCTCGCTATCAGCGTCCTGCTGCCGCGCGTCCTCCGGCCGATCCGGGACGTGGAGGGGGCGATGCGCGAAATCGTTGCCGGACGCGTGGATGTGGACGTGCCTCATACGGGGATGCGTGATGCGATCGGTGATGTCGCCCGCACGTTGCAGGACTTTGCGGCCGACCTGGCCGGGGCGGCCCAACGCCGGCTCAACAGCCAGAAGGAAGAGGACGAGGCGCAGAGACGCATGCGGCACCAGGCCCGGGTCGTGGACGAAATATCGCGCGGCCTGACACGGCTGGCGGCGGGCGATCTGACCCAGCCGATCGAAAGCCCGGCCGAGGATCCTTTCCCCGAGGAATATGCGAGCCTGCGGGCGAGCTACAACGATGTCCTGGAACGGCTGGATCACATCGTGACCGATATCAACGACGTTTCCGACGGCGTCCGCGTCGGCGCGAGCGAGATCGACCAGGCCTCGAGCGACCTTTCCTCCCGGGCGGAAACCCAGGCCGCCACACTGGAGGAATCGGCGGCCGCGCTGAACCAGCTGACGGAGAGCATCCGCTCCAACAGTGAACGCGCGGGCCAGGCGGAGAGCGCGGGACGCAGCAACCGCGAGCAGGCGGAAAGCGGCACCCAGGTCGTGCGCGAGGCGATCGACGCGATGAAGGCGATAGAACGCGGCAGCCAGAACGTCACGAGGATTATCGGGGTGATCGACGACATCGCCTTCCAGACCAACCTTCTGGCGCTCAATGCCGGGGTGGAGGCCGCGCGGGCGGGCGAGGCGGGACGTGGCTTCGCGGTCGTCGCGTCCGAGGTCCGGGGACTTGCGCAGCGCGCTTCGGAATCCGCCCGCGAGATCAAGTCGCTGATCGCGGAAAGTTCTTCGCAGGTGGAATCGGGTAGCGAACTGGTCTCGCGCACTGGCGACCGGCTGGAAGAAATCCTGGCGCGGGCGTCGGAGGTTCAGGTGCTGATGTCCGACATCGCGGGCGCCGCTCAGGAGCAGGCGCGCGGCCTGGACGAGATCAATACCGGGATCAACCAGCTCGACAAGGTGACCCAGCAGAATGCCGCCGTGGCGGAGGAAACCAATGCCGCCGCGGCTTCGCTCACCCAGAAGGCAGGGGAGCTGTTCTCCGTCCTCGGTCAGTTCCGGACGACCGGGCATGGCCCTTCCATCTCCGCAGCGCCCGCGGCCCCAATCGACGCCCCGAAGCCGGTTGCCAAACCGGACAGGCCAGCGGAAGCCGACCGCGGCGGCAGCGCGCGGCTCGACGCCCTACCGGTGGGCAACTGGGCCGAAGCGGCGCAGCAGTCACGGCCCGCCCCTACCCCTCCGGCCCGAACCGGCACCGATGATGCCGACTGGTCGGATTTCTGATCCGGGCCTCACTCAGCTCGCGCGGGCTGCACTCCAGCGATCCGCGCGCCGACAAGCAAGACAAGGGCAGTGTATCTGGCAGGCGAAGACGAAACCGGAGAGGAACACCCAGCGAGGCGGGACACTACCGTTCAGACCGCCTGAGCAGTCTCAGTCCAGGTCGCGGCGCATGGTGGCCATGCCGCCGCGCTGCGCCAGCTCCTCGTAACCGGCCGAGAGATAGAGATTGTAGGCCGCGGGATTGTCGAGCTCCACTTTCAGCGTGATGCTGAGCGCCCCCAGATCGCGCGCCGCCTGCTCGGCCAACTCGGCCAGCTTCTCACCTGCCCCGCCCCGAGCCTCCGGGGCGACATAGACATAGGTGAGATGCCGAACCTCCGGCCCGACGCCGACGCGAAGCGCGAAGAACCCTATCTCGGACCCATCCGCGTCCAGCAGGTAAAAGGAGGCGTCATCCGGCTCGTTCAGCCATTTCTCCTGCCATTCCACCGGGTCGAACGGGTGTTTGGCATTGGGATTGATAAGTGCCAGATCGTCCTGCCCCTCCAGCAACCGCGCGAGCGGGGCGAGGTCGAAAGGACGGTTCGCGCGCATCGAAGTCACCGTCATCGGCGCAGCCTTCCCTGAAAGTTCACGGTCGGGCCGACTGCTCGCATGGGCGCAGGCTCCGATGCAACCCGGTCGCCAGGCGAGGCCCCAATGCGCACGCGCACAGCAATGCAACAGGCGGCGGGCGAGAAAAACCTTGCAACAGGGGCCGAGGTGATCTTCTCTGGTGATCATATAAGATACAGAAGTTCATATAAGAACAACCGGAGGTCCCATGTTCACAGCCCCAGCGCCGCGTGGGCTCGCGCGCAGCCAGGCCGACCTGCCGCCAGTGCCGCTCTACCGGCCGGACAGCGTGGCGGAGGCGATCCACGCACTGGACACGGCCCCCGCGCCCGCCGCCCTTTATGCCGGCGGCACTGACTTTTTCGCCAGGCTGCGCGAAGGCGAGGCGCCGGCGGCACTGGTCTGGCTCGACCGTGTCCAGGACCTGCGCGAGGTCGGCCGCGACGACCACGCGCTGCGCCTCGGCGCGCTGGTCACCCATCACGAGGCGTTCCGGCACCCGGCCCTCGACGCCGTGCCGGGGCTCGCCGCTGCCTGGCGCCGCATTGCCACGGTGCGCATCCGCCGGCAGGCCACGCTCGGCGGCAACCTCATGGCACGGCGCACGCGCTACGAATTGTCGATCCTGCTGACGGCGCTCGGCGCCAGTGCACAGATGGCGGGCGCGGACGGCACCATCGACCTTCCGGTGGAGGATCTGTGGCAGGCCGACACCGCCACCCATCCCCTGCTGGTCTCGGTGACCGTCCCGCTGGAGGGCTGCCCACGGCTGGACTACGAACGCTCGATGCGGCCCACCTTCACCCAGGCGCTGGCCATGCGCGACGGGGGCTGGCGCCTGGTCGTGGCCACCGAATACCTGCGCCCCTGGGCACATGACATGGCGCCCGGCACCCCGCCCGCAGAGGCCACCGCCGCCCTGCCCGCGGATTTCGCCGACCCGGCCGTCAGCCGCGCGCACATGGTCCGCGCCGGAGCGGCCTTCCTCAAACGACAGATCGAACGGATGGAGGCCCCGGCATGACCACGCTTTCCGAGAACGGCAAGATCGACATTGCCTTCACGCTGAACGGGCAGCCGGTCAGCCGGGCGACGACCACCAGCCGCACCCTGTCGGACCTGCTGCGCGACGACATGGACCTGAAAGGCACGCGGGTCGCCTGCGGGCGCACGGTCTGCGGCGCCTGTTCGGTGCTGGTGGACGGATTTCCGCGCGCCGCCTGTTCCACCTTCGCCTTCGAGGTGGAGGGGCGGAGCGTGACCACGATCGAGGGGCTCGAGGCCGAGGATGGCACGCTCGACCCGGTGCAGGCGGCTTTCGCGAAGAAAAGCGCCTTCCAATGCGGCTATTGCACCAGCGGGATGATCTTGCTGGCGCGCGCCCTGCTGGCCGAGCACCAGCGCCCCGACCGGGAGACGATCCGCGAATGGATCAGCTCCAACATCTGCCGCTGCACCGGCTACCAGCTGATCATCGAGGCGGTCGAAGAGGCGGCCGAGACCATGGCCGGGAAGGAGGCCGCGGAATGAACGACCAAGCCCCCCTGCGCGTCATCGGCGCCGAGATCGAGCGCTCCGACGCCCATGTCAAGGTGACGGGCCGCGCCCGCTATAGCTATGACGCGGCGCGTCCGGGCATGCTGCATGCGAAGGTCCTGCGCTCCACCCGCGCCCATGCGAAGGTGCTGCGCGTGGATGCCTCCGCCGCCCGCGCTATGCCCGGCGTCCACGCGGTGCTGACCGGCGTCGACCTCGCCGATGTGCCGATGCCGGTCTACGGCTATTTCATCAAGGACCAGCCGATCCTCGCGACCGACCGCGTCCGCTACGAGGGCGACATGGTGGCCGCCGTGGCCGCCGAGACGGAAGGACAGGCCAACGCGGCGCTGGCCAGGATCGTGGTGGAATACGAGGATCTGCCGGCCCTGCCCGACATGGAGGCGGCACTCGCCGAGGACGCGCCCGAGCTTTTCGAGGAGGCCCCGATCGGCATCGTGCCGCCCTATGGCGCGGGCTCTTCCGGCGCGCTGCGGCCGCGCAGGAACGTCTGCTATTCCTACGCCTACGAGACCGGGGATCCCTCGGTCTTCGACGAATGCGACCACGTCTTCGAGGACGAGTTCCGATTTTCCCGGATGCACCACCTGCACCTCGAACCCTTCGTCTGCCTTGCCCACTGGAAGGAGGGCGACGAGATCGAGCTGACGACGAGCTGCCAGAACCCCTTTCCGCTGCGCAAGGAGATCGCTCGCATCTTCCGGGTGCCGGAAAGCCGGATCGCGGTGCATGTGCCTTTCGTGGGCGGCGGCTTCGGCTCCAAGAACAACTGCAAGACCGAGCCCATCGCGCTGATGCTCTCGCGCCGCACCGGGCGGCCCGTGCGCTTCTGCCTGACGATGGAGGAAGGGTTCCTGACCAACACCCAGCACGCCGCGATCCTGCGGCTGAAGACCGGGGTGATGGCCGACGGCACGCTCGTGGCGCGGCAAAGCCACGTGCTGCTGGATTCGGGCGCCTATTCCGATGCCAGCCCGCTGGTCGCGGAAAAGGCGGGCTACCGCGTGGCGGGCCCCTACCGCTACAAGCACATCTCCTCGGTCTGCGACTGCGTGATGACGAACCAGCCGCCCGCCGGGCCGTTCCGCGGTTTCGGCGGGACGCAGGCCACGTGGGCCAGCGACAGCCAGATCGACATGATCGCCCGGCGCCTCGGGATCGACCCGATGGAGATGCGGATGAAGAACCTCGTCGACCTGCACGAGCCCTGGGTCCCGGGCGAAAGCGGCGTGGACAGCGACATGCGCGAGGGGCTCGACCTCGTGGCACGCGAGGTGGGCTATGACCGCCCGCGCGAGGCGAACCGCGGCGTGGGGCTGTCCATCGGCTTCAAGGATGGCGGCGGCGTCAACAAGCCGGCACAGGCGCGGGTCAAGGTGTCCACCAACGGCGACGTGCACCTGATGTGCGGCACGGTGGAGATCGGGCAAGGCGCCCGCACCGCGCTGAGCCAGGTGGTGGCCGAGGTGATGGATTGCCCCCTCGCCCGCGTCGAATACCTGCCGCTCGACACCCGCTACACCCCCTTCGACCAGGGCACCAATGCCAGCTCCGGCATTTCGGTCATGGGCCAGGCGGTGGAACGCGCCGCACGCTCCGTGCGCCAGCAGGTGCTCCAGATGGCCGCGGAAGAGCTGGGGACGGAGCCTGACAAGCTGCGTCTCGACAACTGGACGGTGATCCACGGCAACGAAAGCCACGCGCTGGCACCGATGATCATGGGCCGCTACGGCGGCACCGGCTTCGAGTTCACCGGCGACGGCTTTCACAAGCAGCCCAACGACCACCACGCCCCGCTCGAGACGAAAAGCGTCTTCTGGGAAATCGGCTGGGCCGGGGTGGACCTTTCGGTCGATCCCGAGACCGGCCAGGTCTTCATCCACAAGCTTGTCGTCTCGGGCGATGCGGGCCGGGCGATCCACAAGCTGGTCTGCCGCGGCCAGGACGAGGGCGCGGCGCTCATGGGGCTGGGCCAGGCGCTTTACGAGCGGATGATCCACGACGGCACGCGGTTGGTGAATGGCGAGGCGCTGATGTACCGGGTGCCCCTGGCCGAGGATCTGCCCGAGGTCTTCGAGGCGATCACGCAGGAGCAGGGCCACGGCCCCGGCCCCTTCGGCGCCAAGGGCATGGGCGAAGGCGCGATGCTGCCCGTGGCCAGCGCCGTCGCCAACGCCATCGAGGAGGCGGTGGGCGTGCGGCTGACAGAGCTGCCCCTGACGCCCGAGCGGGTGCTCTCGGCGCTGGTGGAGGCCGGCAAGGCCTGAGCCGACAGCGACATGACGGAAGAAGACGCCCGGCCATGGCTCGGGCGTCTTTTCGTATCCACCCCCCGCACGAACGAAAACACCCGGGCACAGGGCCCGGGTGTTTATCGTTTCAGAAGGTGAGGCGCGTCAGGCGACCTCGCGCTCCACCGTCTCGTCGGGGCTGCGCATGGCAAAGATCGCGCCCAGGACCACGACCGAGACGGCCATGCCGACGAGGCTCGGCGTCACCTCGGGCAGGAAGCTCGCCACGCCCGAGGCCAGCAGGAGCGCCCGCACAGGCAGCTTCACGTGGCCCCGCGCGTAGCCCACTAGCGCCACCGAAAGCGCGCCCAGCCCGATCAGCGCCGAGACGATGTTCAGCGCGATCATCGACCACGGCCCGATCAGCAGCAGCCCCGGATCGATGACGAAGACGAAGGGCACGATATAGGCGACGATGGCCAGTTTCATCGATTGCCACGCCGTCTCCATCGGGTCCGAGTCGGCGATGGAGGCGGCGACGAAGACCGCCACGCAGACCGGCGGCGTCAGGAAGGACAGCACCGCGAAGTAGAAGACGAAGAGGTGCGCGGCCAGCGGCTCCACCCCCGCCTCGGCCAGCGCGGGCGCGGCGAGGATCGACAGGATCACGTAGGACGCGGTCGAGGGCATGGACATGCCGAGCACGATGGAGGTCAGCGCCGTCAGAACCAGAAGGATGAACAGGTTGCCGCCCGCAAAGCGCAGCACCTCCTGCGAGATCAGCAGCCCCACCCCGGTGAGGTTGATGATGCCAAGGATCACGCCCGCGATCGCCGCGACCAGCCCCAGCTCCACCATCGACTGGCCCACGTCGCGCAGGATCGAGAGCAGCATGGAGGGCGTCGGTTTCTTCGGCCCCAGCACGGAGATCAGCAGCACCACGAGGGTGGAGACCAGCGCCGATTTGGTGGGGCTCAGGAAGATGACGAAAAGGCAGTAGATCAGCGCCGCCAGCGGCACCAGGAAGGTCCAGCCGGTGATCAGCGTCTGCAGCAGTTTCGGCAGTTGCGGCCGCGGCAGGCCCTTCAGGCCCAGCCGGCCGGATTCCAGGTCCACCTGCATGAAGACCGCGATGTAATAGAGCAGCCCGGGCACCAGCGCCGCCGAGACGATCTCGTGGTAGGGCACCTGCAGGAACTCCGCCATGACGAAGGCCGTGGCCCCCATGATCGGCGGCAGCAGCGAGCCCCCCGAGGAGGCGACCGCCTCCACCGCGCCGGCGGTCGAGCGGCGGAAGCCGTTCTTGATCATCATCGGAATGGTGATCGACCCGGTCACCACCACGTTGCCCGAGGCGCTGCCCGAGAGCGAGCCGAACAGACCGCTCGCCACCACCGCGACCTTCGCCGGCCCGCCGCGGCGGTGCCCCATCATCGCCATGGAGATGTTGGTGAAGAAATCCCCGCCCCCGGTCATGAACAGCGCCCGGCCGAACAGCAGGAAGGCAAAGACCATGCCGAAGACCACGGCCGAGATCATGCCCAGCATGGCCGAGCTGTCGGTGACCACGTAGGAGGAAAGCCGCGCCCACGAGGTCGGACGCCCGCCGAAGGCCCCGGGGATCATGTAGCGGTAAAGCGCGTAGCCCATGATCACCAGCGTCAGGATGACCAGCGACCAGCCAAAGGCCCGCCGCGTCAGCTCCAGCACGATGAGCAGCGTCAGCGTGGCGAGGATCGTGCGCTCGGTCGTCAGCAGCCCGGCGGTGCGGACCACGGAATCCCAGGTGATCGCGAAATAGAGCCCGATGCCCAGCCCGACCAGCGCGGCGCCCACGTCGAACCAGGTGGCGCCCTCGGCCGCGCGGGCCTTGCGCCAGGGCAGCATGAGAAAGCCCGCCGCGAAGATCAGCCCGTAGAGCAGCGCAAAGAACTGCTGATTGTAGAGAAAGATGTTGAGGTAGACGAAGACGTCCAGCGTGTAGATCAGCCCGACCAGGGCGATGGCGACGCCGATCCAGGGGACCAGGGCCTTGCCCAGCCGGCCGGGGACCGAGGTTGGATTGAACTCTGCCTGCCCCGGTTCGGGTGCGGTGTCGGCCTGGGTCATCGGATCCTGTCCATTCGAGCCTGGGGATGGGGTGCCGCATGGTCCCGCCCGGCGCACGGGATGCTGTACGCCGGGCGGAAGATCCGGCCGTTACTCGGCCAGAAGAGCGTCCTGCTTGGCCTGCATCTCGTCGGTCCAGACGCCGGCTTCCTTGAAGTACTTGATAGCCCCGTCATGGTAGGGCAGCACCGAATCCGCGGTGGCGAAGTTTTCCTTCAGCCAGTTGCCGAGGCTCTTGTTCGCCGCGCGGAACTCGTCGTTATGCTCGAACATCGTCTTGGTGGTCTCGTAGACCATGTCCTCGGGGACGTCGGCATGGGCCACCAGGTAGGTCGGCAGGTAGACCAGCGTCATGTCCTCGTCGATGCCCGGAGGGCCGGCTTTGACCTCGCTGACGACGGCCGGGTAGACCTCCTTCATGCGCGCGATCGCCTCGTCGGACGTGTCGAGCGGCAGGAAGCGGATGCCGAGCGTGGAATCGAGCTCGGCGGTGATGCCCGATCCCACGGAGGCGTAGAACACGTCCAGGCGGCCCTCGGAGACGTCCTCGCGCTGGCCGGCATAGAGCGACGCGCGCGGCTGGGCCTGCATGTCGTCGAAGGAAAGGCCGGCATTGGCCAGTTCCGCCGCGGCGAAATCGTCCACCGCCGGAGAGCCGGAATATTCGCTGGCCATCCGCAGGCCCTTGATCTCGCTGCGCGAGGTGATGTCGGAATCGTCCATCACGTAGAGGCCGACATTGATGCCGCCGCCGACCACGACGGTGCGCATCTTGTGGGGCGCGTTGAAGCCGCCCTTGCCCTTCCAGGCCAGCCAGGCCTCGTAGTGGGAGGTCACGCCCATGTCGACCTCGCGGTAATCCATCATCGGCACCCAGACCGACCCGCCGGCCGCCGGAAGCACCTTGCCGGTCAGGTCGGAATGCTCGCCCAGCAGCGCCGCGGTGGTGGCCGCGACCACGTAGAAGTTCGACCCGCTCTCGCGGCTGCCGATGATGACCTCGCTCTGGGCCTGCGCGGCGCCCGCGGCGGTCACCGCCATGGCGCCGGCGGCCAGCCACTGCGTCAGTTTTCGCGTTTCAAAGAACATGAGCTTTTCCTGTTTCCCTGTTGGTTTCTTTTGATCTTTTCCGTGCAGCCGACCTGTCAGGCCGCCTGCTCGGTCAGCGCGGTTTTCGGCGCGCGCGGCCGATTGGTGCCTTCGATCTGGACGCGGTAGCCCGAGCGGACATGCGGCCAGTAGTCGAAGATCGCGCAATGGTGGGCACAGCGGTTGTCCCACAGCGCGATGGAATGCGGCTGCCAGCGGAAGCGGATGGAATACTCCGCCTTGGCGCAATGCTCGAAGAGGAAGTTGAGGATCGCGCGGCTTTCCGGCTCCGACAGGCCGATGATCTTCGTGGTGAAGGCCACGTTGACGAACAGCAGCTTGCGCCCGGTCTCCGGGTGCTCCGCGACGATCGGATGCTCGGTCTGCGGCGTCCCCTCGCCAAAGATCGGCACCCCGTCATGCAGCGCCGTCAGCCCGTCGAGGTAGTGCTTCATCCGGTCGGAGAGGCCCTCGTAGGCGGCGTACATGGACGCGAAGAGCGTATCGCCCCCGCTCATCGGCGGCACCGTGTGGATGTAGAGCATCGAGCCCAGCGGCGGCACTTCGGCGCAGCTCTGGTCCGAATGCCAGACATCGCCGGACACCTTCTTGGAGGTCTCGTCGGCGTGGAAGCGGCGGACGGCCGGGTTGTCGGTCGGCTGCGAAATCGTCTTCTTGCCGACATGCTGGCCCAGCGGTCCGAAGATCTCGGCCACCCGGGCGTGATCGTCGAACGAGATCTCCTGATCGCGGAAGAACAGCACCTGGAATTCGAGGAAGGCCTTCTTGAGCTCGTCCGTCGTCTCGTCGGACAGCGGCCTGGTCAGGTCGATATCGAGGATCTCCGCGCCCAGGGCCGGCCCATAGGGCTTTGCCGTGAAAGTCTTGTATTCCATCGGTGAGTCTCCTTTCAGGCGGATCAGTCTCCCGCCTACCCTGCCGTTGTGACCGGCGGACATCGTGAAAACCTGACGGGCAGAGACCTTTCCCTACGTCCGCGCCCGGTGGGACCGGACCGCCAGATGTTCACATGTGAACCGCAAATTCATAATTGAATGCTGCGAGATTGAAGTGAGTCCGTCAAGTCCGAATGGCCAATAACGCTCTCGGTCCGCCCAATCGTTGCCCCCCGCTGCCGGCTCCCGAGCAGGAGTTGTTGACTTTTCATGCAGTTCTGCGCTCCGATTGAACGCAGCGTGCAATAATGAACAGGGCGGACGACATGCCGGACACGGCGGAAGAATTCGATTACGTGGTGGTCGGCGCGGGCTCGGCCGGTTGCGTGCTCGCCAACAGGCTGTCTGAATCGGGCCGTCACAGGGTCGCGCTGGTGGAGGCCGGGGGACGCGACAGCAACCCCTGGATCGACGTGCCCGCCGGGCTCTACTACATCCTGAGCAACCCGAAATACCTGTGGCTCTACAAGTCGCTGGCGACCGAGGCGTTCGGCGGGCGCGGCACCACCATGCTACAGGGCAAGGGGCTTGGCGGCAGCTCGTCGATCAACGGCATGCTCTACATGCGGGGCCAGCGCGAGGATTACGACGGCTGGGCAGACGCCGGCTGTACCGGCTGGGGCTGGGACGACGTGCTGCCCTATTTCCGCCGCTCCGAGCGGTTGGACGAGGGCGGCTCCGACGCCCATCACGGCCGCGAGGGCGAGTTGCGGCTCGACTGGGTGCGGGACCTGCATCCGACCTCCGAGCAATTCCTCGAAGCGGCGCAGAGCTACGGGCTGAAGTATAACGAAGATGTGAATGACGGCGCCCAGGAAGGGGTGGGTCACCTGCTTGCCACGATCTACCGCGGCAGGCGGCAATCCGCGGCCAAGGCGTTCCTCCGCCCGGCCCTGAAGCGGCCGAACCTCACCGTGATCCGGGACGCCACCGCCACCTGCGTAACCTTTTCGGGCCGCCGCGCCACCGGGCTGGAGATCGTCACCGACGGCACCGACCGCCGCCTCGTGGCCCGGGCCGAGGTGATCCTCTCCGCCGGCACGCTGGGCTCCGCGGCGCTGCTGCAGCGCTCCGGCATCGGGCCGGCCGCCTATCTGAAGGGCCTCGGCCTCGATCCGGTCGTGGACCTGCCCGCGGTGGGGGAGAATATCCAGGACCACCTCTTCGCCCATCTCAAGTTCCGCACCCGCACCGAGCGGCAAAGCCATAACCGCCTGCTGCGCAGCAAGCTCGGGATGGCGCGCGAGGGCGTGCGATGGCTGCTGACCGGGCGCGGGACACTGACCATGCCCACCTCGCAGGTCTGCGGCTTCTTCCGCTCCGCCCCGGACGCGCCGCGTGCCGACCTGCAGCTCTCGATGCGCCCGCTGTCCTTCCATGTCCTGCCCACGGGCCTCGCCATCGACGAGGTGCCGGCGATCACCGTCTCGGCGATCCAGACCCGGCCGTGGAGCCGGGGCAGCTACCGGATCACCTCCGCCGACCCCGCCGACCTGGGGGAGCTGCGGATGAACCACCTGGAGGATCCGCGCGACGCGGAGACGCTGGCCCGCGGCATGGCCGAGATCCGGCGCATGGTGGCGCAGCCCCAGATGCAGGGGATCATCGCCGAAGAGCTGGAGCCGGGCCCCGAGGCCGAACGGCACGAGGATTTCGTGGCGTACCTGCGCAAGCGGGCAAGCACGGTCTATCACCCGGTGGGCACCTGCCGCATGGGCGCCGACCCGGAGGCGGTGGTCGACCCAAGGCTGCGGGTCAACGGCGTGACGGGGCTGCGGGTGATCGACGCCTCCATCATCCCCGCCATGCCCTCGGGCAACACCAACGCCCCCGCCATCATGATCGGCGAAAAGGGCGCCGCGATGGTGCTGGAGGACGCCTAGACCGGCACCGCCCGGGCGCCATGGCGCGAGACCCGCAGGATCAGCGGCGCGGCCAGCACGGCGAGCATGGCGGCGATGGCGAAGAAGACGGCAAAGCCCAGCGCTTCGGCCACCATGCCGGCAGCGAGTCCCGCCAGCATGGAAATGGCCGCGTCCATGCACTGGAACAGGGTGAAATCCACCCCGCCCTGCCGCGGATCGGCCCAGCGCATGAATTGCGCATAAAGCGCGACGAAGCCGATGGCCATGATCAGCGTGCCGCACAGGACCAGCCCGGCGGGCACCGCGACGGGAAACAGCCCCGTCCCCGCCTGCAGCGCCAGCAGCCCCAGCACCACGGCCTGGCAGGCGGCGGCCAGCCCCAGCACCGGGCGGATGCCCAGCGCCCGGGTCAACGCGCCGCCGGCCAGCGCGCCGGCAAAGCCCACCGCGAGGCTGCCCAGCCCGTTCAGCGCGCCGATCACCGCCAGGTCCAGCCCGGAATCCACCAGGAAGGGCCCGACCATGCCCAATGCGGTCTTCTGCGCCACGACGTAGATCGCCGCCATCGCCAGCCCGCGGCGGATCTCGGGCCGCCTCAGCGCGGCGCGGAGGGACGGCACATGCGGCTCCCCGGCGGGAACCGGGCGAGTGCGGCGGCTGGCATGGCGCAGGAACGGCAGGCCCATCACCACGATCAGCACTGCCATGGCCCATGCGCCGGTCTGCCAGCCGGCGCGGTCGACGATGACCAGGAACAGCCCCCCGCCGATCGCCGAGCCCAGGTAGGCCCCGCCCACCTGCGCCGCGTTGCCCCAGCCCAGCTGCCCCTCGCGCAGGCTTTCCACCGCGTAGCCGTCGCAGGCGATGTCCACCGTCGCCGTGGCGCAGGCGACGAGGAACAGCACCCCCAGCACCGGCAGCAGCGGCGAGGGCCCCATCAGACCGATGGCGAAAAAGCCCAGCACCGCGAAAAGCCCGCCCAGTGCCACCACCAGCGCCGAGCGGTCTCCGCCCTGCGGCAGGCGGGCGCGTTCGATCATCGGCGCCCAGAAGAATTTCAGCGCCCAGGGCAGCACCAGCAGCGACAGCAGCCCGACCCGGTCGAGGGGCAGGCCCTCGGCGCGCAGCACCGCGGGCAGCCCCGTCCAGGTCGCGCCGCCGATGACGCTCTGGGCCACGTAGAGGCCGCCGATCGATCCGATCAGCGGCCAGGTGCCGGGCGCGACACCCATCAGAAGCGGTAGCCCATCGACACCGTCGCGGTGCGCCCTTCGTCACGGTAGCAATAGCCCGCCGTGCAGGTCTGCTTGGTCTTGTCGAAGAGGTTCTTGACGTTGGCCTGCAGGGTAAGCCCCGGATAGCCCGCCTCGGCGAAATCGTAGGACAGCGCCGCGTCCACGAAGATCCGGTCGTCGTTGCGGATCGTGTTGGTGTCGTCGCCCCAGCTTTCGCCGACATAGCGCAGGCCCATGCCGAAGCCCCAGCCCTTCAGCGCCCCGCCCTTCGGCGCGTAATGCGCCCAGATCGAGGCCACGTCGTTGGGCGTGCCCGACAGCTCCTTGCCCTCGGCGCCGGTCACCCCCTTGTCGATCTCGACGCGCAGGTGGGTGTAGGAGGCCATGAGGCTCAGCCCGCTGTCGAACTCGGTCGCGGCTTCCAGCTCGATCCCGGTCGAGGTCATGTCGAGCTGGCGCTGCTTGTTGGCGCCGGCGGAGGTGTCGAAGACCACGCCGTCCTCCTGCTCGATCCGGAACAGCGCGGCGGAGATCAGCGAGGGCGTGCCGGGGATCTGGTATTTCAGCCCCAGCTCGTTCTGCACCGCCCGCGTGGGCTCTGCCGGTCGGCCCTCGTCGGCGGGGTCGGTCGGGTTGTCGAAGACCAGCCCGACATTGGGCGCAAAGGAGGTCGAGTAGTTGTAGTATGGCACGAGGCCGTTCGCCATCTGGTAAGAGACGCCCAGTCGGCCCGAAAGAGCCTCGTAATGATTGTCGGTCTGGTCGCCGGTGGCAACGGTGTCCACATTGTCCACCCAGTCGTAGCGGAGGGAGCCGAACAGCGTCATCGGTCCGCTTGTCACCTGGTCGTGGACGTAAAGCCCCCATTGCTCGCTGTCCTGTCCGCCGAAATAGGGCGCCTGCATGGCCTGCGTGGCCGCGGCCGAGACGTAGCCGTCTGCGGACCATGCGTCGTATCGCGCCCGGGTATAGTCCATGCCGGCGACCAGCTCGTGATCCCAGACCCCGGTGGCAAAGATCATCCGCGCCTGGTTGTCCACGGTGAGGACGTCCATGTCCTCGAGGTAATGCCCCCAGTACCGCGCCAGCGTACCGCCCCCGCCATCGTACAGGCCGGAATATTGCAGGTCGGCATCCACCTCGGCATAGCGCAGCTTCTGCACCAGCGTGACGCTGTCGGTCAGCTCGTGCTCCAGCTCGTAGCCCAGGCGCCACTGCACCTGGTCGAAATCGTTGTACTCCGGGTCGCCCACGTAGATGTCGGAGGCCACGCCGTAGCTGGGATTGTAGAAGGACGCGGTGCCGCCGACATTGGCCTCGGAATATTCGCCTAGAAAGGTGATCGTCGTCCGGTCGGTCGCGTTCCAGGTCAGCGCCGGGGCGATCAGCCGCTTGTCGTCGCGGTAGCCCTCAAGCGTCGTGTCCGCGTCACGCATCAGGCCGGTGATACGGTAGAGCACCCGCCCCTCCTCGTCCGCGGCGCCGGTAAAATCATAGGCGAGCTGCCGGCGGTTGTCGGTGCCGACCAGCGCCTCGACCTCGCGGAAGGTCTGCTCCTTCGGCCGCTTGCTGACCATGTTGACGATCCCGCCCGGGCCGCTCACCCCGTAGAGGGACGAGGCCGGGCCCTTGAGGATGGCGATGCCTTCCAGCGTGTAGGGATCGTTGCGGAACCAGGCCGAGGGGCCGTTGTACTGCCGCAGCCCGTCCCGGAACATGCCGTTGTAATACGCCGGAAAGCCGCGCAGGAAGAAGGCGTCGTAGCGCGTGTCCAGCCCGTAATTCCCCGGCACCGCGCTCGCCGTGTAGCCCAGCGTTTCGTTCACCGTGCGCGGCTTCTGATCCTCCATCTGGTCCTGCGTGACGGTGGAGACCGCCTGCGGGATCAGCGCGATGGGCGTGTCCACCTTAGTGGCCTGGCGCCCGATCTCGGCCACGTAGCCCTCCTGCTGGAGCGTGGTGTCACTTTCGGATTCCACGCTGATCGCATCCAGGTCGATCACCTCGCCGTCCTGCTGCGCGGCGGCCGGCATGGCGGCCATGAGGCAGACCACCGCGGTGGTGGAGAGAAGCTGAGTGGTGCGCATAGGGTCCCCCGAAACTGCGTTTTTTCCCGGGCTAAGCCGCCATGAGCAAAACAGTCAAGTATATATCCAATCTTTTTTGTCAGATTCTACCATCGCGGGTCCGACGGCATCAGGCGACGGGCGCCTCTTCCCTTGCCCGCCCGGGCAAAATTGCTTAGACGGCCCCTTCCACGACCGGATCCCGGGGAGGCAAGCCCGATGCTGCAGACGCCCTATTACCTCATCGACAAGTCGCGGCTTCTTCGGAACATGGAACGGATCGCCTGGCTGCGCGACGCCTCGGGCGCCAGGGCCCTGCTGGCGCTGAAATGCTTCGCCACATGGTCGGTCTTCGACATGATGAGCGAGTACATGGACGGCACCACCTCGTCCTCGCTCTTCGAGGTCAAGCTGGGACGCGAGAAGTTCCCGGGCGAGACGCATGCCTATTCCGTGGCCTGGGCCGATCACGAGATCGACGAGGTGGTCGCGAGTTCGGACAAGATCATCTTCAACACCGCCGCGCAGCTTCACCGGTTCGAGGCGCAGAGCCGCGACCGCATCCGCGGGCTGCGCGTGAACCCCGGTGTCTCGACCTCCGATTTCGACCTCGCCGACCCGGCGCGCCCCTTCTCGCGGCTGGGTGAACATGCCCCCGAGGATATCGAGCCGGTGGCTGACATGATCTCGGGCTTCATGTTCCACAACAATTGCGAGAACGCGGATTTTGAGCGGTTCGACGCCATGCTGGGCATGATCGAGCAGCGCTTCGGCCACCTCATCCGCCGCATGGACTGGATCAGCCTCGGCGGCGGCATCCATTTCACCGGCGACGACTACCCGCTCGACAAGCTGGCCGAGCGGCTGAAACGCTTTGCCGGCGAGAACGAGGTGCAGGTCTACCTGGAGCCCGGGGAGGCCGCGATCACCAACTCCACCACGCTGGAGGTTACGGTGCTCGACACGCTCTACAACGGCAAGAACCTCGCCATCGTCGACAGCTCGATCGAGGCGCATATGCTCGACCTGCTGATCTACCGAGAGAGCGCGAAGATGCTGCCCGACGAGGGCCCCGAGGAATGGATGATCTGCGGCAAGTCCTGCCTGGCCGGTGACATCTTCGGCGAATTCCGCTTTCCGCAGGCGCTGAAGCCCGGCGACCGGCTGTCGGTGCAGGACGCCGCGGGCTACACGATGGTCAAGAAGAACTGGTTCAACGGCGTGCAGATGCCCTCCATCGCGGTCCGCGAGATGGACGGGACGGAGCGGCTGGTCCGCGACTTCACCTACGGGGATTTCACGGCCGCGCTGTCGTGACACGCACCGCACGCGCATTACTCTCCCCCGACGAGCACCGATCCAAAGGAGGCCCCCTGGTTTGAAACGAAATGTTCTCATCATCGGCGCGGGCGGCGTCGCGCAGGTCGTGGCGCATAAATGTGCCCAGAACAACGACGTGCTGGGCGACATCCGCATCGCCAGCCGCACTTTGTCCAAATGCGAGGCCATCCTCGAATCCGTCCGCGACAAGGACGCGATGAAACAGGACGGCGTTCTCGAGGCGCACGAGATCGACGCGATGGACGTGCCCGCGCTGGCGCAGCTCATACGCGACACGGACACGCAGATCGTGATCAACGTGGGCACCGCCTTCGTCAACATGTCGGTGCTGGACGCCTGCCTCGAGACCGGCGCCGCCTATATCGACACGGCGATCCACGAGGAGCCGGACAAGATCTGCGAAGAGCCGCCCTGGTACGCCAACTACGAATGGAAGAAGCGCGACGCCTGCGCGGAGAAGGGCGTGACCGCGATCCTCGGCGCCGGCTTCGATCCGGGGGTGGTGAACGCCTATGCGCGCTTTGCCATCGACGAATACATGGACGAGGTCGAGAGCATCGACATCGTGGACATCAACGCCGGCTCGCACGGCAAGTACTTCGCCACCAACTTCGACCCGGAGATCAATTTCCGCGAATTCACCGGCACGGTCTATTCCTGGCAGGGCGGCCAGTGGCGCGAGAATTCGATGTTCGAGGTGGGCCACGACTGGGACCTGCCCGTGGTGGGTGTGCAGCGCGCCTACATGTCCGGCCATGACGAGGTGCATTCGCTGGCGGTGAACTACCCGCATGCCGACGTGCGCTTCTGGATGGGCTTCGGCGAGCATTACATCAACGTCTTCACCGTGCTGAAGAATATCGGCCTGCTGTCCGAGCAGCCGGTGACCACCGCCGAGGGCCAGGAAGTGGTGCCGCTGAAGGTGGTGAAGGCCTGCCTGCCCGACCCGTCCTCTCTGGCACCGGAATACACCGGCAAGACCTGCATCGGGGACCTGGTGAAGGGCGTGAAGGACGGCGAGAAGACCGAGGTGCTTGTCTACAACGTTGCCGATCACAAGGAGGCCTTCGAGGAGGTCGGATCGCAGGGCATCTCCTACACCGCGGGCGTGCCCCCGGTGGCCGCAGCGATGCTGGTGGCGCAGGGCGACTGGGATGCTGGGACGATGAAGAACGTGGAAGAGCTCGACCCCAAGCCCTTCTTCACCGTGCTGGACAGGATCGGCCTGCCGACGCGGGTCAAGCACGGGGACGTGGACAAGGCCTGGAACGCCTGAGCTTTCTACAGAATGCGAGAAAGGGGCGTCCGATAGGGGCGCCCCTTTTTCATTCGAGCGCCGGGCCTCCGCCGTGGTCGGTGCAGAGGGACGCGCCCGGCCCTGAGTGGGCGCTTTGAGGCGCTCGTGGCAGGCGGTCTATTCCCGAAGCCCCGGACTCGCCCCGTGCGGTGAGCGACATCGCCAATGCGCCCTCCCGGGGGGAGGGTCGGGCGCGGCACGGGCTGGTCGCCCGCGCCAGTCTCAATTCAGTCGCCTCGCCTCAGCAGACGTCGTCCGTGGTGTCCACGGCGCCGGAATGGGTCACGGCCCCGCGCTCGGCCCCCTGCACGGTGGCGGCGTATTTCTCCAGCAGCCCGCCGAAACGCGGCGCCTTGGGCGCGGGACGGGCGGCGCGGCGTTGCTCCAGCACATCCTCCTCGACCTCCAGCGTCAGAGAGGCCACGTCCGGCCGCGCGTCGATGGAGATCATGTCGCCATCCTCGACCAATGAGATCGGTCCGCCCACGGCGGCCTCGGGCGAGGCATAGCCGATGCACATGCCGCGCGACGCGCCGGAGAAGCGGCCATCGGTGATCAGGGCCACCTTGGCCCCCATCCCCTGCCCGTAAAGCAGCGCGGTGATGCCCAGCATCTCCTTCATCCCCGGGGAGCCGCGCGGCCCCTCGCCGCGCACGATGATCACGTCACCCTCTTCGTAGGCGCGCGTCTCGATCGCCTTCTGGCAGTCGGTTTCCCCGTCGAAGACGCGGGCGCGGCCGCGGAATTCCAGCGCCGGGAGCCCCGCCACCTTGATCAGCGCGCCATCGGGGGCAAGGTTGCCCTTCAGCACCACGAGTCCGCCGGTGGGCGCGATGGGCTTGGCCGAGGGATAGACCACCTTGCCGTCCGGATCGGGCAGGCCTGCCACGGCCTCCTCCAGCGTCTGGCCGGTCACGGTCAGCGCGGAGCCGTCCACGTGCCCACCCTTCAGCAGCTCGGCGAGGATCACCCCCGCGCCGCCGATCTCGTGCACGTCGCGGGCGAGGTACTTGCCGCCGGGCGACAGGCTCGCGATCAGGGGCGTCCGCTGGAAGACCGCGGCGCAGTCGTCCATGGTGAAGGGGATGCCCGCCTCGTGCGCGATGGCCGGCAGATGCAGCGCGGCGTTGGTCGACCCGCCGGTGGCCGCGACCAGCGCGCAGGCATTCTCGATGGCCGCGCGCGTCACGATCTCGCGCGGGAGAGGCGCGTCGCCCGCAATCACCCGCATGATCGTCTGGCCCAGCTTGCGCAGCGCCGCGTGCCGCTCCACGTGGGCGGCGGGGATCATCGACAAACCGATGGGGGTCAGCCCCAGAGCCTCGCCCGCCATGCCCATGGTGTTGGCGGTGAATTGCCCCGCGCAGGAACCTTCGGTGGGGATGGAATGCTTCTGGTAGTCGCGCAGCTCTTCCTCGTCGGCCTCGCCCGCGATCATCCGGCCGATGGTCTCGAACGCGTCCAGCACGGTGACCTCGCGCCCCCGCACACGGCCGGGCAGCGCCGCGCCGCCATGCAGGAAAAGCCCCGGCGCGTTGACCCGCAGGATGCCCATCATCAGCCCCGGCAGGTTCTTGTCGCAGCCGCCGATGGCGATGATCCCGTCCCACATGTGGGCGCGCATCGTCGCCTCCACGCTGTCGGCGATCAGCTCGCGCGAGATCAGCGAGAACCGCATCCCGGGATGCGCCATGGTCAGCCCGTCCGAGACCGAGACCACCGGCGTCTCGTGCCCGTAGGCCCCTGCCCCGTAGAGCCCGGTCTTGACCAGCTCCGCCTGACCGCGCAGGCCCATGTTGCAGGGGCTCATCTCGCCGCCGGTATGGGCCACGGCCACCTGCGGGCGCGCGATCTCCTCGTCGGACATGCCCATGCCGTGCAGGAAGGCGCGGGAATTGTCGCGCATCAGGGTGTTGTAGATGGTGGAAAATCTGCGCCGCATGGCCCGTCCTCTATTTCATCGTATGGGGAAGCCATAGCACCAGCCCCGGCAGGGCCACCAGAAGGATCAACCGCAGGATGTCGGCGCCGACGAAGGGCAGCACGCCCCGGAAGATCGTGGGCAGCGAGATACCCCTTGCGATGGAATTGATGACGAAGACGTTCATCCCCACCGGCGGCGTGATCAGCCCCAGCTCCACGGTCATGACGATGACGACGCCGAACCAGATCGGGTCGAAGCCCAGCTGCATGACCACCGGGTAGACGATGGGCACCAGCAGGATGATCATCGCCATCGCGTCGAGGATGCAGCCCATCAGCACGAAGAACACCAGGATCAGCGCCAGCGTGCCGTAGCTGCCGATGTCCAGCGCGACGAGCCAGGCGGTGATCTTCTGCGGGCTTTGCGTGACGGCCAGGAAATAGCCGAACAGCATGGCCCCCACGAGGATCGTGTAGATTGACACCGAGGTGCGCAGCGCCTCGACCAGGCTGTCGAGCAGGTTGCGGGCGTTCAGCCGTCCGCGCAGCACGCCGATCAGCCCGGTCAGGAAGGACCCGACAGCCGCCGCCTCGGTCGCCGTGGCGAAGCCGAAATAGATCGAGCCGATGATCGCCACGAACAGCAGCATCACCGCCCAGATGCCCCGCAGCGAGCGCAGCGCCTCGCGCAGGTTGAACCGCTCGCCCGCTGGCAGACGATGGCCATAGGCCAGCCGCACCGCGCCCATATACATCACAATGGCCAGCAGCCCGGGCACCATGCCCGCGATGAAGAGCTTGCCGATATCCTGCTCGGTGATGAAGCCGTAGACCGCCAGCACCACCGAGGGCGGGATCAGGATGCCCAGCGTGCCGCCCGCGGCGATCACCCCGGTGGAAACCTCGTCGGGGTAGTCCGCGCGTTTCATCTCGGGCAGTGCGATCTTGGACATGGTGGCGGCGGTGGCGACCGAGCTGCCGCAGATCGCGGCGAAGCCGGCGCAGGCGCCGATGGTCGACATGGCCATGCCGCCCTTGAGGTGGCCGAACCAGTGGTTGCCGGCTCGGAACAGCTCGCGCGACATGCCGGAATTGGTGGCCAGCACCCCCATCAGCACGAAGAAGGGGATGAGCGACAGGTTGAAGTCGGTGATGGTGCGGATGGGCGACTGGGCCAGCAGGTTGAGCGCCGGGCCGGTGCCCGCCACCCCCGCGAAACCGCCGATCCCGACGAGGCCCATGGCGATGCCCACCGGGACCCGCAGCAGCATCATGGCAAAGAGAGCGCCGAAGCCGAGCGCGGCCAGCGTGTCGGGAGAAAGTGTCATTCGGCATACTCCTCCGGCCGGTCGGCCGGGTCGAAATGGTCAAGGCTGCTGCGGCCGGAAACGACGATCAGCAGCCGCGCGAGGATCGCCGGAACGGAGACCACGAAGCCCAGCCAGATCAGCCCCATGAAGGGCCAGACCGGCAGCCGCAGGTCCATGGTGGATTCGTTGCTCAGCCCCGCGCTTTCCACGCGGGCGAACATCATCCAGACCAGCAGGCAGGTGAAGATCAGCAGCACGGTCCAGGCAAAGCTGTCGACCCAGCGGCGCAGCTTGGGGTGCAGCACCTCGGCGATCAGGTCGACCTTGATGTGCGAGCCGCGATAGCCGACCGAGGCGAAACCCCAGGCGATGGCGGCGGCCAGCAGCAGCCGCGACAGGTCGAAGGCGTCCGGAAGGGGCCATGCGAAAAGATAGCGCCCGGCGGCCGAGGCCACCACAAGCACCGTGATCAGCGCCATCAGCACGCCCGCCACCTTCTCGATGGCCAGGGCAAGCCGGTCCAGCGCCCGCTGCAATCGCTGCATGTCTTTCCTCCCTCCCGACAGGAAGGGCGCGCGGCCGGAACCGCGCGCCCCCGTTTCACGTCATCCGGATCAGAACCTTGCGTCGTTCTCTTCCAGCAGGTCCACGTAGGTCTTGTAGATCTCGTCGGCATCCGCGCCGACCTCGTTCTTCCACTCGTCGAGCAGCGGCGCGGCGGCGTCGCGCCATTGCTGCAGCTCGTCCTCGGTCGGCTCGTAGAGCGTGTCGCCGGCCTCGATGGCCTTCTCGCGGCCCGCGGCCTCGAATTCCGCCCAGCCTTCGGAGAAGCGCTGCGACCATTCCGGGGTGCAATGCTCGTCCATCACCTTCTTCAGGTCGTCCGGCAGGCCCTCGTACTTGGCCTTGTTGATCAGCATGAGCTGGGCCGAGACGTAGAAGGGCATGTCGAGGTGATAGGGCGTCTCCTCGTTGATGCCGAAGACGAACATCGACCCCCAGGGGAAGGTGATCGCGTCCGCGGTGCCGTTGGCGATGGCCTCGCGCGCCTCGGGGGCGGGCACCTGCACCGGCGCGCCGCCCAGCATGGAGACGAAGCGCGACATGGTGGCGTGGGCCGGCCGAACGGCCATGCCATCGATGTCGCCGGGCACTTTCACCTGCGTCTTGGAGTGCAGCGTGCCGGGGTCATGCGGGTTGGCGAGGCAGAACTTGACGTCGCTCATCTCTTCCTCGGCGATGGGCGCGTACCATTCGTGCATGGCCTTGGCGCCGCGCGGGGCGTTGTCCATGTGGAACGGGATCTCGATCAGCGAATAGATCGGGAAACGGCCCGCCTGGTAGCCCGGGTTGACGTAGCCAATGTCGGCAATGCCGTCGCGGGTCATGTCGTAATGGTCGGGCGCGGCGCCGAGCTGCTGGGCCGGGAACACCTGGAAGTCGATGCGGCCGTCGGACGCTTCCTTGATGGAATCCATCCACTCGGTCATGCCCATGGTCTGGACCGGGTGCGTCGGCGGCAGCCAGTGGGCCAGCCGGAAGGTGACCTCCTGCGCGGACGCGCCGGTCACGGAGATGGCCGTCAGGGCCGTTGCTGCGAGCAGGTGCTTGAGATTCATAGTATGTCCTCCCTTGAATCCTCGTCGTTCACATTGGTGCATGGCGCCTTACGGCGTCACGCAGGTAAATTCCTGGTCCTCCCCGGAGCCGTCTGCCCCGTCCCCGTCCTCGGGCGCGGCATGGGCCGGATGCGGGCAGAGCGGCCGGGTCACCGGAGCCTCGGCGCCCGGCGGCGTGCCGCTGGCCTCGATCGCTTCCGGTGCCTCGCCGTTCTCCACCCAGTCGATCAGCGGGCTCAGCGCGTCGAAACTTGTCAGGCCGGCGCCGCCTCCGCAATGGTGAACTCCGGGTGTGAGGTAGAGACGTGCGAAATCCTCGACCTCCGTGTCGCCCATGTCGTCGCGCAGGGTGTCGAACCAGCCGGCGATCCGCGCGGTGGAAAAGGCCGGGTCGGCCGTGCCGTGCCAGACGATCAGCTTGCCGCCCTTGTCGGCGAAGGCGTCATAGTCGGTGGAGGTCGCGGCAAAGAGCGGCGCCGCCTCCTGCAGGAAGTCGCGGTCGTCGATGTCGAAGGTCATCGCGTCGAAATCCGGCCGCGGCGGGGTGGAGCCCACGAGCCGCATCCAGTCCTTCTGGAACATGCCGCCGCGCGCGCTGGTCTCCGGGCCCGGCCGGCCGCCCACGATCCAGGCCCGCCAGCCGCTCGGGCCGTCGATCCCCGCCAGCGACCAGCCGGGATAGACCAGGTTGCCCTCGCCGTCCTTCGGCCCCTGCTGGATCTTCTTGAGCGCATCCACCTGCCCTTCGCTGAGGCACTGGTTGCTCTCGCCCTCACCGCATTGCAGCGCGGCCGGGTCGAAGCTGCATTGCAGCGGCGCCATGACCAGCCCGTCCTCGGCGCCGTCGGCCCCGTCGCATTCCGCGATCGCGGCCTGCGAGATCATCGCCAGCTCGTCATCGCTGAAGGTGGCGGAGATGTCGCCGCCGGTCTCGGCCTCGGCCAGGTCCTTGAGCACCTTGGTGTTCCAGTTCCAGGCGATCACGCTGGGCGTCAGGTCGAAGGCCGGGGCCCCGGCCAGCACGCCGTCGAAATATTGCGGGTAGCGCACGGCCGCGACCATGCCTTGCCGCCCGCCATTGGAGCAGCCCATGAAATAGGAATGGTGCGGCATCTCTCCGTAGAAGCGGCGCATCAGGTCGCGCGACCGCTCGGCGGTCAGCTTGGCGGAGTTGTAGCCGTTGTCGACCCGTGCCTTCTGGTCGAGACCCCACCAGCCGTCCACCGGGCTGTCGCCGGTATGGCCCGCATCGGTGGAGGCCACGGCGATGCCACGCGCCAGCGCGGTATCCTCGGGCTTGGTCCGGTCGATCACGCCGGTCGCGGGGCGGACCGCGCCGTCCCAGCCGCCGCCGCCCTGCATGACGAAGCGGCCGGACCAATCCTCTGGCATGCGCAGCTCGAAGCCGGTGCCGTATTGCCGCCCGCCCACGCCGATCCGCGGCTCGATCACCCCGCGCACGAGGCAATGGGCCGGCAGGCCATCCGCGGCGGGCTGCATTGCCGCCTCGGAGACGATGGTGTCATGCGCCGCCACGCCCGCGAGCGCCGCGCAGGCATCCGTACCGTCCTGCGCCAGCGCCGGGGCGGCCAGCGTCATCGCCAGCAGGCTGGCCGTACTTGTCCGTCCGATCATCCTTCACTCCTCCCTTGTCGTCCGGCGCGCCCCCTCCTCCGGGCCGCGGCGGACGGTTCAGCGCCCGGAATAGACCGGGTCGCGTTTCTCCATGAAGGCGCGGGGGCCTTCACGGGCATCCTCCGACGCCATGACGCGATCCTTCGCCGCGTCCTCCAGCGCATAGCCCTCGTCCAGCGGGCGGCCCGTGGCCTCCAGCACCGTGCGCTTGATCTCGCGCAGCGCCAGCGGGCCGTTGGCGGCGATGCGGTGGGCCATCTTCATGGTCTCCTCCATCAGCCGTTCGGCGGGGACCACGCGGTTGACCAGCCCCATCTCGCGCGCACGCTCCGCGTCGAGCGTGCCGCCGGTCATCAGCATCTCCATCGCCACCGCCTGCGGCACCTGCCGCGGCAGCCGGGTCAGCGCGCCGGCAAAGGGGATGAGCCCGCGGCGCGCCTCGGGCAGGCCGAAGGTGGCATGGGGCGCGGCGAGGCGGATGTCGGTTGCCAGCAGGGTCTCCAGCCCGCCGGCCAGGCAATGGCCGTTCACCGCGGCGATCAGCGGCTTTTCCATGCGGAAGCGGCGGAGCGACGAGCGGTCCATCACCTCCGGATCCTCCAGCACACGGCGGTCCCACTCGGTCTCGGGCTGGCGCGCGCTGGTCATCAGGGGCAGCATCAGGCCAAGATCGCCGCCCGAGCAGAAGGATTTCTCCCCCGCCCCGGTCAGCACGCAGACCCTCAGCGCCTCGTCCGCCTCGAAGGCGGTGAAGGCGTCCGCCAGCCGGCAGGCGACCTCGGGCGAGATGGCGTTATGCGCCTCGGGCCGGTTCAGGACCAGCCGCAGGACATGGCCGTCACGCTCTTCCAGAAGCACGCTCATGCCGCGCTCTCCGCGACGCGTTTGGCCGCGGTCTCGCGCAGCTCGACCTTGCGGATCTTGCCGTTGGCGGTCTGCGGGAAGGCGTCGGTCAGCTCCACGTATTTCGGCAGCTTGTGCCGGGCGAGCCCCTCGCGGCAAAAGTCGCGCACGATCTGCGGATCCAGCGTCGCGCCGGGTCGCGGGATGACGAAGGCGAATATCTCCTCCCCCATCTGCGGATCGGGCACGCCCACCACCTGCGCGTCCGAGATGTCGGGATGGGTCATCAGGAACGCCTCGATCTCGGCCGGATAGACGTTTTCGCCGCCCCGGATCAGCATGTCCTTGATCCGGCCAACGATCCGCAGGTAACCGCCCTCGTCCAGCACGGCGAGGTCGCCGGATTTCAGCCAGCCCTCAGCATCCAGTGTCTCGGCCGTCTTCTCCGGCATGTCGAAATAGCCTGCGGTCGTCAGGTAGCCGCGGATCATCAGCTCGCCCGATTCTCCCAGCGGGACGGGGTCGCGCGTCTCGGGGTCGACCACCTTGATCTCGGTATGCGGCAGCGGCGTGCCGGCGGTGGCGATCTGGGTCTCGAAATCGTCCGACGGCTCGGTCTGGGTGATGATCGGCGAGCATTCGGTCATGCCCATGATGATCATCGGATCGGTGCCCACCTGCTCCTTCATGCGCCGCATGAGTGAGGGCGGAATATCCGTGCCGCCGACGAAGCAGATCCGCCAGGAAGACAGGTCGCGGTCCGGCATGGAGGGCTCTTCCAGCATCCGGATCAGCATGGTGGGCACGGAATTGGTGACCGTGCCGCGATGCTTCTCGATCTGCTCCAGCATCTTCTCGGCGTCGAAGGCCGACAGCCCCACGTGGCAGCCGCCGACGGCGAGCATGCCCATGACGTTGCAGACGCAGCCTGCCGTGTGGAAGAACGGCATGGCGCTGACCAGCCGGTCCTCGGGGCGGAAGCCCGCGCGCAGGGCCATGAGACGCCCGTTATTGACGGTGGAGCGATGGGTGAGCATCGCGCCCTTGGGGTTCCCGGTCGTGCCCGACGTGTACTGGATCTGCACGATGTCGCCGGGCTTCACACCTGCCTGCCGCTCGGCCAGCGCCTCGGCGTTCACCTTGTCGGCCATCGCCTCCACCTCGGCAAAGGCGGGGGCGTCGGGCAGGTCGCCCTCGCCCATCCGGGCGACGCGGCTCAGCCCCGGCAGCCGGGACCGGATCGCAGTGATCGCCGCGGCCAGGTCGTAGTTGCGGTAGCCGCAGACGGTGAAAAGCGCCGAGGACCGGCTTTGCCGCAGGACATAGTCCAGCTCGGATTCGCGCAGCGCCGGGTTCACGGTGACCAGCGTCGCGCCCACCTTGGCCAGCGCGTATTCCAGCAGCACCCATTCCGGCGCGTTGGGCGACAGGACCGCCACGCGGTCGCCTGCCGCCACGCCCCAGGCCATCAGCCCGCGGGCCAGCCGGTCGGCGCGGGCTTTCATCTCCGCCCAGCTCCAGTGAACGCCGAATTCGTCGAAGATCAGCGCGGGCGCCTCGCCGCGCGCCGCCGCCTGTTCGTCGAGCGCATCGCCCAGCGTGATTTCCCGCAATGCGGGGCCGCTGCCGTCCGCCTCCCAGACGGACAGGTTGGATGACAAACCCATGTCCCCTCCCTCGAAACATGTGGACCATCGACCGCCTTCCCGCCTAGTATGGGTCGGCGTCGAATTGTTCGCCTTCGAACTATATGGACGGATCGCGGCCTGTCAATGGGCCTTGGAACATGCGGGAGACAGAGTTGGACCAGGCCGGGGAAGAGCAGCCGCTCAGGGCGGGAAGCGGCGAGATGTCAGTGGGTTACAAGCTGCGGCTCGCGCAGATCACGGCCTATCGCGGCTTCGAGGAACGGGTGACGGGCTACGGGTCCGCCCCGCGCTACCTGGGCCTGCTGATGATCATCGACGCCAATCCCGGCCAGCCGCAATCCCGCCTGGCCGAGGCCGTCGCCGTGCGCCGGTCGAGCCTTGTCGCCATCCTCGATACGCTGGAACGCGAGGGCGTGGTGGAGCGTCGCCCGTCCGAGACCGACCGCCGGTCGAAGGCCGTGGCGCTGACCGCGAAGGGCCGCGGCGTGCTGGCCGACCTGCTGGAGGCCGCCGACGCCCACGAGGCGGCGCTGACCGCCGGGCTGACCGAGGAGGAGCGCGCCACGCTGCTGTCGGCACTGGACCGCGTCATCGCCAACATGCGCGCGGCCGAGGGCGACGCCCTGCCCCCGCTCGCCACCGGCGCGGCCAGCGCCGGCCGCGGCGCGGCCGACAGCTAGCCGCCGAGGTAGAGCTCCGCGATCTCGGCGCTGTCGCGCAGCGCGGCGGCGCTGTCCTCCATCCGCACCTGCCCGCTTTCCAGAACATAGCCGCGATCCACGTGCGGCAGCGCCTGCCGCGCGTTCTGTTCGATCATCAGCACCGACACGCCGGTCTGCCGCAGGCCGGAGACGAGCAGGAAGATCTCTTCCACGATCTTCGGCGCCACCCCGGCGGAAGGTTCGTCGAGCAGCAGCACCGACGGCTCGGGGATCAGCGCCCGGGCCAGGGCCAGCATCTGCCGTTCCCCGCCCGAAAGCGTGCCGGCGGCCTGCTTGCGCCGGTCGCCCAGCACCGGGAAGAGCGTCACCATCTCCTCGATCCGGCGGTTGCGCTGCGCCACCGGCAGGCTCGCGCCACCGATCTCGAGGTTTTCCTGGACACTCATCGTGCCGAAGACGTTGGAGACCTGCGGGACGTAGGCCATGCCCTGCCCGACCATGCGCTCGGGTGCCTGTCCGGTCACGTCGCGCCCGGCCAGCGTGACCTGCCCCGCCGAGGGCGCGACCAGACCGAAGAGCGCCTTGATCAGCGTGGATTTCCCCGCGCCGTTCGGTCCGAAGACCAGCACGTGTTCGCCCTGCCCCACCGTGAGGTCGATGCCGAAGAGGATCTGCAGCGCGCCATAGCCCGCCTCCAGCCCCTGTGCCTGCAATGCCGTGCCGCTCATGCCACCGCCCCGCCGAGATAGGCCTCGATCACCTCGGCATTGGCGCGGATCTCCTCCGGCGTGCCCTCGGCCAGGACCCGGCCCTGGTGCATCACGACGATCCGGTCGCAATAGCGCATGATGAGCTGCATCTCGTGCTCCACGATCAGGAAGGTGGTGCCCTGGCGGTTAAGCTCGGCGATCCGGTCGAAGAGGTCGCCCGCCAGCCGCCGGTTCACCCCCGCGGCCGGCTCGTCCAGCAGGATCAGCGGCGGGCGGCGCATCATCTGGCGGCCCAGCGACAAGAGCTTGCGCTGCCCGCCCGACAGGCTGCCCGCCAGCTCGTCGCGCATATGGGCGATCTCAAGCTCCGCCAGCACCGCCTCGGCGCGGGCGGCTGCCGCCTGCTCGGCCCGCCGGCGCGCCGCCGAGGACCAGAGCCCGGCGCGCAGGGTCTCGTTGCCGCGCGGCATCCCGGCGACCATCAGGTTCTCCCACACCGTCATCGACGGGTAGAGCCGCGGGGTCTGGAAGGTGCGGCCCAGCCCCTTGTCGGCGATCTCTTCCGGGGTGAGCCCGGTGATGTCCTCGCCCGCAAGGCGCACGGTGCCGCCATCGGGGCGCTGCACGCCGCTCAGCAGGTCGATCATCGTGGACTTGCCTGCGCCGTTCGGGCCGATCAGCCCGGTGATCGTGCCCGGCCGCAGGACGAAGCCCGCGCCGTCCACCGCCGCCAGCCCGCCGAAGCGCTTGCGCAGCCCGGCAACCTCGAGGATCGGCCCGTCGGTCGCGGCCACCGGCACCGGCGGCGCATGGGCGGGCGCGGTGCCGGGTGCCGCGGGGGCCTTGCGGCGGCGCTCCGGCAGCAGGCCGCCGGGGAAGAAGCGGACGACCGCGATCAGCAGCAGCCCGATCAGCACGAAGCGCAGCGAGGGCAGGAAGGACGGGTTGGCCGCCGCGATCTCGTCGAGGCCGGGGATACCGCCGACGAACCGCGTGCCCTCGCGGATGGCGATCAGCACGAAGGCGCCCAGCAGCGCGCCCCAGTGGTTGCCGCTGCCACCCATCAGCATGGCGAGCCAGATCTGGAAGGTGACGATGGGCACGAATTGCCCCACATGGACCACGCCCAGCGAATGCGTCCAGAGCGCGCCCGCAACGCCGCCCACCGCGCCGCCGATGGCCAGCGCGCGCAGCTTGGCACTGGCGGTGCGCTTGCCCAGCGTGCGGGCCGAGACCTCGTCATCCTTGATCGCGCGTAGCAGCCGGCCGAAGGGCTTTTCCCCCAGCCGCCGCAACAGCGCGAAGATCAGGCCGACCACGACCGCCGTCAGCGCGAGGTAGAAGAGCGCGTAGCTTTCCGGGGAAATCACCCCGCCCAGCGGCTGCGGCACGTTGGAGATGCCGAACTCGCCCCGGGTCAGCCATGTCTCGTTGCCCAGCACGGAGCGGACGACCTCGGCCATGGCGAAGGTGGCGACGGCCAAGTAATGCGTGGCGAGCCGCGCGCTCACCGCGCCGATGAAGAGCGCCAGCAGCGCCCCGGCGAGCGCGGCGGCGATGAAGCCCGCGGCGATTGGCAAGCCCAGCCCGATATCGTAGCGGGCGGAGGCCTCCAGGTAGGCCTCCGAACCCGGTGGCGGCAGGGTGACGATGGCCGAGGCGAAGGCGCCCACGGCAAAGAAGGCGACATAGCCGAAGTTGATCACCCCGGCGAAGCCGAATTGCAGGTTCAGCCCGATGGCCAGCAGCCCGTAGATGAGCGCCAGCGAGATCAGGCCGGTGGCAAAGGCGAGCAGGTCCATCTCAGCCCCTCCCGCCCAAGAGGCCCCGGGGGCGCAGGATCAGCACGGCGATCAGCACCACGAAGGCGAAGGCATAGGAATAATTCGCGGCGATATAGGTGGCCCCCAGCTCCATCGCGAGACCGATGAGCAGCCCGCCGATCATCGCGCCGTAGGGGCTGCCGATGCCGCCCAGCAGCACGGCGGCAAAGACCACCAGCAGGAAATGCCAGCCCATCTGCGGCGCCACGGTGATCTGCGTGATGGCCAGCAGGATGCCCCCCAGCGCGCCGATCAGGGCCGAGACGAACCACGTCGCGTCCAGCACCCGGCGCGACGAGATACCCGCGACCCGCGCCAGCGCCGGGTCGTCGGCCACGGCGCGCATCTTCTTGCCCAGCATGGTGAAGCGCAGCAGCAGGTGGACGGCCAGCATTGCCGCCAGCGCGACGCCCAGGATGATGAGCTGTTCGCGCGGCACGAAGATGCCCGCGATGTCGATGGGGCGCATCAGCGGCAGCGGAAAGCGGAAGGGATTGGAGCCCGCGATCATCCGCACGAGGTTCTGCACCACGAAGGCGATGCCCACGCTGGTCACCAGCAGCGGCAGCAGTCCGCGGCTCATCAGCGGATCGTAGAAGGCCCGCGCCAACAGCACGCCCAGCACGCCCACGATCAGCGCGGCCAGCAGGCCCGCCCAGACCAGCGGCAGGCCCATCCCCGCCAGCATCAGGCAGAAGAAGGCGCCCAGCGTCAGGAATTCCCCGAAGGCGAAGTTGATGAAGCGGGTGACGCCATAGGCCAGCGTCAGCCCCACCGCGCTGACCGCGATGACGCCGCCCAGCGCCAGGCCGAAAACCAGCGTCTGAATGAAGATCATGCGAGAATATCCGTCCCTTCGGCGGTTTTCGCGAGATCCCCGGGCGCCGCCGAAACGCCCGGGGTGACCCGGCCCGAAGGCCCGGCCAGTTCAGCTCAGTTCAGCGCGTCGGCCGGAACGACGGCCACGGTGGACCATGCGCCGTCCTGCACCTTGCGGATGCCGAAGGGCGCCGCGATGTTGCCCCAGTCGTCGAAGTCGATCGGGCCGACCAGCCCGCGGTAATCGATCTTCTCGCCGGCCTCGAGCGCCTTCTTCCCCTCGGTAAAGCTGGTCACCTGGGTCTTGCCCTCGCCGGGATCGGAGACGGCGCGGATATGTTCGGCCAGCGAGGCGCGGGTGATTTCCCCGTCATCCATCTGGTCGCTCAGCAGCGCCAGCGCGATGACGTTCATGGAATCGTAGGTGTTGGTGCCGAAGATCTTCACGTCGTCGCCGGAATATTCCTTGTAGCGCGTCTCGAAATCGCGGTTCAGCTCCTGCCCCTCTTCGGAGGCGACTTCCTCCAGCCCGTAGGTGCCGTTGACCAGGTCGGCACCCGCCAGCTCGATATACTCGGCGTTGGTCTGGTCCTGGGTCACGAACCAGCCGCCGTCATAGCCGGACTGGAAGGCGTTGGTCATCACGCGGGCCGATTCCTCGGGGGCGGCGACCAGCACGATGCCGTCCGGGTCGGCGGCCAGCGCCTCCTGCACCTCGGAGCGGTAGGAGGGTTTGCCCGGCGTGAACTCGATCACCTTGGCCACCTCGACGCCGAAATCGGAAAAGCTCCGCTCGATCGGCTCGAGGAAGGAGACCATGGCAGGCGATTGCGCGACCATCAGCACCGGGTTCTCCCAGGCGGTGCCGCCCTCGCCCAGGTATTGCGCATCGGTCGCCGCGCGCGCGATGGCCCGGCCGCCCAGCGCATCCGAGGGCACGGTGCGGAAGCAGACGTCCTGGCAGGCGCGGTCCAGCTCGGTCGTGCCGGCGGTGGGCGTCACCATGGGCACGCCGTTGTCGATGATCAGGTTCTTGGAGCCGGAAAAGGACAGCGAGGTGGGGCCGACCAGCGCCATCACGTTGTCCACGTCGATCAGCTTCTGCGCGGCGGTGGTGCCGGCATCGACGACGCCCTCGGTATCGCCCTGGACAAAGGTGATCTCGCGGCCGCCGATGCCGCCGGCGCCGTTCACCTCTTCGGCGATCATCTGTGCCACCGGCTGCACGTTCTCGCCCACCCAGGCATATTGCCCGGTGAAGGGCAGCAGCAGCCCGATGCGGATCGGATCCTCCTGCGCCGAAGCGGTCCCGGCGGCCAGCGCCGCGGCCATGCCCATGGCGACGCCCGTCGCACCTTTCGCGAATGCGGTCATTGTCGTTCCTCCCAATGTCACCGGGGACGCGCGCGCGGGGCTCTCCCTGCCCCGGCCGTCCCGACAGGGGGACGCTAAGCGGCCCGGGCGGGATGCGCAACCTCCGGGCTGGGACCGCCTGCCGCGACCCTTGCGCGCGAGGTCAGGCGCCCGAACGTGCCGCGCGCAGCTCTTCGGACAGGCGCTGCGCCTCCTCGACCTTGGGCTTGGAGAAGCGCGCGAGCAGCAGGTAGGCCACCGGCGTCAGGTAGAGGGTGGAGAGCGTCGCCAGCCCCAGCCCGCCGACGATCACCCAGCCCAGCGCCTCGCGCGCCTCGGCCCCGGCGCCCGACGAAAAGATCAGCGGCACGCCCCCCAGCACGGTGGAGGTCATGGTCATCATCACCGGCCGCAGCCGGATCAGGCAGGCCTGCAGGATGGCATCGCCGATCTCCAGCCCGCGGTCACGCAGCTGGTTGGCGAATTCCACGATCAGGATGCCGTTCTTGGCCATGATCCCGATCAGCATCACCAGCCCGATCTGCGAATAGACGTTGAGCGACAGCCCCGTCACCACCAGCGCGATGGCCGCGCAGGCCAGCCCCAGCGGCACGGTGGACATGACCACGACGGCCGAGATGAAGCTTTCGAACTGCGCCGACAGGACGAGGAAGACCACCACGATGGCGAAACCGAAGGTGATCAGCATGCCCGACGAGGTCTGGTCCAGCGTCGCGGCCTCGGCGAGCGGCACGATCCGGTTCTCCTCCGCCAGCACCTCGGCGCCCACGCGCTCCACCTCTTCCATGGCGCTGCCGAGCGACATTTCCGGCGTCAGCCCGGCCGAGATCTCGACGGAGCGGTTCTGCCCCTCGCGCTCCAGCTCCGGGGCCACGGCGCGCTCGGTCAGGGTGACGAAGGTGGACATGGGCACCATGTTCCCGTCCGCCGCCTGGACGAAGATGTTCTCGAGGTCGCCGGGATCGTCCACCGGGGTCGCGGTGGACAGCATCTGTATGTCGTAGCTGGTGTCGGCGAGGAAAATCTCGCCCACGCTCGACCCGTCCAGCACCGCGCGCAGCGCCTCGCCCAGCCCGGTGATGTCGATGCCGAGGTCGGCGGCCCGGCGGCGGTCGATCTCGATGAAGAGCTGCGGCAGCGTGGTCTCGTATTCCAGCCGCACCTGCCCCATGGCCGGGTTCTGCGACAGCCGCGCCACGAGCTGGTCGGCCACGTCGGCCAGCTGCGCGTAATCGTTGCCGGTGACCGCGAAGGTCAGGCCCCTTCCCGCGCCGCGGATGCCCAGGGAGTTGGGCTGGATGGCGAAGGCGCGGATGCCGATGATATCGCCCAGTGCACCATTGATGTCGCCCACGATGGTGTCCTGGTCGCGCGCCCGTTCCTCCCACGGCGCCAGGCTCAGCACCATGAAGCCGCGGCTGTTCGACCCCCAGCCGACGATGGAGAAGATCGAGGTGATCTCTCCGCTGTCGCGCAGGGGCTGCATCGCCGCCTCGATCTCGTGCACCTTGGAGGTGGTGTAGTCGAGCGACACGCCCTGCGGCGCGGTCAGCGACAGCAGCACGACGGCCCGGTCCTCGCGCGGGGTCAGCTCCTGCCGGATGCCGGTCGCCATCATGGCGGCGGTGGCGGCGAAAAGCGCCGCGCCCAGCAGCACCACGAAGGGCGCGGAGAGCGCCCCGCGCAGGGTCCAGCCGTAGAGCCCCGCCAGCCGGTTGCCGAGCCAGACCATGGGCCCGCGCGGATCCTCGTCCGGGGCGCGGGTCAGCAGCCGGCTCGCCAGCACCGGGCAGAGCGTCAGCGCCACCACCGAGGACAGCATCACCGCGATGGCGAGGGTGAAGCCGAATTCGCGGAACAGCCCGCCCACCTGCCCGGGCAGGAACGACAGCGGGATGAAGACCGCGGCCAGCGTCGCGGTCGTGGTGACCACGGCAAAGAAGACCTCCTGCGTGCCCAGCACGGCGGCGGCGCGCGGCCCCATCCCCTCGGCCCGGCGACGGACGATGTTCTCCAGCACCACGATGGCGTCGTCGACCACCATGCCGGTCGCCAGCACCAGCGCCAGCAGCGTCAGGATGTTGACCGAGAAGCCCACGAGGTAGATCGCCGCGATGGTCCCGATCAGCGCCACGGGCATGGTCAGCGCCGGGATGATCGTCGCCCAGGCGTCGCGCAGGAAGAGGAAGATCACCGCGATCACGATGGCCACGGCCAGGCCCAGCGTGATCAGCACCTCGCGGATGGAGCCGTTGATGAAGAGCGCGTCGTCCGAGGTGACGAAGATGTCCACGTCCTCGGGCAGCGCCTGCGCCAGCTCGTCCACCACGCGATGCACCTGGGCCGAGATTTCCAGCGTGTTCGAGGTGGCCTGCCGCAACACGCCCAGCCCGATCCCGGTCTCGCCGTTGGCGCGCAGCACCGTCTCGTTCGGCGCGGGGCCCAGCGTCACCTCGGCCACGTCGCCCAGCACCACGTCGGGCGCGACCTCCAGCGCCTCGAAGGCCTCGGCCGTGGCGACCAGCGCGGTGGTGCGCACGTTGATCGTCTGGCGATTGCCCGAGAGGTCGCCCGCGGGCACGTCATAGGCCACGTTCGACAACGCCCGGCGGATGTCGGCCAGCGTCAGCCCGCGCGCCGCCAGTTCCCGCTGGTCGATATCCACGCGGAAGATCGGGTCGCGGTCACCGTAGATCTGCAGGTCGGCCACCCCGTCCACCGACAGCAGCCGGTCCTCGATCCGGTCCGAGACGATCTGTGTCAGTTCCTGCGGAGAGCGGGTGGCCGAGGTCACGGCGACCCGCACCACCGGCTGGGCATTGGCGTCGGCCTTGACGATCTCCGGCGGGTCGGCGCCCTCGGGGATGTTGTTGGCGATTCGCGCCATGGCGTCGCGCGCATCCGTGGCGGCCACGTCGATATCCACCTCGTCGGAGAATTCCAGCGTCACCCGCGACCGGCCGTAGCGCGAGTTGGACGAGATCGAGCGGATGCCTGCGACCCGCCCCACCGCACCCTCGACGCGCGAGGTCAGCTCCTGGTCCACGGTCTCGGGCGAGGCGCCGGGGTAGTTGGTGGTGATGGTGACGACGGGGCGGTCCACGTCCGGCAGCTCGCGGATCTCGACACCGGCAAGCCCGGCGAGCCCCGCGATGACGATGAGAGCGCTCAGCACCAGGGCGAGGATGGGGCGGCGGACGAAAAGCGCCGTGCCGCCTCCGGTCTCGGGGCTTCCGGTCTCCGGGGTCGCGCTCTCCGGCGCATTGCCGGCGGGTTCGTCCTCCGCCCCACCCTCGCGCCGGTCGCTCACAGCTTGGTCTCCGGGGCCGCGGGCGTGCCGGACATGGCGGCCCGGTCGCCCTCGACCGAGACCTCGGCGCCGGGCCGCAGCGTCTGCACGCCCTCGACCACCAGCCGCTCACCCGGCTCGAGCGCGCCCTCGACCAGCACCGAGCCCGCGTTGCGCTGGCGGATGGTCACGGGCACGCGCGCCGCCTTGCCCTCGCGCACCGCCCAGACGAAGGCGCCGTCGCTCGACCATTGCACGGCGAGCGGATCGACCTCGGGGAAATGTTCGCCCGGGAAGACCAGCGTGACCGACAGCGCCATGCCGTCGCGCAGCCGGTCGCCCTCGTTCGAGAGCCGGCCCAGCACGCGCATGGTGCGGCTTGCGCGGTCCACCATGTTGTCGATGGCGCTGACCTCGCCCGTCAGGCTGAGATCCGGCAGCGCGAGCGGCTGCGCCTGAAGCTCCATCCCGGTGGACAGCTTGGCGAGCGCCCGCTCCGGCACCCGGAACTCGATCAGGATCTCCGAGCGGTCGGTGATCACGGCGATGGTCTCCTGCGCGGCGATGCGGTCACCCACCTCGTGCTCCAGCAGGCCGGCCCAGCCCGAGATCGGCGCCAGCACGCTGCGCTGTTCCAGGTCGTATTCCGCCTGCCGCACGGCCAGCTCGGCGGTCCGAAGCTCCAGCTCGGCCTCGCGCAGGGCGACGGCGGAGGCGGTGCCGGCATCCTCCAACCGCTGCAGCCGGTCGCGCGAGTCCTCGGCATCCGCCAGCATCAGCCGCGCGCGGTCCAGCGCGATCCGCTCCGCACCGTCATCGAGCCGCAGCAGCACCGCGCCCTTTTCCACCCGCGCCCCGGAGGCAAAGCCGATTTCCGTGATCCGCCCCGTCGCCTCTGCCTTGACGGTGACCGAGCGGGCGGCGCGGCCGTCGCCGATCACGGTGATGCTGTCATGCAGCTCGCCCTCGCGGACCTGCTGGACCACGACCTTGGCCGGCCCGCCCGGGCCCCAGGCGGCGGCGGATTGCGCCCCGGTCTCGTGCATCGGCTCGATCCCCAGCCAGTCATAGACGCCGGCCTCTTCCAGCCAGGGCTGCGCCGAGGGCACGTAGAGGATCCACAGCGCGACGGTCCCGGCGATCACCACGAGGGCCAGGATGCTCTGTCGGATCAGCGATCGGAACCACATGCGGGGCACACACTCCTTCGGGCCCGCGGCCCGGTCTGTCGAGGACGGGGCGGGCGCAACTCACCTACCCTACGCGCTGTGGCCCGCCAAACGAAGCGGTCACGGCCCGAGGCGGTTCACAGATACGTGCATCCGTGACGAAAAGGGCGCGCTGCCCCGTCTCGCCCGGAATACCCCCTTATACGAAGGGATCCTCGGGGTAGATCACCTGCGCCAGGTACAGTCCCTGCGGCGGGCAGACCGGCCCGCAGGCCGCCCGGTCGCGCGCGGCGAGCGCCTCGCCCACCCGCTCGGGCGCCCAGGCCCCGGCGCCCACCCGCTCCAGCGTGCCGACGATGGAGCGGACCTGGTTGTGCAGGAAGGAGCGGGCGCGCAGGCGGAAATGCAGCTCGGGCCCGGAGAGGCCCGCGACCTCGTCGATGGTGATCTCGTCCATGGTCTTTACCGGGCTCTTCGCCTGGCAGATCGACGAGCGGAAGGTGGTGAAATCATGGTGGCCGACGAGATGCAGCGCGCCCTCGCGCATCTTATCGGCATCGAGCCGCTGCGGCACCTGCCAGACCAGCCCCGCCTCGTGCGTGGCCGGCGCCCGGCGCATCAGCAGCCGGAACAGGTAGCGCCGCTCGACCGCGGAGAAGCGCGCGTGGAAATCCTCGGTCACCTTCGCGCAGGCGGTGACGGCGACGGGCTGTGGCTTCAGGTGGTAGTTCAGCGCCTCGGACAGGCGGAACGGGTCCCAGTGCTTGGAGAGATCCGCATGGGCCACCTGCCCGATCCCATGCACGCCCGCATCGGTCCGCCCCGCCGCGGCGATGCTGTGCGGCCCGGGCTCCAGCCGCGCCAGCGCCGCCTCCACCGCACCCTGCACGGAGGGCTGGTCCGCCTGCCGCTGCCACCCGGAGAAGGGCGCGCCGTGGTATTCGATACGAAGGGCATATCTGGGCATGGCCGGGGGATTAGAGGAAATCCCGGCGGCGGGGAAGGGCCGTGGGAGGGAGGGTGCGAGGTTGCGTTGTGGTGCAGAGACTTCCTCGATTGCAGTGGGGCGTGGTGCTTTGGCTTTGCCGAGAGCGGCTTTGTCACCCGCTTCCGGCCCTGACCTGCCGTTCAATTTACCGTTGCGGTGCTGCGGCACGGCTCGTCAAAGCAGACCCTTGAATACGTTGAGGACGCCCCGGAAGGACGGCGCTCTCCGGGCATCCGGGCGGTTATTCCCCTGCCTCAGCATCGTCTGCGTCATTATCTGGTACGTCGTTTGCCTTGTCCTCGATTAGTAATTGGGTGGCAGCCTTGAGCGTGCGCATCTCTTCGACGTTTTCGATGATCGTATTGATGGCTTCTGCTACGGCCTCGTCCAACTCCTCATCATCGGCAGGCTCAGGCGGAGGCAACATATCCACCTCACCACCCTTGGACGTGAACCGAAACATCTTTTCGATCGACTTCTTGAGCCCGTTTTCAACGTCGCCTGAAATGCGCGCGCCGATCTTCTCACGGACCAGTTCGAAGGCGTCTTGAACGCCACCATCTTCGACACTCTTGCGCCGCGCGAGGAGCACTCGCTCCACCTCGGCATCCGCCACCTTACGCATTTTCCAGTCTTGGAGCGTATGCGCAATCTCCATGGACGATTTCACCGTGGAAGCAATTTGCTTCATGATTAGGGCGATGATGGTCGCCACAGAGAGAGTCGTTCCAAGGACGATAATCAGTGAGCCTGTGGTTGCCCCCTTTACTTCAACATCCTCTGGTCGCTCACCTGCTGCCATCGCTAAGCCACGAGAGATATCATACCATTCCGCGGACCACTTTTTGAGCTGGGACACGTTTTCGATCTCGACAGCATCCTTAAAGCGAACGCGAACCGTCACCTTATCGGATGCCTCGTAGTCCGGTTCGCCTGTAATGCCGACCGCGGATAGCGACTGACGCGTCTGCTCGAATTGTTGGAGTGCGCTGTCGAGGCGCTGCTTGGCCTTGCGAATGTCAGCGGCGGCACTGGCTGGATCGTAGTTGCCTTCCTTCACGGTGCGTTCGACGAAGCGCCAGCCCTTCTCGCCGAGCAGGTCGTCAACTTCCATGTCGTCCAAGAGGTCAGTCTGTTGATAGCTCAGTTGGGATACGGGCATGTCGAGCAGAGCTTTCTGTACCGCGTCCAGGTGCTCACGTAGTGGCACCTTGTTCCCGTTGGTCGCATTTTGCTCCATCGAATTTGCCAACTGTTCATACACCGACATCGACGGGTTCACGTGCTCGTTCATCCAATTGGCGAGTCCGACAAGTTCATTTACGTCCATTCAATTCCCTCAACAGTTTTTTGCCGCACTTCTCGCGTTGACCAATTCGAATAGCAAGAGCCGCGGACGAGCTCTTATTTTATCTATCATCGACGGTGTTGAACGGGCTAGCCCAAAGGCGGAGTGCCAACCTGCACACATAGCACCAATGCGGTCGCGTTCATGCATACGGGCCGGGGCATACCCAGCCCGGAGCAGCCTTCCAAGAAAGGCGCAGCGAATGGCTGCACTCCGCCTTCTCCGCCCATGGTCGTGGCGCTCACGCCAAGACGGAGCGCTCGAAAGGGAAAGGCAAGAATGTCCGCTCTGCTAACCCTCAGCCTCACCGCCGCAAAGGACAGCTTCAGCTTCAATCGGAAAAATCCAAAACGAAGCATCCCATTCAATCCGCCAAACCACCCGCCGCCCTCACCAAACACACACCCCCTACCCCCGCGCCGCGACCTGCTCCATCGCGGTGGTCAGCTCGTGGACCAGCGTGCCCGCCATGGAGCGGAAGACCATGAGCTGGTAGACCCGCGGCTCCAGCCGGGTGATCGAGCCCTGCATGTGGCCCAGCAGCGACCGCGCCGTGCGGCCCACGGGGAATTCGCTCTCCCGCAGGTCGAGCGGCGTCAGCCGCGCCAGCACCTCGGCCGCGCCTTCGCCCTCCAGCCGGACCAATGCCCAGGCGTCGGACTGGTCCGTCAGGGCCGCGTGCTCCGCCAGCGCCGGGGCGGGCGCCACGCCCATGAGCAACCCGTGCGCCCGGTCGAACCAGATCAGCCGCGCGGCCCCTTCGCCGCTCGTCTCCCCCGGTCCCGGCCAATCCAGCCCATGCGCCGCGCGCAGCGCCTCGGACAGGGCCTCGGCCCGGCCGCGATAGGGCGCAATGGCGGTCATCGGCACCGGCGCGGGCTCCCACAGGGTGGCCACGCCGTTCTCGAAGGGCAGCAGACCCGCGCAGGGGGTCTTCGCGATCAGGTCAGCCACGGGCACGCCCTCCGTCACGGTCGAAGGCCACGGGATGGATCACCTCGCACAGCGTCTCGTAGCCGCGCAGGTGGTCGACCAGCCGCACCTTCTCGCCCAGTCGCTCCGGCCCGTTCTTCAGGAACCCCAGCGCCAGGAAATGCCCCAGCGTGGGCGAGAAGGCGACCGAGGTGGTGTAGCCCTCGGCATTCTCGCGCGTGGCCTCGGCCTCCGGCTCGAAGAGGAAGGCGCCGGAGGTCAGGCTTTTCACCGGGCCGATCGGTTTCAGCCCCACCAGCCGCTCACGCTCCGGGTCGACCAGCCCCGGACGGGCCGCCATGGTCCTGCCCACGAAATCCTTCTTGCGGCTCATCAGCCCCTCCATCCCGAGGTCGAAGGCGGTGGTGCGGCCATGCAGCTCGGCATGGGTGAGGAACCCCTTCTCGATCCGCAACACGTTCAGCGCCTCCATCCCGTAGGCGCCGCCGCCCAGGCTTTCGGCCCGCGCCACCAGCAGCCGGAACAGGCTGTCGCCATAGCGCGCGGGCACGGCGATCTCGAACCCCGTCTCGCCGGAGAACGAAATCCGGAAGAGCCGCGCGGCGATGCCCGACAGACGCACCTCGCCGCAGGACATGAAGGGCCAGGCCTCGTCCGACAGGTCCGTGTCCAGCAGCCCCGACAGCAGCTCGCGCGCCTTCGGCCCGGCCACGGCGAACTGCGCCCAATGCTCGGTCACGGAGGTGAAGGACACGTCCAGCCCCGGCTTCAGCACCTGGGTGACGAAGTCGAGGTGGCGCATCACCTGCCCCGCGGCGGCGGTGGTGGTGGTCATCACGTAGTGCTGCTCCCCCAGCCGCGCGGTGGTGCCGTCATCCATGACGAACCCGTCCTCGCGCAGCATCAGGCCATAGCGCACGCGCCCCGGCTTCAGCGTGGAGAAGGTGTTGGTATAGACGAAATCCAGCAGTGTCGCGGCATCCGGCCCCTGTATGTCGATCTTGCCCAGGGTGGAGACGTCGGTGACGCCCACCGCCTCGCGTACATGGCGCACCTCGCGGTCGCAGGATTGCCGCCAGTGCGTTTCACCGCCGCGCGGGAACCACGAAGGGCGGAACCAGAGCCCCGCCTCGATCATCGGCGCGCCCCGCTCGAGGCTCGCCGCATGCGAGGTGGTCAGCCGTTCGGGCGCGAAGCCCCTGCCCCTTCCCCCTGCACCCATCGCGGCGATGGGCACCGGCACATAGGGCGGGCGGAACGTGGTCGTCCCGGTCTCGGGGATGGTACGGCCCGTGGCGTCGGCGAGGATCGCCAGCGCCGCCACGTTGGAATTCTTGCCCTGGTCGGTCGCCATGCCCTGCGTGGTGTAGCGCTTCATGTGCTCGACCGAGCGGAAGTTCTCCTGCGCCGCCTGTTTCACGTCCTTGGCGGTCACGTCGTTCTGGAAGTCGAGCCAGGCGCGGCCCTTCCCCTCGACCAGCCAGAGCGGCCGGATGGCATAGGGCGCATCCTCCGCCTCCGGCAACGGGGCGTGGGCGGCCGTGATCCCGAGCACCTCCAGCGCCTCCCGCGCCGCCTTCGCCCCCGAGGCAAGGCAGCCATGGGTGGAGAACACGCCCGCCGCGGCCCCCGCCGGGATCAGCCCCGGCACGGCGCCCGGCGGCGGGACGAAGGCCGCGATATCCTCCTGCCAGACCGGGCGCGCGCCCATGTGGCAGGTCAGGTGGACCGAGGGGTTCCAGCCGCCCGACATGGCAAGGCAATCGGCGGCGATGCTTTCGACCCGACCGTTGGGGTGGCGGATCACCACCGCCTCCAGCGCGCGGCCGCCCCTTGTGCCGATGACCTGAGCGCCCGCGTGGACGTCGAAGGGGCCGGACAGCCGCGCCTCGTGCCGGCTGTCGATCACCGCGGCCACGTGCAGCCCCGCATCGGCGAGGTCCAGCGCCGTCCGGTGCGCATCGTCGTTGTTGCCGAAGACCACGAAGGCCTTGCCCGCCGCGGCGCCGTAACGGTTGAGATAGCCGCGCACCGCGCCCGCCATCATCACGCCGGGGCGGTCGTTGTCGGCAAAGCCCACCGGCCGCTCCAGCGCGCCCGCGGCCAGCACCGCGGCCCGGGCATGGATGCGCCAGAAGCAATCCACCGGCCGTTTCGGCCCCCGCGGCAACCGCTCCAGCGCGCCGTAGGTGCCATGGTCGTAGGCGCCGGTCACCGCCGTGCGCGGCATGAACCGCACGTTGGGCAGCGCCTCCAGCTCCTCCACCGCGGTGTCCGCCCAGTCCACGCCCGGCCCGCCATCGATCTCCAGCGTCTCCGACAGCAACCTGCCGCCGGGCCGCAGGTCCTCGTCGGCGAGGATCACGTCCGCCCCGGCGCGGCCGGCGGTCAGCGCCGCCATCAGCCCGGCGGGACCGGCGCCGATCACCAGCAGGTCGCAATGGGCGAATGCCGTCTCGTGCCTGTCGGGATCGGGCTGGCCGGACAGCGCCCCCAGCCCCGCCGCCCGCCGGATCGCGGGCTCGTAGAGCTTTTCCCAGAAGGCGCGCGGCCACATGAAGGTCTTGTAGTAGAACCCGGCGCCGAGGAAGGGCGAGAGCAGGTCGTTGACCGCCAGCAGGTCCCAGTCGAGCGAGGGGAAGCGGTTCTGGCTGCGCGCCGCCAGCCCGTCGAACAGCTCCGTCACCGTGGCCCGCGCGTTGGGCTCCCGGTGGGCGCCGTCATGCAAAGTGACCAGCGCGTTGGGCTCTTCCGACCCGGCGGTGAGAATTCCGCGCGGGCGGTGGTACTTGAAGCTCCGGCCCACCAGCCGCACGTCGTTGGCCAGCAGCGCCGAGGCCAGCGTGTCGCCCGGATGCCCCTCGTAGCGGTGGCCGTCGAAGGTGAAGCCCAGCCGCGTGCCGCGGTCGATCAGCCCCTTGCCGTCGATCCTCATGCCTGGCCCTCCCGCGCCGCCGCCTCGGCCAGCTCGGCGCCCTCGACCGCGTGGGTCACCGTGTTGCGCGTCACCACCAGCCATGCGCCGCAACCGGCCTCGTGGTGCCAGAGGTCGCGGGTCACTCCCGCCGGGTTGTCGCGCAGGTGCAGGTAGCCGTCCCAGGCCGCCTCCCCCGCCTCCGGGTCGGGCCGGTCCAGCAGCACCGCGTCGCCCACGTAATAGAACTCGCGCCGGTCGCGCGATCCGCAAAGAGGACAGGGTATCCGCATCGCCTCAGCCCCCCATTCCGGGAGACGCGGCGGCCACAAGCCCCGCTCCCCCTTCATCTTGCCCAAAAAACTCCGGGGAGCGCGAGGGGCTGGCCCCTCGCTCCATCCCAGCGGGCATATCCGAAGGGCCGGTCCGTTCAATGAAGGTTGTGCTGGGCACCCGTCCCCTCCTCGTCCATCAACCCGTATCCGTCGCGGAAGCGATCCAGCCGGAAGCCCGCCGCCGCCTCGTGGGGCCGGTCCGTCGCCATGAGGTGCGCCATGCACCAGCCCGAGGCCGGCACCGCCTTGAACCCGCCGTAGCACCAGCCGGCATCGAGGTAGAGCCCCTCGACCCCCGTCCGGTCGATGATCGGCGAGCCGTCGGGGGTCATGTCCATGATCCCGCCCCAGGATCGCAGCACCTTGGCCTTCCCGATCATCGGCATCAGCGTCATCCCGGCCTCCATCACGTGCTCCACCATGGGCAGGTTGCCGCGCTGCGCATAGGAGGCGTAGAAATCCAGGTCGCCGCCGAAGACCAGCCCGCCCTTGTCGGACTGGCTGATGTAGAAATGCCCCATGCCGAAGCTCACCACGTGGTCGATCACCGGCTTCAGCCCCTCGGTCACGAAGGCCTGAAGCACGTGGCTTTCGATCGGCAGGCGCATTCCGGCCATCGCCGCCACCTGCCCCGAGCGGCCCGCGACGACGATGCCCACCTTCTTGGCCCGGATCGGGCCGCGGCTGGTCTGCACGCCGGTGACGCGCCCGCCCTCGATGTCGATGCCGGTGACCTCGCAGTTCTGGATCAGGTCCACGCCGCGGCTGTCCGCCCCGCGCGCATAACCCCAGGCCACCGCGTCGTGCCGGGCGGTGCCGCCGCGCGGATGGTAGAGCCCGCCATGGATCGGAAAGCGGCCCTGCTCGAAATCGAGGTAGGGCAGCATACGGCGCACCCCCTCGCGGTCCAGCAGCACCGCGTCGTCGCCCTGGTTGATCATGGCGTTGCCGCGCCGGGCGAAGGCGTCGCGCTGCCCGTCGGAGTGGAAGAGGTTGATCAGCCCGCGCTGCGAATGCATCACGTTGTAGTTCAGGTCCTCCTCGAGACCTTCCCACAACTTCAGGGAATGGCTGTAGAATTCCGAGTTGCCCGGCAGGAAGTAGTTGGCGCGCACGATGGTGGTGTTGCGGCCCACGTTGCCGCCGCCGAGGTAGCCCTTTTCCAGCACGGCGATGTTAGTCATGCCGTGGTTCTTGGCGAGGTAATAGGCGGTGGACAGACCGTGCCCGCCGCCGCCTATGATCACCGCGTCATATTCGGCCTTGGGCGCAGGGTCGCGCCAGTGCGGGGTCCAGCCGCGATTGCCGCTCAGCCCTTCGCGGAGAATCTTCAGTGCCGAAAACCGCATGTCCCTCTCCGTTCCGGGTCCCCGCGGAGACCAAAGCAAGACCGGGCGGAGAATTCAATCCATGCGCCGCCCCGGCCCCGCCCCAAGCGACAAAGTGGCGCCGCTCCGCGACCGGGAGCGGGCTGCCCCGGGCAGCACCCCCCTGGCGCGGCGGGAGCGGGCGACCTTGCGGATGGGCACCGGAAGGGCGGTCAGTTCCGGACACCGCCCCTTCGCACGTCAGGAGGAGGCGCCATCAGAGAGTGTCATCAACTCGGCAACGTTCCGCGACCGGCCGGCTGGGCGGCCCCCGTTCGGCCCACCCTTGACGCGTCAGGAGGACGCGGCCCCGGGGAGCGCCACCAGATCCAAATCTCTCCACGACCGGCAGAGGAGCCGGCGCCGCTCAGAGCCCCTTGGCGCGGTAGGAGGACGCGACCTTGGAGATCGAGACGAGATAGGCGGCGGTCCGCAGATCCTCCACGTCCTCGCGCTCGTGCCAGACCTCCTGCATCGCCTGGTAGGCGGTGCGCATCGTGTCGTCGAGACCCGAGCGCACCAGCTCCAGCTCGCCCGCGCCCTTGAGGTATTTCTTCTTGAAATCGGGGGTCATGGACCAGGCCCCGCCAAGATACCGGTCCAGCCGCTCAAGCTCGTTCACGAGAAGCTCGTGCCGCGCCTCCTCCTGCCGGCGCTGCATCCGGCCAAAGCGGATGTGGCTGAGGTTCTTGACCCATTCGAAATAGGACACGGTCACCCCGCCGGCATTGGCGTACATGTCGGGAATGATCACCGTCCCCTTGGCGCGCAGCACGTCGTCGGCGCCCGCGGTGACCGGGCCGTTGGCCGCCTCGATGATCAGCGGCGCCTTGATGCGCTCGGCATTGTCGAGGTTGATCACCCCCTCCATCGCCGCCGGGATCAGGATGTCGCATTCCTCTTCCAGCACGGACGCGCCCTCGGCCCGGTGGCGGGCATCGGGATAGCCGGTGACGCCGCCATGGCGGACGATCCATTCGCGCACCGCCTCCACGTTCAGCCCCTCGGGGGAGAACAGGGCGCCGTCATGCTCGATGATGCCGGTGATCTTCGCGCCGTCCTCTTCCGACAGGAACTTGGCGGCGTGGTAGCCCACGTTGCCGAGGCCCTGCACGATGATCCGCTTGCCGTCCAGATCGCCCGACAGGCCGGCATGCGCCGCATCCTGCGGGTGGCGGAAGAATTCCTGCAGCGCGAATTGCACGCCGCGGCCCGTCGCCTCCACCCGGCCGGCGATACCCCCGGCATTGAGCGGCTTGCCGGTGACGCAGGCCCGGGCATTGATGTCGGTGGTGTTCATCCGCGCGTACTGGTCGGCGATCCAGGCCATCTCGCGCTCGGACGTGCCCATGTCTGGGGCGGGCACGTTCTGGCTGGGATGGATCAGGTCGCGCTTGGCCAGTTCATAGGCGAAGCGGCGGGTGATCAGCTCCAGCTCGTGCTCGTCATATTGCCGGGGGTCGATGGCCAGCCCGCCCTTGGAGCCGCCGAACGGCGCGTCCACCAGCGCGCATTTGTAGGTCATCAGCGCCGCCAGCGCCTCCACCTCGTCCTGGTTGACGCCCAGCGCGTAGCGGATGCCGCCCTTGACCGGCTCCATGTGTTCGGAATGGACCGAGCGGTAGCCGGTGAAGGTGTGGATCGCGCCGCGCAGACGGACGCCGAAGCGCACCGTGTAGGTGGCGTTGCAGACCCTGATCTTTTCCTCCAGCCCCGGGGAAAGGTCCATCAGCGCCACCGCGCGGTTGAACATCAGATCGACGCTTTCGCGGAAACTCGGCTCTTTGACTGTGGTCATGTACGGACCCCCGTTCGCGGTTTCGACTCGTCCCTTGTTCCCCGGACCCTATGACGACTTCGTAAACAGGTGCGACCGCTTTTTGAGCAAATCCCGGCTTTCCCGCCGATTCGAAATGCGGCAGAATTGGACATCCCGCCCCGGGCGCGACACTTTTCCGTCGCCGGAAAGCGGACAATCTCGCCCCCTGACCGACTTTGCCTCCGCGCCCTGCACAGAGCTCGAAAACAGCCCGCTTCGTGCCACATTTGCGCCGCATTCCGGTCGCAACTCTGCCATTGCACGGCGTGCCGTGTCGGGGCCGTGTTCGCCCCGGTGTGAGTGAACGAGGTAAACGACGATGCTGTTCAAGTCGTCGACATGCATGCGCGATGCCGAACGCTGCCAGGGTCCGGCATCGCGACCCTTCCTTGTCCGGAAGCTGCGGGCCCTGCCCGCCCGCTTCCGGCGGGACGAAGCCGGCAGCATGTCGATCTTCGCGATCTTCATGGTGATGGCGATCTTCATCCTCGGGGGGATCGGCGTCGATTTCATGTATAACGAGATCCGCCGCGTGAAGCTGCAGAACACGCTGGACCGCGCGATCCTCGCCGCCGCCGACCTGGAACAGACCCTGCCCGCCGAAAGCGTGGTGCGCGACTATTTCACCAAGGCCGGGCTCAGCGCCTCTCTGGGCCGGGTCAGCGTCGACCAGGACACGACGCACAAGACCGTCTCGGCCGAGGCGGACGAGCAGACGAAGTCGCTGTTTCTCAGGCTGCTGGGGGTCGACCGCATGACCGCCTTTGCCCGGGGCACCGCCGAGGAACGGGTCAACGAGGTGGAGATCTCGCTGGTCCTCGATATCTCCGGCTCGATGCGCGACAACGACAAGCTGGGCCACCTGCAGGACGCGGCCGGCGCCTTCGTCGACAGCCTCGTCAATCCCGGCACGGCGGGCCGGGTGTCGCTGTCGCTCGTGCCCTATTCCGAACATGTGAACGTCGGCCCCGCCATCTACGACAAGCTGCACACGATCGACCTGCACCCCTATTCCCATTGCCTGGAAATCCCCGACGACCAGTTCGGCTCGGCCGCGCTCGACATGCGGCGGAGCTATGAACAGGCGCAGCATTTCCAGTGGAACTATTACGGCACCTATTCCGACCTCCGCGTGCCGGTCTGCCCGCAGGAAAGCTACGAGCGGATCACGCCCTTCAGCCAGAACGCGGCCGCGCTGCGCCGGCAGATCGACAGCTTTCAGCCGCGGGCCGGGACTTCGATCTTTCTGGGGATGAAATGGGCGGCCGCCATGCTCGACCCGTCCTTCCGGGGCATCACCGCGCAGCTCGCCGCGGAGGGCGCGGTGGACGCCACCTTTGCCGCCCGGCCGGTGAGTTATGACGACCCCGAGACGGTCAAGACCATCGTGCTGATGACCGACGGCATGAACGATTATTCCAACCGGATCAGCCGCGCCAACTATTCCGACCCGGACCAGCGCGCGGTCTGGGCGCGCTACGGGTTGTGGAGCTGGTATTACAATTACCGCAACCGCTACGAGGTCGAGCCGCTCCGGCGATGGGACGGACAATTCCTCAACGCCGTGAGCGACGGTGACGACACGGACGAGCCCGTCTTCTACATGTCCCGGTCCTCCGACCTCCACGAGCAGAAGTACAGCCCCGCCCAGGGCGACGCGCTGCTCGACGATATCTGCGATGCCGCCAAGGCCCGGGGCATCATCGTCTGGACCATCGGCTTCGAGGTGTCCGACCACGGCGCCGAGGAGATGGAAAGCTGCGCCTCCTCGCCCAGCCACTTCTACCGCGTCGAGGGGGTGGAGATCGAACGCGCCTTCCGCTCCATCGCCGGCCAGATCAGCGAGCTGAAGCTGGTTCGATGAACGGCGGCGCCCCGGCCCTCCCGTGCAGGCCGGTCAGGGCCGGGGCGGACGAGGCAAGGGCCGGCGAAAATCCGCCCAGAATTCGCCGCAATTGCCGCGCCCGTCCGCTCAAGCAACGCGACACCTCCTGCCACCCTACTGACCAAAAACGATTTTTCCATGGGACCCAGGTTGGCGCCGTCCCGCCCACCAGGCGCACCGCCCTGCCTTCATATCACCAAAGTGCCGCCCACAAGCCACCCGAATCCCCCGGCAAGTTCCCAAAGGTTGAGGCGCATAGTTTCGCGTCCCGTCCGCCGTTTTCGCTACGGAGGCTTGTTGCATGGTCGGCAAAGACCCGAGGTTGCCCGCTTGGACCGAGGCGACGCGCAGGGCGCGGCGCGGCGATGACCTGCGCGCATTCGCTGCGGAAGAGCGTGGGAACATGTCGATCTTTTCGATCTTCATGGTCCTCATCATCCTCGCCATGGGCGGGATCGGCATCGACATGATGAACAGCGAGATCCACCGGCTCAAGCTTCAGAACACGCTGGACCGCGCGATCCTCGCCGCCGCGGATCTCGACCAGGCCCAGCCCGCCCGCAACGTGGTGAACGACTATTTTGCCAAGGCCGGGCTGACCGATGCGCTGGCCGACGTCCAGGTGGACGAAGGGCTGAACTACCGCACCGTCAGCGCCGAGGCCGAGCTGGGGTTCCGCCCGCTCTTCATGCACCTTCTCGGCGTGGGCGACATGGAGGCCAGTGCCTCCGGCACCGCCACCGAGCGGGTGAACAACGTCGAGATCTCGCTGGTGCTCGACATCTCAGGCTCCATGGATGGCAACAGCAAGCTGATCAACATGCAGGCTGCGGCCGAGAACTTCATCGACGCCGTGATCAACGACCGGTCGGCGGATCTGGTCTCGGTCAACCTGATCCCCTACTCGGAACACGTGAATGCCGGTGAGTGGATCGCCCGCGACGTCAATCTCCACGAGCGGCACCCTTATTCCTGGTGCGTGGAGTTCAGCGATGCCGAATTCGGCACCTCCTATATCGACACCACGATTCGCCACGAGCAGGCGCAGCATTTCCAGTGGAACTACGATGGCCGGCACAACGACCGCAGCAACACGGTCTGCCCGCGCTACAGCTACGAGGAAATCCGTCCCTTCAGCCAGGATGCCACGGCACTGAAGGACCAGATCGGCGACCTGCGCCCGCGGGCGGGGACCTCGATCTTCCTCGGGATGAAATGGGCGACCGGCATGCTCGACCCGCATTTCCGGCCCATCACCCAGGATCTCGTCAGCCGCGGATTGGTGGATGCTGGCTTTGCAGACCGCCCCGCTGCCTTCTCGGACGAGGAAACGCTCAAGGTGATCGTGCTGATGACCGACGGGATGAACGATCGCTCCAACCGGATCACCGAATCGATCTATGACGGCAACGAGGGTCACTGGGATCGCTACAACCTCTGGTACTACCTCTACCGCCAGAACGTCAGTTCCTGGTATCGCCCCTACTACTATTACCAGAAATACGACGCGGCCCAGGGCGACCGCCTGCTCGAGAATGTCTGCAACGCGGCCAAGGATGCCGGCATCGTGGTCTGGTCCATCGGCTTCGAGGTCACCGATCACGGGGCCGCCGTGATGGAAGGCTGCGCCTCCTCGCCCAACCACTTCTTCCGGGTGGAGGGGACGGAGATCGGCGATGCCTTCTCCACCGTGGCGCAGCAGATCAACCAGCTGAAGCTGATCCAATGACGGGGGGCGCGCGGCAGACATGGCGCCGGTTCAAGCGCGGCTTCGGGCGCGACGAGGGCTCGATGGTGATCGAGTTCGCGCTGTGGTTCCCGGTCTTCGTCCTCTTCCTCGGCAGCATGTGCGAGCTCGGGCTCATCTCGGCCCGCCACGCCATGCTCGAGCGCGGCCTGGACATCGCCGTCCGCCAGGTCCAGCTCGCCACCGGGGCGGTGCCGCAGCATGACGAGCTCAAGGACATCATCTGCGAGAACGCGATCATCATCCCCGACTGCTCCAACGTGATGAAGCTGGAGATGCGGCCGCAGAACCTGCGCCACTTCGTCGACCTTCCCCACGCGGCGGATTGCACCGACCGCTCCGAGGAGGTGCGCCCGGCGCGGCAATACGTGCCCGGCAAGGAGAACGAGCTGATGGTGCTGCGCGCCTGCGCCAAGTTCTCGCCGATCTTCCCGACCTCGGCCCTGGCCTCGTCGCTCAAGACCGACGGCGCGGGCGACTACGCGCTGGTCTCCTCCGGCGCCTACGTTCAGGAGCCGCGCTGATGCCCGCCCGCCACCTTCCGACCCTGCGGCTGGCCCGGGCCCGGCTGCGGGAATTCCTGCGCGACAGCCGCGCCAGCATCACCGTCGAATCGGCGATCCTGCTGCCCATTCTCAGCATCTGCTTCGTGCTGATGTACGTGATCTTCGACGCCTTCCGGCAGCAGGCGGTGAGCCAGAAGGCCTCCTACACGATCTCGGACATGCTCTCGCGCGAGACGGACTACATCAACCCGACCTACATGGACCATGCGCGCGAGATGCTGGAATGGCTGTCGAGCCAGCATCGCCAGGATATCGCGCTGCGGGTCACGGTGATCAGCTACGATGCCGACCAGGACCGCTACGCCGTGGAATGGTCCAAGACCCGCGGCGACAGCCAGCCCTGGCACAGCAGCGACGTGCGTGACTGGCACGACCAGCTGCCGGTGATGGTGGACAACGAACAGGTGATCCTGGTGGAGACCTGGTCGCAATACGAGCCCCCGCTCAACGTGGGCTTCCTCCCGCGCGAGATCCGCACCCGCGTCTTCACCCGCCCGCGCTTCACCGGCCAGCTGAAATGGCGCGGCAACGGCGTCTGACCGCCCCGCCACCCCGCCTGCCACACCACACCGCTCTACCCCGGCCGCCACTCGGCCCCCGGATCACGAGCCGCGCTCCCGGCCGTCACGTCGCCCCCGCTTCTTCTGACCATAAATATCCCGGGGGTGAGGAGCGAAGCGACGAGGGGGCAGCGCCCCCTGCCCCGGCCCGGACCCGCGCAAATGCCGGGACGGGGGACATGCCGCGTTACGAAAGCCTCCGCACCCCTTCGCGGAAAACCGCATCCACCCCAAACCTCCCCCGCGCCAGCCTGTATAACTGTTTTCGGGGCTGCGTTCCTCCTTGCCGCTTGGGTGGCGTGCTAGCGTCGCGTCGACCGGATTTCGGGAGGAGAGCCATGAGACTGTCACTGAACGACGCGCGCCGGCTGGCGCGGGACACACTCGTCAAGATCGGCTACCGGGAGGACGAGCTCGACTCCCCCGTCGCGCACCTGATGGACAGCGAGATGCGGGGGCTCGACTATGCGGGCTTTGCCCGGATCCTGTCGATCGCCGACCGGCACCGCAAGTACGGCCCGCCCGCGCAGGGCATGACGGTCAGCCGGGACAGCCCGGTCTCGGCGCTGGTCGAGGGGCATGACCAGCTGGGCTACATCGTCGGCCAGAAGGTCACCGACCTCGCCATCGAGAAGGCCGAGGCGACGGGCCTCGCGCTCGTGGGGGGCAACGACACCTGGTATACCGGGATGCTGTCCTTCTACGCCGAACAGATCTGCGCGCGCGGGCTGGTGGCGATGATCTATTCCAACGCCGCCCCCTGGGTGGCGCCCCATGGCGGGACCGAGGGGCGGTTCGGCACCAACCCGATCTGCTTCGGCTTCCCCTGCGGCGACGAACCGGTGATCTGGGATATCGGCACCTCCGAGATCATCCACGCCCAGGTCATGCTGGCCAAGCGGCTGGGGCAGGACCTGCCCGAGGGCGTGGCCTTCGACGTGGCGGGCGAGCCCACGACCGACCCCGACGCCGCGCTGGAGGGCGCCTTTGCCCCCTGGGGCGGGCACAAGGGCAGCGGGCTGGCCATGGTGGTGCAGATGTTCGGCATGATGGCCGGCTCCGCCCACCTGCCGGAATACATGAGCGGCTTCGGCATGGTGACCGTGGCGGCCAGGCCCGACCTGCTGCGCGATCGCGCGGAATTCGAGGCCGAGGTGGCCGCCTATTCCAGGGCGGTGCGCGAGACCCGGCCGGTCCGGGGCGGCCCGCCGGTGCGGATGCCCTTCGACCGGTCGCGCCGGGACCGGGCGGCGGTGATCGAGCGCGACTGGATCGAGATCCCCGACGAGATCCACGCCCGCATCCTCGAGATCTGAGGAACCGGGCGCGGCATCACAGCGATCGGGGGCGGGCCGCGAGATCATGGCGCCAGCGCCCCGGCGCAGGAAGGCGAAGACCAGGTCGAGACGGCTGAGGAGCGGGAGTTGCCCGTAAGGCGCCCGGTCAGCTCTACGCCGCGCCATCCACGACAAAAGGCGGCGGATCGCTCCGCCGCCTTTTCGATCTTTCCGGCCGGGTCGCCTATTGCTGCGGCCAGATCGGTTCCGCCACGGCGGAGTTCTCGGGGTAGATCGGGACCGGCACGCCGTCCTGCCACTGGATGATCACCAGGTCGGCCGCCACGTTGTGCCCCGCCTCGTCGAACTTGATCTTCTGGCCGGGGTAGTATTGCGCCGGGCCCTCGCCATCCAGGTCGATGGAGCGGATCGCCTTGGCCACCGCCTTGCGGTCGGCCTCGCCGGCCTGTTCCAGCGCGTAGGCCATCACCTGGATGTCGCCGTAGGTGGCGATGGAATCCTGGGTCATCCAGGGCTCGCCGGTCGCTTCCTTGAAGCGGTCGATGATCTCTTCCTGGCCCTTGGCGCCCCAGTTGCCGACCACCGACATCACGCCTTCCATCAGCTCGGGGCCGACATTGTCCACCATCTCCGGCGCGCCGATATGGGCCCCCGAGGCGATGATCGGCATCCGGCCGCCGCCCAGGCGGAACTCGTTGACCTTCTCCAGCAGGAGCTTGTCGTCGGGCACGGCGGTGGCGAGCATCATCAGGATGTCGGGCCGCTGCGACCGCGCCTGCTGAATCAGCGAGGTGGCGTCGGAGAGCGGCGGGGTGAAGGTCTCGTCGAACTTGATCTCCAGCCCGAGGTCGTCCATCTCGCCGGTACGCAGCGGCTGGGCAAAGCTTTCCGACGAGGCAGTGTTGTCGGCGATGATGCCCGTGGTCTTGGGCCGCTCGCCGGTGGCGGCCTCGGCCACCTCCATCAGCGCGGGCAGCGAATTCTTCGCCTGGTTGGTGCCGGTCATCGGCATCTGGAAGATGTACTTGAAGCCGCGATCGGTGATCTGGTCCGAGTAGGACAGGGTCAGCATCGGCAGCTCGGCGCGCTCGGTCACCTCCGACACGGCCAGCGTGAAGGAGGACAGCCACGACCCCGTCACCGCCACCAGGTCGGGGTGCTGCGACACCATCCGCTGCGCGGCGTTCTTGGCCTTCTCGGCGCTGTCGCCGGCATCGAAGATCACCAGTTCCAGCGGCCGCCCGTCCAGCGCCTTGATCCCGCCCGCCTCGTTGATGTCCTTGACGGCGAGTTCCGCGCCAAGGCGCATCAGCTCGCCCTGCCGGGCCCAGGGGCCGGACATCGGGGCGATCAGCCCGACCTGGATCGGGTCACCCTCCTGCGCGAAGGCGGCGCCACCGAAGGGCAGCGTCATCGCCACCGCCGCGGCCGTCGCCAGCATGGTTCTGCGAGTTGTCATTTCGTCCTCCTCCTCTGTTGTCCCCGGGCTTACATCCCGAGATAGGCCTGCCGGACACGATCATCCGACAGAAGTTCCTCCTGCCGGCCGGCCAGCGCCACGCGCCCGGTCTCCAGCACGTATCCGTGGTCGCAGCTTTCCAGCGCCTCCATGGCCCGCTGCTCCACCAGCAGCACGGTGAGCGCGCGTTCCTTGCGGATCTCCACCACCGCCTCGAAGATCGAATCCGCCACCGCCGGGGCGAGCCCCATGGAGGGCTCGTCCAGCATCAGCAGCTTGGGCGAGGAGGCGAGGCCGCGGGCGATGGCCAGCATCTGCTGCTGCCCGCCCGACAGGGTGCCCGCCTGCTGCTTGCGCCGCTCGTCGAGGATCGGGAAGAGGCGGAGGATGTACTCGATGTTCTGCGCCCAGTCGCGCCGGCCGGCCTCGGTATAGGCGCCGAGGGCGAGGTTGTCCTCCACGGTCAGCGTGGGAAAGACCTGCCGCCCCTCGGGCACGTGCGCGATGCCCAGGTGCGGCCGGCGATGGGCCGGCACCGCCAGCAGGTCCTGGCCCTCGAACAGGATCTCCCCCCGCCGGGCCGGCACGGTGCCGGCGATGACCTTGAACAGCGTGGTCTTGCCCGCCCCGTTCGGCCCCACGATTGACACGAACTCTCCTTCGGAGACGGAGGCGTCGACGCCGTCCAGCGCGATCACCCCGCCGTATCCGGCTGCGATATCCCTGATCTCAAGCACGGTCGCGCCACCTCTTTCCAAGATATGCCTCGATGACCTCGGGGTCCTTGACCACCTCTGCCGGCGGCCCGGAGGCCAGCAGCGCGCCGTGGTCCAGCACCACGAAGCGGTCGGCCAGCCGCAGCATCGCCTGCATCGTGTGCTCGATGATGAGGATCGTGGTCCCGTTGTCCGAGATCGCGCGGATCACATGGATCATCCGGTTGACCTCGGTCTGTCCCAGCCCGGCGAGGATCTCGTCGAGGAACAGCATCTTGGGCTTGCTCGCCAGGGCCCGGGCCAGCTCCATCAGCCGCTGCTCCATGCTGGTGAGCCCGGAGGCGATGCGATCCTCGTGCCCCTCCAGCCCGACCAGCGCGATGGCCTCGCGGGCATGCTGCAGGGCGATCTCGTCGGTCTCGGCGCTGACATAGGCGCCGACCAGCACGTTGCGCAGGATGGTCAGCCGCCGGAAGGGCCGCGCCACCTGGAAGGTGCGGCCGATCCCGCGGGCGCAGATCCCGCTGGGCCGAAGCCCCACGAGGTCCTCGCCGTCAAAGACGACCCTTCCGCGATCCGGCGCCTGGAACCCGTTGAGCAGGTTGAACAACGTGGTCTTGCCGGCGCCGTTGGGACCGATGATGCCGATCACGCTGCCCTCCGGCACGTCGAAGGACACGTCCTGCACCGCCTGCAGCCCGCCGAAGGATTTCGACAGGTTCTCCACCTGCAGCAGGACCGGCCCGGTCAGCGCGTGCGGCCGGTCGGGCAGCGGCCCGGGATCGGCGACATCGGCCGCGCTCAGCCGGTCCTCCACGTCGGTCTCGCGGCCGCGCATGGCAAAGTCGCGCAGCTTCCAGATCAGCCCCTCGGGCGCCAGCAGGATCACCAGCACGATGGCCACCCCGAAGACGACGCCCTGGATGCCGGGCAGCACGTTGCCGAGCTCGGCATGCAGCGTCTCGGAGAGCGGGATCAGGATCGCCGCGCCCAGCACCGGGCCCCAGACCGTGCTGATGCCGCCGAACAGCGTGACGATCAGCGCCTGGGCCGAGGTCAGCATGCCGAAGACCGTGGGCGGCGTGACCACCAGCAGGATCACCGCGTAGAAGCCGCCGATCACCCCGGCGATCGCCCCCGAGGTGGAGATCGCGTAGAGCTTCCAGCGCAGGGTGCGGATGCCCGCCGCCTCGGCCGCCAGTTCGTTCTGCTTGATGGCCAGCAGCGACAGGCCGAAGCGCGAGCTTTCGATCAGCACCCCGACGATCACCGCCAGCGACAGCAGCACGAAGGCCAGCAGCGCGTAGATCCGCATGTCGCCGAATTGCATGTAGGCGACCGGGTTGGTGCGCTCCATCGGGATCGCGACCTCGTTGTAGCCCAGCCACTCGAAGATGTAGAGCAGCGCCAGCGGGTAGGCGAGCATGGCCAGCGCGAAGTAATGCCCGCGCAGCCGGAAGGAGGGCAGCCCGATCAGCAGCCCGGCCAGCGCCCCGACACAGCCGGCCAGCGGGATGCCGATCCAGGGCGTGATGCCCCAGTGGACCTGCAGCAGCACCACCGTGTAGGCGCCCAGCCCGAAGAACGCCGCGTGACCGAAGGAGATGAGCCCGGAATAGCCCGACAGGGTGTTCCAGGAGATGCCCATGACCGCCCAGACGGCCACCAGCGTCAGCATCAGCTGGTAATACTGGTCCGGCGCCAGGAAGACGAGCGTGACGTAGATCACGCCGATCGTGGCGAGGATCCCGAGCGAGCGGAGGATTCTGGTCCGGCGCTCCATCAGACACGCTCCACGTTGCGGCCGAACAGGCCCTGCGGGCGCAGGAAGATGACCAGCAGGAAGACCACGAAGATCGCGGTGTTCTGCAGCTGGATGGGCAGGATCAGCGTCGACATCTGCTGCACCAGCCCGATGATCATGCCGCCCCAGAAGGCGCCGATGATCGAGCCGAAGCCGCCCAGCACCACGCCGGCATACATGACGATGACGAACTCGATGCCGACATAGGGCTGGAACGGGTAGTAGAAGGCGACCAGCCCGCCGGCGATGGCGGTGACCCCGGTGCCGATCCCGAAGGCGATGTGATGCGCGCGGTCGACGTTGATCCCCATGTAGATCGCCGCCTCGGCATTGTCGGCGCTGGCCTGCAGCGCCTTGCCCAGCCGGGTGCGCGTCACGAAGAAGAACAGCGCCACCGCCACCCCGATGGAGACGATGGCCCCCACGGCGCGGGCCTGGTTGATGAAGACCTCGACGAAATCGCCCCAGAGCGGCCCGATCACCCAGGCCGAGGAGGACATCGGCGTGCGGATCGAGGTCGGCTCGGAGCCGAACAGGATCAGGCCGCCGTTCTGCAGGATCAGCGCGATCCCCAGCGTAAGGATGAGCTGCGCGTAATGCCCCTCGCCCTCGCTGTCGGAGGTGCGCAGGCCGGTGACATGCACGATCAGGAACTTGTGCATGTAATAGCCCACCACGAACAGCAGCGGCCCGGTCAGCAGCGCGCCCGCGATGGGCCCGGCATAGGTGCCGAGGAAGGCGAGAAAGCCGAAGCCCGCGAACATGTACCAGGTGGAATACATGCCCAGCATCATCAGGTCGCCCTGGGCGAAGTTGATCACCCGCATGATGCCGAAGATCATCCCCAGCCCGGTACACATCAGCCCGTAGAGACAGCCCACCATGAGACCGGCGGCCAGCGCCTGCAGGAAGTTCTCGCTCAGGATCATCCACTCGCTCATGGCCGCCCCCGCACGAAACGGCCGCCCTCGGGCCGGGACGCGGCCGCGGACGGAGCGGTCCCGCTCTCAACGTGAATTCGTTGCATCTTTCCTCCCATTCGCGGCCTCTTTCGGTCCGGCCACCGCCGCGGCCGCCCATGCCGGGCCGCCGCGGAACGCCAGGCGCACCGCCGCCTCCGTCGATTTGGCACGAGCGCCCCGGCTCCGGTCAATCGGCGGGTCTGTATACCTGCTATCGCTGCCCCGGCGCCCTCGCGCGCGCGTAAAGTGCGGGGGCCGGCCCTGCCCGGGCAGCGCCGGCGAAAACCGTTCGGGAGCAACAGGATGCACGAGGAAACGGCGCGCCCCGCCGAGGTGGCGCATACCGACGACGTGATCGGCGAGGTGCCCCACTGGGAGGCGGCGGCGGGCCGGCTCTGGTGGATCGACATCCTCAAGCCCGCCCTGCACCGGCTCGACACCGCCAGCGGAGAGGTCCGCAGCTGGACCCCGCCGGAAAAGCTCGGCTCCTACGGGCGGCGGCGCGACGGCACGATGGTGGTGGGCGGTCGCGGCGGCATCGCGCTCTGGCATCCCGAGACCGGGCGCTTCGACCGCCTGTCGGAGCCCGAGGCCGACCGGCCCGACAACATCCTGAACGACGGGCGCGTGGGGCCCGACGGGCGCTTCGTCATCGCCAGCATGAACAAGCGCTTGGCGGGACCGACCGGGCGGCTGTGGCAGGTGGATGGCGACGGCACGACGCGCTGCCTGCAGGATGGCGACATCCACCTGCCCAACGCCATCTGCTGGAGCCCGGACGGCGCCACCATGTATCTGGGCGACAGCCACACCAACATGATCTGGCAATACGATTACGACCGGGCGTCCGGGGCGATCGGGAACCGCCGGCTCTTTGCCGATACCTCGGACCTGCCGGGCGATTGCGACGGCGCCAGCATCGACAGCGAGGGGTTTCTCTGGAACGCGCGGTTCGGCGGCGCCTGCCTGATCCGCTTCGCCCCGGACGGCCGTGCCGAGCGCCTGCTGCACCTGCCGGTGAGCCAGCCGACCCATGTCACCTTCGGCGGTGCGGACCTGGCGACGCTCTACGTGACCTCCGGGCATTTCCGCCTGTCCGACGAGGTGAAGGCGGCCGAACCGATGTCGGGCGGCCTGCTGGCGCTGCCGGCCCCCTGCCCCGGCCTGCCGGAAACCCCGTTCGCCGAGGGCTGACGCGCACCCCGGCGTGCGCGCCGGCGCTCAGTAGGAGCGCGGCATCCCGAGCACGTGTTCCGCGATGTAGCTCAGGATCAGGTTGGTGGAGATCGGCGCCACCTGGTAGAGCCGGGTCTCGCGGAACTTGCGCTCGATGTCGTATTCCTCCGCGAAGGCAAAGCCGCCATGGGTCTGCACGCAGGCCTCGGCCGCCGCCCAGGAAGCATCCGCCGCCAGCAGCTTGGCCATGTTGGCCTCCGCCCCGCAATCCGCCCCCGTCTCGTAGAGCGCGGCGGCCTCGCGCACCATCAGCTCGGCCGCGCGCATGTCGGCATAGGCCCGCGCCACCGGGAACTGGATGCCCTGGTTCTGGCCGATGGGCCGGCCGAAGACCTCGCGCTCGCCGGCATAGCTGGCGGAGCGTTCGGTGAACCACTTGGCGTCGCCCACGCATTCCGCGGCGATCAGGATGCGCTCCGCGTTCATGCCCGACAGCACGTAGCGAAAGCCCTTTCCCTCCTCGCCGATCAGGTTCCCGGCCGGCACTTCCATGTCCTCGAAGAAGATCTCGGTCGTGGAATGGTTCATCATCGTGCGGATCGGCCGGATCGTCAGGCCCCGGTTCTTCGCCGCCTGCATGTCCACGATGAACAGCGACAGCCCGTCAGTGCGTTTCTTCACCTCGGCGCGCGGCGTGGTCCGGGCAAGCAGGATCATCAGGTCCGAATGCTCGGCCCGGGAGGTCCAGATCTTCTGGCCGTTGACGATGTAGCGGTCGCCGCTGCGCCGCGCCTCCGTGCGCAGGCTGGTCGTGTCGGTGCCGCTGCCCGGCTCGGTCACGCCGAAGGCCTGCAGCCGCAATTCGCCGCTGGCGATGCGCGGCAGGTATTGCCGTTTCTGCGCCTCGCTGCCGTGGCGCAGGATGGTGCCCATCACGTACATCTGCGCATGGCAGGCCGCGCCGTTGCAGCCAGCGCGCTGGATCTCCTCGAGGATCGCGGCCGCGCCGGAAAGCGGCAGGCCCGCGCCGCCATATTCCTCGGGGATCAGCGCGGCGAGGTAGCCGGCCTGCGTCAGCTCGTCGACGAATTCCGAGGGATAGCGGCCCTCGCGGTCGAGCTTTTGCCAGTAGGCGCTCGGGTAGCGGGCGCAGAGCTTGGCCACCTCCTCGCGGATTTCGGGGAATGCCGGGCCCGCGCCCGGGCCGGCCTGGGCCGCATCATGCATCGAACATCTCCGCCAACGCGTTCTTCTGTACTTTTCCCGTGGTGGTGAGCGGCAGGTCCCGCTCGGCCACGAAGAGATAGCGGCGCGGCAGCTTGTAGGCCGACAGCCGCTCCTTGAGTTGTTCCGCCAGCGCCGCCTCGTCCAGCGCGCCCGGCACCTCCGGCACGACCACCGCGGCGATGATTTCGTCCCGGGCGGCATCGGGCAGGCCGATCACGTAGGCCAGGCGCACACCGTCCAGCGCCATGATCTGGTCCTCCACCTCCACCGGGGCGACGTTGATGCCACCGGTCTTGATCATCTCCTTGATGCGGCCGCGGAAGTAGAGATAGCCCTCCGCGTCCAGCATCCCCAGGTCGCCGGTACGGAACCAGCCGTCGGGGGTAAAGGCCTCGCGGTTCTTGTCCTCGTCCTTGTAGTAGCCCTTGGTCACGTAGCGCCGGACCTGGACCTCGCCCACCTCGCCGGGGCCCAGCGCGGCGCCGCTCTCGCGGTCCACGATCCGCTGCTCCACCCCGTCCAGCGGCCGGCCGACCGAGGCTAGCGCCTTGTCGCGCGGGTCGAGCCGGCCGTCGGTGACGTTGCAATTGCCGTAGGTCTCGGTCAGGCCGTAGATATGGCAGATCTCGGTCGCCCCCAGCTCGATCACCCGGCGCAGCTGCTCGGGCGACCCCGTCGACCCGCCGGACCGCAGGGAGGACAGGTCGCGGCGCGGCCGGTCGGGATGCTCGGCCATCGCCTGGGCCATGTTGGGCGTGCCGTAGAACAGCGTGCAGCGCTCGGCCTCGATCAGGCGCAGCGCCTCGCCCGGCTCGAAATGGTGCTGCAGCACGACGCAGCCGGCATGGGTCAGCAGGTTGAACAGCGCGTTCTCGCAGCCCAGCCCCCAGTAGAGCGATACCGCGAGCCACAGCCGGTCCTCCTCGGTCACGTGCATGCGGTTGCCGAGGTGCCACATGTTCTCGATCAGGGCGTAATGCTGAAGCTGCACGCCCTTCGGCGTCGCCGTGGAACCGGAAGTATAAAGCAGGTAGGTCACGTCCCCCGGATCGATCGCTGCGGCGGCCTCGTCCAGCACGCTGTCGGGCACCTCCGCGCCGCGGGCAAAGACCTCGTCATAGGGGATGCTGTCGCCGTAGGGCCGGTCGCCGAAATGGATGAGCGTCCGCAGGCATGGCAGGGACTCCGCGTGCGGCTCCAGCTCGGCCAGCATCTGGACGTAATCGTATTTCAGGAACGCCCCCTCGAAGACCAGCGCGTCGGCATCGGAATGCTTCAGGATGTAGCCCAGTTCGCGCGCCGTGACCCAGGTGTTCACGGCCACCATCGTGCCGCCCAGCGAACAGATGGCGAGATCGGCGATGATCCATTCCGGCCGGTTGCCCATCAGGATCGCCACGCGGCTGCCCGGCCCCAGCCCCAGCGCGACCAGTCCCCGGGCGAAGTCGCGGACCCTGTCGCGCAGCTCGGCATAGCTGTAGCGCTGATCGCCGCCGACTAGCGCCTCGCGGGCGCCGTGGTGGCGGGCCTGTTCCTCCAGCAGCGCGGGGATGGTCCTCGCTTCAGGCATCGGCATGGCGCCTCACTCCTCTTCGATGCGGTACAGGCGGGCGGCGTTTCCGCCCATGATCGCCGCCGCCTCCTCGGGCGTGAAGCGATAGCCGTGGCGGGCCGCATTCTCCGGCAGGGCCCGGATGAAATCGGCCCACTCTCCCAGATGCGACCGTGTTCCGGTAAAGCGCGGCCCCGAGGGCTGGTCCGAGGCGAAGAGCAGCCGCTCCGCCCCGACGATCCCCCGCCAGGTGGCGAGCCGGGCGATCATCTCGGCCTCGGCGCCGCGAAAGACCTCGTTCCAGTTCGATATGTCGAGCATGCAGTTCGGCAGGTCCGCCACCGCCTCCGCCGCGACCTGCCACCAATGGGGAAAGCCGGCATGGCACAGGATGATCCGCAGCTCCGGCAGCTCCCGGGCCAGCCGGGCGACGTGGAGGGGATGGACCGGGTTGCCCTCGGTCAGGTCCGATCCGTCCATGTCGGTCCAGACCCCGGCGCGGGTGTGGACCTGCACCGGCACGCCCTCGTCGGCCGCGATCTCCAGCATCGGCCGGATGGAAGGATCGGCCGCGGAAAATCCGTTGGGCGTGATCTCCCCGATGCCGCGCAGCCCGTGGTCGCGCAGCGCCCGGCGGGTCAGGTCGAGGTGATCGGGCCGGGCCGCATCCACGGAGACATGGCAGAACAGCCGCCCGGCATGACGGCGCTGGAGTTCGGCGTAGAATTCGATCTGCGCCTCCGGCGGCGTCTCGGGCTCTTCGCCGAAGACCGGGCCGCCCACGTCGATCATCATGATCATCGAGGCGTCGATCCCCGCGCGGTCCATGTTGGCCACGAAATCGTCGCCGTCGGGGTCGACGATCCCTTCCAGCAGCTTGGGCATGATCATCTCGGGACGGCGGCTCTCCTCCTTCGCCGCCCAGCCTTCGGCCGCGGCGCGGAAGAAGGCCGGCGGGACAAAGCCATGGCCCCAGATATGCGCGTGGGAGTCGATCGCCAGCATCCCCTGCCTCCTGCTTCGCCTTTACCGGTGCCGTTGCCGGGGCGAGGGTCGCGCATCCGGCCCCCGGCGCGCAATGGAGCGCGGGCCGATACCAGCTATGCAGCCCGCAGGCCGTGGCGGCGCAAATCGTTGCCTGACAGTCACTTGAAACGACAAGGGGCCGGCCGCGACCGGCCGGCCCCCGCGCTACAAGGGATGGCGTCAGCCCGCCTCCGCGAGCTGCACCTTGCGTCCGATATAGCCCTTCTCGGGGGCCCAGACGCCGGAGGTCACCAGCTCCTTCACCAGGTCGGTGACCACCTTGGCCAAGGTTCGCGTCACCTCGGTCATCGGGCGCTGCGTCGAGGTGGCCAGGACGAGCTGCCGGGTGATCTTGGGCTCGTTGATCTCGGCCACGGCGAGCTTGCCCTCGCGCACCTGCTTGCGGACCGAGGCATAGGGCAGGATGTTGTAGCCCTGCCCCTCCTCCACCAGTTGCAGCGCCGCGGCGAAGCTGTCGATCTCGCAGGAGACGTCGGGCTCCACCCCCGCCTTGGCGAATTGGGTGTCGACCAGCCGGCGCAGGCCATGCGGGCTGGACGGCAGGACCATGGGCAGGCCGGTCAGTTCCCGGATCGTCACCGGGCGGCCCAGCCGCGCCTCGGGGGCGTCGGGCGGGCAGATGAGATACAGCTCCTCCTCGATCAGCGGCTGGGTGACCAGCGTGGAGGTGCGCGGCGCGTCGTAGAGGATCGCCACGTCCACGCGCCCGGTCGAGAGCCATTCCAGCACGTGACCGCTATAGCCCTCCTGCAGCTTGAGCTGGACATTGGGAAAGGCGTCGCGGATCCGCTTGACCAGCGGCAGGGCGAGGATGACGCTCGCCGTGGGCGGCAGGCCCAGCACCAGCCGCCCGCCCGGAGAGGCGCGCATCGCCTCGATCTCGCCGTTGATGCGGCCCGCGGTGTTGAGGATGGTGCGGGCATGTTCGCGCATCATGGTGCCGACCTCGGTCTCCACCACGCCGCGCCCGTTGCGATAGAACAGCTCGGTCCCCAGTTCCTCCTCCAGCGTGCGGACATGGCGCGACAGGACCGGCTGCGCGACGGAGAGCCGAACCGCGGCCTTGGAAAACGACCCCAGTTCGGCGACGGCAAGGAAATATTCCAACTGTCTGATTTCCATCAGATCCTCCTCCTCCCACTAAGCGCCGCCGCGCCGGCGGGCTCCCCCCGGCCCCTCCTCAGTGGCTTGGCGGCAAATCCAGTCTCACCCCCCAGCCCTCCATGCCCTCGGCGGGCGGATAGCGCTCGAACACCGCGGGATCATGGCCCGGCACGATATGCTGCATGGACGGCGCCAGCTTCTTCAGAAGCCTGTAGCCCTCCAGCAGATCGGTCAGGTTCTCGAAGACGGCAAAGGCGCGGTTCTGTTCGATATGCTCGTAGTAATGCGCCGCATCGGAGGCCAGCACGACGGGACCGCGCGCCGTGTTGACGCGCACGCATTGCAGCCCTTTCGAGTGCCCCCCGGTACGATGGACCGAAATGCCCGGGGCGATTTCGGACGCACCATCGTGAAACTCGACCCGGCCGGCAAAGACATTGCGTACCATGGTCACAACATCCTCCTCCTCGAAAGGATGCCTCAGCAGATCGTGGCACATGCACTTGCCCGTGACAAATGACATTTCCTGTTCCTGCAGGTGAAAACGCGCGCCGCGGAACAGGTCGTTGTTGCCCGCATGGTCGTAGTGCATATGGGTCAGGATCACGTCCGACACCGCGTCGGGGGTCATCCCCAGCACCTGCAGCCCCTCGGGCACGGGCCTCAGCAATTCACGGCCCCGGCGCCCCGCCGTCTCGGCGTTGAAGCCGGTGTCCACGACGAAGCTGCGGGCCGCGTTGCGGATCACCCAGTAGAAATACTCGATGGGCATCGGCGTGTCGTGCGGGTCGCCGAGATAGAAGTTCTCCGGCCGGTTCCTGTCGGACCGGCCGTAGCGGATCATGTAAATCTCGTACTGGTCATCCCGATCCATCGAGGCGCCTCAGCTTTCGGACCGGGCAAGGGTGATGCCGGCCCATTTCTCCGGCAATTGCACGACCTGGGTGAAGTCCGAATCCGGCCCCAGCTCGTGATTGGTAAGCTGCCAGAGCTGCTTGACCGCGTTGGCGACGATCATCTGCACGCCGATCTCCTCGGCCTCGGCCATGCACAGCTTCAGATCCTTGTACATCAGCCCGGTGGCAAAGCCGTAATCGAAGGTCCGCGGCAGAATGGCGTTGGGAAACTTGTCCTGGCTGGCGCTGTTGCGGCCGGAGCCCACGTTGATCACGTCGATCGCCACGCGCGGGTCGATCCCCGCCTTGGCCGCCATCACCACCGCCTCCGACGTCGCCGCGAGGGCCGTTGCGGAAAGCAGGTTGTTGGTCAGCTTCATGGTCTGGCCCAGCCCGGGCTTTTCGCCCACGTAGAACAGCTTGCCGATATGGCCCAGCATCTCCTTCACCTCGGCGTAATGGTCACCGGGGCCCGAAACCATGACGGCGAGCGTGCCCTTGGCGGCCCCCGCCTTGCCGCCCGACACGGGGGAATCGAGATGCGAGATGCCCTTGGCCGAGAGCTTTTCCGCGATCCGGGCCGAGGTGGTGGCGCCGGTGGTCGACAGGTCGATGACCCGCTTGACCGCGCTGCCCTCGATCACGCCGCCCTCGCCGGTCGTCACCGTCTCCACGATGGGGGGCGTGGGCAGGCTGACAAAGACCGTCTCGGCCGCGTCGGCCACCTCCGTCGCGCTGCCCACGGCGCGGCATCCCAGCCCCTCGAAGGTCTTGCGGGCCTCCTCGCGCATGTCGAAGACCACCAGCGCATAGCCCGCGTCGATCAGCCGGCGTGCCATGGGGTCGCCCATGTTGCCGAGCCCGACGAAACCGATTTCCTTGCTCATCTGTCCGTTTCCCTTCGTTGCTCAGGCCTTGCCGTCGATCTCGGCAAAGACCTCGCGGGCGTTGCGGAAGCTGTCCACCGCGGCCGGCACACCGCAATAGATCGCCACCTGCAGGAAGACCTCGCAGATCTCCGCGCGCGAGAGGCCGTTGTTGAGGGCGCCGCGCACATGGGCCTTGACCTCGTGCGGGCGGTTCAGGGCCGCCAGCATGGCGAGGTTGAGAAAGCTGCGCGTCTTGCGGTCCAGCCCGTCGCGGCCCCAGACCCGGCCCCAGCAATATTCGGTCACCAGTTCCTGCAGCGGCATGTTGAAGTCGTCCGCCGTCTCCAGCGCCTTGTCGACATATTCCTTGCCCAGCACCTCTGAACGGATTTTCAGACCCAGATCGAAAAGGTCCTTGTTGGTCTCGGGGTTGCTCATTGTCGGGTCCTCCCTCGGGGGTTTCGTGTTTCGGTTTCCCGTGCCGGGCCGTGCCGGTGCTGCGGGGATGCTAAAGCGGAACCGCGCCGCGCATCAGGGCGCGGAGCCGCATATCAGGTATCCAGCGCCGCTCCGGGCCCTGCCCCCATGAAGCGGCGCGGGCCGGTTGCCGGGCTGGCCGGTCATCGCATCACGAAGGGGTTGGAGGCGGAGGTCTCGGTCGCGATCCAGACCGATTTCGTCTGCAGGAACTCGTAGACCGACTCCATCCCGCTCTCGCGTCCGATGCCGCTGCGCTTGGTGCCGCCGAAGGGCGAGGTGTAGCTCACGGCGCGGTAGGTGTTCACCCAGACGGTGCCGACATCCAGCTTCTCGGCCATGCGGAAGGCGCGGCCGATATCGCTGGTCCAGACCCCGGCGGCGAGCCCGAAATCCACGTCGTTGGCGATGCGGATGGCGTCGGCCTCGTCGTCGAAGGGGATGATCGACAGGATCGGGCCGAACACCTCTTCCTGCGCGATCCGCATGTCGTTGCGCACGTCGGTGAAGATCGTGGGCTTGACGAACAGGTCGCCGGTGCCCCCCTCCACCCTGGCCGGTTCGCCGCCGAGGATGCAGCGAGCGCCCTCCTTGCGGGCGATGTCGATGTATTCCAGCACCTTGCGGTATTGCGGTGGCGTGGTGATCGGGCCGACATGGGTGTCGGGCGACATCGGGTCGCCCATCTTCGCCGCGCCCGCCACCTCGATCAGCCGCTCCTGGAACCGCTCCATGATCGAGCGTTGCAGCAGCAGGCGCGAGCCGGCGATGCAGGTCTGCCCGGTCGCCGCGAAGATGCCCGAGATGGCGCCCATCACCGCGGCCTCCATGTCGGCATCCTCGAAGACGATGTTGGGGCTCTTGCCGCCCAGCTCCAGGCTTACATGCTTGAGCCCGCGCGCCGCGGTCTCGTAGATCTTCTGCCCGGTCAGGTCGGAGCCGGTGAAGGCCACCTTGGACACGCCCGGATGCTCCACCAGCGCGGCGCCCACATCGGCGCCGAAGCCGGTGACCACGTTCACCACCCCGTCGGGGAACCCGGCCTCCTTGAACAGCCGCACGAATTCCAGCGTCGAGGCGGAGGTGAATTCCGAGGGTTTCACCACCGCCGTGCAGCCCGCCGCCAGCGCCGGCGCCAGCTTCCAGGCGAGCAGCAGCAGCGGAGAGTTCCACGGCGTGATCATCCCCACCACGCCCACCGGCTCGCGCCTTGTATAGTTGAAAATCGCCGGCTTGTCGGTGGGGATCACCGTGCCCTGGATCTTGTCCGCCAGCCCGCCGAAATACCGATACCATTCCGCGATATAGCGGGTCTGGCCGCCCATCTCGGCCAGCAGCTTGCCGTTGTCGCGCACCTCGGTCTCGCCCAGCGCCGGCGCATGCTGCTCGATCAGGTCGGCCAGCCGGGTCATGGCGCGACCCCGGGCCGAGGCGGTCATCGCGCCCCATTCGCCCTCCAGCGCGCCGCGGGCCGCCGTGACAGCGGCGTCCACGTCCGCCCGGTCGCCATGGGCGATCTTCGCCCAGACCTCGCCGGTAAAGGGGTTTTCCGTGTCGAAGGTCCGGCCGCCATCGGCCGCACGGTCCTGTCCGCCCACATACATGTCGTATTGCTTCATCTCTCGTCCTCCCAGTCCTCAAGACCTTTGCCGCGGGCCGAATTCCCGCCGGATCGCGTCGCCCTGCGCGTCGAGCGCCGGCACGTCGGAGCGGCCGGCCAGCGCGCCCTTCACCGGCAGCGCGGCCAGCGGCACCTCGGCCCCGCCGGCCAGCGCCGCCTGCCGCTCGGTGAGCTGCGGATGGGTCAGCACGCGGTCCAGCTGGTTGAGGCTGGCATTCGCGATACCCACCTCGGTCAGCCGGGCCAGCAGCGCGTCGCGGTCCCAGCCCTCGAAGGTGCGGCGGATGATCGGGTGCAGCGCCTCGCGGTTGGCGCAGCGGTCGGCATTGCCGGCAAAGCGCGGATCGTCGGCCAGGTCGGGTCGGCCCAGCACCTCGTCACAGAAGATCCGCCATTCGCGCTGCGACTGCACCGCCAGAAGGATGACCCCGCCATCGCCCACCTCGTAGGCGCCGTAGGGGCAGAGATTGGCATGGTCCACGCCCAGCCGCCGCGGCGGCGCCCCGGTGGCGCGCTGCACCAGAAGCGGCACGTTCATCCAGTCCGACAGCACGTCGAACATGGAGATCGACAGATCGCACCCCTCCCCCGTCCGAGCCCGCAGCAGCAGCGCCCGCAGGATCGCCGAATAGGCGGTGAGCCCGGTGGCGATGTCGCAGACCGAGACGCCGACCCGCGCCGAGGCCTCGGCCGTGCCGGTCACTGCCAGCAGGCCGGTTTCGGCCTGGAGCAGCATGTCGTAGGCCTTGGCCCGCTCGTAGGGGCCGAAGCGGCCGTAGCCGGTGATCTCGCAGGTGATGAGGCCGGGATTGACCTCGCGCAGCGCCGGGCCGGACAGGCCGCGCCGCTCCAGCGCGCCGGGGGCGAGGTTCTGCAGGAAGACGTCGGCCTTGGCCAGCATCGCGTCGAGCACCGCGCGGTCGCCGGGCGCGTCGATGTCCAGCACCACGCTTTCCTTGCCGGCATTGAGCCAGACGAAATAGGCGCTCTCGCCGCCGGCAAGGTGGTCGTAGGATCGGGCGAAATCGCCGCCCTCGCGCTCCACCTTGATCACCCGGGCGCCGGAATCCGCCAGCAGCAGGCCGCAATAGGGCGCCGCGACCGCCTGTTCCATGGAGACGACCGTGATCCCCTCGAGTTCCTGTCCCAGTGCCACCATCAATTCTGCCCCGCCAGCAGCCCGCGCGAGATCACCTGCGCCTGGATCTCGGCCGCGCCTTCGAAAATGTTGAGGATCCGGGCGTCGCAGAACACCCGGCTGATCGGCGTCTCCAGCGCGTAGCCCAGCCCGCCATGGATCTGCAGGCCGCAATCGGCGGCCGACCAGGCGACGCGGCCGGCCAGCAGCTTGGCCATGCCCGCCTCGATGTCGCAGCGCCGCGCCTTGTCCTTCTCGCGGGCGGCGTAATAGGTCAGCTCGCGGGCAAAGATCGTCTCGGCCACGGTGACCGCCAGCTTGTCGGACACCCGGGGGAAATCGAGGATCGGGCGGCCGAATTGCCTGCGGTCCACGGCATATTGCAGCGCCAGCTGGTTGGCGTTGCGCGCCACCCCGATGGCGCGGGCGGCGGTCTGGATGCGCGCGCCCTCGAAGGTCTGCATGAGCTGGCGGAACCCCTCGCCCTCGACACCGCCCAGCAGCGCGTCGGAGGACATGGCCACGCCGTCGAAGGAGATGTCGTATTCCCGCATCCCGCGATAGCCCAGCACCTCGATGTCGCTGCCGCTGATGCCCGCGTCGGGGAAGGGCCGGCTTTCCGTGCCGCGCGTCTTGTCGAGCAGGAACATGCTCAGCCCGCCATGGCCCGGCTCGTCCGGGTCGGTGCGGGCCAGCACGGTCATCAGGTCGGAGCGCGCGGCATGGGTGATCCAGGTCTTGCGCCCGTCCAGCCGCCAGCCCGTCGCGGTGCGGGTGGCCCGGCTGCGCAGATGGGCCAGGTCCGACCCGGTATCGGGCTCGGTGAAGACGGCCGCCGGCAGGACGCGGCCCGCGGCGATCCGGGCGAGGTATTTCTCCTTCTGCTCCGGCGTGCCGGCGGTAGCGATCAGCTCTCCGGCGATCTCGGACCTGGTGCCGAGCGAGCCGGCGGCGACCCAACCGCGCGACAGCTCCTCGGTGACGACGCACATCGCGAGCTTGCCCATGGCCAGCCCGCCATGGTCCTCGGGCAGGCAGATGCCGAAGACCCCGAGGTCGGACAGCTGGTCGACCACCTCCATCGGGATCAGGTTGTCGGCCAGATGCCAGCGCATGGCGTTGGGCGTAATGCGGGCATCGACGAAGCGGCGGAACTGGTCGCGGATCATGTCCAGCGCGGCGTCCTCCAGCGTGTCCGAGATGCCGCCGCCCGACGCCAGGTGATCGGCCAGCGCGCGCCGCGCCTCGCGGCCCTCGGCCTCGTCCGCAATCAGCGGGGCCGCCGCCTCGGTCAGCTCGGCCGCCGCCGCCTGGGCGGAAAAGAGCGGCGGGCGGACCATCTCGGCCTGGCTCATGGGGACGCCATGGGCGAGCTGTTCGAGGTATTCCCGCAGCCCCACCTGCAGCACCAGCGCCTCGGCCTCGCCCAGCCGGCCGGCCGTCTCCAGCCGGCGCGCCCAGGACAGACCGGCGGCCATGGCCTGCACCGTGGTCGCCACCCAGGCCATGCCGTGCAGGCTGCGCTGCATCTCGCGGGCCAGGGCGCTGTTCTGGCGGCCCCCCGGTGCCACTTGCGAAGCCACCGCACGGCGCACCTCGGCGGCATAGCGTTCGGCCGCCTCGAGCGCCTGGTCCGCCGCCTTCAGCAGCCGCGACCGATCGGGCGCAGCGCCCGGCCTCACCAGCTCCAGCGTCATGGGCTCGGCGCCTCTTTGCTGCAGGGGCTGGCGACGACCTCCGACCCCACGGGCCTCCGCGTGAGCCACGCCAGCGGGGCGGCCCCGAAGGCCGAGCCCTCCACCACGCGAAGCGCGTTCGGGAATGAATGCATGCGCGACGTTCCTTTCGCAGGTGCCGCCCCGGGCGGTCCCGCCTGTCAATCCGACGTTCCCGGCCATTCTTGCCGCCGATCCCGCGCGGGACGAGTGGGCAGCGCATGAAAGCTGTTATGCACGCCCCGGGTCTCGACAGGGGCGGGCGGCAGGGGCTCCTCTGGGCACAGCACGGGCGGCGCGTCGCCCGCCCCCGCGGGCCGGCGCGATCCCGGCCCGCCAGACCCGTTTCCTGACCGGAGTTTCGCGCCATGCCTACCGCAGCCCCCCGCCCCGACACAGCCGAGCCGCCCGCGACGCGGCGCCTGGCCCGCGCCATCGCCGGCCTCCGGGCCGAGGACGTGCCCGCCGGGGTGCGCGACAAGGCGCGGGGGTGCCTCGCGGATTTCGTGGGCTGCGTGCTCGAATCCGCCGACCTGCCCTGGAGCCGCAGCGCCCTTGCCTATGCCCGGCTGCAGCCGCCGGGCCCCGCGGGCGTCATCGGCACGGGCCTGCGGCTGGGCGCGACTGAGGCCGCATTTGCCAACGGCACGCTGGGCCACGGGCTGGTGCGCGAGGACATGCATGTCGCGAGCTGCTCGCATCTGGGCGTCGTGGTCTGGCCCGCGCTGCTGGCGCTCGCCGAGCAGGAGGGCGACAAGGGCGGCGACCTGCTGCTGGCGGGCATTGCCGGTTACGAGGCCGGGGCGCAGGTGGGCCGGGCGCTGTTCGACGCCGATCTCGCCGCGCGGATCCGCCCGACCGGGACAATCGGCGCCATCGCCGCGGCCGCCGCCGGGGCGCGCTTCCTCGGCCTGTCGGAGGACCGGACGCTCGCCGCCCTGTCGCTCGCCGCGAACATGGCCGGGGGCCTGAACGAATGGCCTTGGGCCGGGGGCACCGAGATGGTCGTCCATGCCGGCACCGCCGCCCGCGCCGGGGTCACGGCGGTGCTGCTGGCGCGCGAAGGCATGGAGCCCTCGCCCAGCGCGCTGGAGGGCCGCGCGGGTCTCTTCGCCGCCTATGGACGGCGCGACAGGGCGGAGCGGATCGCGCCCTTCGCGGAGGGCCATTTCGAGATCACGGAGGTCTACTGGAAACCCTCGCCCGCCTGCAATTACGTGCAGACGCCCTGCCAGGTGGCTGCCCGGCTGGCGACCCGCCTGGCGGAGGCCGGCCTGGGCGCAGAGGCGGTGGAGAGCCTCCGCATCGACAGCTTCCCCCACGCGGTGGACTACCCCGGCTGCGACTTTGCCGGCCCCTTCTCCGCGGTGCTGGAGGCCAAGATGAGCCTGCAATATTCCGTCGCCGCCGTGCTGGTCACCGGCGAGATCGCGGAGGCGAATTACCGCATGCTCGACGATCCCGGGATCGCGCGGTTGGCCGGGGCCACGACGCTCGCGCTCGATGACGGGTTCATCGCCGCCTATCCCGGAAAGCAGGGCGCGCGGGTGACGCTGACGCTGCGCGACGGGCAGGAGATGGCGGAGGAGATGGCCGACGTGGACTCGGTCGACCTGGCGGGGGTGCTGGCCCGGCTCGACGCCATCGCCACGGCGACGCTCGGGGCGCAGGGCGCGGCGGAAATCGCGGCGGCGCTGGAGGAGCTCGACCGGCCGGACGCGGCCGCCACGCTCGTCGCCGCGACGGTCCCGGCGAACAGCGGCTGAGCCGGGCCGCGCCGCCTGCCCTCAGACGAAGCGGCCCTCGGCGGTCATGTTGATCGCACCGTGCCGGTCCTGCGCCGCCACGCGAAAGGCATCGCCCTCCACCCGGCCGCGGACGGTAAAGCCCTCGGGCAGGAAAAGCGGCCGGCGCGCGGTGACCGTCACGCCGGCCACCGCCCGGCCGGGGCATTCCCGCTCCAGCCATTCCAGCAGCCAGGTGCCGATCAGCGGGCCGTGGATCACGAGGCCCGGATAGCCCTCCACCCCGGTGGCATAGGGCTGGTCGTAATGGATGCGATGGGGGTTCCGGCTGACCGCGGAATAGTTGAACAGCATCAGCTCGTCCGGCGCGACCTCGTGCGACCAGTCCGGCGCGAACCCCGGATCCTCCGGTGCCTCGGGCGGCTTCGGGGGCGGCACCGCGTCCCGGTAGAGAATGGTCTGCCGGTCCTCCAGCCGCGCGCCGCGATCGCCGGTGATCTCGTGATCAAGCGTCACGAACAGCAGCGCGCCGCTGCGTCCGTCCTTGCGGGTGATGTCGGCCACCGTGGTCTCGCGGGTCAGCCGCTCGCCCACGCGGATCGGCTCGGTCACGCGGATCTGGCTTTTCGCCCACATGCGCCGGTCGGCGCCCGCCGGCAGGTTCAGCACGCTGTCCGAGGGATGCCCGTCGCGCCCCGCATCGCGGCGCCGCACCGGGGGCGCGAACAGCATGAAGCTCCAGCTCGGCATCACCGCCTCCCCGGCGGAGGGCGGCGCGTCACGGTCCAGAAGCGCGGTGAGAAAGGCCGCGCGCTCCTCGGTCAGGTGATCCGTGGTGGTAAGCCTCCGCCCGATCCAGGCAGAAAGATCCGCATCCTGCATTGCCGCACCTCCCTTGGCCGCAGATGTCGCCCGAACCGCCGCCGTGGAAAAGCCGCGAGGCGCGCGCGGGACAGCATAACGGATATGCCCCGGCGCCCCAAAGCGCCACCGGAATCTTCGTTTTATCCCGTGTTTGCATGTAGATAGCAGGCCGCCACGCCTCGGCGCGGTGCGATCCGGCCCTCTTCCCATGCGGCCCGGCTTCGGCAAACGATGGGGTGGAAAGGCGCGTGCCCGCCGCGCGTCGAAGGAGGAGACATGAGCCAGATCCGCCCCGTCGTCGCCGGTGTCGGCACCACAAGCTACGGCAGGCTGCCCGAGATGGACGCCTACGATCTCGGCATGGCCGCGCTGACCGAGGCGCTGGAGGATTGCGGCCTGGGCTTCGACGCGCTCGACGCCGTGGTCATCAACCGCATCCCCGATTACCAGCGCTTCTGCGAGATCGCGGGGATCGATCCGCAATATGTCACGATCACCCCCGGCCATGGCCGCTTTGCCGCGATCTGCATCGAACATGCGGTGACCCTGCTGCGCAGCGGGCGCTACAACACGGTGGCGCTGGTCTACGGCAACAATGGCCGCTCGGCGGGCGATGCCTATGGCGGGGCGGATGACAGCTATGGCTCGGGCGGCGGCGGGCTGTGGTTTCCCTACGGCATGACCTCGCCCGGCGCCTTCCACGCGCTGATGATGCGGCGTCACATGGAGCTGTACGGCACCACGCCGGAACAGCTGGCCCAGGTGCCGATCACGTTCCGCGATCATGCCAGCCTGAACCCGCAGGCGGTGATGCGCGACCGGATCGACCTGGAGACCTACCTGTCCGCCCGGATGATCTGCGAACCGCTGCGGCTGTTCGATTACTGCCTGATCAACGATGGCGGCGTGGCGCTGGTGCTGACCACCGAAGAGCGGGGCCGCGACCTGGCAAGGCCGCCGGTCCATGTGCGGGGCGCGGCGCTGCAGACCGCCTTCAAGGGGTCGATGTTCCCGCCCGACGATTTCTGGGCCGCGCCGCTCGCCTCGGTGGCCGAACGCAGCCTCGGGGAGGCCGGGCTCAGCCGCGAGGACATGTCGGCGCTGATGATCTACGACAATTTCGCGCCCACCGTGCTCTTTTCGCTGGAGGGGCTGGGTTATTGCGGCCGGGGCGAAAGCGGCCCCTACGTCGCCGAAGGCCATCTCGCCCTGGGCGGGCGGCACCCGACGAACACCTCCGGCGGGCACCTGTCGGAAAGCTACATGCAGGGCTGGGCGCTGAACGTCGAGGCGGTGCGGCAGCTGCGTGGCGAGTGCGGCGCGCGGCAGGTGGAGGGCGCCGCCAACGTGCATTACGCCGCCGCCGCGCCCGTCTGCTCCTCCATCATCTATTCCACGGAGGCGTCATGACCGAGATCACCGCAAAACCCCTGCCCCGGCTGGACGGCCCCGAAGCGCCCTTCTGGGCCGGGCTGCGAGAGGGCGAGATCCGCGTGCAGCATTGCGTGGCCTGCGGCACGCCGCGCTTTCCCGCCTCGCGCTTCTGCCCCGAATGCCATTCCGACCGGGCCGAGTGGCGCGCGGTCGAGCCCCGCGGCGAGGTGGAAAGCCATTGCACCTTCCACAAGTGCTATTTCCCCGGCTTCGTCGGCGACATGCCCTACACGGTGATCCAGGTGCGGCTGGATTGCGGGCTGCGCTTCTTCTCCAACATCGCCGATGGCGGCAGGCCCGCCACCGGCCAGAGGGTCGCCGCCGTCTTCGAGCCCGCCACGGCCGATGTGGTCCTGCTCAAGTTCGCGCCGGAGGACGGGGCATGAGGGCCGTGGTCGTGGAACAGCCGGGCGGGACCGAGGTGCTGCGGATGCAGACCCTGCCCGACCCCACGCCGAAGCCGCGCGACGTGGTGATCCAGGTTGACAGCTGCGGGGTCTGCTTCCACGACATCGTCACCCGCAACGGCACGCTGAAGGCGGGGGTGGAGATGCCGGTGATCCTGGGACACGAGATCTCGGGCATTGTCGTGGCGGTCGGCGCCGATGTGCCCGGCTTCCGCCCCGGCGACCGGGTGGCGACGGTCCAGCGCTATCACATCTGCGGTCACTGCGCCCATTGCCGCACCGGGTTCGAGCCGCTCTGCGAGGACAAGCTGTTTCTCGGCGATGCCGGGCTGGTGGGCGGCTACGCGGAATACGTCGCGGTGGAGCACGACAACGTCGCGCGGCTGCCCGAGGGCGCGGCGCTCGACGGGGCGGCGATCACCGCCTGCACGCTGGGCACGATCTACAACGCGGCGCTGAACGTGGGCCGCATCCGCGCGGGCGAGACGGTGCTGGTCACCGGCGCCTCGGGCGGGCTGGGGCTGATGGCGGTGCAGATGGCGCGGCTCTGCGGCGCGCGGGTCATCGCGCAGACCGGCTCTCCGGACAGCGCGACCCTGCTGCGCGAGCTGGGCGCCGACGAGGTGGTGGCCCTGCCCCGGGGCGAGGATTTCAGCCAGGCGGTGCGCGAGCTGACCGCCGGCCATGGCGCCGACGTGGCGCTGGACAACGTTGGCACGCCGCTCTTCCAGCCGCTGCGGCGCAGCCTCGCCCAGCGGGCGCGGTGGGTGCTGATCGGGCAGCTCACCGGGGAGTTCGTTTCGTTCAACCCGGCGCAGCTGTTCCTGCGCAACATCTCCATGCTCTCGGCCACCTCGACGACGCGGCAGCAGCTTGTCGAATGCCTGGAGCTGGTGGCCCGCGGCCGCATCCGGCCGGTGATCGACGCCGCCCTGCCGCTGGCGCAGGCGGCGGAGGCGCATCGCCGCATGGAGGCCGGCTCCGTCACCGGCCGCATCATACTGAAACCAGCGGCAGAGGAGGCTCTCCAGTGAAGATCAACGCAGCCATCGTCGGCACCGGCGCCTCGACCTTCGGGCGCTTCCTGCCGCAAAGCCAGCTTGGCCTCGCCGCCGAGGCGTTCAAGGCGGCGCTGGAGGACAGCGGCCTGAAACGCGAAGAGATCGACGGGCTGTCGATGCACATGGGCTCTCCGCTGGGGCTGGATTACGACCGGGTGGCGGACGGGCTGGGCCTGAACATCCGCTACGTGAACCAGGGCTGGACCCATGGCCGCTTCGTCACCAACGCGCTGCAGCACGCCGCCCTCGCCGTCTCGGCCGGCATGGCCGAGGTGGTGGCCTGCGTCACCGCCATCAGCTTCACCCGCGAACGGGCCATCCTCGGCGGGCCGGGCGATATCGAGGGCCACCGCGAAGAGGGCGGCACCCACGGCGAATCGCCGCCCTACGGGCTGACCGCGCCGGCCGGGGGCGCCGCCATCGCCATGCAGCGCTACATGGCCCGCTACGGCACCACCTCGGAGGAGCTGGCCGCGGTGCCCATGCAGATCCGCCGGCACGCGCTGCGCAATCCCGACGCCATCATGCAGCAGGAGCTGACGCTGGAGGATCACCAATCCTCGCGCATGGTGGTCGATCCGCTGCACCTGTTCGATTGCTGCCTGATCACCGACGGCGCCGTGGTCACCTTCGTCACCACCGAGGAACGCGCGCGGGACCTGCGGCAGAAACCGGTCCGCATCGCGGGGATGCAGGGCATCCGCTCGGGCCGGGACGAGTTCATCTTCGCACCGCCCGGGCTGGGCATCAGCCAGCAGCCGGAAAGCGACAGCGCCTCGCGCCCGGTGGACCGCGAGGTCTATGGCCTGGCCGGCGTGTCGCGCGACGACGTGCAGGGGCTCTATACCTACGACGCCTTCTCGCCGCTGGTGCTGTTCACGCTGGAACGCTTCGGGTTCTGCGGCACCGGCGAGGCGGCGGGCTTCGTGCAGAACGGCACGATCGGCCCCGGCGGCCGCCTGCCGGTGAACACCAATGGCGGGCTTTTGTCGGAGGCACATGTCGCCGGCTGGAACCACATGCGCGAGATCACCCGCCAGATCCGCGGCACCGCCGGCGACCGGCAGATCCCCGGGGCGGAGGTCCTGCAATGGGGCACCGTCTGGGGCGACAGCATCATCTTCACCGCCTGACGGAGGACCAGCGAATGACCGGCATCGAAGGACAGGACCTCCTCCCCCGCCCGCGCATCAGCCCCGACAACGCGCCCTTCTGGGAAGGCTGCCGCGAGGGCCGGCTGATGCTGCCCACCTGCACCGGATGCGGCCGCGCGCACCTGCCGCCCGGCCCGGTCTGCCCGTTCTGCCTGTCCTCGGCGCTGGATTGGCGCGAGGCGAAGGGGACCGGCACGATCTCCACCTGGACGGTGGTGCACAAGGTCTGGTTCCCGATCTTCGCCGACAGGGTGCCCTACAACGTCATCCAGGTGCAGCTGGACGAAGGCCCCCGCCTGACCGCCCGGCTGGTCGAGAGCGACGCGCCCCCGAAGGTGGGGCAGCGCGTCTCGGTCCTGTTCGAGCAGTTGGATGCCGAGCTTGCCATGCCGGCCTTCCGACCACTCGCCGGCTGACCGCATCCCGAAAGGAGCCCGCCATGCCCGAAGAGAACCTGCCCGAAGAGAAGAAGAAGTTCTTCGTCGTCACCTTCCTGCACCTGGATTTCGAGCGCTGGAAGGCAGAGCTGCAGCCCCATGTGGACTACCTGAAGGCGCGGGTCGCGGATGGCAGCCTCGTCGCCTCGGGCCCCGCCTTCGGCCTGCCGGGCAGCGGTCCCGGCACGCGGGCCGGGCTGCTGATCATCCGTGGCCGCGACCGGGCCGAGATCGAGGAATGGATCGCCGCCGACCCCTTCGCCCGGCACGACCTGATCGACGCCTGCACGATCACCGAATGGGACCCGGTCTTCGGCGCCTTCGCCGACCAGTCGAGCGGCGGCCTGACGGTGGAGCCGGACTGAGGCCGCCCTCGTCAGGAGATCGGCCCCCTCCTCATGGCGATCACGGAGGTGGCGTGGCGGATGTCGTCCGGTCCGTTCCCCCGGTGGCGCCTTCGACCAGTCGAGCGGCCTAAACGTCGCGCCCGACTGACGCGGCCCCGTCAGGAAATCGGCCACCCCTCCTCGGCCATGGCGATGACGGAGGTGGCGTGGCGGATGTTGTCCGGGCCGTTCTCCGGCGGCCAGAGCCCCCGGCCGAAATGGTCCGCGCGCAGGGCCAGCCGCTCCTCGACGCTGGAGAAGCCCCAGATATGGGTGATCCGCGGCGGCCCGTCGAGCGCGAACATGTTGGTGACCAGGTGGTCGGTATAGGTCCGCGCCGGCTCGATCGCCGCCTCCCAGCCCGCCAGTGTCGGGGGCAGGCCGCCGATCTTCAGCTGATAGGTGCGGAATTCGAACACCCCGCCATAGCTGCCGCGCCGCACCGCCGGAAGAAAGGCGAAGCCCTCGTGGCTTTCCATGCTCAGATCGGTGGCGATGTCCCGGCAGTTGAAGGGATCGTCGCTCATCAGGGCGCGCATCCTTTCCCGCGCCAATGCGGCGGCATCCTCGAATTCCCGCAGCACGAACAGCCGGCCGGGCACGCCGATATCGCTGCGCCAGATGCCGAGGCATTCGCCCTCGGCCCGGTCCTGCGCCATCCAGGCGCGCGCCCTCTCGGACAGTGCGCCCGCGCCCAGCACCGGCCCGGTCAGGGTGGTCAGTTCATATGGCATCGCGCTCCTCCCTCCGCGGCCTTGCCGACAGCAGGATCTCTAGCGCGAATTCCGCCCCGATGGCGGCATAACCGATAGTCGGGCGTCAGGCCCCCTCAGCCGCGCTGCCGGCGCATCAGCCCGGCCAGGCTGGCCGAGAGCGCAAAGCAGATCGCCGCGACGCAGACGATGGTGGGTCCGGTCGGCGTGTCGAAGGCATAGGACAGCCGCAGCCCGCCATAGCTCGTCGCCATGGCGAGGGCCGCCGCGCCCAGCCCCATCGCCTCGGGCGTGCGGGCGAAGGGGCGCACGGTGGCCGCGGGCACGATCAGCATGGCGGTGATCAGCAGCACCCCCACCACCTTGATCGCCACCGCCACGACCACGGCCAGCGACAGGGTCAGCACCAGCTCCTCCCGCCGGGGGTCGAGCCCGGCCGCCCGCGCCAGGTCGGGGTTCAGCGTGGCGGTCAGCAGCGCCGACCAGCGCCAGCCGACCAGCCCCAGCACCAGCACCGCGCCGCCCCAGATCACCGCCAGGTCGCCGCGCGACACCGCCAGGATGTCGCCGAAGAGATAGGCCATCACGTCGATCCGCACCGAATCCAGGAAGGACACCGCCACCAGACCGAAAGCCAGCGCCGAATGCGCCATCACCCCCAGCAGCGTGTCCATCGCGTAGCCGCGCCCGGACATGAGCGACACCACCGTGGCCATCACCAGCGCGACGACCAGCGCCCCGGCAAAGACCGGCAGCTGAAAGGCGAGCGACAGCGCCACGCCGAGGATCGCGGCATGGGCCGTGGCATCGCCGAAATAGGCCATGCGGCGCCAGACGACGAAGCAGCCGAGGGGCGCCGCGGCCAGAGCGGTGCCGATACCGGCCAGCGCCGCGCGGGTCATGAAATCATCGAGGATCATCGGCCGGGGTCCGAATTCTGCGTCCCCTCGGCAGCGGCAGGCTGCCGGTGCTCGGGGTCATGGGAATGATCGTGGGAATGCTCATGGTCATGTCCATGGGCGTGACCGTCGCCGTGGCTGTGGTCGTGATGATGCCGGTAGAGTGCCATGGTCCCGCGCGTCCCCTCGCCGAACAGCGCGCGGTAATCCGGCGTCTCGGCCACCACCTCCGGCGCGCCCTCGCAGCAGACATGGCCGTTGAGGCAGACCACGCGGTCGCTCGCGCTCATCACCACGTGCAGGTCGTGGCTGACCATCAGGACGGCGCAGCCGGTCTCGGCGCGCACCTCCTCGATCCGGCGGTAGAAGGCGGCGGAGCCCGGCTGGTCCAGTCCGGCCGTCGCCTCGTCGAGGATCAGCAGGTCGGGCCGCTCCAGCAGCGCGCGGGCCAGCAGCACCCGCTGGAACTGTCCGCCCGACAGCGCCGCCATCTGCCGGCCGCCCAGCCCCGGCACGCCCGCGCTGTCCAGCGCCTCGCGCGCGGCGGCGGCTGAGACGCGGCGCGGCAGCGACAGGAAGCGGCGCACGGTCATCGGCAGGGTCGGGTCCAGCACCAGCCGCTGCGGCACGTAGCCGATGCGCAGCCCCGGGGCCTTGTGCACCCCGCCCCGCGCCGGGGTCACGCCGCCCAGGATTGCCCGGATCAGCGTCGACTTGCCCGACCCGTTGGGGCCGACGATGGTCACGATCTCTCCGCCGGCGACCGACAGGGACACGTCGTCCAGCGCCACCGATTCGCCGTAGCGCACCGTGAGGTTCCGGATCTCGACCAGCGGATCGGTCATTGCAGCCCCTTGCCCGCGCAGGCGGGGCACAGGCCCTCCGCCTCGCGGACCGTGCGCTCGATGACGAAGCCGGCATCCGCGGCGGCGCGCCCCAGCTCTCCGGCGGCGGGATCCGATTCGGCCTCCACCACGCGTTCGCAGGCGCGGCAGATCAGGAAGGCCGGCGTATGCGGATCCTGCAGGTGGGAACAGGCGATGAAGGCGTTCAGCCGCTCGATCCGGTGGGCGAAGCCGTGCTTCACGAGGAAATCGAGCGCGCGGTAGGCGACCGGCGGCTGAGAGCCCAGCCCCTCGGCGCGCAGCTGGCCGAGGATGTCGTAGGCGCCCATCGCCTTGTGCTGGCCCAGCAGGATCTCGAGCACCCGCTGCCGGGTCCGGGTGAAATGCAGCCCCTCCTGCGCGCAGATACGCTCCACCGAGGCGATGCCCTCGGTGATGCAGGTCTCGTGGTCATGGGGCTCGAAGGCCGCGCTGGACATGAAGCTCTCCCTCCTGCCGGGGGTTGATATGGTATAACGTATCGCGTACACCGCGCCTTGCTGTTACATAATTACAGGAGCGCATGATGTCCAATCGAATTCGCAGGTCCGCTGTCGCCGGGGCCGTGGCCGCGACGCTGGGCGCCCTGCCCGCCGGCGCGGCGCTGGCCGATGTGCCGAACGTGGCCACCGACATCGCCCCGGTCCACGGGCTGGTGGCGCGGGTGATGGACGGGCTCGGCACGCCGGACCTGGTGGTGCGGCCGGGCGCCTCGCCGCACGGATATGCCATGCGCCCGTCCGAGGCCCGCGCCCTGGCCGAGGCCGACGTGGTCTTCTGGGTCGGCCCGGAGCTGGAGCCCTGGCTGGCCGAATCCATCGGCTCGCTGGCCGGGGATGCGGTCCAGGTCGAGCTGCTGGACGCGCCGGGGACGGAGCAGCTTGCCTTCCGCGAGGGCGCGACCTTCGAGCCGCATGACCACGGCGAGGATGCGCATGACCACGCGGCGGATGAGCACGGTCATGACCACATGGCCGAGGAGCACGAGCATGATCACACGGAGGCGGAGCACGATCACGCATCGGAGGCCGACGCTCACGAGGATCACGATCCTGCGGCGGATCACGGGGCGCACGAGGATGATCACGGCCACGCCGCGGAGCATCACCACTCCCACGAGGGCATCGACCCGCATGCCTGGCTCGACCCCGAGAACGGCAAGGCCTGGCTGGACGCCATCGCCGCGGAGCTGGCCCGGCTCGACCCCGAGAATGCCGGGGCCTACCGTGCCAATGCCGAGGCCGGGAAGACGGAGATCGACGCCACCACGGACGAGTTGCGCAGCCAGCTCGCCCCCGTGCAGGACATGAAATTCGTGGTCTTCCACGACGCCTACCAGTATTTCGAGACCCGTTTCGACATCCATGCCGCCGGGGCCGTCTCGATCGGCGATGCCAGCGATCCCGGCCCCGCCCGGATCGAGGAGATCCGCGAGAAGGTGCAGGAGCTTGGCGTGACCTGCGTGTTCTCGGAGCCGCAGTTCAACCAGGCGATCGTGAACACGGTGCTGGACGGGACCGGCGGCCATTCGGGCGTGATCGACCCGCTCGGCACTGGCCTTTCGACCGGGCCCGGCTTCTACCCGGCCCTGCTGCGCGAGGTGGGTGCCGAGCTGGTCGCCTGCGGTCAGTGATCCCGGGCGCAACGCCCCCTCCCCGACGGCGCCCCGACCGGGCGCCGTCTTGCGTTCGGAGCCGCCTAATTGCCCCAGAACCGACTCGGGACAGCGGCAGCCGATCTCGAGAGAACGTGACGTGGCGCGGCTCTGCACAGGGATACCCGGCTGGCGCCGAAGAGGATATTGAGGGAGGGCGCGCCGGGGATTCGGAGCCGGAAAGTCGGCCCCGATCCGGCGTTAACCAATGCACCAAACCACCTTCTGCCCTAGAATTCCCGCATGACGACCGATCTCTTTGCCCGTTTTCCCCCGCGACGGGGCCGTGTCCACGAGGCCTGCGGGCCGGCGGCGCCGGCCTTTGCCGCCCTCTGCGCCGCCCACACCCCCGGGACGGTGATCTGGGTGCGTCCCGCCTGGGGGAGCGACGCGCTCAACCCCCTGGGCCTGAGCGCCTTTCTCGATCCCGCGCGGCTGCTGCTGGCCCAGGTCCGCAACCAGACCGACGGGCTGGCAAGCATGGAGGAGGCGCTGCGCGACGGCGCCCTGCCGCTGGTGGTGACCGAGCTGACCGAGCCGCTGGACCTGACCGCCGGGCGGCGGCTGCAGCTCGCGGCGCAGGCCGGGGGCAGCACCGGGCTGTGCCTGATTCCCGAGGGCATGGGCAGCAATGCCGCCGAGACGCGCTGGCGCTGCACCCCGGTTTACGCACCGGATGACTCGACTCTGCAACGCTGGGCTCTTATCAAGAACAAATCGGGAACACCGGAGGCCTGGCATGTTGGATGGGAGGCAGAGACGCGTCGTCTCCATGTGGTTTCCCCGCCTGGCGAGCGACCGGGCGCTGCGGCGCCATCCGGTTGAGGGGCCCTTCGCCCTGATCCTCGCCCAGGGCGGGGCAGAGCGGATTTACTGCCTGAACCGGGAGGCCGGGCGGCGCGGCCTGCATCCCGGCATGTCCCATACCGATGCCCGCGCCTTCTGCCCCGAGCTGCGCAGCCGGCCCGCCGACCCGCAGGGGGACGAATGGTTCCTGCACGCGCTGCGCCGCTGGGCCACGCGCTACTGTCCCTGGGTCGGGATCGAGGAGGACCAGGGGCTGGTCCTGGACGTGAGCGGCGCCACGCATCTCTTCGGCGGCGAGGAGGCGATGCTGAGCGACATGCGCCAGCGGCTGATGCGCACGGGGCTGGAGGTCCGGCTGGGCTGTGCCGACACCCGCGGGGGCGCCTGGGCGCTGGCCCATCACGGCGAGGGGATCGCCCCGCCGGGGGAGCTGCTCTCGGCGCTGGAGGCCCTGCCCGTGGCGGCGCTGCGGCTGGAGGCCAAGACCGTCACCGCCCTGCAACGGCTCGGGCTGCGGCGCATCGGAGAGCTGGAGGCGGCGGCCCGCGCGCCGCTCGCCCGGCGCTTCGGCATGGAGCTTCTGCGCCGGCTCGACTGCGCCATGGGGCGCCAGCCCGAACCGGTGACGCCGCTTTCCGATCCGCCGCATTACGGCGTGCGCATGGCCCTGCCCGACCCGATCGGCCTGCAGGAGGACGTGATGGAGGGGGTGTCGCGCCTGCTTGACCGGCTCTGCGACAAGCTCAAGCGGCGGGAGGAAGGCGCCAGGGTGCTGCGGCTGACCCTGCGCCGCGTGGACATGGAGGCGCAGAGCGTGGATCTGCGCCTGGCCCGGCCCCTGCGCGACCCGGCGCGCATCCTGCCGCTCTTCGCGCGGGGCGTGGGCGAGGTCGAGGCGGGGTTCGGCATCGACCTGCTGCGGCTCGAGGCGCTGCGGGTGGACCGTCTTCCGGCGCGCCAGGTGGCCCATGTCTCTTCCGATCGCGACGACCGGATGGACGACCTGATCAGCCGCCTGGGCACGCGGATCGGGCTGGAGAACATCCAGCGCTTCCAGCCCCTCGACAGCCATATCCCCGAGCGCGCCTTCACCCTCGCCCCCGCCGCCTGGTCCGAGCCCGAGGGCCCCTGGTACAGCCTGCGCCCCCGCCCCCTCCGGCTGTTCCCGCCCGAGCCGGTCACCCCCCTCGGCGCCACGCCGCTCCGCGCGGACACACCCCGGCCCGAGGGCCGGAGGACCGCCCCACCGCCCCCCGATGGGGAGCGCGACAGGCGAGAGCATCTTCTTGCCGCCTCCGGCGCCGCTCCGGCGGGCGACAGGCGCGACCCGGCCCCTCGGCCCACCCTCGGGGCCAGGGAAGCCGGGGCCGGCGCCGCAGCGCTCCCCAGGGAGGTTCCCACCCCGGGCGCCACGCGCTTGCCGGAAGAGGCCCCCGCGCCGACCCTCTCCGCAGCCCCCTCGGCTGCTCCGCCGGGGAACGCCACGCGCGGGTCTCTGCCCACCGCCGGGGCCCGTGAAAGCGGCACCGGCGCAGCGGTCGGCACCATGGAGATGACCGCCCCGGCCTCCGCGCGCAGGCCGGCAGAGGCGCGCGCGCCCGCCCCGTCCTCTGACGAGGAGCCGCCGGCGCCTGCGTCGCATGTCCCGGCCCCCCATTCCGATGTCACCCGCCCCACGCCGCAGGGCGGCCGGCCTCCCCGCTGTTTCCGCTGGCGGCGGATGCGGCTGACCACCGCGCGGGCCACCGGGCCGGAGCGCATCACGCCCGAATGGTGGCTGGAGGACGACAACTGGCGCAGCGGCCTGCGCGATTACTGGATGGTGGAGACGGAGGAGGGGCGCAGGCTCTGGCTGTTCTACACGCCGCAGGCGCCGGGCTGGTTCGTGCAGGGGGAATTCCCATGACCGAGGGCTATGCCGAGCTTTGCGTGACCTCGAACTTCACCTTCCTCACCGGGGCCTCCCATCCCGAGGAGCTGGTGCTGCGCGCCGCCGAACTGAAACTCGACGCGGTGGCGATCACCGACCGCAACTCGCTCGCCGGGGTGGTGCGGGCCTATTCCGCGCTGAAGGAGCTGAAGCGCGAGGTCGAGGAGCAGGCCGGGCTGCCGATCCGCTCCCAGCACCGGATCGACGGCTGCAGCCGGCAGGAAGCGGGCAACCCCCAGGACCTTCCGCGCCCGCCCGAGCCGCACCTGCCCCGGCTGATCGTGGGCAGCCGGCTGGTGCTGCAGGACAGCCCGGTGGAATGGATCGCCCTGCCCATGGACCTGGCCGCCTATCACCGTCTGTCGCGGCTGCTGACCACGGGCAAGCGGCGCGCCGGCAAGGGCGAGTGCCACCTGAGCCTCGACGACCTGCTCAAGGGCTGCGCGGGCATGATCCTCGTCGCCCTGCCGCCGCGGGATCTGTCGATGGCCGGGCGGGTGCTGCAACGGATGCGGCAGACCTATCCGGGCAATGTCTTCCTGGGCGCCGCGCCCTGCTACGACGGCTCCGACCAGGCCTGGTTCAACGCCTGCGCCCGGATGGCGCAGCGCTGCTCCACCCCGATGGTCGCGGTGGGGGACGTGCTCATGCACCGCGCGGCGAGGCGGCAGCTGGCCGACGTGCTGACCTGCATGCGCGAGGGCTGCACCATCGACGGCATCGGCACCCGCGCGCTGCCCAATGCCGAGCGGCGGCTCAAGGGGCTGCCCGACATGGCGCGCCTCTTCCGCAACCACCCGGCGGCACTTCGCCGCACGCAGGAGATCGCGACACGCTGCGGCTTCTGCCTGTCGCAGCTGGGCTATGACTATCCCGACGAGATCGCGGAGGGCGAGGCGCCGCAGGCGCGGCTCGAACGGCTGGTGGCCGAGGGGCTGCTGCGCCGCTGCCCGGACGGCATCCCCGAGCGCTATCACCGCCTCGCCGAGAAGGAGCTGCGGCTGGTCGGAGATCTGGGCTATGCCGCCTATTTCCTCACCGTCTACGACATCGTGGCCTTTGCCCGCTCCAAGGGGATCCTCTGCCAGGGGCGCGGCTCGGCGGCCAATTCGATCATCTGCTGGTCGCTCGGCGTGACGGATGTCAGCCCCGACCGGATCAGCATGGTGTTCGAGCGCTTCATCTCCCGCTACCGGGGGGAGCCCCCCGATATCGACGTGGATTTCGAGCATGAGCGGCGCGAGGAGGTGATCCAGTGGATCTATGATCGCTACGGCCGCCACCGCGCGGGGCTCTGCGCCACGGTGATCCACTTCCGCACCCGCGCCGCGATCCGCGAGGTGGGCAAGGTCATGGGGCTGAGCCAGGACGTGACCGCCGGGCTTTCGGGTCAGATCTGGGGGATTTCCGGCAAGGGAGCCGAGCCCGAGCGGCTGCGCGAGCTGGGCCTCGACCCCTCCGACCGCAGGCTGATGCAGACCGTGCGGCTGATCGGCGAGATCATCGGCTTTCCCCGCCACCTGAGCCAGCATGTCGGCGGCTTCGTCATCACCCGCGGCCGCCTCGACGAGCTGTGCCCGATCGAGAACGCGGCGATGGAGAACCGCACCGTCATCGAGTGGGACAAGGACGATATCGACGCGCTGAGCATCCTCAAGGTCGATGTCCTCAGCCTCGGGATGCTGACCTGCATCCGCAAGGCCTTCGGGTTGCTGGAGGAGCACGAGGGCCTGAACCACACGCTCGCCACCGTGCCGCAGGAGGATGCGAAGACCTACGAGATGCTCTGCCGGGCCGATGCCGTGGGCGTCTTCCAGGTCGAGAGCCGGGCGCAGATGAACTTCCTCCCGCGGATGCAGCCGCGGACCTTCTACGACCTGGTCATCGAGGTCGCCATCGTCCGCCCCGGGCCGATCCAGGGGGGCATGGTGCAGCCCTATATTCGCCGCCGCCAGGGGCTGGAAAAGCCCGAGCCCTTCGGCGACGAGCTCAGGGCGGTGACGGAGAAGACCCTGGGCGTGCCGCTTTTCCAGGAGCAGGCCATGCAGATCGCCACCGTCGGCGCCGGCTACACCCCCGAGGAGGCCGACCGGCTGCGCCGCTCGCTCGCCTCCTTCCGGCGCATGGGCACGATCGGAGAGCATCGCGACCGCTTCGTCAGCGGCATGATGGGCCGGGGCTATTCGCTCGAGGTGGCCGAGCGCTGCTTTTCCCAGATCGAGGGCTTTGCCGATTACGGCTTTCCCGAGAGCCACGCGGCCGCCTTCGCCATGCTCACCTATGTCTCCTCCTGGATGAAGTGCCACCATCCGGCGGTCTTTGGCTGCGCGCTGCTGAACTCGCAGCCCATGGGCTTCTACGCCCCGGCGCAGATCGTCCGCGACCTGCGCGAGCACGGGGTCGAGGTGCGTCCCCTCTGCGTGAACCACAGCACCTGGGACAACCGGCTGGAACGCCGTGCCGACGGCCAGCTGGCCCTGCGGCTGGGCCTGCGCCAGATCCGCGGCTTCCGGCAGGAGGACGCCGAGTGGATCGCCGCCGCGCGCGGCAACGGCTATCCCGACCCCGAGAGCCTCTGGCTGCGGGCCGGCCTCGCCCCCGCCGCGCTGGAGCGGCTGGCCGAGGCGGATGCCTTTGCCGGCATGGGTCTGACCCGCCGCGATGCGCTCTGGCAGGTGCGCGCGATCCGGGCGCCGGCCCCCCTGCCGCTCTTTTCCAACCCGCTGGACGGCGAGGGGATCGGCGAGCCGCGGGTCGAGCTGCCGCCGATGCATCTCGGCGAGGAGGTGGTGGAGGATTACGTGGCCACGCGGCTGTCGTTGCGGGCCCATCCCATGGAGCTGCTGCGCCCCGCCCTGCCCGGCCTGCTGCCCCATGCGGATCTCGTCACCACGCCCCTGCGCCGGCTCGCCGTCTGCGGGCTGGTGGTCACCCGTCAGCGTCCCGGCACCGCCTCGGGGGTGATCTTCATGACGCTGGAGGACGAGACAGGGGTCGCCAACGTGGTGGTCTGGCCCAAGGTCTACGAGCGTTTCCGCCGCGCGGTCATGGGCGGGCGGCTGCTGCGGGTGACCGGGCATCTTCAGCGCGAAGGCATCGTGACCCACCTCATCGCGGAGCGGATCGAGGATTTCTCCCACCGCCTCACCGATCTCGGCCACCCGATGGAGGAAGCCATCGGCATCACCCGCCCCGAGGCCGACGACGCCCCCCGCCCCCGCCGCAGCCCCGCCATGCATCCCCGCGACCAGGCCAAGCGGCTGTTTCCCAGCCGGGATTTCCACTGAGGCCGCGGCCTGCGCCCAAGCCATGCAACGCGGTGGCCAGCCTTCAGGACAGGGTCCGCGGCACGGCTCGGGCGACCACGTCCAGCCTGCGCGTCACCGCGCCTAGCCCCCCCGCTGAAGTCTTCACGCAGGCTGCAACCGAATATCGCCATCCGCCCCCTTAGCGCCGTACGGGCCTGCTCTCCCGTCCCGGCCTCAGCCCGGCAGGTCGTAATCCGCCCGTGCCATCACCCCTGAACCGCCCCCGCCTGGCCGGCTCAGCGCTGATCGGACCGACTGTTGCGCGCGGCTTCCAGGGTGGTCTCCGCCTCCGCCAGGTCGTCCGACCGCAGCGCCGGTGCCTGGCGGTCAGAGGCCTGATCGCAGAGAACGACCTCGATCGGGTAGTGGTCCGAGCCAAAGCTCGGCAGCACCGACATGGAGCTTATGCTGAGCCCCTCCTGGTGCAGAACCTGGTCGAGCGGCCATGACATCCACCAGGATTGCGCATCGTAGGTGGGCAGGAACCCTTCGACTTCTCGGGGATCGATCAGCTTACCGATCCGCTGCATCCGTTCTATGCTGCGCTCCCACGGCACGGCGTTGAAATCGCCCGCGAGGATGACGGGGTTCTTCGAGCTGCGGGCATCGAGCGCCGCCCACATCAATTGCCCATCGCGGCCCGTCGAGGGTTGCGACGGGTGCGGCGGACGCGGGTGCAACCCGATGAAGCGGACCTCTTCCCCGGAGCGGAGCTGCACCGTGGTGAGGATCGAGGGAGTGTCACGCTCCAGGGGAAACACGATCCGCGTCTCGCTCAGCGGCAGCGCCGAAAACAGGTGCATGCCGAAATAGCTGCCGGTGATCTTTTCGGCGTGATAGGGCATCCTGTCCGACAGCTCCCCCAGACGCTCATCCCACCATTCGTTGGTTTCCAGCGCGAGCAGCATGTCCGGTTCGCGCTCCCCGACGAGCTGCAGCAATTCCGCCGCGTGCCGGTTCTCGAGCTTCACGTTGGCGACCATGACCGAAAGCCGGTGATCCGCCTCACAGGACACGCTCACCTGGCGATCGCCGAAAAAGTACGGCCCGATCTTGATGCCGCAATAGGCAAGCGCCGCCAGCGTGACCGCCCCAAGGGCAAGCCGGGTCTTCGGTCCGATAAAGCGGGCGAACAGGAGAACGATCAGCAGGACCACCAGCGCGATCGCATATTGCAGGCGCGGGAAATCGGTCATCCGCACCCACCACAGGTTGGTTTCGGCGAATGCCACGAACGTCACCGCGACGAGACATGCCGTGACCGCCACGACGAGACCTTTCAAAAACCCCTGCATTGACGGCATCCCTCCTCGTGTATCGCAGTTCCCGAGCCTTGAAGGCGTTGATGTGAAGTGAACCCGGAAAAAGTCCAGAAAAGGCTTGTTTTCCTGGGGGCACCGCGCACCACACGAGCCCCCGGCTGCGCACCGGGCACGTCATGACGAGCGTCGCGGGCTCCGGCTCAACCGTCCTTTGTCCCGGTCCGTGCCTGCCCGGCGGTCTCACGGCTCGCCGCCCGAGCGGCCCCCGCGGTCACGGCCTTCCGCAGGTGAAGGTCCGCCTCGTGCTGGCTCAGGAAGATCTCCCCCGTCAGCTCTTCCAGGAAATGGCTGCGCTTCAGGCGGTCCATGACCGGGCCCTTCACCTCGCTCAGATGGAGGCGGATCCCTGCATCGCGAAGCCGCGCATTGATCGCCTCGAGCGATTCCAGGGCGGACAGATCGACCTCGTTGACCGCGGGAAACATCAGGACCACATCCGTCAGCTCCGGCTTGTCGGCGGCAAGTGCGGCAAGCTGGTCCTCGAGATAGCGCGCGTTCGGGAAGTAGAGGCTCTCGTCCACCCGCAGCGACAGAACGTGCGGCTGGGTCTCCACCTCGTGGCGCCGCACGTTGCGGAAATGCTCGGTGCCCGGCACGCGCCCGACGACCGCCATATGCGGGCGCGAGGTCTTGTAGAGATGCACGAGGATCGAGGTGACGACCCCCGCGGTCACCCCCGCCTCGACCCCGGCAAGCAGCGTCAGCAGGATGGTGACGGTCACGGCGGCGAAATCGGCGCGGCTGAAGGCCCAGGCCCGTTTCAGGATCGACAGGTCCACGAGGCTCAGCACGGCAACGATGATGGTAGCGGCGAGCGTGGCCTTTGGCAGGTAGTGGATCAGCGGCGTCAGAAAGAGCGCGGCCAGCGCGAGCCCGAGAGCGGTGAAAGCCCCGGCCGCCGGTGTCTCGGCGCCTGCGTCGTAGTTGACCACCGAGCGCGAGAAGCCACCCGTGACAGGGAAGCCCCCGGTGAAGGCGGCGCCGAGATTGGCCGCGCCAAGGCCGATCAGCTCCTGGTCCGGGTCGATGCGCTGGCGCTTCTTGGCCGCCAGGGTCTGGGCGACCGAGATCGATTCCACGAAGCCGATGATCGAGATCAGCAGCGCAGGCACCGCGAGTTGCGAGATCAGTTCCGGCGACAGGGAGGGCATGGTCAGCGGCGGCAGGCTTTGCGGCACCTCTCCCACGATGGCGACCCCGCGCGCCGAGAGGTCGAAGCCCCACACGACCAGGGTGGTGGCGACGATGGCCAGAACGGGACCGGTCTTGGCCCCGATATCGGCCATCCGCGGCCCCAGGCCAAGCCGCCGCAACAAAGGCTTGAGGCCGCCGCGCACCCAGAAGAGGAAGACGGTCGCCGAGACGCCGAGCGCGAGGGTGATCACGTTGACCTCGTCCAGATGCGCCCAGAGGCTTGCCAGGATCTCGACCAGGGTGTGACCCTCGGCCGCGATGCCGAGGATGTGGCGCAGCTGGCTTGCCGCGATGAGGATGCCCGACGCGGTGATGAACCCGGCGATCACCGGATGCGACAGGAAATTCGCCAGGAACCCCAGGCGGAACAGCCCCAGCGCCAGAAGGATCGCCCCCGACAGCATTGCCAGGGTCAGCGCCGCGGTCACGTAGCCGACCGTCCCGGTCGCGGCGACATTGCCCACCGCTGCCGCTGTCATCAGCGACACCACCGCCACCGGCCCGACCGCCAGCGCGCGCGAGGTGCCGAAGATTGCGTAGAGGACGATCGGCGCGATGGAGGCGTAGATTCCCGCCTCCGGCGGCATTCCCGCCAGCAGCGCATAGGCCAGCGATTGCGGGATCAGCATGATCGTGACGATCATCGCCGCAACGACATCGCCGCTGAACGCCGCCTGGTCGTAGCGGCGCCCCCATTCGAGGATCGGAAGATAGCGCGACAGCGACATGGTCCTGGGTCTCCGGCATGGTGTGGAAAGGCGGGCGATCTCGGGACCGCCCGCCTGGTATTCAGTCGAAGCGATTGACGGGCAACTTCAGGTAATGGAGGTCACCCTCCGCCGGCGGCAGCGCCCGCCCCGCACCCGCATCGCTGAGGCGCCAATTCCGCCGCTCGGCGACAGCCAAGGTGTGAATGCGGTCTCCATCTCTCGCCTCCGTGCAGCGCCCCGTTTCGTTCGGGCTGATGTTGCCTCCCACCCAATATATGTCGAAAACTGAATATTCAAGTTATGGAATGTGATGCTCGGTGACGGCCTGCTCGAAGGCGACATCGCGAGAGCCTCCGAATTGATGAAGCTCTCGGCCTCGGAGGCAAGCGACCCCTTGCGCCTTCAGCACAATCCGCCACGCCGCCTCTAGCCCCGGGCGCCACATGCTGCACCCCGCACGAATGGCCGCAATCGCGCACCCGGACGTCGAAGCGTCCCTGTCTTTCAAACCCGAGCAATTCGTGAAATCGTCGACCGACGAGGTCTCGGAGCGTGGGTTGCCGGAGTGAGAGTATCAGTATCGTCCCGGACAGGCGCCAACCCGGATGACGGCTGGAGCAGCTACCTCGAACCTGGCGAAGTCCTTCTCTGGAGCGGTCATCCGGAGCACGGCCGTCGCCTTCTCGAGTTCAGCGGGACCGAGAGAACATGGCAGTTCGGGATGCTGGTCGGCGCGATCCTGATGTGGCTCACCTGGCCGCTGATCGACGAACACCAGTCGCCGAGCGCGAGCGATGCGCTCTGGATCTATGGCGCCGTCACGATCGCCTTTGCCCTCATTGCCTGCTACCTGGCGACGACGCGGGCCTACATCCTTGGCAATCTGCACTATGCGGTCACCAACGAACGGGCCATCGTCCGCCGAGGTGGTCGAAACCACATGTTTGCAGCGCGCGACTATCTGGTATCGTGCAAGCATTCAGATGACTTCCCCTATGAGGTTGTAGAGGGGCGTCCGTATTCTTCCGTGACAATCGGGGTCCTGCTGTCGGAAGAAGCAGTCCAGCCTTTCGGCTACGGGCTGACGCACCCGGGATGGGGTCCTCTCCGCGACCGTGGCGTTATCCCCGTTCTATTCGAACAGATCAAAGACGCCGATGCGTTGCGAGCTGTCCTGCTCGAAGCGTCTGCAGGTGCCGGCGCACGGCGCCCGTGACTGTCTGCTGCGATTGGGAGAGTGGTGGGCCGAAGATTGCGGTTTTCCCTGAGCGCCGAGGGCTCTGTCCGCGCACGCGGTCGAGTAGGCCGGCGGTCCCGTGACTGGGCCCTCCGATCCGCGGATCACCGCTTCGCCCTATGCACGCTCCAGCCCGAAACATCTTCGCAAGGCGGCCAGCGCGCTGAAGTTTGGATAGGGCGTCATGGTCAATGACTCAGGGCGCGCGACCTAAAATGCAAAAGGCGCCCCGCGGGGCGCCTTGTTTACATGGTCGGAGTGGCGAGATTCGAACTCACGACCCCTGCCTCCCGAAGACAGTGCTCTACCAGGCTGAGCTACACTCCGACACGGGCCGTCCTATAATCCGGTGCCAAGGATGCCGCAAGGGGTCTTTCGCCCGCGACGCGCGATTCCCGGAACCGCTGCGCAGTGGGCGGCGTTGCCGGAGGGTCATGGCGTACAAGTTCGACACGTCCCGCAAGCTCGAGGACAATATGCGCAAGGTGGCTCGGGACCAGATCGAGGCCGCCCTGCACTCCCTGTCTCATCCCGGGGACCACCCCGCCTCGGCGATCCATGACGCGCGCAAACGCCTCAAGAAGCTGCGGGGCCTGCTGCGGCTGGTCCGCCCCGGCCTCGGCGACACCTACGCGGAGGAGAACGCGGCGCTGCGCGAGACCGCGCATCTGCTCGCCCCGCTGCGCGATGCCGGCGTGCTGGTCAAGACCATCGACAGCCTCTCCGACAGCGCCGAAGAGCACGAGGGCGCGGCCGAGATCCTCGGCGACCTGCGACGCTGGGCCGCCGCGCGGCGTGACGGCGAGATGGCCGAGCTGGAGCCGGAGCGGCGCCGCGCCGAGGCGGCGGACGCGCTCGAGGCGATGCGCGCGCGGGCCGCGACGTGGGAGATCGACGGCAAGCCCGGCAAGGTGATGCGCGGCGGGCTCAAGAAGACGTACAAGCGGGCGCGCAAGGGCCACGACGCCGCCAAGGAGGGCGGGGGCAGCGCGGAGCTGCATGCCTGGCGCAAGCGGGTGAAATACCACCACTACCATTGCCGCCTCATCGCGCCAGCCTGGCCCGAAGCACTCAAGGCGCGGGCCGGGATGGCCAAGCACTTGGCCGCCACGCTGGGCGACGACCACGACCTCACGGTGCTGGCCCGGGTGCTGGAGGAGGAGGCGGAGGAGACCGGGCTCGACGCGGCGGGCCTGCGGCTGGTGCAGGGCTTGCTCCGTACCCGCAGCGGGTTGCTGCGGCAGGAGGCGCTGACCGTCGCGCCGCAGCTCTTCGTCGATTCGCCCAAGGGCCTGGCCAAGCGGCTCGCCCGTTACTGGGCACTGGCCTCGCCGGCCTGACGGGGCCGGCGCCCGGCCCGCATCCGTCCGCGCCGCAGGAAGGGGCCGATCCGGATGGAGGCCGCGGTCATCCCGCGCGAACGGGTCCGCAGCACCGGCGTATTCTCGGACACGCCGCTGCTGCTTTCGCGGAAGACGATGTAGAGACCCGAGGCGATGATGATCCCGGCGCCCAGCATCGTCGCCCCGTCCACGCCCTCGTCGAAGAACAGGTAGCCGTAGAGCGCGGCCCAGAGGATTTGCGAATACTGCATCGGCGCCACGATCGCGGCCTCGCCATGACGGTACGCCAGGATCAGCAGGATCCCCGCCGCGAAGCCGAAGACCGAGATCAGTCCGAGCCCGCCCAGGTGCAGGAGCGGCATCGGCTCGTAGACGAAGGCCAGCAGCCCGGCCATCAGCACGAAATTCGCCGCCATCGGATAGAGCATCAGCACGACGGTGCGTTCGTCCCGCCCGATCTTGCGCACGATGATCGCCGCCAGGGCCCCGAAGACCGCCGCGCCCAGCGCCGCCAGGTGGCCCAGCGACAGCGCCGTGCTGCCCGGGCGCAGGACCACGATCACCCCGGCCAGGCCCACCAGGACCGCAAGCCCCCGGCGCATCCCCACCGACTCGCCCAGGATGGGGATGGCCAGCATGGTGATCAGCAGCGGCGAGGCAAAGAGGATGGCATAGGTCTGTGCCAGCGGCAGCAGGGCGAAGGCGGAAAAGGCGCAGAACCCGGCCATCACCGCGCAAAGCGTGCGGGCCGCCGTCCACCACGGATGCACCGGCCGCAGGTTGGCCTCGGTCTGGTCCCGCATGAGCACGAAGGTCACGAGCGGAAACGACATGAGCGTCGAGAAAAAGATGATCTGGAAGGCGACGTAATGCGCCCCCAGGAATTTGACGATCACGTCATGGGTGGCGAAGAGGCCGAATGCCAGAAGCGCGTAGAGCGTGCCTTTGAGCTGCATGTCGGGGCGTCCTTGCGGTCTTTCCCCCGAGTGTCAGCATGCGGGCCACCGGGCTGGCAAGGCAGGCGCGGGCGGTGGTCCGGGGGGGGCGGCACCTCTCGCGGCCCGATGCTTGCCGAACGGGCAGGTGCCCGCCATTCGACCGGCGGCCGCGCCGGGCCACACCGCCCCGCCACCAAAGGCACCGCCGGGGCGCCGTGCGCGCGCCCCTCCGATTGGCCGCTCCCACTGGACGCGCCCGGCCCCCCTGCCTATAAGCGGCGGCATGAGACGCCAGGACGCGATCATCATTCGAATTACATGCCCGGCGCTCTGAGAGAACGAGCTGCCGGGACAAGGCGCATGACCTCCGCGCGCCGCACCTCATCCGAACATCCGAAGACCCTGTGACGAAGGACGCCGCTCATGTGCGCCGACACTGTCGACACCCCCGATTACAAAGACACGCTGAACCTGCCGCGCACCGATTTCCCCATGCGGGCCGGCCTGCCCAAGCGCGAGCCCGAATGGCTGGCCCGCTGGGAAGAGATCGGCGTCTATGACCGCCTGCGCGAAAAGGCCGGAAAGGCGAGCCGCACGTCCTTTACCCTGCATGACGGCCCGCCCTACGCCAACGGCCACCTGCATATCGGCCACGCGCTGAACAAGACGATCAAGGACATGATCGTCCGCTCGCACCAGATGATGGGCCATGACAGCCGCTACATCCCCGGCTGGGATTGCCACGGCCTGCCCATCGAATGGAAGATCGAGGAACAGTACCGCGCCAAGGGCCGCAGCAAGGACGAGGTCGACGTCGTCGATTTCCGCCAGGAATGCCGCCGCTTCGCCGAGGGCTGGGTGGATATCCAGCGCGAGGAGTTCAAGCGCCTGGGCGTCACCGGCAACTGGGCCGATCCCTACCTCACGATGGATTTCCACGCCGAGCGCGTGATCGCCGAGGAATTCATGAAGTTCCTCATGAACGGCACGCTCTACCAGGGCTCCAAGCCGGTGATGTGGTCCCCGGTGGAGGAAACCGCCCTGGCCGAGGCCGAGGTGGAATACCACGACAAGGAAAGCCCCACGATCTGGGTGAAATTCCGCGTCGCGGAGTTCACCGCGCCCGGGCAGATCCCCTCGGACGAGGAAGCGACCGACGAGAGCCGCGAGGCGGTGGCCGCCGCCGCCGCTCAGGTCGAGAAGGATCTCGAGGGCGCCTGGGTGGTGATCTGGACCACCACGCCCTGGACCATCCCGTCGAACAAGGCCGTGGTCTACGGCGACGACATCGCCTACGGCCTCTACGAGGTGACCGGCACTCCGGGTGAGTGCTGGGCCAATGTGGGCGACCGGTTCATCCTGGCCGACGCGCTGGCCTCCGAGGTCATGGCCCGCGCTCGGCTGGAGGACGGCATGTGGCGCCGGGTCCGCGACGTGCGGCCCTCGCAGCTGGAGGGCATGCGCCTGTCGCACCCGCTGGCCGGCGCCGAGGGGTCGCAGGGCGAATGGGACGACCTGCGCGATTTCCGCGCCGCCGATTTCGTCACCGACACCGAGGGCACCGGCTTTGTCCATTGTGCGCCGTCCCACGGGATGGAGGAATACGAACTCTATCGCGGGCTGGGCATGCTGGAGCAGGTGATCACCTACAACGTGATGGATGACGGCTCTTTCCGGCCGGACCTGCCCTTCTTCGGCGGCAAGCGGATCCTGCGCGCCAAGGCCAAGAACGGCGACTGGGAAGGCGACGCGAACAAGGCGGTGATCGACAAGCTGGTCGAGGTCGGCGGATTGCTGGCCCGCGGGCGGATCAAGCACTCCTACCCGCATTCCTGGCGGTCCAAGGCGCCGGTGATCTTCCGCAACACGCCGCAATGGTTCGCTGCCATCGACCGCGCGGTGGGCGACGGGCAGGACACCTATGGCAAGACCATCCGCGAACGCGCGCTGACCTCCATCGACGAGCTGGTGAAGTGGACGCCCCGGACCGGGCGCAACCGGCTGCATTCGATGATCGAGGCGCGGCCCGACTGGGTGCTCTCGCGGCAGCGGGCCTGGGGCGTGCCGCTGACCTGTTTCACCAAGAAGGGCGCGCTGCCCACGGATCCCGACTTCCTGCTGCGCGACGACAAGGTCAATGCCCGCATCACCGAGGCCTTCGAGGCCGAGGGCGCGGATGCCTGGTACAAGGAGGGTGCCAAGGAACGCTTCCTCGGCGGCGATTACGACCCCGCGGAGTGGGAGCAGGTCTTTGACATCCTCGACGTCTGGTTCGATTCCGGCTCCACCCATGCCTTCGTGCTGCGCGACCGCGAAGACGGGACCGAGGACGGCATCGCCGATGTCTACATGGAAGGCACCGACCAGCACCGCGGCTGGTTCCATTCGTCCATGCTGCAGGCCTGCGGCACGATCGGGCGCGCGCCTTACCGCAACGTGGTGACCCATGGCTTCACGCTCGACGAGAAGGGCAACAAGATGTCCAAGTCGCTGGGCAACACCATCGTCCCCGAGGAGGTGGTGAAGCAGTACGGCGCCGACATCCTGCGGCTCTGGGTGGCGCAGACCGACTATACCGCCGACCAGCGCATCGGGCCCGAGATCCTCAAGGGCGTGGCCGACAGCTATCGCCGGCTGCGCAACACCATGCGCTTCATGCTGGGGGCGCTCGGCCACTTCTCCGAGCAGGACCGGATCGAGCCCTCGCAGATGCCGGAGCTGGAGCGCTGGGTGCTGCACCGGCTCGCCGAGCTCGACCAGGTGGTGCAGGAGGGCTATCGCGCCTTCGACTTCCAGCACGTGTTCCAGCAGATCTTCACCTTCTGCACGGTGGACCTTTCGGCCTTCTACTTCGACGTCCGCAAGGATGCGCTCTATTGCGACGGGGACACCACCCGGCGCCGGGCGGCGCGCACGGTGATGGACCTGCTGTTCCACCGACTGACCACCTGGCTGGCGCCGATCCTCGTCTTCACGATGGAAGACGTCTGGCTGGACCGGTTCCCGGGCGACGCGTCCTCCGTCCACCTGCAGGACATGCCGGTGACACCCGCCGACTGGCGCGACGCCGCGCTGGCCGAGAAGTGGGCCAATGTCCGCAGCGCCCGGCGCGTGGTGACCGCCGCGCTGGAGCTGCAGCGCGCCGACAAGGTGATCGGGGCCTCGCTGGAGGCCGCGCCGATCGTCCATGTCCGCGACGCCGCCATGCTGGAGGCGCTGAAGAGCGTCAGCTTCGACGATCTCTGCATCACCTCCGGTATCGCGCTGACCGACACGCCGATCCCGCCCGAGGCGTTCCGCCTGCCCGAGATCGAGGGTGTCGGAGTCGTCTTCGAGAAGGCCGAGGGCGAGAAGTGCCAGCGCTGCTGGAAGATCCTGCCGGACGTGGGCACCCACAAGCACCCCGGCACCTGCGCGCGCTGTGACGCCGCGCTGGACTGACGGCCTTCGCGGGGCGGGCACGCCGATGTGTCCACCCCGCGCCCCACCGGCGATTGACCGCCCCCGGGCTTTGACCCAAGCATGGGGCATGGAGCACGCCGACAGCATCCGCCTTGCCGCCTTCCTCGGGCTCTTCGCGCTTTTCGCGCTGGCCGAGGCCGCGCGCCCGCGCCGGGACCGCGCACTGGGGCGGTGGACCCGCTGGCGCACCAATTGGGGCGTGCTGCTGGGCGGCCAGGTGGCGCTGCGGCTGCTGGCGCTGGCCCTGCCGCTCTTGGCCGTGGGCGCGGCGCTGGATGCCGAGGCCGCGGCCTGGGGCCTGTTCAACGTGACCCCGTGGCCCGCCTGGCTGGAGGTGACGCTGGCGGTGATCGTCCTCGACCTCGCCATCTGGGCGCAGCACCTCGCCATGCACCGCGTGCCGTGGCTCTGGCGGCTGCACCGGGTTCACCACGCCGACCGCGACGTGGACGTGACCACCGCCCTGCGCTTCCACCCGGGCGAGATCGCGCTGTCGATGCTGTGGAAGGTGGGCGTTGTCTACGCGCTCGGGGCCTCGGCGCTGGCGGTGGTGATCTTCGAGATCGTGCTGAACGGCCTCGCCATGTTCAACCACGCCAATCTCGGGCTGTCCGCGCGCAGCGACGCGCTGCTGCGGCGGGTCGTGGTCACGCCGGACATGCACCGCGTGCACCATTCCGTTCACCGGGACGAGCATAACAGGAATTACGGCTTCTGCCTCTCGGCTTGGGACCACCTCTTTCGCACCTACCGCGCGCAGCCCCAAGGCGGGCACCGGGGCATGACGCTTGGCCTCGAATGGCAGGATGCCAGCCCCGCCCGCCTGTTCTGGAGCCTCGCCCTCCCCTTCCGGCGATGAAGCTCGCGACGCTGGAACACCAGGCGCGCAGGCGGCACCTCGCCGTGTTGGGCGGCTTCCACCCCGGGCCGGAGGACAGCGCGCCGGAGGGGACCGGCACGATCCTGATGCTCGGCCCCGACGAGCCCGGCTTCTGGCCCGCCTTCACCGCGGCGCCGGAATACCGCGACGGGCAGCCCGACCCGATGGACCGCTGGTCGAAGCGGGTGATCGGCGGATGGGCCGCGACGCTCGGGGGCACCGCGCTTTTTCCCTCCGACGGGCCGCCCTTTGCGCCGTTCTATTCCTGGGCGCTGAGGACGGGGCGCATCCATGCCTCGCCCATTCGCCTGCTGGTGCATGACGCGGCGGGGCTCATGGTCTCCTTCCGCGGCGCGCTGGCCCTGCCCGCACGGCTGGACCTGCCCCCTGCGCCGCCATCCCCTTGCGAGGGCTGCCCGGCCCCCTGCCTCACCGCCTGCCCGGTGGAGGCCCTGTCGCCCGAGCACTACGACCTCGACGCCTGCCGCGACTGGCTGCGCGGGCCGGGCACCGATTGCATGGACCGGGGCTGCCGCGCACGCCGCGCTTGCCCGCTGAGCCGCAGGCATGGCAGGCTGGACGCTCAATCCGCGTTCCACATGCGCGCCTTCCTGGGACCCCCGGCATGACCCGCACGCTGATCCTGATGCGCCACGCCAAGTCGAGCTGGAACAAGGCCGGCCCCGACCACGATCGCCCGCTGAACGACCGCGGGCGCCGCTCGGCCGCGGCGCTCGGCGAATGGCTGCACCGCAAGCATTACCTGCCGGACGAGGCGCTGGTCTCTTCCGCCGCGCGCACGATGGAAACCTGGCAGCGGCTGGATCTCGACACCGTTCTGAGGGTGGAGCCGCAGCTTTACCACGCGGATGCCGAGCTGATGCTGCGGGTCCTGCGCAAGGCGGACGGCAAGACGGTGCTGGTGCTGGGCCACAATCCCGGCATCGCCGATTTCGCGCATCTCCTGCTGGCGCGGCCGCCGGAGCATCCCCGCTTCGACGCCTTCCCCACCTGCGCCACGCTGGTCTGCCGCCTGCCCGCCACATGGAGCGACGCCGCCTTCGGCTGCGCGGAGCCGCTGGACTTCACCGTTCCGCGCGACCTGGGCGTGGAATAGCAAAGGCGCGGCCCCTGCCGGACCTCGCCTTGCCGTTCGGGTCTCGAAGGATCAGTGCCCGAGGATCTGGCTCAGGAACAGCTTGGTCCGCTCGTTTTGCGGGTTGTTGAAGAAGGCCTTCGGCTCGTTCTGTTCGACGATCTGGCCCTGGTCCATGAAGATCACGCGGTTCGCCACCGCCTGGGCAAAGCCCATTTCGTGGGTGACGCAGAGCATGGTCATGCCCTCCTGCGCCAGCTCGATCATGGTGTCGAGCACCTCCTTGATCATCTCGGGGTCGAGCGCCGAGGTCGGTTCGTCGAACAGCATGATCCGCGGCCGCATGCAGAGCGACCGGGCGATCGCCACCCGCTGCTGCTGCCCGCCGGACAGCTGGCCGGGATACTTGTTGGCCTGGTCCGGGATCTTGACCTTCTCGAGGAAATGCATCGCCGTCTCCTCGGCCTCCCGCTTGGGCGTCTTGCGCACCCAGATCGGCGCCAGCGTGCAGTTCTCGAGGATTGTCAGGTGCGGGAACAGGTTGAAGTGCTGGAACACCATCCCGACCTCGGAGCGGATCTTGTCGATGTTCTTGAGGTCCGAGGACAGCAGCGTGCCGTCCACCTCGATCCGGCCGGCCTGGTGCTCCTCCAGCGCGTTGATGCAGCGGATCAGGGTGGACTTGCCCGACCCGGAGGGGCCGCAGATCACGATCCGCTCGCCCCGGTAGACCGTCAGGTCGATGTCGCGCAGGACGTGGAAGGTCCCGAACCACTTGTTCATCTTGTCGATCTGGATGGCGACCTCGTCGGAGATCTCCATCGGGCCGGACTCGGCCATTTGCGCGGTTTCAGCCATTGAGGGTCACTCCCCTTAGCGATGATCGGTTGCGAGCCGGCGCTCCAACCATTGCGAATATTGCGAGATGCCGTAGCAGACGACGAAGAACAGCAGCGCGGCAAAGCTGAACAGCTCCCAGTAGACGCCGTTCCATTCCGTCGAGGCGAGCACCGGGCCACGGATCATGCCGACGAGGTCGAACATGGAGATCACCGAGACCAGCGTGGTGTCCTTGAACAGGCCCACCGCCACGTTGACGATGCCGGGAATGGAGATCTTGAGCGCCTGGGGCAGGATGATCAGCCGCATCGCCTGCGGGTAGTCGAGCCCGAGACTGTCGCCGGCCTCGTATTGGCCCTTGGGCAGCGCCGCGAGACCGCCGCGGATCACCTCGGCGATATAGGCCGAGGCGAAGGCGGTGATCATGATGATCACGCGGATGATCAGGTCGAAATTCGTGCCCGGCGGCAGGAAGTAGGCCAGCACCACGTTCGCCACGAAAAGCAACGTGATCAGCGGCACGCCGCGGATGAACTCGATGAAGACCACGCAGATGATGCGGATGATCGGCATGTTGGACTGCCGCCCGAGCGCGAGGCAGATGCCGATCGGCAGCGACAGCGACACGCAGACCGTGCCCAGGATCAGGTTCAGCATGAAGCCGCCCATGTCCCGCGACTGCACCGCCGGCAGGATCGGCCGGTTGGGGGCGAGCAGCTCGGTCAGGTAGCCGCCGGCGATCCAGACCACCACCGCCGCGACCACGCCGGCGGCGAGGCCCTTGGCGAAGTTGTCCTTCACGAAGCGGGCATAGACCAGATAGCCCGCCACGACCCCGATCAGCGCGGTGAGCGGCGCCAGGAGCGGCCCGCCCCAGATCAGCCAGTAGGCCAGGAACGGGTAGAGCCCGGTGAAGAGCAGCATCTTGCGCGGCAGATCGAAGAACAGCACCGGCGCCGCGGCGATGAAAAGCAGGATGAAGGCCAGCCCGGGCCGCCAGTAGAAGGCCGACGGATACTTGAACCCGAAGAGAAGCTGGTTCCACCGCTCGGTCAGCACCGCGAAACAGGCGCCGGTCTCGCCCTGCAGGATGTCGCGGCATTCCGACAGGCTGGACGTGGTCCAGAGCCCGTTGAGGATCCACGGCAGGGCAAAGACCGCCAGCTGGTAGACCAGGTAGATGGCCGCCAGCGTCAGCAGCGCGTTGAGCCAGGTGCTGAACAGGTTGTCGCGCATCCACTTGATCGGGCCGCGTTCCCGTGAGGGCGGCGGCGCGGCGGGGATGGCGGTTTCGCGGACGAAGGCGACGGATTGCGCATGGGTGTCCGACATCTCAGCGCTCCTTCAGCCGCACGGCGTTGTTGTAGGCGTTCATCACGCCCGAGATCGCCAGCGAGATCGCGAGGTAGAACAGCATCAGCAGGAACACCGACTCGATGGCCCGCCCGGTCTGGTTCAGCGTGATGCCGCCCAGCGTGCCGGTCAGGTCCATGTAGCCCACCGCGATGGCGAGCGAGGAGTTCTTGGTGAGGTTCAGGTATTGCGAGATCACCGGCGGGATGATCACCCGCAGCGCCTGCGGCAGGATCACGAGGCTCATGATCCGGCGCGGCCGCAGGCCCAGCGCGGCGGCCGCTTCCGACTGGCCGCGGCTGATCGCCATGATGCCGGCGCGCACGTTCTCCGCGATGAAGGCGCCGGTGTAGACGGCCAGCGCGAACCACAGCGCGATGAGCGAGCCGCGCACCTGCACCCCGTCGGTGAAGTTGAAGCCCGCGAGATAGGGAACCTCCAGCTCGAAGGGCCCGCCCCGGCGCAGGTGCGTCGTCAGTTCAGCGCTCTGGCCGACAAGGGAGGCAGCGGCCTCTTCCGGCAGCACGAGCATGTCGCAATTGCCGTCGGCAAAGCCCTTGGCCGCGGCCTGGGCGTTGGGATAGGTCTCGGACCGCAGGGTCGCCCCTTCCGCGCGCAGGATGCGGCGCTTGGCCACCGCCATCGAGGGCTCACCGGCGACGGAGCACAGGTTGATGGTCCCCTGCTCGGCCGCGTATTCCTCAAGGCTGACGTCACCGCCCAGATCCGAGGGCACGTAGATCCGGTTGGGCGTGCCGCTGCCCAGGGTGAAGAACATCCAGACCAGCAGCGTCGGCACGATCAGGATCACCAGCGACGGCCAGCCCATGGGCAGAAGCTGCCCGGTATCGTAGAGCTTTTTGGTGGCGTAGCGGCGATAGGCCCAGACCCCCACCAGCGACAGAAGGAAGACGGCGGTGACCACCATGGCCCCCGCCCCCGGGATCGCGTTGGGCACGTAGACGCCGCGATTGGTCAGGGCGATCAGGCCAAACAGCATGCTGCTGTCGGGTTCCGCCCCGCGAAAGGCGCTCGGGGCCGGCAGCGCGACGCTCATGATCGAGAAGATGATGAGGATCCAGATCAGCACCGGCACGTTGCGGAACATCTCCACGTAGACCGCCATCAGCTTGCGCACGATCCAGTTGTTGGAAAGCCGCAGCACCCCGGCGATGACGCCGAAGATGGTCGCGGTGATGCAGCCCAGCCCGGCCACGATCAGCGTGTTGAGCATCCCGACGATCGCCGCCCGCATGTGGGACGACTGGCTGTCATAGGGGATGGGGCGCTGGTTGATGTCGTAGCCCGAGGGCTCGCCCAGGAAGCCGAAACTGATGTCCAGGCCGGCGGCGGCGAGGTTCTGGATCAGGTTCCAGCCCAGCCAGGCCATGAAGGCGATCAGACAGAGGAGCGCGATGGCCTGGAATGTCAGCGAACGATAGCGCGTATCGTTCAGAAGCATGGATAGCCGAAACGACTCCGCCGGAGGGTCGGTTACAGTGGTCATGCGAATGGTCCCCGTTGTCCGGCCCGTCTGGTTTTTCTGAAAGGTCCCGCCTTGGGCGGGCCTCGGGCCGGATTTTTGTCAGGTCGTAGTGAAAAGGGCGCGGCCTGGACCGCGCCCTTTCTGTGCCGTTCTCAGCGGAACGGCGGAGAGTACATCAGGCCGCCGTTGGTCCATTGCGCGTTCAGGCCGCGCGACAGGCCGATCGGGGTGCTTTCGCCGATGTTCTTGGCGAAGATCTCGCCGTAGTTGCCGTTCGCCTTGATGGCGCGCTTGGCCCAGTCGGCGTCGAGGCCCAGCATCTCGCCCAGGTTGCCCTCGGTGCCGAGGATCCGGTTGATCTCCGGGTTGTTGGTGCCGTTGGCCAGCTCGTCGATATTGGCCGAGGTGATGCCGTATTCCTCGGCGGCGATCAGCGCGTTCAGCGTCCAGCGCGCGATGTCGCCCCAGTCGTTGTCGCCGTGCCGCACGAGCGGGCCCAGCGGCTCCTTGGAGATGATCTCGGGCAGGATGACGTGGGCCGAGGGATCCTCGAACGCGGCGCGGGTCGCGGCCAGGCCGGAGGCGTCCGTCGTGTAGACGTCGCAGGCGCCGGCAAGGTACTGCTGCTGCGCTTCGGCGTTGGTCTCGATCGGGACCGGCTCGTAGTTGATGTTGTTGACCCGGAAGAAGTCCGCCAGGTTCAGCTCGGTCGTGGTGCCGGTCTGGATGCAGACGGTCGCGCCGTCCAGCTCCTTGGCCGAGCTCACGCCCAGCGCCTTGGGCACCATGAAGCCCTGGCCGTCATAGTAGTTGATGCCGACGAATTCGAACTTCAGGTCCACGTCGCGCGAGAAGGTCCAGGTGGTGTTCCGGGCCAGCAGGTCGATCTCGCCCGAGGCGAGCGCGGTAAAGCGCGTCTTGCCGGTGGTCGGCACGAACTCGACGGCCATCGGGTCGCCCAGCACGGCTGCCGCCACGGCGCGGCACACCGCGACGTCGAAGCCCTGCCATTCCCCATTGGCGTCCGGCGCGGCAAAGCCCACGAGGCCTGTCGTCACGCCGCAGTTGAGCTTGCCGCGATCCTTCACGTCGTCCAGCGTGGCCGCCGCGGCCGCGCCGGCGGTCAGACCGACAGCCGTGAGCGTTCCGAGGATAAGGGTTGTTTTCATGTTTACCTCTTCCTGATGTCACACCTGTCCCGCAGGTGCTTTATGTACGACCGAAGCCGGCCGTTATTGATCAAGGACGGGTCCCTCCGTCTTGGTGGAAGGAGTGTGGGCGGATTCATCTTGTAAGGTCAAGACGCCCATCACGTAATTTGATATTGATAATATTGGACTTCCGTGGCGTCCGCCTGCCTTTCGGGCGGCGCCAAGGCCACGGTCTCGTCGGCGGGACAACGGGTTGCGGGGGTGTCAGGCGTCCGGGCGGCTGAGATCGTGGAAGCGTTTTGCGTCCAGAAATGCCTGTTTTTTCAGCAACTCCGCCGCGACAGCCTCTTCGTCCGCGCCCCATTGCTCGCGCTGCCAGATCTCGTCGATCCGCGACAGGTTCCAGAGGTCTTCGGCCGGCTGCAGGTCGCGCGTGGCGGCCAGCCCGATCACGAGCGATCCCGACAGGGTGACGAGGTCATGCAGCCCGGCAAGGCCGAACGTGTCGAAGGCGGCGACGTGGTCGTGCAACCTGCGGGTGCTTTCCGCCGGCTGGGCGATATGCATCACCCCCTCGCCCGGGACCAGCGGCGCGGCCAGCTCGTCCTCCGCCCAGCGCAGCAGCGGATCCCAGCCCGCCGCCTGCCGCCCGGCCAGCTCCGCCGGCGCCGCAGCGCGATAGCAGATCAGGTCGGTGCCGCCATATTCCGCCAGCATCTCGGCCACGGCGCCGTGCTGGGGCGCGACCTTGTCGATGGCGGAATTGGCAAACCGGGTCAGCGGCATGCTGTTGGGATCGATCGCCTCGCCCTGCGCCGCCCATTCCTCGGCCAGCGCCTCGGCCAGCGCGCGCGAGGGCAGCGTCAGCTCGGCCTTGGCCGGCGTCCGCACCGGGCGACCGTCAAGCTCCACCGTGTGGCCCTCGTCGCGTTCCACCGCCTGCGCCATTGTCCAGAAGCGGCGCGCCTTCCATTCGCTCATCGCGTGGCCTCCCACAGATCGTCCAGCGCGGCGGGCAGGTCCTCGAAGCCCGACAGGACCCGGCGGGCCCCCGCCTCGGCCAGCCGCTCGGCCTGGTGATAGCCCCAGGCGACGCCAAGGCCCGCGACCCCGGCCGCGCGGGCCATTTCCATGTCGTAGGTCGTATCGCCGACCATCACCGCATCGCCCGGCTCAACCCCGGTTTCCGACAGCGCGGCCAGCAGCATGGAGGGATCAGGCTTGGACGGGTGCAGATCCGAGACCTGCATGGTGGTGAAGGTCCCCACCAGCCCGTGCCCCTCGATCAGCAGGTCGAGCCCGCGGCGCGACTTGCCGGTGGCGACGCCCAGCAGGGTCGAGGGCCGGGCCGCCACCGCCTCCAGCGCCTCGCGGGCGCCGGGATAGAGCGGCGAGCTTTCCATGCTGCCCTTGGCGCGGCGCAGCTCGGTATAGGCCAGCCGGTAGGCATCGACCATCTCCTGGTAGTCGCGGTCGTCCAGCCCGGGGGCAAGCCGCTCCATCGCCACGTCCAGCGACAGGCCGACGATGCCCAGCACCGCGTCGCGCGCCGGGATCGGGTGGCCCACCGCCTGGAAGCTGCGGGTCATGGAGGCGACGATATCGGCCTGGCTGTCGACCAGCGTGCCGTCCACGTCGAAGACCACGAGGCGCAGGGGCTCTGTCATTCTTCCTCCTGGAACGGGTCCGCGGGCACGTCGCGCGGGTCCCAGCCCAGCGTCTCCCACGTGCGCGCCATGTGGTCGGGAAGCGGGGCCTCGACCTCGATCCGCTTGCCGGTCACCGGGTGGGTGAACTCGATCCGGCGGGCGTGAAGGTGCAGCTTGCGGCTGATCTCTCCGCCCAACTGGGCGCCCCAGCCGTCGCCAAGGTTCTCCTGCCCCGAGCCGCCGTACTTGCCGTCACCGATGATCGGATGCCCCAGCTCGGCCATATGCGCCCGAAGCTGGTGGGTGCGGCCCGTGACCGGCACCAGCGCGACCCAGGCCGTCCGCTTGGCCAGCGCCGACAGCACCGCGTAATCGGTCGTGGCGTGTTTCGCATCGGGCGTCCGGGAAACCGCGTCGGGATGCAGGCAAAGCATCTTCTCCGCCTCGCCCTTCGCCCCGTGGCCCGGCGCCTTGACCAGGCCAAAGCGGATGGTGCCCATCAGCGGATGCGGCACGCCGGCGACCGCGGCCCAGTAGATCTTGCGCGTCTCTCTAGCCTTGAACGCCTCGGCCAGCGCGCCCGCCACCTTGCGGGTCCGCGCCAGAAGCAGCACGCCCGACGTGTCCTTGTCCAGCCGGTGCACGAGCCGCGGCCTTTCCTCGTAGCCGAAGCTCAGCGCCTCGGACAGCGCGTCGACATGGCGCCCGCCCTGCCCCGAGCCACCCTGCGAGGGCAGGCCCGGCGGCTTGTTGAGCGCGATGATGTCGTCGTCCTTCCACAGCACGGCGGCCTGTATCATCTCCGCGTCCGCGTCCGTCACCTTGGGCTTGGGCCGCGCCGTCACCTCGCCCGGGTCGGGCAGCGGCGGGATGCGCACCTGCTGGCCGGTGGCGAGGCGCGTGTTGGCCTTGACCCGCCCGCCATCGACGCGCAGCTCACCTTTGCGGCACATCTTCTCGATCCGGCCCTGGCCGAGATGCGGGAACAGCCGTTTCAGCCAGCGGTCCAGCCGCTGATCGCTGTCCTCGGGGGTGACGGTAAGGGTCTGCACGCGGCTCATTGCATCACGCTCCGTGTCAGGGCCAGTCCGGCAAAGATCGCCGCCAGCGATAGGACGACCGACGCCCCGACATACAGCGCCGCGGTCGTCGCCTGCCCGCGCTCCCAGAGCGTCATCGCGTCCAGCGAGAAGGCCGAGAAGGTTGTGAAGCCGCCAAGGAAGCCGGTCATCAGGAGCGGCGCGAACCGGTTGGCCGAGAGGTGGGCGAGCACCACCACGATCACGCCCATCAGGAAGGAGCCCGCGATGTTCACGGTCAGCGTCCCCCAGGGATAGCCGCTGCCCATGAGCCGCCCGGCGCCCACATTGGTCAGGTAACGCGATACGGCGCCCGCGGCACCGCCGAGCGCGACTTGGATGATGCTCCAGAACATGGGCGGTCTGTCGCGCGGGGGGCGCTCATTGTCAAGCTGGGCGGCGCGGCGGGCTCAGCCCGTCCGGCGGGACGGCGCCAGCGCGCGCAGCCCCTGCAGGAAGGCCGAGACCCGTTTCGGCAGCGGGCCGGACTCGAAGCGCGCCAGCCCCGCCTCGGTCCAGCCGGCCTCGGGGTCCAGCGCCTCGATCAGCCCTTGCCGCTCCGCCTCTTCCGCGCGTGGCAGCGGCAGGTGCCCCGCGGTGTGCAGCAATTGCAGCAGCCGGTGCAGTTCACGCATCGCGCGGAAGGTCTCGATCACCCGGCGGCGCGGCGCTTCGCCTGCGCGCCAATCCACCCCCGGCAGCACGTCCTGCACCACCCGCTGCCCCGCGCCGAGGCAGTCGAAGGCGATGCAGCCGGGAAAGCCGCGCTCTTCGCGCTCGGCATGGATGGCGCAGCCGAAATCGCCGCGTAGGTGCGGACAGGCGGCGCCCGCGGGTTTGTGGATCGCGAAATCCTCCGACGGCTCGAAGGCGAAGGCCATGCAGCAGAGCCCCGCGCAGCGGCCGCAATCCGAGTTCAGGTCACTCCCCCGGGCCATCGCCGCCCTGCTCGCGCTTGATCCGAAGCTTGGCGAACCAGTCCACCCGCTTCTTCAGCTCGCGCTCGAATCCCCGCTCCACCGGCTGGTAGAGCACCGGGCGCTTCATCCCCTCGGGGAAGTAGTTCTGCCCGGAGAACCCGTCCTCCGCGTCGTGGTCGTAGGCGTAGCCGGTGCCGTAGCCCTGTTCCTTCATCAGCTTGGTGGGGGCGTTGAGGATATGCTTGGGCGGCGGCTCCGACCCGGTCTTCTTGGCCGAGGCGCGGGCCCCCTTGTAGGCGGCATAGGCGGCGTTCGACTTGGGCGCCAGCGCCAGGTAGACCAGCGCCTGCGCCAGCGCCAGCTCGCCCTCGGGCGATCCCAGCCGTTCATAGGTTTCCCAGCCCTGCAGGCAGACCGATTGCGCCTGCGGATCGGCGAGGCCGATATCCTCCACCGCCATGCGGGTGATCCGCCGGGCGAGGTAGCGCGGATCCTCCCCGCCCTCCAGCATCCGGGCGAACCAGTAGAGCGCGGCATCCGGGTCCGACCCGCGGACGGATTTGTGCAGCGCCGAGATCAGGTTGTAATGCGCGTCGCCCGACTTGTCGTATTGCGCCGCCCGCCGCATCAGCCGCTTGCGCAGCGCGTCGGTGTCGAGCGGTTTCTCGGGCTTCCACGCCGCCACCTGTTCGATCAGGTTCAGCAGCGTCCGCCCGTCGCCATCCGCCATTTCCAGCAGCGCCTCGCGGGCGTGGCCGTCAAGCGGCAGGGCGCGGTCCAGCTCGCGCTCCGCCCGCTGGGCAAGGCGTTCGAGGTCCGCGAGGTCCAGCCGCTCCAGCACCAGTACCGAGGAGCGCGAGAGAAGCGCCGCGTTCAGTTCGAAGGATGGGTTCTCGGTGGTGGCGCCCACCAGCAGGATCGTCCCGTCCTCCATATGCGGCAGGAAGCTGTCCTGCTGCGCCTTGTTGAAGCGGTGGATCTCGTCGACGAAGAGCAGCGTCCCCTGCCCGTTCCGGTGCCGCAGCTTGGCGGCCTCGAAGACCTTCTTGAGCTCGGCCACGCCGGAAAAGATCGCCGAGATCTGGACGAAGTGCAGCTCCGTCTCCGACGCCAGCAGTCGGGCGATGGTGGTCTTGCCCACCCCCGGCGGCCCCCAGAAGATGAGCGAGGACAGCGCGCCCGAGGCCAGCATGGTCCCCAGCGGCGCATCCTCGCCCAGCACCTGCTCCTGCCCGATGACCTCGGACAGGCTTTGCGGCCGCAGCCGGTCGGCCAGCGGGCGCGGGCCGGGATTGCCCTGCGGGGTCTCGGGCGTGTCGCCGGGGCTGTCGAAGAGATCCGCCATGCGTTACCGCCGGAACCGGATCACGTTGCGCTGGCCCGCGCGCATGAGCTCGATCTGCACGCGGCTGCGGGCGCCGTCGAGGCCGCGGATCACCGCGTCGGGATCGTCGGTGGCCCTGCCGTTCACCGCAAGGATCACGTCGCCGCGCCGCAGCCCGATCCGCGCGCCGTAGGGCCCGGCATCGGTGACGGCCACGCCCTCGTCGAGCAGCTGCAGCCCCAGCTCGGCGATGACCTGCGGATTGACCCGCGCCAGCGCGAGGCCGGGCAGCAGGTCGCGTTCGCTCATCACCCGGTCGCCGCGCGGCGGATCGTTGGGCGCGGCAAAGAGCTTGACCTCCACCTGGTCGGTCTCCCCGTCGCGCAGCCGGGTGAAGACCGAGGTGGCGCCGAGCCCGCGCACGGTCATGCGATAGACCATCTCGGCCGGGGTGTTGACCGGCTGGCCGTCCACCTCGGTGATGACATCGCCCTGGACAAAACCCGCCTCGGCGAAGGGGCTGCTGTCCATCAGCTTGGTGATCACCATGCCGCCCGGGCCGGTCATGCCCAGCCCCTCGGCCAGATCCGAATCCACCGGCTGGCCGCTCATCCCCGCCCAGGGGCGCTGGAACCGGTCGGCCCCGGCGCGCGCCTGCTTGAGGAATTCCGCGATCAGCGAGGCGGGAATGGCGAAACCGATGCCGTTCGACCCGCCGGACCGGGTGAGGATCGAGGTATTGATGCCGATCAGCCGCCCGTCCACGTCGATCAGGGCGCCGCCGGAATTGCCCGGGTTGATCGGGGCGTCGGTCTGGATGAAGTAGCCGCGCGCATTGCCGGTGGCGATCCCCGACCGCGCCAGCCCCGACACGATGCCAGAGCTCACGGTCTGGCCCACGCCGAAGGGGTTGCCGATGGCCAGCACCAGCTCGCCCACCTCCACCCCGTCGCTGTCGCGCAGGTCGAGGAAGGGCATGTCGCCCGCGGCGCCGTCCAGCCGCAGCACGGCGAGGTCGGCCTCCTTGTCGGCCAGCAGCACCTCGGCGGAATATTCCCGGCGATCGTTCTGCACCACGCGGATGTCGTCGGCCTGGCCGATCACATGGTAATTGGTGACCACCAGCCCGTCCGCCGAGACCACGACGCCCGACCCCAGCGAGTTCTGGACCCGCGGCCGCGACGGCGCGAGCTGGCGGAAGAAGTCGCCGAACAGCGGGTCGCTGCGGAACGGCGACTGCGCCTCGACCACGCGGCGGGCATAGATGTTGACCACCGCGGGCGTAGCCTGCTTGACCAGCGGGACGAAGGACAGGCTCATCTCGGCGCGGCTTTGCGGGACGCGGGTGTCAGAAGCCTCGGCGGCCTTGGTTTCAGCCCAGGCGGGCGAGACCGCGAGACACAGGACGAGCAGCAAACGGATCATGGCGGGTTCCCTCTTGCCGTGAGCGGGATATGCGGAAGCGCGGCCCGGATTGCAACCGTCGCGCCCCATCCCTGACGGCGCAAAGAAAAACCCCCTCCGCGGCAAAAAGCGCGAGGGGGTTTCCCGAATTCGTGATGCCCGGTGGCGCTTTGCCACGGGGAGGAGCGCTTACTCCTCGTCGTCGACCATCGCTTCTTCGGCCTCGAGGCGGGCCTTGTCGGCGGCACCCTTGGCGCTTTCGTCGCGGTCGACGAATTCGATGATCGCCATCGGCGCCATGTCACCGTAGCGGAAGCCGGCCTTCATGATGCGGATGTAGCCGCCCGAGCGCTCGGCATAGCGCGGGCCCAGCACGTCGAACAGTTTCGCGACATGCATCTCCTGCTTGAGCTGCGAGGCCGCCTGGCGACGGGCGTGAAGGTCGCCGCGCTTGCCCAGCGTGACCAGCTTCTCGACGATCCGGCGCAGTTCCTTGGCCTTGGGCAGGGTGGTCTTGATCTGTTCGTGTTCGATCAGCGAACCGGCCATGTTGGCCCAGAGCGCCTTGCGGTGCTCGTGCGTGCGGTTCAGTTTGCGGTAGCCGCTTCCGTGACGCATTGTCTTACTCCTTGGATTGCCCTCTACGGGCGTTTTGCTTTGTCCGGCCGGCGATGCGTGTCACCGACTCTCCTTGGGGCGTCGTTGCCCGTTTGCCGGGTCCGGCGGGGCCTGCCCGCCGATCCCGAATTCGTTGCGGGGTCGCCCCCGCTATTCTCAGAACGAGTCCTCGAATTTCTTCGCGAGGTCCTCGATGTTGTCGGGCGGCCAGTCCTCGACATCCATGCCGAGGTGCAGGCCCATGCCGGACAGCACTTCCTTGATCTCGTTCAGCGACTTGCGGCCGAAGTTCGGGGTGCGCAGCATCTCGGCCTCGGTCTTCTGGATGAGGTCGCCGATATAGACGATGTTGTCGTTCTTCAGGCAGTTGGCCGAACGGACCGACAGTTCCAGCTCGTCCACCTTCTTGAGGAGGAGCGGGTTGAATTCCAGCCCGTCATCCTCGTCCTGGCGGCCGGCCGATTCCGGTTCGTCGAAGTTGACGAAGATCGACAGCTGGTCCTGCAGGATGCGCGCGGCATAGGCCACGGCGTCGTCCGGCGTGACGGAGCCGTCGGTTTCCACCTTCACGGTCAGCTTGTCATAGTCCAGCACCTGGCCCTCGCGGGTGGGCTGCACGTCGTAGGAGACCTTTTTCACCGGCGAATAGATGGCGTCGATCGGGATCAGGCCGATGGGCGCATCCTCGGGCTTGTTGCGGTCGGCGGGGACGTAGCCCTTGCCGGTGTTCACCGTCAGCTCCATGAACAGGTCCGCGCCCTCGTCGAGGTGGCAGATCACGTGCTCGCGGTTGAGGATCTCGATGCCCGCGGTCTCGGCAATCTCGCCGGCGGTGACGACACCCGGCCCCTTGGCGTTGATCGAGATGCGCTTGGGCCCCTCGACTTCCATCCGCAGGGACACGCCCTTGAGGTTCAGGATCACGTCGGTCACGTCCTCGCGGACACCGGCGATGGAGGAAAACTCGTGCAGGACGTTGTCGATCTGCACGGAGGTGATGGCGGCGCCCTGCAGCGACGACATCAGGACGCGGCGCAGCGCGTTCCCGAGCGTCAGGCCAAAGCCGCGCTCGAGCGGCTCGGCGATCACCGTCGCCTGGCGGGTCGGGTCGTTGCCCGGCTTGACCTCCAGCTGCGTCGGCTTGATCAGTTCTGCCCAGTTCTTATGGATCATGCAGGCCTCCATTCCTGTCACCGGCCCCATGATCTTGGGCCGAGACTCCCGAGGTTGAAAAGCGAACGCGGGCCCGCCGGGATCTGTCCCGGCGGCCCCGCGAGAAAGCGGTCCGATCAGACGCGACGGCGCTTCGGCGGACGGCAGCCGTTATGCGCGATCGGGGTCACGTCCCGGATCGAGGTGATGTTGAAGCCGGCCGCGGCGAGCGCGCGGAGCGCGGATTCACGGCCGGAACCGGGACCCTGCACTTCGACTTCGAGCGTCTTCACACCGTGTTCCTGCGCCTTCTTGCCGGCGTCTTCCGCGGCCATCTGGGCGGCGTAGGGGGTCGACTTGCGCGACCCCTTGAAGCCCATGGTGCCGGCCGACGACCAGGAGATCGCGTTGCCCTGCACGTCGGAGATCAGGATCTTGGTGTTGTTGAAGCTGGAGTTCACATGCGCGACGCCAGCTGCGATGTTCTTGGAGACCTTCTTCTTGCCTCCGCGACGAGTATCACGTGCCATTGGTGCAGACCTCCCTTACTTCTTCTTGCCAGCGATGGGTTTCGCCGGGCCCTTGCGCGTGCGCGCATTGGTGTGGGTCCGCTGACCGCGGACCGGGAGGTTGCGGCGATGGCGCAGGCCGCGGTAGCAGCCGAGGTCCATCAGGCGCTTGATGTTCATCTGCGTCTCGCGGCGCAGGTCGCCCTCGACGGTGAAGTTCGCGTCGATGTGTTCGCGGATGGCCAGAACTTCGGCATCCGAAAGCTCGTTCACCCGGCGCGCCTGATCGACGCCGACGGCGTCACAGATGGCGCGGGCCGAAGACTGGCCGATTCCGGTGATGTAGGTGAGCGCGATCGGTACGCGCTTGGCGGTCGGGATATTGACGCCGGCAATACGTGCCACGTGGCTTGTCCTTTCGTTGCGGTTCCGTAGCGCCAGAACCTTTTTTCACAACTGAGGCCCGCGGCACTGCCCGGGCCCTTCGTCGATCAGGTGATCTGCCGACCGGGCGCGCGCGCCCTGTTCGGCAAAAGTGATTCCCGTGAGGGATGGTGCTCGTTATGCAGATTCGGGCGATGGGTCAACCCCTGCCCCGCGAGCGCTGCCCGCCACCCTGCTCCGGCAGGCCGGCGGCACCCGGCGGCGGCCCCGAAGGCCCGCCCCCGGCTGGTGCCTGTCAGCTGTCGAGCGCCTTGGCGATCTCGGCCTTGACCGCGTCGATCTCGCCCAGGCCGTCGACCGAGGTCAGCTCGCCCTTGGCGTAGTAATAGCCGATCAGCGGCGAGGTCTTCTTGTAATATTCCATCAGCCGCTGCTTGAGGCTGTCCTCGTTGTCATCGGCCCGGCGCTTGAACTCGGTCCCGCCGCACTTGACGCATTTGCCGTCCTCGGGGATCGGCTTGGTCAGGTCGTTGTAGACCTCACCGCAATTGGCGCAGGTCGAGCGGGCGGTGATGCGCTGCACCAGCGCCTCGTCGTCCACCTGCATCTCGACCACCGCGTCCAGGTCCTGCCCCGTCTCGTTCAGCAGGTCGGCCAGCGCGTCGGCCTGGGCCAGGGTCCGCGGAAAGCCGTCGAAGATGAAGCCCTCGCTCTTCTCCGTCTGCAGCTTCTCGCGGATCAGGCCGATGACGATCTCGTCGGTCACCAGTTCCCCGCGGGCCATGACATCGGCCACCTTGCGGCCCATTTCCGTCCCGCTGTCCTTGGCGTCGCGCAGCATGTCCCCGGTGGACAGCTGGGTCATGCCGCGGCTTTCCACCAGATGGCGTGCCTGGGTGCCCTTGCCGGCCCCCGGCGGTCCAAGAAGAATGATGTTCATCGGCGAGCGGGCCCCCTCTTTGTCCGTTTCTTGCCGCGGCCGCGAAGCTGAGACTTCTGGATCAGTCCCTCATACTGATGTGCCAGAAGATGCGACTGCACTTGCTGAATGGTGTCCATGGTGACCGAGACCACGATGAGCACCGACGTCCCCCCGAAATAGAAGGGGATGGCGAATTGTCCGCGCAGGATCTCGGGCAGAAGGCAGACCGCCGCGAGATAGGCCGAGCCCAGGACGAGCACGCGGTTGACCACGTATTCCAGGTAATCGGCGGTGCGCTTGCCGGGACGGATCCCCGGCACGAAGCCGTTCTGGTTCTTCAGGTTGTCGGCCACGTCGTCTGGTTTGAACGAGACGTTGAACGTGTAGAAATAGGCGAAGAACACGATCATCGCGGCGAAGAACAGCAGGTAGAGCGGCTGGCCCGGGCCGAAATAGGCGGTGATCGTGGACAGGACGGGGTTCGTCGTGTTGCCCGAGAAGGTCGCGATCGTCGTCGGCAGCAGCAGCAGCGACGAGGCGAAGATCGCCGGGATCACGCCCGCCGGGTTCACCTTGATCGGCAGGTGCGAGGTCTGGCCTTCCATCACCTTCATGCCGACCTGGCGGCGCGGGTACTGGATATGGATCTTTCGCAGCGCCCGTTCCATGAAGACGACGAAGGCGATCACCGCGACCACCATTATCATCACCCCCACGATCACCGCCGGGCTGATCGCGCCGGACCGGCCCGAGGCGAAGAACTGCGCCAGCGCCGCCGGGACCTCGGCGATGATGCCGACGAAGATGATGAGCGAGATGCCGTTGCCGATGCCGCGGGCGGTGATCTGCTCGCCCAGCCACATCAGGAACATGGTGCCGCCGACCAGCGTGATCAGGCAGGAAATGCGGAAGAACCAGCCCGGATCGGTCACCAGGTCACCGGCCTCGAGCGAGGCGGCCAGACCGTAGGCCTGCACGGTCGCCAGCAGCACCGTGCCGTACCGCGTGTACTGGTTGATCTTCTTGCGCCCCTGCTCGCCCTCTTTCTTGAGCTGTTCCAGCGAGGGCACCAGCGAGGTCAGGAGCTGCACGATGATCGATGCCGAGATGTAGGGCATGATCCCGAGCGCGAAAATCCCCATGCGGCCGAGCGCGCCGCCGGTGAACATCGACACCATGCCACCGATGCCCTGCCCCGCCTGGTCCATGAATTCGCGCAGGGCGGCCGCATCGATCCCGGGCACCGGGATATAGGTCCCGAGCCTGTAGACGATGAGAAGACCGAGCGTGAAGAAGATGCGGTTGCGAAGGTCAGTGGCCTTGCCGAGCGCCGCCCAGCTCGTATTGGCGGCCATTTGCTCTGCTGCGGATACCATGCGGGTCTCTCTTATCGACGAACCGCCGCCAGAGCGTTTTCCAGCTCGGCGGCGGTCTCAGGAAAACTGCGTTGTATTTAAGGGGAGCAGCGCCCCCCCACAACCGCTTATTCGGCCGCCTGGGGCGCGCTCACCTTGATCGAGCCGCCGGCTTTCTCCACCGCCTCGACGGCGGACTTGGAGGCGCCCGTCACTTCCAGCGTCAGCTTGGCCGAGACATCACCCTTGGCCAGGACCCGCACGCCGTCCAGTTTGCGGCGGACCAGACCGGACGAGACCAGCGCCTCTTCGGTGATGGTGCCGGAGGCGTCCAGCTTCTTCTCGTCGATGAATTTCTGGATCATGCCCAGGTTGACGATGGCGTAGGACTTGCGGTTCGGCTTGTTGAAGCCACGCTTGGGCAGACGTTGATAGAGCGGCATCTGACCGCCCTCGTAGCCCTTGATGGCGACGCCCGAACGGGATTTCTGGCCCTTGATACCACGGCCGCCCATCTTGCCCTTGCCGGAGCCGGGGCCGCGCGCGATGCGCTTCTTCTTCTGGGCCGCGCCCGGATTGTCGCGAAGTTCGTTGAGTTTCATGTCGCTTCTCCATTGCCGGAACTGGCCCCGAAGCGGACTGGCCAGACGCGGCGTTTCTTGGTTGTGCGATTCCACGTCAGGCGGAACCACCGGGGGCGTATAGACGCGACCGACCCCGGGTTCAAGTCCCGCGAGGGCCGGCCACCGCCCCCTCCGGGCCGCGCTGCCTGCGGCGACCTGTCGCTTCCGCGCATCGCCCGTAGTGCAAGCGCAGGTGGTACCCCTTGCTGTCGGGCGCGCTTGACGCTATTTCTGTGCACCGGGGGCATGCGAGTACGGAGTCATGCTCAATGCGTTTTCATCATCTCGCCGCGCCGGTCGCGGTCCTGCTTTCCGCCGGAGCCGCCCATGCCATGGACGCGGCGACGCTCGAGGCGCTTTCGATCTGCAAGACCTACCTGCTGGAACAGCCGGCCTATGAGGGCACGTCCGAAGAGGCGGTCACCGTCCTGCCGGCCGAATCGACGGGCGACAATGCCATCGTGAACTGGCATGTCGAGCTGGAGAGCATCCAGTCGGGCACCTGCACCGTCACCGCCGGCACGGTCACCGAGTTCGTTGAAGGTCAGCCCGAAGTGATCGAGCCCACGGCCTCCGACACCTGAGCACCGGACCCGCGACGCGGCCCCGTGCAGTTCATCGCTCTGGCAACAGGCTGTTTTCGGCTCTGAGCGCCTGCGCGTCCCTGCAGAGGGCGGCCAGGTCCGGGTCGTGAATATCCAGCAGCTCGAACTGGACCAGCAGGTTTTCCAGGTATTCCAGGCTGGTGCCCAGCATCCCCTCCCCCGTCGCGAGATAGCGCAGCTGGGTCTCCCGCGGGAGGTCCGCCTCGATCATGTCCGCCGAATGGTCCGCGGCGAAGGCCAGCGCCGTCACCTCGCCCTGCGCCGTCTGCGCCGGGGCGAAGACCGCGTGATAGGCGGGCGCCACCATTTCCCGGCGCCACAGCCTCTCGGTCTCGCGTTCCAGCCCGTCAGGCGGCAGGCGAAAGGCGAGCCCCTCGCAGGTCCCACCATCGTCCAGCCCGGCCATGAGGCCCGGCGCCTCCGGCGTGCCGCGGCCGCCGAAGCGATCGACCAGGCACATGGCGCGGGAATAGCCCTGCAGGGTCGCGCGCCGGATCTCCATCACGTCCACTGCCGGATCCCACATCAGCGAGCCATAGGCGAAGACCCAGAACTCGCCGCCCGCCTGCAGCCGTTCCGTCAGCGCAGCGCGGCGCATCTCCTCGCGCCGGGCATCGGGATAGCGCCAATCCGCCGGCGCCCCGGCCTCGCGCATGCGGGCATCGAGCACCTCGAGGTCCAGGTCGCGGAAGAACGAGTCCTCCGGCGCCCGGATTTTCCCTTCGAGCCGGGGGTGGTGGCGAAAGGCGGCGGGATCGATCGGCATGGGCGCTCCTGTGATTTGCGCCACCCTGCCCCGGCAGCGCCGGATTGACGAGGGGGTCTCGTGCCGGGCCAAGGCGCCCGACGGCGACGGCCCGCAGAACGGAAAACGCCCCGGAGGTCCTCCCCCGGGGCGTTCCAAATTCGTCATCCGGAAGGCGTTCGGCTCAGCCGCGCTCTTCCACGATGGTGACCAGATGCGGGATCTTGTTGATCATGCCGCGCACCGAAGGGGTATCCTCCAGCTCGCGGGTCTTGTGCATCTTGTTCAGGCCCAGGCCGATGAGGGTCTGGCGCTGCTTCTCAGGACGGCGGATCGGGGAACCGATCTGCTTGACGACAATGGTCTTGGCCATGGTTCAGCTCCCTTATGCGTCGGCTTCGACGGCGGCATTGCCCGCGGCCGACGGCGCATCGTCCTTGCGCAGGATGTCGGCCACCTTCTTGCCGCGGCGCTGCGCGACGGTCCGGGGGCTCTGCTCTTCCTGCAGGCCGTTCAGCGTGGCACGGATCATGTTGTAGGGGTTCTGCGAACCGGTGGATTTCGCCACCACGTCCTGAACGCCCAGCATCTCGAAGACGGCGCGCATCGGGCCGCCCGCGATGATCCCGGTCCCCTGCGGTGCGGTCCGCATGACGACCTTGCCCGCGCCCCAGCGACCGAACTGGTCGTGGTGCAGAGTCCGGCCCTCGCGCAGCGGCACGCGGATCATGTTGCGCTTGGCCTGCTCGGTGGCCTTGCGGATGGCCTCGGGGACCTCCTTGGCCTTGCCCTTGCCAAAGCCCACGCGGCCCTTCTGGTCACCCACGACCACGAGCGCGGCGAAGCCGAAGCGCTTACCACCCTTCACGGTCTTGGAGACCCGGTTGATTGCGACCAGGCGGTCGGCGAATTCCGGAGTCTCGTCGCGGTCGCGACGGCCGCCCCGGCGGTTGTCATCTCTAGCCATCAGGCTTCCTTTCCTTCGGCGCAGGGCGCCAATTCGTCCAATCCTGGTGGGCCAGAGGCCCCCGGATCATCGAGGCGGCCCTCACGCGGGCCGCCCACACTCAGAACTTCAGGCCACCTTCACGGGCGGCATCGGCCAGAGCCTTGATGCCACCGTGATAGAGGAAGCCGCCACGGTCGAAGTAGCATTCCTCGACCCCGGCCTTCTTGGCGCGCTCGGCGATCAGGGCACCCACCTTGGCCGCGGCCTCGGAGTTGTTCTTGCCGATGACGCCAAGGTCCTTCTCCATCGTCGAGGCGGAGGCAAGGGTCTTGCCGGCCACGTCGTCGATGAGCTGGGCGCTGATGTTCTTGTTCGAGCGGTGAACGCTCAGGCGAAGACGCCCGGCATTCATCTTGCGAAGCTTGTTCCGGACGCGCAGACGGCGCTTCAGGAACAGTTGTCTTTTGCTGTTTGCCATGTTCCCGGTCCTTACTTCTTCTTACCTTCCTTGCGGAAGATATACTCGCCCTTGTAGCGAATGCCCTTGCCCTTGTAGGGCTCCGGCGCGCGCCACTCGCGGATGTTCGCGGCAACCTGGCCGACGAGCTGCTGATCGATACCCTCGATCGTCACCTCGGTCGGTTTCGGCGCCTGAACCGTCACCCCGTCGGGGATCGGGAAGTCCACGTCGTGGCTGAGACCGAGGTTCAGCTTCAGGATGTTGCCCTGGACCTGAGCGCGGTAACCAACGCCGGTGATCTCGAGCTCTTTCTTGAAGCCGTCGGTCACGCCCTGAACGAGGTTCTGGACCTGCGTGCGGCTCATGCCCCACTGCTGGCGTGCGCGTTTCGACTTGCCGCGCGGCGTGACGGTGACGGAGTTGTCTTCCACCCCGATGGTCACGTCGTCGGTTGCGGTGAAGCTCCGGGTGCCTTTGGGCCCTTTCACTTCAACGGTCTGGCCGGACACGGATGCGGTGACACCCGAGGGCAGCTCGACCGGTCTTTTCCCAATACGAGACATCAAACCCTCCTTAGAAGACCGTGCAAAGCACCTCGCCGCCGACATTCTGGCTGCGAGCGTTCGCGTCCGACATCACGCCCTTGGACGTGCTGACAATCGAAACACCGAGGCCCTGGCGGACCTGCGGCACGTCATGGACGGCCATGTAGACGCGACGGCCGGGCTTGGAGACCCGTTGCAGTTCGCGGATGACCGGGGTGCCCTCGTAGTACTTCAGGCTGATTTCCAGGGTCGGGTGACCGTTGGCATCGGTGCCCTTTTCATACCCGCGGATGTAGCCTTCGTCGGCCAGCACATCCAGGACCCAGGCCCGCAGCTTGGAAGCCGGGGTGGAGACCGTGGACTTGTGGCGCATCTGGGCGTTGCGGATGCGGGTCAGCATATCGCCGATAGGATCGTTCATCTCACGCCCTCCTTACCAGCTCGACTTGACCATGCCGGGCATCTGCCCGTTGGACGCCAGGTCGCGCAGCGCGATCCGGGAGACCTTGAGCTTACGGTAGTAAGCGTGGGGACGGCCGGTGAGCTGGCAGCGGTTGTGCAGCCGGGTGGGCGAGCTGTTGCGCGGCAGTTCCGCGAGCTTCAGGCGTGCCTTGAAGCGCTCTTCCATCGGTTTGCTTTCGTCAGTCGCGATCTCTTTCAGAGCGGCGCGCTTGGCGGCGTACTTCTCCACCAGCCGCTGACGCTTCTTCTCGCGTTCGATCATTGCTTTCTTAGCCATGTCTTTTTCCTCCGGCGGATCAGCTGTTGAAGGGCATGTTGAAGTGCTTCAACAGCGCCTTTGCTTCCGCGTCGGTTTTCGCGGTGGTGCAGATGATGATGTCGAGACCCCAGACCTCGTCGACCTTGTCGAAGTCGATCTCGGGGAACACGATATGCTCCTTCAGGCCCATGGCGTAGTTGCCGCGGCCGTCGAAGCTCTTGCCGGACACGCCGCGGAAGTCGCGGACGCGGGGCATGGCGATCGTGATCAGGCGGTCCATGAAGTCGTACATCCGCGCGCCGCGCAGGGTCACCTTGGTGCCCAGCGGCATGTCTTCGCGAACGCGGAAGCCGGCGATGGATTTCTTGGCCTTGGTCACGACGGCGCGCTGGCCGGCGATCTTGGTCAGGTCATCCTGGGCCGACTTGGCCTTCTTGGAATCCTTCACCGCCTCGGCACCGCAGCCGATGTTCAGGACGATCTTGTCCAGGCGCGGGATCATCATGTCGTTGCCGTAGCCGAACTCTTCTTTCAGAGCGGCCTTGATCTCGCTCTGGTAGAGGTCGCGCAGGCGCGGGGTGTAGTTGGCGGAATCAAGCATCGATCACGTCCCCCGTGGTCTTGGCGACGCGCACTTTCTTGCCGTCGCGGACTTCGAAGCCGACGCGGGTGGCCTTGCCGTTCGCATCGAGCAGAGACAGGTTGGACAGGTCGATCGGCAGCGCCTTGGGAAGGCGGCCGCCCTGGCTTTGCTGGCTCTGGCGGGTGTGGCGGACGGCCATGTTCAGGCCCTCGACGACGGCCTTGCCGGCCTTCGGATCGACCGAGGTCACCGTGCCCTGCTTGCCTTTGTCTTTCCCGGCAAGGAGGACGACCTTGTCGCCTTTCTTAATCTTGGCAGCCATCTTACAGCACCTCCGGGGCGAGCGAGATGATCTTCATGAAGTTCTTCGCACGCAGCTCGCGAACCACCGGCCCGAAGATACGGGTGCCGACAGGCTCGCCCGCATTGTTCAGGATGACGGCGGCATTGCGGTCGAAGCGGATGGCGGTGCCGTCTTCGCGACGGACCTCCTTGGCGGTGCGCACGACGACGGCCTTGCGGACGTCCCCTTTCTTAACGCGACCGCGCGGGATGGCTTCCTTCACCGAGACGACAATGATGTCGCCGACGGAGGCGTATTTACGCTTGGAACCACCCAGGACCTTGATGCACTGAACTTTCCGGGCACCGGAATTGTCAGCGACATCCAGATTGGTCTGCATCTGGATCATGTGGTTTCTCCCGACCTGTGGGGGCTGTTCTCGTTAGGTCCCCCAGGGTTTCGCTCAAACCGGAAGGGTCTTCAGGCCTCGGCCGTCAGAACCTCCCAGCGTTTCGTCTTCGATTTCGGCGCACATTCGACGATGCGCACGGAATCGCCCACCTTGTAGGTGTTGTTCTCGTCATGCGCCCGGTACTTCTTGGATTTCCGGATGGTCTTCTTCAGGACCGGGTGCTTGAAGCGACGCTCGACCGACACGGTGACGGTCTGGGCATTTGCATCGGAGGTCACGACGCCTTGCAGAATACGTTTGGGCATATCTCGGGCCTCCTTATTCCGACGCGGCCGCTTGCGCGGCCTTTTCGTTGAGCACGGTTTTCACGCGGGCGACGTCACGCTTGACGCTGCGCATGCGCGAGGTGCTTTCGATCTGGCCGGTGGCCTGCTGGAAGCGCAGGTTGAAGGCCTCTTTCTTGAGGTTGGCAAGCTCTTCCCGAAGCTGGTCGGGCGTCTTGTCACGCAGTTCCTTGGCGTCCATCGCCGGGTCCTTTCTCAACATCACCGGTAGGCCCCTGTGCGCCCCTTGCGGGCAGCGGCGGGTCACCATGATTCCGGTGGAGTGGTGAATGAGGGCGTCCCATACGCGGGATCGCCGCTCATGACAACCCCCGATGACGGCAGGGCCTCGGGTCAGCCCCAGGAATAGTTGAAGCTGACGCTGATCCGGTCCTCTTCGGACAGGTTCATCGGCACGTCGTGGCGCAGCCAGCTTTCCCAGAGCAGCACCTCGCCCACCTCGGGCGCGATATAGACAAAGCTCTTCAGCTCTTCCGCCACGTCCTTGCGGCGGGTGGGCGCGGCCATCATCATCGGCAGGCGCGGATCCTCCAGACGCAGCGCGCTGGTCCCTTCCGGCATGGCGACATAGGTTGTGCCGCTGATCACCGAATGCGGGTGGATATGCGAGGAATGGCTGCCGCCCTCGGGCAGGATGTTGATCCAGAGATCCTCGAGCTTCAGCTCCTTGTCGCCCAGATCGAAGCCCAGCTCCTCGGCGAAAGCCGCGACATGGGCGTCGAGACAGCGCACGAGCTCGCCGAAGATCGGGAAGCGCCAGGGCAGATCGGTCAGCGAGGCATAGGAGGTGTAGCCGGGATAGCCGTTCTGCTCGCACCACTCCTGCCCCGCCTCGTCATCCTCGGCGATGGAATAGCAGGAGGCGCGCAGCTCCCCGGCGTCGATGGAGCCCTGCTCGGACAGGTGCGCGCGGTAGAGCCGGGTGACGAAAAGCGAACGGATGTCGGACATGTGCTGCCTCGGAAAAGGGGGCCGGAACGTGAGAAGGGCGGGGAAATCCCCGCCCTGCCCTATCAGATTTGCCTTGCGCGGAGCAGCTCCGCGGCGGCCTTACCAGTCCTCGCGGACGACCAGGCGGCTCTTGATCGGCAGTTTCATCGCCGCGAGACGCAGCGCTTCGCGCGCAATGTCCTCGGAGACGCCGTCGATCTCGAACATGATCCGGCCCGGCTTGACCTTGGCGGCCCAGAAATCGACGGAGCCTTTACCCTTACCCATCCGAACCTCGGTGGGCTTGGAGGTCACCGGCAGGTCCGGGAAGATCCGGATCCAGACACGGCCCTGCCGTTTCATGTGGCGGGTCATCGCCCGACGAGCAGCTTCGATCTGGCGAGCGGTGATCCGCTCCGGCTGCGTGGCCTTGAGGCCATAGGTGCCGAAGTTGAGATCCGAGCCGCCCTTGGCCTCACCCTTGATGCGGCCCTTCTGCTGCTTGCGGAATTTTGTGCGTTTCGGTTGAAGCATCGTTCATCCTCCTCAGCGACGGCCGCCCATGGCACCACGGGGTGCCGGGCCATCCTGAATCTCCTGCGCCTTGCGTTCCCGCGCGGACGGATCGTGCTCCATGATCTCCCCTTTGAAGATCCAGACCTTGATCCCGATGATGCCGTAGGGCGTGGAAGCTTCCACGTTGGCATAATCGATGTCGGCACGCAGGGTGTGCAGCGGCACGCGGCCTTCACGGTACCATTCGGTCCGGGCGATCTCGGCCCCGCCGAGGCGGCCCGACACGTTCACCCGGATGCCGAGGGCACCCATGCGCATGGCGTTCTGCACCGCCCGTTTCATCGCGCGGCGGAAGCTGACCCGGCGCTCGAGCTGCTGGGCGATGGACTCGCCGACCAGTTCGGCGTCCAGCTCCGGCTTGCGGACCTCGACGATGTTCAGGTGCAGTTCGGACGCGGTCATGTTCGACAGCTTCTTGCGAAGCGTCTCGATGTCGGCGCCCTTCTTGCCGATGATCACGCCGGGACGTGCGGTGTGAATGGTCACACGGCACTTCTTGTGCGGACGCTCGATGATGATGCGCGCCACGCCGGCCTGCTTGCATTCCTTGCGGATGAACTCGCGGATCTTGATGTCCTCGAGAAGAAGATCACCGTAATCCTTCGTGTCGGCATACCAGCGGCTGTCCCAGGTGCGGTTGACCTGGAGCCGCATGCCGATCGGATTGACTTTCTGACCCATTAGGCTTGCTCCTCGATCTGACGCACCTTGATGGTGATTTCCGAGAACGGCTTCTGGATGCGGCCGAACCGGCCACGTGCCCGCGGACGGCCACGCTTCATCACGAGGTTCTTGCCCACATAGGCCTCGGCCACGACGAGTTCGTCGACGTCGAGGTTATGGTTGTTCTCGGCATTGGCGATGGCCGACTGAAGGCATTTCTTCACGTCGACGGCGATCCGCTTCTTGGAGAAGGTCAGGTCGTTCAGAGCCTTTTCGACCTTCTTGCCGCGGATCAGCGCCGCCACCAGGTTCAGTTTCTGCGGGCTCGTGCGAAGCATACGGAGCTTTGCCATCGCTTCGTTGTCGGCCACGCGGCGGGGGTTTTTATCCTTGCCCATGACTTACTTCCGCTTCGCTTTCTTGTCGGCGGCGTGACCGTAATAGGTCCGCGTCGGGGAATATTCCCCGAACTTCTGACCGATCATTTCCTCGGTCACGTTCACCGGAACGTGTTTCTGACCGTTGTACACACCGAACGTCAGGCCCACGAACTGGGGCAGGATCGTCGAACGGCGCGACCAGATCTTGATGACTTCGTTGCGGCCCGATTCCCGCGACGCTTCGGCTTTCTTCAGCACGTAGGCGTCGACGAAGGGGCCTTTCCAAACAGAGCGAGACATGTCTTAGCGCCCTTTCTTCTTGGCGTGCCGCGAGCGAAGGATGAGCTTCTGCGACGCCTTGTTGGTGTTGCGGGTCCGTGCACCCTTGGTCGGCTTGCCCCACGGGGTCACCGGGTGACGACCACCCGAAGTCCGGCCTTCACCACCACCGTGCGGGTGGTCGATCGGGTTCATGACGACGCCGCGGACGCTCGGGCGTTTGCCCAGGTGCCGCATGCGACCGGCCTTGCCGAAGTTCTGGTTCGAGTTGTCGGGGTTCGAAACCGCGCCCACGGTGGCCTTGCATTCCTGGCGCACCATCCGCAGTTCGCCCGAGCTCAGGCGGATCTGCGCATAGCCACCGTCGCGGCCGACGAACTGGGCATAGGTGCCCGCGGCGCGTGCGATCTGGCCGCCCTTGCCGGGCTTCAGCTCGATGTTGTGGACGATCGTCCCGATGGGCATGCCCGAGAAGGGCATCGCGTTGCCGGGCTTGATGTCGACCTTCTCGCCCGACACCACCTTGTCGCCGATGGCGAGACGCTGGGGTGCGAGGATGTAGGCCTGTTCGCCGTCGTCATAGGCGATCAGCGCGATGAAGGCGGTCCGGTTCGGGTCGTATTCGATCCGGATGACCGTCGCGGTCACGTCGAACTTGTTCCGCTTGAAATCGACGATCCGGTAGAGGCGTTTCGCCCCGCCCCCGCGGCGCCGCGAGGTGATACGTCCGGTGTTGTTCCGGCCGCCCGATTTCGTCAGACCTTCGGTGAGGGCCTTGACGGGGCGTCCTTTATACAGCTCCGAACGGTCGATCAGCACCAGCCCGCGCTGGCCCGGCGTCGTCGGCTTGTACGACTTGAGTGCCATGCTTTCTGTCTTCCGTCTAGCAAACGGCGGGCATCGGCCCGCCTATGTGGTGGTGCGCTTGGTGAGAGGCACCTGGTATAGGGCCCCGAAGGTCCCCGGCTTGAAAAACCCGTGGCCCCGGAAATGTCCGGGGCCACGGAGATTCGCGGCTACCTATCAGAGACCCGTGGTCACGTCGATAGTGTTTCCCTCGGCGAGGGTCACGTAAGCCTTCTTGACGTCGTTGCGGCGCCCGGGACGACCCCGGAACCGCTTGACCTTGCCCTTGGTGATGGTGGTGTTGACCGCCTTCACCTTGACCCCGAACAGCGCCTCGACCGCTTCGCGGATCTGCGGCTTGTTCGCAGCCATCGCCACTTCGAAGACCACGGCATTGGCCTCGGAGGCCATGGTGGATTTCTCGGTGATGATCGGCTTGCGGATCACGTCGTAATGTTCGGCCTTCGCGCTCATTTCAGTCGAGCCTCCAGTGCTTCGACACCCGCCTTCGTGATCACCAGGGTGTCACGCTTGAGGATGTCATAGACGTTGGCACCCATCGACGGCAGCACATCGAGACCCTCGATGTTGGCGGCGGCGCGGGCGAAGTTCTCGTTCACCTCGGCCCCGTCGATGACCAGAGCGCGTTTCCAGCCCAGGCTTTTCACCAGCTTGGCCAGCTCCGCGGTCTTGCCGCTTGCCGCCGCGTCCTCGATGATGACCAGCGAGCCGGTCTTCGCCTTGGACGACAGGGCGTGTTTCAGACCCAGCTTGCGGACCTTCTTGGGCAGGTCGTGCGCGTGGCTGCGCGGCGTCGGGCCCTTGTAGATACCGCCCTTGCGGAAGATCGGCGCGTTCCGGTCACCGTGGCGTGCGCCGCCGGTGCCCTTCTGGCGATAGATCTTCTTGGTCGAATAGCTGGTTTCCGAACGGGTCTTGACCTTGTGGGTGCCCTGCTGCGCCTTGTTGCGCTGCCAGCGGACCACGCGGTGCAGAAGGTCTGCACGCGGTTCCAGGCCGAAGATCTCGTCGCCCAGATCGACCGAGCCGGCGCTGCCGCCGTCCAGTTTGATCACGTCGAGTTTCATTGCTCGCCATCCTTCTTCTCGCCCGAAGGATCGACGCCGGCTTCTTTCTCCGCGTCGATTTCGGCTTCAGCCTCTTTCAGGGCCTCTTCCTGCTGGGCGGCTTCCTCGGCCAGGCGCGCCTCTTCGGCGGCTTTCGCTTCTTCCTCGGCCTGCTTGGCAGCTTCCTCGGCGAGACGCTTGGCTTCGTCGGCGGCCGACTTCAGCGCGGCGGGCAGGATCAGGTTCTCGGGCGTCGGTTTCTTGACCGCGTCCTTGATCGTCACCCAGCCACCCTTGGAGCCCGGAACCGCGCCCTTGATCATGATGATGCCACGGTCGGCATCGGTCTTGACCACCTGCAGGTTCTGGGTCGTCACGCGGACAGCGCCCATGTGACCGGCCATCTTCTTGCCCTTGAACACCTTGCCGGGGTCCTGGCACTGGCCGGTGGAGCCGTGCGAACGGTGCGAGATCGACACGCCGTGCGAGGCGCGCAGACCGCCGAAGTTGTGCCGCTTCATGGCACCGGCGAAGCCCTTACCGATCGAGGTGCCGGAGACGTCCACGTACTGACCTTCGAAGTAATGGTCAGCGGTGATCTCCTCGCCCACGTCGATCAGGTTCTCCGGCGCGACGCGGAACTCCGCGACCTTGCGCTTCGGTTCCACCTTGGCGACGGCGAAGTGACCGCGCAGCGCCTTGGAGACGCGCTTGGCCTTGATCGTGCCGGTGCCGAGCTGGACCGCGGTGTAGCCATGGGCGTCAGCGGTGCGCTGTGCCACGACCTGAAGCTTGTCGAGTTGAAGGACGGTCACGGGAACCTGTTTCCCGTCCTCCAGGAAGAGCCGGGTCATCCCGACCTTCTTTGCGATGATACCAGAGCGCATAATCCCATGCCCTCCTTAATTCTGCAGCTTGATCTCGACGTCCACGCCGGCGGCGAGGTCGAGCTTCATGAGCGCGTCCACCGTCTGCGGGGTCGGATCGACGATGTCCAGGAGCCGCTTGTGCGTGCGCATCTCCCATTGATCGCGGGATTTCTTGTTCACGTGGGGACCACGCAGAACGGTGAATTTCTCGATCTTGTTCGGCAGCGGGATGGGGCCGCGCACGTCGGCGCCGGTCCGCTTGGCCGTGTTCACGATTTCCTGCGTCGAGGCATCCAGGACGCGGTAATCGAAGGCCTTGAGCCGGATACGGATATTTTGGCTGGTCAGTGCCATCGGTTTTTGCCTTTCGTTGAGAGGTGGAGGCGGGGGACGCCCCCACATCGAACTTTTCGTTGTGTCACTCCGGGACCAGCGGCCCCGGAGCCTTTTCAGCCTGCCGCCGCGATCACTCGAGGATCTTGGAGACGACGCCCGAGCCGACGGTCCGGCCGCCTTCGCGGATGGCGAAGCGCAGGCCGTCTTCCATGGCGATCGGCGCGATCAGCTCGACGCCGAACTTCAGGTTGTCGCCCGGCATCACCATCTC
>SRJI02000021.1 GCA_005473895.2 Carideicomes alvinocaridis
CTGGCGGGCGCCCCGGCGGAGGGGCCGATCCTGGACGAGGCGGCGGCCAAGCGGCGCGGCACGCTCCTCCACCTGCTGCTGGAACACCTGCCCGGCACCGACCCMGAGCGCTGGCCCGCGCTGGCGCAGCACCTGCTCGCCGGCCGCCCGGGCCCCGCCACCGAGGAGCCGGAGGAGCGTCCCAGCCCGGCCGAGGCCGAGATCGCGGAGCTTCTGGCCGAGGCGACCGCCGTGCTGACCGCCCCCGCCCTCGCCCCGCTCTTCACCGGCGAGGCGCTGGCCGAGGTGCCGTTCTCCGCGCCCATCACGGGCGAGCGGCGCCTTCACGGCACGATCGACCGGCTCGTGGTGACGCCCGACACGGTGCGCATCATCGACTTCAAGTCGAACGCCCTCGTCCCCGCCACGCCGGGGGAGGTTCCGCAGGGCATCCTTGCGCAGATGGGCGCCTATGCCACGGCCATGGCGCAGATCTATCCCGGCCGCAGGATCGAGACCGCCGTGCTCTGGACCCGGACTGCCGAGCTGATGGACCTGCCACAGGATCTTGTGATCGGGGCCTGGGAAACCACTACCACGCCTTGACGCTCCGCACCCGCCTCCTTACCTTCGAGTCCCAAGTCAGATCATCCCGACCAGCCTGAAATTGGAGACGAGACAATGGCAACCGTTGCCGTGACGGACGAGACGTTCGACGCCGAAGTGAAGAATTCCGATGTCCCCGTAGTCGTGGACTTCTGGGCCGAATGGTGCGGCCCCTGCAAGCAGATCGGCCCGGCTCTGGAAGAGCTGAGCGAAGAATATGGCGGCAAGATCAAGGTCGCCAAGGTGGATGTGGACAGTAACCCGAACACCGCCGCCGCCATGGGCGTGCGCGGTATTCCGGCGCTCTACATCTTCAAGGACGGCCAGATCGTGTCCAACCGCGCCGGCGCCGCCCCGAAATCCGCGCTGCAAAGCTGGATCGACGAAAGCATCTGATCCGGTCCGCAGCGATCCGAACAACGAAAAGGGCGCCCCGCGGCGCCCTTTTTCATTTTTCCCGGTTGATGTGGTCCGGTTCACGCCGCGGCGAACTCGTCCCGGGCATAGCCCTGCAGGTACAGCAGCGCGGTCAGGTCGCCGAAATTCACCCGCACCTCGCATTCCGCCGCCACCGAGGGCTTGGCGTGCAGCGCGACGCCCGTGCCGGCCCGGCCCAGCATCCCGAGGTCGTTGGCCCCGTCGCCCACCGCGATCACGTCCGCCTCGGAGATGCCGAGCTTCGCTGTGATCTCCTCCAGCGCGCGCACCTTCGCGTCGCGCCCGAGGATCGGCTGCGCCACCTCGCCGGTCAGCACCCCCTCCGCCGACAGCAGCGTGTTCGCCCGGTTCTCGTCAAAGCCCAGCCGCCCGGCGATCACCGCGGTAAACGCGGTGAACCCGCCGGAGACCAGCGCCGCGTAACCGCCCTGCGCGCGCATCGTCGCCACCAGTTCCGGCCCGCCGGGCATGAGCGTGATGCGGCTTTCCAGCACCCGCGCGATCACCGCCTCCTCGAGCCCTTTGAGCAGGCCCACCCGCTCGGTCAGCGCGCCCTCGAAATCCAGCTCGCCGTTCATGGCGCGGGCGGTGATCTCTTTCACGTGGGCGCCGACGCCCGCCTCCTCGGCCAGCTCGTCGATGCATTCCTGCCGGATCATGGTGCTGTCCATGTCCGCCAGCAGCATCTTCTTGCGCCGCCCCTCGGCGGGCTGCACGACAAGGTCCACGCCCTGCCCCTGCAGGTCCTGCCAGACGTCCCAGCGATTGCCCGGCAGCTCGGCCAGAGCGAATTCCGCCGCCTCGTCGGGCGAGAGCCATTGCAGGTCGCCCCCGCCCCAGGCGTTGCGCAGGGCTTCGGCCAAGGCGGGGTCGAGCCCGCCGGGGCGCGCGATCAGCGTGGCGATATGCATGTCAGGTCTCCGGTCCGGCCGCATTCTGCCGTCCGCTTTCCAGATCGGCGGGCGGAAGGCAAGTGCGCCCTTCGCCGCTGATTCCGGCGGGGATCAGAAGGTCTGGTCGTACTCGCCCACGTCGGGCTCGGTGCGGATCACCGCGTCGATCTCCTCGAAGATCGCGCGCAGCTCTTCGGCGCTTTCGGAGCTTTCGCAGACCACCACCAGGTTCGGCGTGTTCGACGAGGCCCGCACCAGCCCCCAGGAGCCGTTTTCGAGGATCACCCGGGCGCCGTTGACGGTGACCACTTCCTTGATCTTCTGGCCGGCCACCGTCTCGCCCGCTTTCTCCTTGGCGACGAGTTTCTCGACGATCCGGTCGAGGATCTGGTATTTCTCGGTATCCGCCGCATGGGGCGACATGGTGGGCGTGGACCAGGTGCGCGGCAGGGCCTTGCGCAGGTCCGACATCTTCATGTCCGGGTTGCGGTCCATGAGCTTGCAGATCTCCACCGCGACCCGCATCCCGTCGTCGTAGCCGCGCCCGATCGGCTGGGCCAGGAAGTAGTGCCCCGACTTCTCGAACCCCGCCAGTGCGCCCAGCTCGTGGACCCGGCGCTTCATGTGGCTGTGCCCGGTCTTCCAGTAATCCGCCTTCACCCCGTTCTTCACCAGCTCCGGGTCCGATTCGAACAGGCCGGTGGATTTCACGTCGGCGACGAAGGTGGAATTGGGATAAAGCTTCGACAGGTCGCGGGCCATGATCACCCCCACCTTGTCGGCAAAGATCTCCTCCCCCTCGTCGTCCACCACGCCGCAGCGGTCACCGTCGCCGTCGAAACCCAGGGCGAAATCCGCACCCGAAGACTTCACCGAAGCGGACATGTCGTGCAGCATCTCCATCGCCTCGGGGTTCGGGTTGTAGGCGGGGAACGTGTAGTCCAGCTCGTTATGCGAGGGCACGACCTCCACGCCCAGCCGCTCGAACAGCGCGGGGGCATAGGCACCCGCCGTGCCGTTTCCGGTGGCGCAGACGACCTTGAGCTTGCGGGACATTCTGAAATCCCCCACGAGGTCGTCCATGTAGGCCTCCCAGACGCCGTCCACGAACTCGTAGCTGCCGCCCTCGCCGGGCTCGCCCTTGCCCTCCAGCACGATCTCCTTGAGCTCGCCCATCTCGTCGGGGCCGTGGGTCAGGGGCATGGCAAAGCCCATCTTCACCCCGGTCCAGCCGTTGGGATTGTGCGACGCGGTGACCATGGCGACGCCCGGCACCCCCAGGTGGAAGCTGGAGAAATAGGCCATGGGCGTGATGCAGGGGCCGATATCCTTGACCCGGATCCCGGCCTGCATGAGCCCGACGATCAGCGCGTTCTTGATGGTCAGCGAATAATCCCGGTAGTCGTTGCCGACCGCGATCACCGGCTCCACGCCGCGCTTCTTCATCTGGGTGCCGATCCCGAGCCCGAGCGCCGTCATGCCCGGCAGGTTGATCTCGTCTGGATACTTCCAGCGCGCATCGTATTCGCGAAAGCCCGTGGGGGCGATCATCGGGTCGCGCAGGAAATCCCAGCTGTTGGGGGTCACGGTGGGAAGCGGCTTTTTCATGAATTGGAATCCGTCGAAAAGGGTAAGAGGATCGCTTTCCACGATGGTTAGGCAGTTTGCCCCCCGGGTTCAACGCGCGCCGCGGATTGCCGCGTAAAAACCCCGCCTTCGCCTTGGCGCTGCCTTTGCCCTGCCCTGCCTTTCGGCCCAGTGTCCCGGGGCGTTGGATCGCCGGCCGACCTTCCGCGTTGGACTTGGTGCCGGGGCCGCGTTATCACCGGCCGACACAGGCCAGGCACGGGGCCGGAAACCGCGCGAAAGACGGACGGCCCGGGCAGGCGGGCCGGAGATTCACGACGGGCAGAGGACCGAGACAGGCGATGGGCGACAATCTTTTCGGCACCGACGGCGTGCGCGGCCGGGCCAACAGCCACCCGATGACGGCGGAAATCGCGCTCAAGCTGGCCGCCGCGGCGGGCCGGCACTTCCGGCGCGACAAGCAGGAACACCGGGTGGTGATCGGCAAGGACACGCGGCTCTCGGGCTACATGATCGAGAACGCGCTGACCGCCGGCTTCACCTCCACCGGGATGAACGTCTTCCTGCTGGGGCCGGTGCCGACACCGGCGATCGGCTACCTGACCCATTCGCTACGCGCCGATGTGGGCGTGATGATCTCGGCCAGCCACAACCCGGCCCATGACAACGGGATCAAGTTCTTCGGGCCCGACGGGTTCAAGCTGTCGGACGAGGCCGAGGCCCATATCGAGGAGTTGATGGCGACCGGCGTGCCCCCCGCGGCGCCCGAGAATATTGGCCGCGCCCGCCGCTTCGAGGACGCGCGCGGGCGCTACGTCGAATATGCCAAGACCACCTTCCCGCGGCGCAAGCGGCTGGACGGGCTGCGCGTGGTGCTCGACTGCGCCAACGGCGCCGCCTACCGCACCGCGCCGCAGGTCCTGTGGGAGCTGGGCGCAGAGGTGATCACCCTCGGGGTCGAGCCCAACGGCTACAACATCAACGACGAGTGCGGCTCCACCCATCCGCAGGCCGCCGCGCGCAAGGTGCGCGAGACCCGCGCCGATATCGGCATCTGCCTCGACGGCGACGCCGACCGGGTGGTGCTGATCGACGAGACCGGCAAGGTGGCAGATGGCGACCAGATCATGGCGCTGATCGCCGGCCGCTGGAAGGCCGAGGACCGGCTGGCCGGGGACACGCTGGTGGCCACGGTGATGTCGAATCTCGGGCTGGAGCGCTACCTGTCGGCCCGCGGCATCGGGCTGGAACGCACCGCCGTGGGCGACCGCTACGTGGTGGAGCGGATGCAGGCCGGCGGCTTCAACCTCGGGGGTGAGCAGTCGGGCCATATCGTGATGACCGACCACGCGACCACCGGCGACGGGCTGATCGCCGCGCTGCAATTCCTCGCCGCCATGGTGGAGACCGGAGAGCCGGCCAGCCGCCTGGCCCATGTCTTCGAGCCGGTGCCGCAGAAGCTGGTCAACCTGCGCTACGCCGAGGGCAAGCAACCGCTGGAGACCGACCCGGTCAAGGACGCCATCAGCGCCGCGGAGCGCAAGCTGGGCGAGGCCGGTCGCCTGCTGATCCGCCGCTCGGGGACGGAGCCGCTGATCCGGGTGATGATCGAGGCCGAAGACACCACCCTGCTGGACAAGGTCATGTCCGAGGTCACCGGCGCGGTGAAGCGCGAGAGCTAGGTCGCCGCGGCGGCCAATGGCGAACCCGCGGGCGAGGCACGACCTGCGCCGGCCGTGACCCGAAAGAAAACCGGCCGCACATCACGAGGGATGCGCGGCCGGCAACGGCGCAGAGGCGCCGGGTCCGTAACAGGGCCTGTACTGGCAAGAACCTGCGGGACCGACCCTTACTGGGCGGTGATCGTCGCGGTCACCAGCTCTTCGTCCACGCGGATGGGGCCGTCTTCGCTGGCGCCGAGCGTGTATTCGAAGATACCGGTCTTCATGCCACCCTCTTCGGAGTGAACCATGAGCATGAGCATGTCGCCGGCCTCGACCTCTTCGGTCAGCAGGGCCGCGACGTCGGCATTCTCACCGGCGCGCAGCGGGGCGTGACCCACCACGGGGCCGGGCGCCATCTCGGAATCGGTGCGATGCACGACCAGCCAGCCGTTTTCGGGCGCCATGACCATGTCGGCGCTGACGACGCCATTCTCGACCGACTGGTCGGAGGCTTCGACCATCGGCGACATGTGATCGTCCGCGGCAGCAATGCCGGCGGTCATGAGAAGTGCGGTGGCAGAGGTGATGAGGGTCTTCATGAACGGTACTCCCTGAGTTGCGATTGCCAGGAGACACGAGTCAACGCAGGGGAAGTTTCACCAAATCCGACCAGTCACGGAAAGGTCAAGACCGCGTGATCACCGGCGGTCCCGATACCGTCCCGGCGGCCTGTCTCAGCGGAAGTTCGGTGGCCGCTTGTCGAGGAAGGCGCGGATGCCCTCGCCGGCCTCGTCGCCGCCCTGGGCCTTCGCCATGGCGTCACGCTCGGCATCGAGCTGGCGGGCCTCGCTCTCGTCATAGGCATTGCGCAGCAGGGCCTTGATGGCGGCGCGGGAGGCGCGGGGGCCGCGGGCCAGCTTGTCGGCATAGGTATCCGCCCCCTCCTCCAGGCTGCCGGCCGAGACCAGCAGGGTCACCACGCCGAAGGCCGCCATCCGCTCGGCGCTGACCGGCTTGGCCAGCAGGCACATCTCGCTCGCCAGCGGGCGGGGCAGCATCCGGGCGAGCGAGGCGGTCATGCCACCGTCCGGCACCAGCCCGATCTTGACATAGGCCGCGACGAAACTCGCCCCGGCCTCGGCCACGATCAGGTCGCAGGCCAGCATCAGCGACAGGCCGGCCCCGGCAGCCCCGCCGCGCACCGCGGCGATCACCGGCACCGGGCAGGTCCGCACGGCGCGGATCACGTCGTGCAGGCCGTCGATCCTGTCGCGCCGCTCCGCCTCGGTCAGCTCGCGGCGGGAGATGAGGGTGTTCATGTCGCCGCCGGCGCAGAAATATTCGCCCTCCGAGGCCAGGATCACCGACTTGACGCGGTTCTCGCGCGCGGTTTCGCAGGCCTCGATAATGGCGGCGTAGAGATCCGGCGACAGCGCCCCGCGCCGCGCGCTGTTGAGGTTCCACACCACCAGCCGGTCGCCCCGGTCCTCGATCCGCGCCAGCGTCATCCGCAATCCTCCCTCGGCCCGTGGCCCTTGGTCCCGTCCGCCGTGACGGGGCCGCGCCGCGGTCATGCCGCTGGCGCTCAGGCCCCGGGCGGGAAGACGGTCACTCCGCCTGCAATTCCCCGGCGAGGCCCTTGTCGATCAGGGCCACCGTCTCCTCGATACCGTAAAGCGCGATGAACCCGCCGAAGCGCGGCCCCTGGCTCGCGCCCAGCAGCACCTCGTACAGCGCCTTGAACCAGTCCCGCAGCGGGTCGAACCGTTCGCGTCCGCAGGCGAAGACAAGGCTCTGCAGCTCTTCGGCATCCGCCGGGCCCTGCCAGTTGGCCAGCCCCTCGCGCAGCTCGGTCAGCGCCTCGCGCTCCAGCTCCGTGGGGGCGCGGTAGGTCTTTTCCGGCTTCACGAAGTCGTTGTAGTAGCGCACGGCATAGCCCGCCGCTGCGTCGAGGTCGGGATGGGTCTCGGGCCCCGCCTCGGGGGCGTAGCGCTTGATGAAACCCCAGAGCGTGCCCTTGTCCTCGGCCCCGGAGACGGAGGCGAGGTTCAGCAGCATGGAGAACGGCACCACCATCTTCGACTCGGGCACATGACCCTCATGGATGTGCCAAACCGGGTTCGCTGCCTGTTTGTCGACGTCCTGGTCGGGGTAGGCGCGCAGCTGCTGGTGATATTCGTCCATCGCCCGCGGAATCACGTCGAAGAACAGCCGCTTGGCCGTCTTGGGCTTCTGGTACATGAAATACGACAGCGATTCCGTCGAGGCATAGGTCAGCCATTCGTCGATCGACAGGCCGTTCCCCTTGGACTTGGAGATCTTCTCGCCCTTGTCGTCGAGGAACAGCTCGTAGGTGAAATGCTCGGGCTTCTTGCCGCCGAGGATCTCGCAGATGCGGTCGTAGATCGGCGTGTTGGTCGAGTGGTCCTTGCCGTACATCTCGAAATCCACGCCCAGCGCGGCCCAGCGGGCGCCGAAATCGGGCTTCCACTGCAATTTCACCTGCCCGCCGGTCACCGGCAGGGTCCATTCGCGGCCCTGCTCGTCGTCGAAGGTGACGGTGCCTTCCTTGGCATCCACGTGCTTGATGGGCACGTAGAGGACGCGCCCCGTCTCGGGGTGGATGGGCAGGAAGATGGAATAGGTCTGCTGCCGCTCCTCGCGGAGGGATTTCAGCATGACCTTCATGATGTCGTCGTATTTCTCGCAGGCGCGCAGCAGAACCTCGTCGAACTGGCCGGTCTTGTAGAAGTCCGTGGCCGAGTAGAATTCGTATTCGAAGCCGAACGTGTCGAGGAAGCGGCGCAGCATCGCGTTGTTATGCGCGCCGAAGCTTTCATGCGTGCCGAAGGGATCGGGCACGGCGGTCAGCGGCATCTGCAGGCTTTCGGCCAGCAGCTCCTGCTGCGGCACGTTGCCGGGCACCTTGCGCATGCCGTCCATGTCGTCGGAGAAACAGATGAGCCGCGTCGGGATGTCCGAGATCACCTCGAACGCCCGGCGGATCATCGTCGTGCGCAGCACCTCGCCGAACGTGCCCATATGCGGCAGGCCCGAGGGGCCGTAGCCCGTTTCGAACAGGACGTGACCCTTTTCCGGCGGCGCCTTGTCGTAACGTTTCAGCAACCGGCGCGCTTCCTCGAAGGGCCAGGCTTTGGACGTCATCGCGGCTTCGCGCAGGTTGGTCATCGTCATCACTCCGTATCCGGCGGGGAAAAGCCCCCGCGGGACTGCGCAGGCTTCCTATGGCTCCCCCGCGCCAGCGTCAACATGCGTGGGGCGCGGGGTGTCTTGCCAGAGCGGGCGGGCTCTCCTATCAGTCGCGCAAGCAACCCACGCCCGTGACCCGTCCGGAGGCCCGCATGACCGACGATCTCGAACATCAGCTCAGCCCGCAGGATTGCCTCGTCGCGATCATGATCGCCTCCTCGCTCTCGGACGAGAAGGTGCGCACCTCGGAACTGGTCAAGATCGAGACCGCGGTGAACAACCTGCCGGTCTTTGCCGAATATGACAGCGACCGGATCAACGTGATGGCGCAGATGGTCTTTGACCTGTTCGAACAGGAGGACGGGCTGGATGCGCTGTTCGGGCTGGTGCGGGACAACCTGCCCGAGCGGCTGAACGAGACGGCCTATGCGCTGGCCTGCGACGTGGCGGCGGCGGACGGCTCCCTCAACCAGACGGAGCTGCGGCTGCTGGAGGAAATCCGTTACGAACTGGAGCTTGACCGCCTGCACGCCGCGGCGATCGAGCGCGGCGCGCGGGCGCGGCACATGAAGGCCTGACCGCCCGGATTATCGCAAAGGGCTTCCGGTACGGAGCGCCCTGGCCTCGGGAGGGCCGGGGTCAGGCCCCGTCCCGCTTCAGGCGTTGCCGCAGCTGGCCGGCCAGGTGTTCCGGCGGCAGGCCGGTTTCCCGCGACAGGCGCAGCAGGCCGAAATGCACATGCGCCATTTCCTGGTAGTAGCTTGTATAGGCATAGTTCGTCGCCGCCCCGGCCACCGCGCCCAGCAGCGGGACGGTCTGGGCCGCCAGTTTCTGCCCCAGCACGGTGCCCAGCCGCGGGGCCACGCGGCCGATGATTCCCCGCAGGGTGGAGCCGGTCAGCGTCACCCGCGCGGCGAGAAAGGCCATGTCCGAGCCGTCATCCTCGGCCAGCGGACCGGCGGCGGAAAACACGTGCAGGCAATGTTTCTGCACCTCTTCCTCGGCCGGGTCGAAGCCGTATTCGGCGGCGATCCCCATGATGGCGCGCAGCAGCACGGTGGTGGTGACCGGCAGCTCCGCCAGCGCCGTCGGCAGGCCGCCGACGCCGCCCATGCCGCCCATCGCCGTCGTGACCGCGGTGTTTAGCCAGCCCGCCTGGTCCCGGACCACGCCGCGCGACTGGCCCGCGGCACGGATCGCCACCCGCAGCGCCTGTTCGGTGGCGCTGTCCAGCCGGTCCTTCACCCGGTCGGGCAGCCGGTCGAGCAGGTTCTCCGCCTGGCCGCCCACGAGGTTGAGCACCTGCAGCCCCAGCCCCCCGGCGGCGCGGTGGCGCCGGGCCAGCGCGTCGAGCACCGCCTCGGTATCGAGCGGCGCGGTCGGGGCGGAGGGCAGGATCTCGGTCATGCTAAAGGATATGGGTCGCGCGCCTGCCCATGGCAAGCGGCGCTGTCGTGACCCTTGCGCTATGTCCCGGCCGCCGCGCTGGCGGCCTGTTTGGGAGCCTCCGGCGGGGATATTTATGGTCAGAAGAAGCGGGGGCGCATTCCGTCAGCCGAGCGAGGGGGCGGTGGCGGAACGAAAAAGGCCGCGCCCGGTGGAGGGGGCGCGGCCCTTGGTCTGTCGTGGTTGGGGCCCGGGTCAGCCCTTCATCGAATCCCAGAAGGTCTTGACCGACTTGAAGAAGCTGTGGCTTTCGGGATTGTTCTCTTCCGAGAGATCCTCGAATTCCTGCAGCAGCTCCTTCTGGCGCGAGGTCAGGTTGACCGGGGTCTCGACCGCCAGTTCGATGAACATGTCGCCATGGCCACCGCCGCGCAGGGAGGGCATGCCCTTGCCGCGCAGGCGCATCTGGCGGCCCGATTGCGACCCCGGCGGGATCTTCACCCGCGAGCGGCCGCCATCGATCGTCGGCACCTCGATATCGCCGCCGAGCGCGGCCGCGGTCATCGAGACCGGCACGCGGCATTGCAGCACCGTGCCGTCGCGCTGGAACAGCTCGTGCGGGGCCACGTCGAGGAAGATGTAGAGATCCCCCGAGGGGCCGCCCCGCATCCCGGCCTCGCCTTCGCCGGCCAGGCGGATCCGCGTGCCCGTCTCCACCCCCGGGGGGATGTTGACCGACAGGGCGCGGTCCTTCTGCACCCGGCCCTGGCCGCCGCAGGTGCGGCAGGGGTTCTTGATGATCTGGCCGAGGCCGGAACAGGTCGGGCAGGTGCGTTCGACGGTGAAGAAGCCCTGCTGCGCCCGCACCTTACCCATGCCGGAGCATGTCGGGCAGGTCGTCGGCTCCGCGCCGCCCTCGGCGCCCGAGCCCTCGCAGGCATCGCATTGCACCGAGGTGGGCACGTTGATCGTCTTCTGCAGGCCGTTATAGGCCTCTTCCAGCGTGACCCGCAGGTTGTAGCGCAAATCGGCGCCGCGGGCCGCGCGCTGGCGCCCCCCGGCCCTGCCGCCGCCCATGAAATCGCCGAACAGGTCGTCGAAGACATCGGAGAAGGCCGAGGCGAAATCGCCCTGCTGGCCGAAGCCGCCGCCGGGCCGGCCGCCGCCGCCCATGCCACCCTCGAAGGCGGCGTGGCCGTAACGATCATAGGCCGCCTTCATGTCGGCGTCCTTCAGAACCTCGTAGGCCTCGTTGGCTTCCTTGAAACGGGTTTCCGCATCCGGGTTGTCGCTGTTGCGGTCCGGGTGCAGTTCCTTGGCCTTCTGGCGATAGGCCTTCTTGATCTCGTCGGCCGAGGCGCCCTTCTGGACCCCCAGCACGTCGTAATAGTCTTTTTTCGCCATGGGTGTCCCCCTTGTCGAAACGCGAAGGGCCGGCCCAGCGTGGCGGACCGGCCCCTGCGATTCAGTCGACCATTACGACCGTTTGTCGTCGTCGAGATCCTCGAAGTCGGCGTCGACGATGTCGTCGTCATCCGACGCATTGCCGCTCGCGCTCTCGTCGGCAGCGGACGGCTCGTCCGGCCCGTCCTCCTGCTGCGACTTGTAGATCGCCTCGCCGAGTTTCATCGCGGCCTCGGTGACGTTCTGGATGCCGGACTTGATCTTTTCCGGATCGTCCTTCTCCAGTTCGTCCTTGAGCGCGGCGATGGCCAACTCGATCGCCTCGATCGTGGAGGGGTCGACCTTGTCGCCATGCTCTTCCATCGACTTCTCGGTCGAGTGGATGAGGCTTTCGGCCTGGTTGCGGGCTTCCACCAGCTCGCGGCGCTGCTTGTCCGCGTCGGCGTTTTCCTCGGCGTCCTTGACCATCTTCTCGATGTCGTCGTCCGAGAGACCGCCCGAGGCCTGGATGGTGATCTTCTGCTCCTTGCCGGTGCCCTTGTCCTTGGCCGAGACCGACACGATGCCGTTGGCGTCGATGTCGAAGGTCACCTCGATCTGCGGCATGCCGCGCGGTGCGGGCGGAATGTCCTCGAGGTTGAACTGGCCGAGCATCTTGTTGTCCGAGGCCATCTCACGCTCACCCTGGAAGACCCGGATGGTCACGGCGTTCTGGTTGTCCTCGGCGGTGGAGAAGACCTGGCTTTTCTTCGTCGGGATGGTCGTGTTGCGGTCGATCAGGCGGGTGAAGACACCGCCCAGCGTCTCGATCCCGAGCGACAGCGGGGTCACGTCCAGCAGCACCACGTCCTTGACGTCGCCCTGCAGCACGCCGGCCTGGATGGCGGCGCCCATGGCGACCACCTCGTCCGGGTTCACGCCCTTGTGCGGCTCCTTGCCGAAGAACTTGGTCACTTCCTCGACCACCTTGGGCATCCGCGTCTGGCCGCCGACCAGCACCACCTCGTCGATGTCCGAGGCGGAGAGACCGGCATCCTTCAGCGCGGCCTGGCACGGCTTGATCGAGTTCTTGATCAGGTCGCCCACGAGGCTTTCCAGCTTGGCGCGGGTCAGCTTCATGACCATGTGGAGCGGCGCACCGTCCGAGCCCATGGAGATGAACGGCTGGTTGATCTCCGTCTGGCTGGAGGAGGACAGCTCGATCTTGGCCTTCTCGGAGGCTTCCTTGAGCCGCTGCAGGGCCATCTTGTCCTTGGTCAGGTCGACGCCGTGCTCTTTCTTGAACTCGCCCGCGAGGTAGTTGACGATCCGCATGTCGAAGTCCTCGCCGCCGAGGAACGTGTCCCCGTTGGTCGATTTCACTTCGAACAGGCCGTCATCGATCTCGAGGATGGTGACGTCGAAGGTCCCGCCGCCGAGGTCATAGACCGCGATCGTCTTGGTTTCCTTCTTGTCGAGCCCGTAGGCCAGCGCGGCCGCGGTCGGTTCGTTGATGATCCGCAGCACTTCGAGACCGGCGATCTTGCCGGCATCCTTGGTGGCCTGGCGCTGCTGGTCGTTGAAGTAGGCCGGGACGGTGATGACCGCCTGGTCCACTTCCTCGCCGAGATAGCTTTCGGCGGTTTCCTTCATCTTCTGCAGGATGAAGGCGGAAATCTGGGAGGGCGAATACTTCTCGCCGCGGGCCTTGACCCAGGCGTCGCCGTTGCCGCCGTCGATCACCTCGAACGGCATGTTCTTGTTGTCCTTCGCCAGATCCGGGTCGTCGTACCGACGGCCGATCAGGCGCTTGACGCCGAAAATGGTGTTGGTCGGGTTGGTAACCGCCTGCCGCTTGGCCGATTGGCCAACGAGGCGCTCGTCTTCGGTGAAGGCCACGATGGACGGGGTTGTCCGGGCGCCTTCGGCATTCTCGATAACACGCGGCTGCGAGCCGTCCATGATGGCGACGCAGCTGTTGGTGGTCCCGAGGTCGATACCAATCACTTTGCCCATTGCTCTTCGATCCCTTCTTGATTCAAGGCGATGACACGAGGCGTGGACCCGCAGCGGCATCCCGCCCCGCAATTCCCGCGAGGGCCGGGGCCCGTCGCGCTTCGGAGCGTATATAAGGAGGGGTCCCGGACCCTGCAAGCGCCCCGGCGTGGCGGAATCCGCCAATTGCCCGCATTTTTCCGCCACTTCCCGCGGGCTTTGCCCCGGCAGGGCCGGCATCCTAGATAGCAGACATGACCACACTCACCCTGCGCGGATTCCAGATCATGAAGGGCCGGCTCGGCCCGGAGCGCCAGCGCGCCCTGGTCGCGGACCTGCGCGAGGTGGCGCGGGCGGCGCCGTTCTTTTCCCCGGTCACCCCGTGGGGCAAGCCGATGCGGGTCAGGATGACCTCGGCCGGGCGCTTCGGCTGGGTCACCGACCGGCGCGGCTATCGCTACGAGCCGCGCCATCCGGAGGGGATGGACTGGCCGCCGATTCCCGACAGCGTGCTGCGCATCTGGCACGAGGCGACGGGGCTGGACCGCGAACCCGATTGCTGCCTGGTGAACTTCTACGGTGAAGGCGCGCGGATGGGCCTGCACCAGGACAAGGACGAGGCCGATTTCGGCTGGCCCGTGGTCTCCGTCTCGCTGGGGGATGACGGGCTGTTCCGCATCGGCAACACGACGCGCGGCGGCAAGACCGAGTCGGTCTGGCTGCAATCCGGCGACGTCGTCGTCATGGGAGGCGAGGCGCGGCTGACCTATCACGGCCTGGACCGGATCCGCTTCGGGTCGTCGGCGCTGCTGCCCGAGGGCGGGCGGATCAACCTGACGCTTCGCGTGGTCACCTGACCGGCCGGGCTGGCTTCGTCCCGGGGCACCTGCGCCTGAAGGGACCGCAGCCATGCCCGGGACCGGGGCGGACAGGGGGCGCAAACCGCCCTGCCCGCCCCAGCTGGTTTCTCAGAGCCGCTCGATCGCCAGCGCGATGCCCTGGCCGCCGCCGATGCACATGGTGATCAGCGCCTTGGACCCGCCGATGCGCTCCAGCTCGTACATCGCCTTGACGGTGATGATCGCGCCGGTGGCGCCCACCGGGTGGCCCAGCGCGATGGCGCCGCCATTGGGGTTCACCTTGGCCGGGTCGAGCCCCAGTTCGCGGTTCACCGCCACGGCCTGCGCGGCGAAGGCCTCGTTCGATTCGATGACGTCGAAATCCTCGACCGTGAGGCCCGTCCGTTCCAGCAGCTGGCGGACCGCCGGGACCGGGCCGATGCCCATCACCTCGGGGCGCACCCCGGCATGGCCATAGCCCAGCACCCGGAATTTCGGCTTGAGCCCCGCCTTCTCGGCCGCGCCGGCCCGCGCCAGGACCAGCCCGGCCGCGCCGTCATTGATGCCGCTGGCATTGCCCGCGGTCACGGTGCCGTCCTTGGCGAAGGCCGGTTTCAGCCCGGCCAGCCCCTCGGCGGTGGTCTGCGGCTTGGGATGCTCGTCGGTGACGAATTCCACGGTCTCGCGCTTCACCTGCACTTCGACCGGGGCGATCTGGTCGCTGAAATAGCCCTTCTCGATGGCCGCCGCCGTGCGCCGCTGGCTTTCCAGCGCAAAGGCGTCCTGGTCCTCGCGGCTGACCTGGTGTTCCTTCGAGACGTTCTCGGCCGTGACGCCCATATGCCCGGTGCCGAAGGGGCAGTTGAGCGCGCCCAGCATCATGTCCAGCGCCTTCACGTCGCCCATCTTCTGGCCGAACCGCTGGGCCGGGACGATGTAGGGCGAGCGGGACATGCTTTCGGCGCCGCCGGCCAGGCCGAAGTCGGCATCCCCCAGCATCAGCGATTGCACGACCGAGACGATGGCCTGCGCACCCGATCCGCAGAGACGGTTCACGTTCATCGCCGGCGTGGTCTCGGGGATGCCCGCCTCCATCGCGGCGACGCGGGACAGGTACATGTCCCGCGGCTCGGTGTTGATGACGTGGCCATAGGCGACGTGACCGATCTGGCCGCCCTCGACGCCGGCCCGCTCCAGCGCGGCCTTCGCGGCCGTGGCGCCCAGGGTGATTGGCGGCGTGCCGGCGAGCGCACCGCCGAAGGTGCCGATGGCGGTCCGGGCGCCGGACAGGATGACGATATCGTCGGACATGGAATCTCCTCCGTCTGAATTTGCGGGGATCATGCGCTGCGGCGCGGCGAATGTCAGCCCTTCCCGGCCCGGGACGTCGGGGCGGGCAGGGGGCGGCGGGCATTAGGATGCGGGTCACATGCGCCGACCGCTCCGGCCAGCACATGGCCGCCACCAGGCATTCGGGACCGGAGACTTGCATGCCGCAGGGCGGAACTCACCCAGCCAGGACGTTGACCCTGCCCCACCCTGACGCGACGTGATCGGCAAAGGCTCGCCCTATCGGATTGCGAATCACCTTGATTGTCGACAATCTGCCGCGAAACGCTGAACAGGGAGTGGCGTGGTCCCCCACCGCCGGCAGGGCGGCAGCCCGATACGGGGCGGGATCATGCGGCGGCGGCACCGGGCAAACGGCATGGGCGCAAGACGTCGTCCTGTCACGGCCGGTCTTTCGCGCTTCCGCGACGGAGTGACCGACCGAAGGCATGACCCTGGACCTGACGGACAGCCAGACCACCCATTCCGCCGAAGAGGATGCGCGCAACCGCGACATCCTGATCTATCTCAACGGCGAGATCGTGCATCGCGACGAGGCCAAGGTCTCGGTGTATGACAGCGGCTTCATGCTGGGCGACGGCATGTGGGAGGGTCTGCGGCTCTACAACGGCAAGTGGGCCTTCCTCGACGACCATCTCGACCGGCTGTACGAAAGCTGCAAGGCCGTGGCGCTGGACATCGGGCTGACCCGCGACGAGCTGGTGGCCGCGCTGGAGCGCACGCGCGAAGCCAACGGCATGACCCACGACGTGCATTGCCGCCTGATGGTGACCCGCGGGGTCAAGATCCGGCCCTTCCAGCATCCCTCCCTGTCGCGCTCCGGGCCGACCGTCGTGATCCTGATGGAGCATTCCAAGCCGGTGGACGGATTGCAGGCCCGGGGCATCCGGCTGGCCACCGTGCCGCAGGTCCGCGGCCTGCCGATGAGCCAGGACGCCAAGTACAATTCCCATTCCAAGCTCAACTGCGTGATCGCTTGCCTGCAGGCGGAACAGGCGGGCGCGGACGAGGGGCTGATGCTGGACCCGCATGGCTTCGTGAACACGACCAATGCCTGCAACTTCTTCATCGTCCGCAAGGGCGAGGTCTGGACCAGCACCGGCGACTACTGCATGAACGGCGTCACCCGGCGCAAGGTGATCGATGTCTGCCACGCCGAGGGCATCCCCGTCTTCGAAAAGAACTTTTCGCTGGTCGAGGCCTATGGTGCCGACGAGGCGTTCCTGACCGGCACCTTCGGCGCCCAGACCCCGGTGGCCGAGATTGACGGCCGCGCCATCGGCACCGAGGGCGGGCGCGGCCCGGTCTTCCGCCGCATCCGCGAGCTCTACGCCCGTCTGGTGGAGGAGGCGACCCGGTGATGCATGCCGCCCTTCCCCAGGAGACCGCAGGCTCGGGACGCGATCGCGTCGTCCGCCGGCTGCGCGACATGATCCTGTCGGGCCATGTGGAGGCCGGCGAGCGCCTGACCGAGATGGACCTGGCCGAGCGGCTGGGCGTCGGCCGGGCGCCGCTGCGCGAGGCGATCCGCGAGCTGGTCGCGGCCGGGCTGCTGATCAGCGTGCCCTATAGCGGGCTTTTCGTGCGCGATTTCACCCGCAAGGACCTGGAAGAGCTGTTCTCCCTGCGCACCACGCTGGAAAAGATGGCCTTCCGCGAGGCATGGAACCGGCGGAACGCGGCCGCGCTGGCGGATCTCGACGCGCGGCACGAGGCGCTTGTCGCGGCCACCGATGCGGGCGATCCCGGCGAGGCGATCGAATGCGAGCTGAGCCTGCACAGCTGGTGCTACGAGATGTCGGCGCATTCCCTACTGATCGAGGTCTGGCAGCGGTTGCGACCGAACCTACAATTCTATCTGATGCTGCATCAGCGTGCCCATGCGCGGCCGGGCCCCAGGCGGGACGCCCACCGCGTCTACGTCGCCCATGCCATGGGGGACGATCTGCAGGCGATGCAGGATCATGTTGACGACCATATGCGCCAGGGGCTTGAACGAACCCTGGCCTATATCGGGGAGGCAGAACCCCGGACCGGCGGAAGACCGGACACAGGCAAGATCGAGCTGAAACGTTAACCACAGGGAGACTGACATGTCTTTGACGAAACGACTGGCAACAGGCGGGCTTCTGGCCCTGCTGGCCGGCGGCGCCTCGGCGCAGACGCTGGTTTACTGCTCCGAGGGTTCGCCCGAGGGCTTCGACCCGGCGCTCTACACCGCCGGCACCACCTTCGACGCCTCCAGCCAGGCGGTCTATAACCGGCTGGTGGAGTTCAAGACCGGCACGACCGAGACCCAGCCGGGCCTGGCCGAGAGCTACGAAGCCTCCGAGGACGGGCTGGAATACACCTTCCACCTGCGTCCGGGCGTCAAGTTCCAGTCCACCGAGTATTTCACGCCTTCGCGCGACTTCAACGCGGATGACGTGATCTTCACCTTCATGCGTCAGCTGGACGAGGAAAACCCGTACCACGACGTGTCCGGCGGCAGCTGGGAATACTTCAACGCCATGTCCATGCCCGACCTGATCGAGTCGATCGAGAAGGTGGACGACATGACCGTGAAGTTCACGCTGACGCGCCCCGAAGCGCCGTTCGTCGCCAACATGGCCATGGACTTCGCCTCGATCCTGTCCAAGGAATACGCGGACCAGATGATGGAAGCGGGCACCCCCGAGATGCTGAACCAGCAGCCCGTGGGCACCGGTCCGTTCGAGTGGGTCGCCTACCAGAAGGACGCCGTGATCCGCTACAAGGCGAACGAGGATTACTGGCAGGACGGCCTGCCCAAGGTCGAGAACCTGGTCTTCGCCATCACGCCCGACGCCTCGGTCCGCTACCAGAAGCTTCAGGCCGGCGAATGCCACATCATGCCCTATCCGAACCCGGCCGACGTGCAGGCCATGAAGGATGACGACGGCATCAACCTGATGCAGCAGGAAGGCCTGAACGTCGGCTACCTCGCCTACAACACCAAGCAGGAACCCTTCGACAACCCGAAGGTCCGCAAGGCGCTGAACATGGCGATCGACAAGCAGGCGATCATCGACGTGGTGTTCCAGGGCTCCGGGCAGATCGCCAAGAACCCGATCCCGCCGACGATGTGGTCCTACAACGAAGCCATCGAGGATGACGCCTACGATCCCGAGGCAGCGAAGAAGATGCTGGAAGACGCCGGCGTCAGCGACCTGTCGATGAAGATCTGGGCGATGCCGGTGCAGCGTCCCTACAACCCGAACGCCCGCCGCATGGCCGAGCTGATGCAGGAGGACTTCTCCGAGATCGGCGTGGACGTGGAAATCGTCTCCTACGAGTGGGGCGAGTACCTCGAGCGCTCCAAGGCCGAGGACCGCGACGGCGCGGTGCTGCTGGGCTGGACCGGCGACAACGGCGACCCGGACAACTTCCTCGCCGTGCTGCTGGGCTGTGACGCCGTGGGCGGGTCGAACCGCGCGCAATGGTGCAACGAGGACTTCGACAAGCTGGTGCAGGAAGCCAAGACCATCACCGATCAGTCGAAGCGTGCCGAGCTCTACAAGGAGGCCCAGGAGGTCTTCAAGGATCAGGCACCCTGGGCGACCATCGCGCATTCGGTCGTCTTCATGCCGATGCTGCCGAAGGTCGAAGGCTACAAGGTGCACCCGCTTGGGAGCCATATCTTCACCGAAGTGAGCCTCTCCGAGTGACACGAACCGGCGGGGCCCTCGGGCCCCGCCCTTCTTTTCAGGGAATGTCATGGACCGCTACGCCGAATACCGCGCCGTCGCGAGGGATGTCGGGGCCGACGCCCTGGCGCTCGTGCCGGGCCCGAACTTCGCCCGCGTGATGGGCAAGAACTTTCACAGCCATGAACGCCCCATGGTCGTCGTGGTCCCCGTCGAGGGGGCACCCGCCGCCATCGTCCCCAACCTCGAGCTTGGCTCCTTCGAGCTGGTGAACTTCGAGGGCGAGGTCTTCGACTGGCGCGACCAGGACGGCTACCAGGACGCATTCGACGCGCTGGCCCGTCACCTGCCGATCCGGCATCTCGCCGTCGAGGGGCAGGTGATGCGGGTCTTCGTGCACCACGCGCTGGCCCGCGCCTACAAGGGCCTCGAAATCATCGATGCGGAGCGCGAGATCTCCGCCATCCGCCTGTGCAAGACCCCCGCCGAGATCGCCGCGCTCGAGGACGCGATCCGCCTGTCCGAGGCGGCGCTGGAAGAGACGCTGGAGCAGGTGCGCGCCGGTCAGACCGAGAAACAGGTGGAAAGCCTGCTGATCCAGGCGCTGTTCCGCAACGGCGCCGAGGACCTGGCCTTCGGCCCGATCGTGGCCGCGGGCGACAATTCGGCCCGGCCGCATGCCTCGGCCCGCGCCGATTACCAGATCCGGCCCGGCGACGCGCTGCTCTTCGACTGGGGCGGGCGCCACGGGGGCTTTGCCGCCGACATCACGCGCACCGTCTTCGTGGGCCATGCCACCGACGAGGGGCAGGAGGTCTACGACACCGTGCTGCGCGCCAATCTCAAGGGCCACGAGGTGACCCGGCCGGGCGCCACCGCCCATGACGTGGACGATGCCGTCACCTCGGTGCTGGAGGCCTCGCCCTTCGCCGACCGCATCCGCACCAAGACCGGCCACGGCCTGGGCCGCGACGTCCACGAGGCGCCCTACATCATGCGTGGCAATCACCAGAAACTGACGCCCGGCATGGTCTTTACCGACGAGCCGGGGCTCTACGAGATCGGCAAGTTCGGGGTCCGGATCGAGGACGACATCCTCGTCACCGAGGACGGCTGCCGGTCCCTGACCACGATGTCCAAGGAACTGAGGGTGGTGGGCTGATGCTGCGATATATTCTTGGACGCCTGCTGACCTTCATCCCGACCTTCATCGGGGTGACCATCGTCTCCTTCGGCTTCATCCGCGTGCTGCCCGGCGATCCGATCATCGTCATGGCCGGCGAACGCGGCATGGACCAGGAGCGCTACAACGAGCTGATGAACCAGTACGGCTTCAACGACCCGCTGCTGGTGCAGTTCTGGGATTACCTGACCGGCGTGCTGCAGGGCGACCTCGGCCAGAGCTTCGTCACCAAGCGGCCGGTCTGGGACGAGTTCTTCGCCCTCTTCCCGGCCACGCTGGAGCTGTCGATCTGCGCCATCATCCTTGCCGTCATGCTGGGCATCCCGGCCGGGGTGATCGCCGCCGTGAACCGCGGCAAGTTCTTCGACCGGGCGCTGATGTCCACCGCGCTGGTGGGCTATTCGATGCCGATCTTCTGGTGGGCGCTGCTGATGATCATCGTCTTCTCCGGCACGCTGGGCTGGACGCCGGTCTCGGGGCGGATCGACCTGCTCTACTACTTCGACAACACCACCGGCTTCATGCTGATCGACTCGCTCCTGTCGGGGCAGGACGGGGCCTTCCTGTCCGCGGTCCGGCACCTGATCCTGCCGTCGATCGTGCTGGCGACCATCCCGCTGGCGGTGATCGCGCGGCAGACCCGCTCCGCCATGCTGGAAGTGCTGAGCGAGGATTACATCCGCACCGCCCGCGCCAAGGGTCTGCGCCCGATCCGCATCAACGGGCTGCACGCCCTGCGGAACGCGATGATCCCGGTGATCACCGTGATCGGCCTGTCGGTGGGCACGCTGCTGGCCGGCGCGATCCTGACCGAGACGATCTTCTCCTGGCCCGGGATCGGCAAGTGGATGGTCGATTCCATCTACCGCCGCGACTACCCGGTGGTGCAGGGCGGCCTGCTGCTCATCGCCGTGATGGTGATGGTGGTGAACCTGACCGTCGACCTGCTCTACGGCCTCATCAACCCCAAGATCAGGAAGCGCTGATGACCGACGCAGCGACACCGACCGAAACCGCCGAAACCGCAACCGCGCAGCCGCCCCGCCGGCTGGCCGAGTTCTGGAAGTATTTCCGGGAGAACCGCGGCGCGGTGATCGGGCTTTACGTCTTCGCCGTCTTCGTGGTGGTGGCGATCTTTGCCAACCTTCTGGCGCCCTACGACCCGACGCAGCAGTTCCGGCAGTTCACCCTGATCCCGCCGGCCTGGCAGGAGGGCGGCAACTGGCAGTTCCCGCTGGGCACCGACCCGCTGGGCCGCGACCTGCTGTCGAGGCTGCTGCACGGCGCGCGTTTCTCCTTCTTCGTGGGGATCGTGGTCGTCGTGGTCTCGGCCACCGGGGGCATCCTCGTGGGTCTGCTGGCCGGCTTCGCGCCGCGCTGGCTGGACACGATCATCATGCGGATCATGGATATCATCCTGGCCTTCCCCTCGCTGCTGCTTGCGCTGGTGCTGGTGGCGATCCTGGGGCCCACGCTGCTCAACGCGATGATCGCCATCGCGCTGGTGCTGCAACCCCACTACGTGCGCCTGACCCGGGCGAGCGTGATCAACGAGCGGACCAAGGACTACGTGGTCTCGGCCCGTGTCGCGGGCGCGGGGCTGGGGCGGCTGATGTTCATCACCGTGCTGCCCAACTGCCTGGCCCCGATCATCGTGCAGGCGGCGCTGTCCTTCTCCACCGCGATCCTCGACGCCGCGGCGCTCGGGTTTCTCGGCATGGGGGCGCAGCCGCCGACGCCGGAATGGGGCACCATGCTGGCCGACGGGCGCGAGTTCATCCTGCGCGCCTGGTGGGTCGTGACCTTCCCCGGCCTCGCCATCCTGGTCACGGTGCTGGCGATCAACCTGATGGGCGACGGCCTTCGCGACGCGCTCGATCCGAAGCTGAAGAGGAGCTGAGCCATGTCGTTGCTCCGTATCCGTAACCTCTCCGTCGATTTCGCCACCGCGGGCGGCGCCTTCCGCGCCGTGGACAAGGTGGATGTCGACGTGGCCGAGGGCGAATTGATGGCCATCGTCGGCGAATCCGGCTCGGGCAAGTCGGTGTCGATGCTGGCCGCGATGGGGCTGCTGCCCTGGACCGCCACCGTCACCGCGGACGAGATGTCCTTCGACGGGACCGACCTGCGCAGGATCTCCGGCCGCCAGCGCCGCAAGCTCATCGGCAAGGAGATGTCGATGATCTTCCAGGAGCCGATGTCGTCGCTGAACCCCTGCTTCACCGTCGGTTTCCAGATCAAGGAGGCGCTGCGCCAGCACCTCGACATGGACCGCAAGGAACGCCACCGCCGCGCCGTCGAGCTGCTGGAGATGGTGGGCCTGCCCGCCCCCGAGAAGCGGCTGGCAAGCTTTCCGCACCAGCTGTCCGGCGGGATGAACCAGCGGGTGATGATCGCCATGGCCATCGCCTGCAAACCCCGGCTGCTGATCGCGGACGAGCCGACCACTGCGCTCGACGTCACGATCCAGGCGCAGATCCTCGACCTGCTGACCGATCTCCAGAAAGAGACCGGGATGGGCCTGATCCTGATCACCCACGACATGGGCGTGGTGGCCGAGACGGCGGAACGGGTCTGCGTCCATTATGCCGGGCAGAAGGTGGAGGACCAGAAGGTCGAGGACCTGTTCACCACCCCGCACCACCCCTATTCGGCGGCGCTGCTGGCGGCCCTGCCGGAGCGTGCGACCGAGCGGCGGCTGCCGACTATCCCCGGCGTCGTGCCGGGGCAGTTCGACCGGCCGCAGGGCTGCCTGTTCTCGCCGCGCTGCAAATATGCCAACGAGACCTGCCACAAGGTGGAGCCGCCGGTGCAGCCGGACGATCTGGGCCGCGCCCGCTGCCACTATCCCCTCTACAGCCCGCTGGAAAAACCCGCAGAGGAGGCGCACGCATGAGCGAGACCGTCGTCACCGCCACGCATCTGAGCCGCTTCTACGAATCCGGCGGCGGCCTGTTCAGCAAGCCGCAGACCGTGCGCGCCCTCTCCGAGGCCTCGTTCTCCATCGAGGCGGGCAAGACGCTGGCCGTGGTGGGCGAATCCGGCTGCGGCAAGTCCACGCTGGCCCGGCTCGTCACCATGATCGAGGAGCCGACGAGCGGCACGCTCAACATCGGCGGGCAGGAGGTCACGCCCGACAAGTGGGCCAGCCTGCGCGATTCCGTGCAGATCGTGTTCCAGGATCCCTACGGCTCGCTCAACCTGCGCCAGCGGATCGGCCAGATCCTCGAGGAGCCGCTCAAGATCAACCGCCCCGAGATGTCCGCGAAGGAGCGGCGCGAGAAGGCAAGCGAGATGATGCGACTGGTCGGCATGCGGCCCGAGCATTACGACCGCTACCCGCACATGTTCTCGGGCGGGCAGCGGCAGCGGATCGCCGTCGCCCGCGCCCTGATGCTGGAGCCCAAGCTGCTGGTGCTGGACGAACCCGTCTCGGCGCTCGACCTGTCGATCCAGAGCCAGATCCTCAACCTGCTGCTCGACCTGCAGGAGCGGATGCACCTCGCCTATCTCTTCATCTCGCACGACCTGTCGGTGGTGCGGCACGTGGCCGACGACGTGGTGGTCATGTACCTCGGCCGCCCGGTGGAGACCGGCCCCAAAGAAGAGGTGTTCAGCGCGCCGCGGCATCCCTACACCAAGGCGCTGCTTTCGGCGACGCCCAAGGCGGACCCGCGCAACCGCTCCACCCGGATCAAGCTGGAGGGGGAGCTTCCCTCGCCGATGGCGATCCCGGAGGGCTGTCCCTTCGCCCCGCGCTGCTGGAAGACGCAGGACCGCTGTCGCGCCGAACGCCCCGAGCTGACGGGCGAGCCGCATCCCGCCGCCTGCTTCTTCCCGGAGAACTGAGGCGGAAACAAAACCCGGCACGGTCGTGTTCTTCGCTGGAAAGGAGACACGACCATGCCGCAGTTTTCCGACGACCGGGTGCAGGACCAGCAACCCGGCCTTGAACACGAGATGTCCCCCCGGCCCGAATACGAGCCGCGCTATCCCGGCTCCGGCCGGCTGAAGGGCAAGGCCGCGCTGATCACCGGCGGGGATTCCGGGATCGGGCGCGCCACCGCGGTGCTCTATGCCCGCGAGGGGGCCAAGGTCGCCTTCATCTACAAGACCGAAACCGAGGATGCCGAGGAAACGGTGCGCCTGATCGAGGCCGAAGGCGCCGAGGCGCTGTCGATCAAGGGCGATGTCGGCGACAAGGCCTTCTGCCAGCAGGCGGTGGACCACGTGGCCGACCGCTTCGGCCGGCTCGACATCCTGGTGAACAACGCTGCAGAGCAGCACGCCCAGGACAATTTCGAGGATGTCAGCGAAGAGCAGATCGAGCGGACGTTCCGGACCAACATCTTCGGCCAGATGTTCATGGTGCAGGCCGCCCTGCCCCACCTGTCCGAAGGCTCGGCGATCGTGGCCACCACCTCCGTCACCGCCTATCGCGGGCAGGACCTGCTGATCGACTACTCGGCCACCAAGGGCGCGATCCTGTCCTTCACCCGCGCCATGGCCCACAAGCTGGCGCCGCGCGGCATCCGCGTGAACGGCGTGGCGCCGGGGCCGATCTGGACGCCGCTGATCCCCGCCTCCTTCCCGCCGGAGAAGGTGGAGGATTTCGGCAAGTCCTCCACCATGGGGCGGCCCGGCCAGCCCAACGAGGTGGCGCCCTCCCTGCTGTTCCTGGCCTGCGAGGACAGCTCCTTCATGACCGGCCACGTGCTGCACCCCGACGGCGGGGCGGCAACCTCGGACTAGGCCCCCGGGAGGCGGCGCGGCCGCACCCCGCACGGATGAGCGATCGGCGTGGTGGCAGGGAACCGCCGCGCCGCAGCACGTGTTGGGCCGCGAAGCTTTTCCGAAAGGGGTGGAATGCCCGACTCTTCCCAGAAGAAGTACGAGGACAGGATCGACGAGACGGAGCGCGAGGCGATCGAGGACAGCGCGCCAATCACCTCCCCTGCCCTGTTCGAAGCGATCCGGCGCCACGGCGAGTCTGAGCTGAACCGCCCCGTTTCCTCGCTCGTCATGTCGGGGCTGATGGCCGGGCTTGCCCTCGGGTTCTGCGTCCTGTTCGAGGCGCTGCTCCGGTCGCACCTGCCGGACACCGACTGGCGCCCGCTGGTCGAGAATTTCGGTTACACGATCGGCTTCGTGATCGTGATCCTCGGGCAGATGCAGCTGTTCACCGAGAATACGATCACCGCCGTCTGCCCGGCACTCGACGAACCGTCGCGCCCGGTGGTGATCCGGCTGGCCCGGCTGTGGATCGTGGTCCTGCTGTCCAACCTCGTGGGGGCGGGGCTGTTCGGCCTGATCCTCTACCTCACCGGGGCCTATCAGCCCGAGGTGTGGCAGGCGATCTTCGAGCTCTCGCAGGAGGCCACCGCCTATGACTGGTTCGAGACGCTGCTGCGCGGCATCGGCGCCGGCTGGCTGATCGCCGTGCTGGTCTGGATGCGCCCCAATTCGCGGCATTCGGAGCTGCTGCTGATCGTCGCGGTCACCTACCTGATCGCGCTGGCGGAGTTCTCGCACGTGATCGCGGGGATGACCGAGGCGACGGTGATGATCGCCACCGGGGCCAAGCCGTTCGGAGAGATGATGATGGGCTGGGTGGTGCCGGCCCTGCTGGGCAACATCCTTGGCGGGACGGTGTTCTTCACCCTGCTGGCCTTCGCCCAGATCCGCGCCGAGCTGGCGCAGGAAAAGACGCCGCACTGGCGGGCGCGATAGGATCCGGCTCGGCACAGTCGGGAAGCGCCATTTCCTGACCTTACCGTCCGGACCCTTGGCGCAATTTGTGCAGGCCCGGGGCCAATGGAATGATGCCGTAGCGCCAGTGTCTCGGAAGAGGTCCAACCCGCGACGACACGGGGCCCTGCCACGAAAAGCAAGGGTGTCCCGGCAGGGGAGGGGGCTTTCCGCCCCTGCCGGTCGCGCGCTAGGCCTGTTCGGGCACCAGGATCTCGCGCTTGCCGACGTGGTTTGCCGGGCTGACGAGCCCCTGCTCCTCCATCTGCTCCACCAGTCGTGCGGCCTTGTTGTAGCCGATGGCCAGCTTGCGCTGGATGTAGGAGGTGGAGCATTTGCGGTCCTTGATCACCACCTGCACCGCCTGGTCGTAAAGCGCGTCCTCGCCGTCGGTGTTGCCGCCGGTGTTCAGCCCCAGCACCGCGTCGATGTCGCTCGACTTGTCGTCGTCGGGGCCTTCGAGCACCGTGTTCACGTATTCCGGCGGGCCGTAGGACTTGAGGTGGTTCACGATCTCCTCGACCTCCTCGTCCGACACGAAGGGCCCGTGGCAGCGGGTGATCCGTGCGCCGCCCGCCATGTAGAGCATGTCGCCCATGCCCAGCAGCTGCTCGGCCCCCATTTCGCCCAGGATGGTCCGGCTGTCGATCTTGGACGTCACCTGGAAGGAGATGCGGGTGGGGAAGTTCGCCTTGATCGTGCCGGTGATCACGTCGACCGAGGGGCGCTGCGTGGCCATGATCAGGTGGATACCGCTCGCCCGCGCCATCTGTGCGAGGCGCTGGATGCAGGCCTCGATCTCTTTCCCCGCGACCATCATCAGGTCGGCCATCTCGTCGACGATGACGACGATATAGGGCATCTTTTCCGGCATGATCTCTTCGGTCTCGAAGACCGGCTCGCCCGTCTCGTCGTCGAATCCGGTCTGCACCGTGCGGGTGAACATCTCGCCCTTCGACAGCGCGTCCTGCACGCGGCTGTTGTAGCCGTCGATGTTGCGAACGCCCATCTTGGACATCTTGCGATAGCGGTCCTCCATCTCGCCCACGGTCCACTTGAGCGCGACCACGGCCTTCTTCGGGTCGGTCACCACGGGCGACAGGAGATGCGGGATGCCGTCATAGACGCTGAGTTCCAGCATCTTGGGGTCGATCATGATCAGGCGGCATTCCTCGGGTGTCAGCTTGTAGAGCAGCGACAGGATCATGGTGTTGATCGCCACCGATTTCCCCGAGCCGGTCGTCCCCGCGATCAGCAGGTGAGGCATCTTGGCGAGGTTCGCCACGACCGGCGAACCGCCGATATCCTTGCCCAGCGCGAGGGGCAGCTTGTGGCTGCCGTCGCCGTAATCGCGCGACGACAGGATCTCGCGGAAGGACACCATCTCGCGGTTGTCGTTGGGCAGTTCGATCCCGATGACCGAGCGGCCCGGCACGGTGGAGACCCGGGCCGAGAGCGCCGACATGGAGCGCGCGATGTCGTCCGCCAGCCCGATCACGCGGGACGCCTTGAGGCCCGGCGCGGGCTCCAGCTCGTACATGGTGACCACGGGGCCCGGACGGACCGAGACGATCTCGCCCTTCACGCCGTAATCGTCGAGCACGGATTCCAGCATCCGGGCATTTTCCTCCAGCGCCTCGTCAGAGAGGTGGTGCCGGGTGATGCTGTCGGGATTGGTCAGCAGGTTCAGCGGCGGCAGCTCGAACTCGGTCGAGGCCCCGTCGAAGTCCAGCCCCGGCTGCGCCTCGGCCCGGGCGCGGGTGGAGGGTTTCACCGCCTTGCGGGGCGAATGCACCACCTTGCGGGCCTCGGGCTGCGCGGGCTGCGGCAGGCTCACCGCCTGCTCGGGCGCGGGGCCATCGCGCTGGATCGGGATCTCGGGGACGTAGCTGTCCTCGTCATAGCCGTCGTCCCAGCCCTCTTCCGGCGCCGCCTCGATGGGCGAGGGTTGCGCCTCGGGAACCGGGCGCGGCTGCGGTTCGCCCTCGGGGGCAAAGCTGGCCTGCGGCGCGGCCCCGGCATGGGCGGCGGTCAGCGGCGGTTCCTGCCGCAGCGCGCCGGGCCGGCGGTCGGGATCGAACAGCAGCGGCTGCGGCCCGCGGCCCCGGCCCTTGGTCAGCGGCGCGGCGCTGGCAGAGGTCACGGCGGGGTTGGTCCGCATGCGCGACTTGATCACGTCGGCGATCTTGGCGCGGACGCGGTCTTCGCCCGGCGCGTCGGCCTCGGGCATGTCATGCTCGACCAGCTCGGGCTCGGGCATCGGGTCGCGCCGCGCGAGCGAGGTCACGCGGGCGAACAGCCCCGTGCGCTCGGGCTGCGGCGCAGGGGCCACGTCGTAGCCGTCGTCGTAATCGTAATAGTCGTCGTCCTCGACCACCGGATCCTGTGCCACCTGCGCCCGCGCCACGCGCGACTGTCCGCGGAGGGCGGGGGCGGCCTGCATCTGCGCCTCCTGCTGGGCGGCCCATTCGGCGGCCTCCTCGGCCTCCAGCCGGCGCTGTTCGCGGCGTTCGGCCTGCCGGGCCTGAAGCCCCCGCGCGGCCCCGAAGGCGCCCGCCGCCCCGCGGCCCAGCGCGGTCATGGTCCAGGCATAGGTCATGATCAGCCCGATCATCAGGAAGCGGGCGATGGATTTCAGCTCGGGCCGGGTAAAGCCCAGCACAAAGGCCCCGATGGCGAGGATGCCGATGCCCAGCAGCAGCGACAGCAGCTTCAGCCCGAAGGTCGCGCCGATGGGCAGGAAGGTCAGCACCGCGCCCAGCACCGTGTCCCCGAACAGCCCGCCGAGGCCGAAGGAATGGGTCCAGCCGTCGCCCGGCACCAGCGTCGAGGCATAGACCGAGCCCGCCGCCACCGCGATGGGGGCAAAGATCAGCCGGCCGATGGCCCGCTCCTCGCCCCTGTGCAGCGCCATGCGCAGGCCCCAGGCCACCAGCACGATGGCGATGCCCCAGGCGCCCCAGCCCACGATCATGAAGAGCGGCGCGGCGATGGAGGCGCCGATGCGGCCCATCCAGTTCTGCACCGGCGCGTCGGAGGCGAGGATCCACGACGGATCCTCGGGCGTGTAGGAGGCGATCATCGCCGCGGCCATGCAGCCCAGCACGATCAGTGCGAGGCCCAGCAGTTCCTTGCCTCGTCGTTCGATCGCCAGCGCCATGTTGGTGTCGAGAAAGGGATCCCGTCCGCGTGCCTGATATGCCATGTTTCGCCTCGTCTTACCCATAGAGACAGTCGCGAAGCCTGGTCAGGCCGCGCGCCATCTCTTCTTTTGGGGCCACCAATGCGACCCTTATGTATGTCGTGCCGGGGTTCTCCCCGTTCACATCCCTCGCAAGGTAGGCGCCGGGCAGGACCCTGACGCCGGTCTCGCGCCACGCCCGCAGCGCGGCGGCCTCGCCATCCTCCACCGGCAGCCACAGGAAGAAGCCCGCCTCGGGCCCCTCGTAGCCGGGGACGCCGCCGAAGATCCCGTCGGCGATGGCGTATTTCTCCTGGTAGAGCGCGCGGTTGGCGGTGACGTGGTCCTCGTCCGCCCAGACCGCCGTCGCCACCTTCTGCAGCGGCAGCGGCGGGGGCGCGCCCGCATAAGCCCGGAGCCGCTTCATCGCGGTCAGCGATTTCGGCCCGCCCGCGGCAAAGCCCGAGCGCAGGCCGGGCAGGTTCGACCGCTTGGACAGCGAGTTGAACAGCACCACCCGCTCGGGATCGGCGCCCATCTCCCGCGCGACGGTCAGCGCACCCAGCGGGGCCGCGTCGCGGTAGATCTCGGAATAGCATTCGTCCGCGAAGACGAGGAAATCGTGCTTTTCCGCCAATGCGATCAGTGCCTGCCAGTAGTCGCGCCCGGCCACCGCGCCCTGCGGGTTGGCGGGCGAGCAGATGTAGGCGGCACTCACCCGGTCCAGCAGCGCGGGCTCCAGCGCGGTGTAATCCGGCAGGTGGCCCGTCTCGGCCGTGGCGGGGACAAAGACCGGCTCGGCCCCCACGGAAATCGCCGCAATCATGTAGACCTGGTAGAAGGGATTGGGGATCAGCACCGCCGGCCGCTTGCCGCGCTTTTCCTCGGGCAGCAGCGCCATCGCCACGTTGTAGAGCCCTTCGCGCGTGCCGTTCAGCGGCAGGACCTGTGCCTCCGGCGCGACCTCCACCCCGTAGCGGCGTGCGATCCAGCCGGCGATGGCCTGCTGCAGTTCGGGCGTGCCGTCGTTCGGCGGGTAGGAAGCGAATCCCTGCGCCTCGGCGGCGAGGATGTCGGTGACGAAGGGCGGGAAGGGATGCTTGGGCTCGCCGATGGTCATATGCAGCACGTCGCCGCCGGGCGCATGCGCGTCCAGAAGGCTCCGCAAACGCGGAAAAGCATAGTCCGGTAGGTTCGAAAACCGCTCGGGGCTTTCCATCGGGGGGTCCTGAAATTTGCCTCAAGAGATCGGGGTCGTGGCGCCCCGTTTGCCCGTCACGATACAAAAGCCCCCTGCACCCGTCCAGCGAAACGGAGCCGAATCGCGGGTTTGTGGCAGGAAAAACGCACTCAACCCCCTTGGCGTAAAATATTGGAATCCGGACAAAAAAAGGCCCCGTCACGCAGACGGGGCCCAGGGGGTGCCGCGTGTCAGGCCACGGGCACCGGCGGTAAATCGTTCTGTCGGTTATCTCAGTTCGGGCGCTCGGCCATCTCCGCGCGGATCTGCTGGCGCAGGAGGTCGATGGGCACCACCTTGCCGTCGCGCTTGAAGTGCCAATAGGTCCAGCCGTTGCAGGACGGTGCCCCCTCGAGCGCGGCGCCCACCTGGTGGATCGAGCCCTTCACGTCGTTGCCGATCAGCGTGCCGTCGGCGCGGACCTTGGCCTTGTAGCGATTGCCCACGGAATAGAGCTCTTCGCCCGGGCGCAGCATCCCGCGCTCCACCAGCTGGCCGAAGGGCACCCGCGGCTCGGCCCGCTTGGAGGTCGAGACCTCGAGCGCGGCGCGATCGTACTTGCGGACCTTCGCCAGGCGCTTTTCGGCGACCTTGCGATAGCTTGCCTCGCGCTCGATCCCGACAAAGTCGCGGCCCAGCATCTTGGCCACGGCGCCGGTCGTGCCGGTGCCGAAGAACGGGTCCAGCACCACGTCGCCGGGATTGGTGGAGCCCACGAGCACCCGGTGCAGCAGCCCCTCGGGTTTCTGCGTCGGATGCGCCTTCTCGCCGTTCTCGTCCTTGAGCCGCTCGCCCCCCGAACAGATCGGCAGCACCCAGTCGGAGCGCATCTGGACGCCCTCGTTGAGGGATTTCAGCGCCTCGTAGTTGAAGGTGTACTTGCCTGCCTGCGACTTCGACGCCCAGATCATCGTCTCGTGGGCATTGGTGAACCGCTTGCCGCGGAAGTTCGGCATCGGGTTGGCCTTGCGCCAGACCACGTCGTTCAGGATCCAGTAACCCGCGTTCTGCATCGCCGCCCCGACGCGGAAGATGTTGTGGTACGACCCGATCACCCAGATCGCGCCGGTAGGTTTGAGCAGGCGACGGGCGGCGGCCAGCCATTCCTGCGTGAACTTGTCGTAGGCGGCGAAGCTGTCGAAGCTGTCCCACTCGTCATCCACGGCGTCGACGCGGGAATTGTCCGGGCGGTGCAGCTCGCCCCGGAGCTGCAGGTTGTAGGGCGGATCGGCGAAGATCAGGTCGACGCTTTCCGCCGGCAACGAGTTCATCACCTCGATGCAGTCGCCATCCAGAATCGTGTTCAGCGGGAGCGTCGCGGCGCTCTCGGTCCGGGTCTTCGTTTTCATGTCTCTGCCTCGTCGGGATGGCGCCTTGGTGCGCTCGGTTGTTGAGACAGATCGTGAGTCAAACCCGATTCGCGGTCAATTTCTTTTTTGAATCAGTCACTTACAAAATTATCTTGATACAAGATATTGTGGACCGGTTTGAAAGAACGCCTATGGTGAGGGGTCACACCAAGATTTCGGAGCGCCTCCAGATGGGCCTTCGTGCCGTAGCCCACGTTGCTTTCCCAGCCGTAGCCGGGGAAGTGTTGCGCCAAATCCCACATCAGCCTGTCGCGGCAGATCTTGGCCACGATCGAGGCCGCCGAAATCGACAGGCAGAGCGCGTCGCCGCCGACCACGCAGCGGGCGTCGATGCTGGTGCCGCGGGGGATCATGTTGCCGTCGATCAGCAGGTGCTGGGCCCGCGTCGGCAGGGCGTCGATGGCCCGGGTCATGGCAAGATGCGAGGCGCGCAGGATGTTGATCTCGTCGATCTCTTCGACGCTGGCATGGGCCACGCGGACCACGGCGCAATCCTCGATGACGCGGGCCAGCTCTTCGCGCTTGGCGGCGGCCAGCTGCTTGGAATCGTTGAGCCCTTCGGGCAGGCAGTCGGGGTCGAGCACCACCGCCGCGGCGGTCACCGGCCCGGCGAGCGGCCCGCGGCCCACCTCGTCGACGCCGGCCACGATGGTCAGCCCGCTTTCGCGCGCCGCCAGTTCAAGCGAAAAATCGGGTCCCTGCATGCCCGTCAGAAACCCGATTATCCGATTTTCCGCAACCCGTCTGCGCGGGTTGTCCCCAGCTTTTCGGGCCGCTCGGCAAGGAACGGCCCGGACGAATATGGGGGATGATCAAGTAAGGGGAGGAGAAGGGCCATGTCCGTCCCTTCCCCTCCCCAGGCGGCCGCGGTGACTGCTCAGCACCGCGGCCTACACCCGAGGCGTGGGGTCATTAGCCCCGGGCGATGCTGTAGCCCTGCCGGCGGAGGCATTGCGCGTCATAGGCGCGTGCCGTGCCCCGGCGGGTGCGAATACGGATCTCGCAATGGTCCGGCAGGTTGCGGGCATTGCGGTAATTGCGGCTCAGGCAGTAGCTGCCGAAGGCGCGGACGGGGCCGCGTGCGGTGTCGAAGCGCTGGAAGCAGGCCCCCGGCAGCGCTCTGGCGTCGCGGCGCCAGTCGTCGCGGTCGCGGCGGCGGTCGCGGTCCCGCTGCCAGCGGTTGTGGTCGCGGTCCCAGCGGTCGTCCCGGTTCCAACGATCGTCACGGTCCCAGCGGTCGTCGCGGTGGTTGCGGGCGACACGGTCCTTGTCGTCGTCCTTCTTGTCGCGGGCGTCCTTGATCACCTTGCCGATGATCGCGACTGCGGCGATCCCGGCCAGCGCCTTGGCGACGTCGTCGGCATCGGCCGCCCGGGCGGGGGCGGCGGCGAACCCGCTGACCGCTATGGCGGCCGCGAGAATGGTGGCAATGAAGCGACGGGACATCTCTGGTCCTCCCTGGGGCATGTGGCGTTCCGGCTGCGGCGACCCGTGTGGCCGTCGCTGATGGATCAAAGCTGGGCCAGCCCCCTCGGGCAGGCAATAACGCCACGCTGCTATCGGATAACGACGGGCCAACCCCCTTGCGTTATTGAATTTCCGCGCGCGCGGGCGCATCGTCCGGATCATGAGAACCCTTCTTCTTCCCGGCCTTTTCCTGGCCCTTTTCGCTGGCTCCGCCGCCCAGGCCGCCTGCTATGCCGATTACAAGGCCAAGCAGGGCCAGCCGATGCGGCTGCATTACGGCGTGGCCGAGATTCGCGGCGAGTGTTCGCGGAAGGCCGCCGAGCAGGAGCTGCGTCCCCGGCTTGCGGATGGCGGCTGGACGCTGCTCAACGTAGTGTCGGTCTTCGACGAAAGCGGGCTGGACGAAAGGAAGGGCAGTGCTGGACAGTTCTACCTCCGCTATTGACGCGCGGCGCTCGGGCAACCTGATCGTCACCGGGGGCATCGCCGCGATCGTGGTGATCCTGCTGGTGGCCGCCGTCGTGCTGTTCCTGAACCTGCCGGACGCCAATGCCTTCAACGCGCGGGTCGAGCAGCTTTTCATCGAGAACGACGATCTGACCGCCCAGGCCGAGATCAAGCTGCTGGAGATCCTCGCGCAGTCCGGCACCGCCTTTTCCGACACCCTGTCGAGCTACCGAATGGTGATCTTCGTGCTGCTGGTCTTTGCCACGGCGCTGCTGGTGGCGGCGCTGGTCTTCCTGGTGATGCTGGTGGCGCTCAACCGCCGCATGGCGCAGATCGAGCGGGCGGGGATCCAGGTCAATTCGCTGATGATCAGCCGTGAGGAGAACACGGTCTACCTCAACAACCTCGATTTCAAGCTGACGGCGGCGGCGATGGAGACGCTCTCGGTCCTGGCCGAGGCGCGGATGGACGACGACGTGCTGTCGGGGGCGGAGATCGAATCGGTGATCTCGGGGCGTCCCGCCGCGGATTGCGAGGAAGCGGCGGGGGCCACGCGGATCAAGCGGCTGCGGGATTCTCTGGGCAACCAGCTGGTGAGCGAGCTGCTGGTCAAGAACATCGCCCGCAAGGGCTACATGCTGTCCATCGACAAGGACGTGATCCGCATGATGTGAGCGGCTGCGGCTTCTCGTATCGCCGCCCCCTGTCCTGCCCCCGACACGATAAGGGCGCCGAGCCGCGCATCACCGGGCCGCGGTGCGGCGATCCATCGACTGTGCTATGGCGCTTTATCCGCCCAAGCCCCTCCCCTCCCCGAGCTCAGCGCCGACGGCACCCAGATCGCCGTGCCCGGGGGCGGCCCGGCGATGCGCGGCGGCCTGCGGCCTTGATTCCGCGCGGGTATGGCTCAAACCTTTCGCCAACGGCCCTGCGCGGTGAGCGCTGTGCAGCGTGCGAAGCCGTGCAGCGGCGGGCCGCGGGGCGGCGATCCACCATCCGTGCTATGGCGCTTTATCCCCGGCCAAGTCCCTCCCCTGCCCGAACTCAGCGCCAGCGGCAACCAGATCGCCGTACCGGGGGGCGGCCCGGCGATGCGTGGCGGCCTGCGGCCTTGATCCCGCGCAGGTATGGCTCGAACCTCTCGCCAACGACCCTGCGCCAACGGGGGCGATGGGGCGATCCCCCGGCCGGGCCGCTGCGCTTCACCCCTGCGGGCTCACTCCGCGCGGGCATGGTTCGGCCGGGCCCCGCCCCTTCCCGCTGGAAGCCGCGCGCCTGACATGGCAAACCGGGGCAAACCGGGGAACAAACCGGCACCACACCGGGACCAGCACACCAAGGAGCGCGCGATGACCCAGTTCGGCAAGGGATGCCACCTGCACCTGATCGACGGATCGGCCTTCATCTTCCGCGCCTACCACGCGCTGCCGCCGCTCACCCGCAAGTCGGACGGGATGCCCATCGGCGCCGTCGCGGGCTTCTGCAACATGCTGCAGAAATATGTCGAGGATCACGCCGGCCCCGACGCGCCCACCCACGTGGCGGTGATCTTCGACAAGGGCAGCCACACCTTCCGCAACGAGATGTACGACCAGTACAAGGCCAACCGGGACGCCATGCCCGAGGACCTGCGGCCCCAGATCCCCCTGACGCGCGAGGCCACCGTCGCCTTCAACATCGCCTGCAAGGAGATGGAGCATTACGAGGCCGATGACATGATCGCGACCCTCGCCTGCCAGGCGCGCGAGGCGGGCGGCCGCGTCACCATCATCTCGTCGGACAAGGATCTCATGCAGCTCGTCGGCGACGGGGTGGAGATGCTGGACGCGATGAAGAACAAGCGCATCGACCGCGACGGCGTGTTCGAGAAATTCGGCGTCTGGCCCGACCGGGTGGTGGACGTGCAGGCGCTGGCCGGCGATTCGGTGGACAACGTGCCCGGCGCGCCCGGCATTGGCATCAAGACCGCCGCGCTGCTGATCAACGAATTCGGCTCGCTCGAGGAGCTTCTGGACCGGGCCGAGGAGATCAAGCAGCCAAAGCGCCGCCAGACCCTGATCGAGAAGCGCGAGCAGATCGAGCTGTCGAAGCGACTGGTGCAGCTCGACTGCGACACGCCGCTGGACTTCACCCTCGACGACCTGGAGGTGAAGGACCCCGATCCCGACCGCCTGCTGTCCTTCCTCGCCGAGATGGAATTCCGCACGCTCAGCAAGCGCATTGCCGACGCGCTCAAGGTCGAGGCTCCGGTGATCGAAGAAACCGCCCCCGCCGCCGCCGAGGACGAGCCGGCGCAGGAAAACATCCCCTTCGCGCCGGAAAACTACGAATGCGTGCGGGACCTGGACGCGCTGAACCGCTGGGTGGAGCGCATCAATGCCTGCGGCTGGGTCGCGGTGGATACCGAGACCACGGGCCTCAACGAGATGCGCTGCGAGCTGGTGGGCATCTCGCTTTCCGTCACGGCGGGCGAAGCCTGCTACATCCCGCTCGCCCATCGCGACGCCGAGGAGGGGCTGTTCGGCAGCGAGAACCTGATCGAGGGCCAGCTTTCCCTGCAGGAGGCGCTGTCGGTGCTGCAGCCCGTGCTGGAGGATCCGGCGGTCATCAAGATCGGGCAGAACATGAAATACGACGCCAAGATCTTTGCCCGCTACGGCATCGCGCTGGCGCCGATCGACGACACGATGCTGATGTCCTACGCGATGAATGCCGGCCTGCACCAGCACGGCATGGACGCCCTGTCCGAACGTTACCTCGCCCACAACCCGATCCCAATCAAGGAACTGATCGGCAGCGGGAAAAGCCAGATCACCTTCGACCGCGTGCCGATCGACGAGGCCACGCGCTATGCCGCCGAGGACGCGGATATCACCCTGCGGCTCTGGCAGCTGTTCAAGCCGCAGCTTCACCGCCGCCGGGTCACGCGGGTCTACGAGGGGCTGGAACGGCCGCTGGTCCCGGTCCTCGCGCAGATGGAGATGGCCGGGATCAAGGTGGACCGCGATACCCTGTCGCGCATGTCCAACGCCTTTTCCCAGAAGATGGCCGCGCTAGAGGCGGAGATCCACGAACTGGCGGGCGAAAGCTTCAACGTGGGCAGCCCCAAGCAGCTGGGCGAGATCCTGTTCGACAAGCTGTCCCTGCCCGGCGGCAAGAAGGGCAAGACCGGCGCCTGGTCCACCCCCGCCGACGTGCTGGAGGACCTGGCGACCGAACACGACCTCCCGGCGCGGGTGCTGGACTGGCGGCAGCTTTCCAAGCTCAAGTCGACCTATACCGACGCCCTGCAGGAACATATCAACGCCAGCACCGGCCGGGTTCATACCTCCTACTCCATCGCCGGGGCCAATACCGGCCGGCTCGCCTCGACCGAGCCGAACCTGCAGAACATCCCCGTCCGGTCCGAGGAAGGCCGCCGCATCCGCGAAGCCTTCGTCGCGGAGCCGGGCAAGGTTCTGGTATCGCTCGACTATTCCCAGATCGAGCTGCGCATCCTCGCCCATATCGCCGGGATCGACGCGCTCAAGGAGGCGTTCCGCGAGGGACAGGACATTCACGCCGCCACCGCGTCCGAGATGTTCAACGTCCCGCTCGATCAGATGACGCCCGAGGTGCGGCGCCAAGCCAAGGCGATCAATTTCGGGGTGATCTACGGCATCTCCGGCTTCGGCCTGGCGCGCAACCTGCGCATCCCGCGGGCCGAGGCGCAGGGGTTCATCGACCGCTATTTCGAGCGGTTCCCGGGTATCCGCGCCTACATGGACGACACGGTGAAATTCGCCAAGGAACACGACCGGGTGGAAACGCTCTTCGGCCGGGTGATCCACACGCCCGAGATCAACGCCAAGGGCCCCCATGCCGGCTTTGCCCGCCGCGCGGCGATCAACGCGCCTATCCAGGGCACCGCGGCGGACATCATCCGCCGGGCGATGATCCGCATGCCCGAGGCGATTGCCGGGATGCCGGCGCAGATGCTGCTGCAGGTCCACGACGAATTGCTGTTCGAGGTGGACGAGGACGGCGCGGACGCCCTGATCGCCGCGGCGAAGGAGGTGATGGAGGGCGCCTGCGACCCGGTCGTCCGGCTGGACGTGCCGCTGGTTGTGGATGCCGGCCGCGGCGCCAACTGGGCCGAGGCGCACTGAGCGACGCCTCGTGCCCCGGGGCCCGGGGATTTGAGCGATCCGGGCGCTCGGGCGCGGGATGCAGGGTGGTGCCGGCGTCACGGCGCGGCGTCCGTTCCGGGATCGGCGACGGCGCATGCAGTGTCAGCAGCCCGCGGAGACCCGGCGAACGGGCGCGGCGCGGCCTGCGGAAACATTTTCCCCTCCTGCCCGTTAGAGCCGCATGTGGAATTGGCTTTCGGAAAATTCGGACGTCGTACAGGTCGTTGTCGGCGCGGTCTCGGCGCTGGTCTGGGTGGTGTACCTTCAACTCCTGCTCAGCAATTACCGGCAGCAGCGGCAATCGGTGCTGCTGATCAATCGCGGGGGATCGAAGGACGAGAACGCGCGCTGCCTGATCACCAACATGGGATCGGAGCCGATCTACCTGCTGGACGTGATCGCCGAGCTCGAGCTCGAGGACGGCAAGCAGTCGGTGCGCGTGACCGACCGGGACGAGCTGAAAGAGGACGATGTGGCGAACCCTGCGGAACGCACCAACCAGGGTCCGCTCGACAGCGGTGCCTTCGTCGACGTGGGAAGTTTCCGCGAGGTCTTCATGAGGGCCGAGTCGCGGCTGGGCCTGCAGGGACCGCAGAACCGGGTGAAATCAGTGGTGCTGACCGCCGTGGCCGCCAGCAACCACGCCAAGCACCTCGTCGCCGGCTGCCGTGAGTTCAAGGTGCTGCGCGGTGAGAACGAGGACGAGGTGCCACGCTTCGTGCCAACCTCGGTGCTGACCCACCAGATCAAGTCCTGGCGGCGCCGGCGCGACCTGCAGGCCATGCTGAACGGCTGGCTCGACGACTGACCCGGCCGAGGAGCCCGCGATCAGTGATGGTGGCTGTCGTCCTCGCAGAGCGAATGGTCGCCGAACGCCTCCACGATGCGGCAGGGCGCGTCCTCTCCGGCATCGCAGGCGGTGGCGATGCGCGTCAGCTCTCCCTCCAGCCGGCGCAGGCGGTCGATCCGGGCGCGGATGTCGGACAGGTGATGCTCGGCGATTCGATGGGCCTCGGCATGGTCGCTGCCGTCCATGTCGATCAGGCGGCGGATGTCCTCCAGCGGCAGGCCCAGTTCCCGCGCATGGCGGATGAAGCCCAGCCGATCCAGCCCGCTGCGGGAATAGCGGCGCTGGTTGCCGGCGGTCCTGCCCTCGGAGGGGAGCAGGCCCATCTGCTCGTAATAGCGGATCGTCGGCACCTTGACCCCGGTGCGGCGCGCCAGGTCTCCGATCGAAAACATCGGGCAAACTCCTTGAACCTCTAGTCGCTAGAGCAATTAGCTAACATCGCGACGACGAATCGCAAGGACGGGCACATGCCGCACGATCATTCCCACGGCCACACTCACAGTCACGGGCACGGGCACCATCATCACCACATAGACCCCGAGAGCGGCGACCGCCGGGTCGCGGGCGCCATCGCGGTGAACCTCGGCCTGACGGTCGTGCAGATCGTCGCGGGGATCTTTTCCGGCTCGCTGGCCCTGATCGCGGATGCCATTCACAACCTGTCGGACGCCCTGTCGCTGGTCATCGCCTTCGCCGCCCGGCGCATCGCCCGGCGCGGCGCGGACGAGAAGATGACCTTCGGCTATGGCCGGGCCGAGGTGGTGGCGGCGCTGATCAACTACACGACACTGATCGTTATCGCGCTCTACCTCGCGGCGGAGGCGGTGCAGCGCTTCTTCGACCCCTTGCAGGTGGAGGGCTGGACCGTGGTGATCGTCGCGGCCGTGGCGCTGGTGATCGACACGGTGACGGCGCTGCTGGTCTTCGCCATGTCGAAGGACAGCATGAACATCCGCGCCGCCTTTTTGCACAACGTGGCCGACGCCATGGGCTCGGTCGCGGTGATCGTGGGCGGCGTGCTGATCCTCGTGTTCGGCTGGTGGATCGTGGACCCGATCGTCACGCTGATGATCTCCGCCTACATCCTGTGGCATTCGTGGCACGGCATCCGCCCGGTCATCGGCGTGCTGATGCTGGCCGCGCCCGACAGCCCCGAGCTGGAGGACGTCGTGGGCTCGCTGCGCGACATCGACGGGGTGGCGGACATCCACCATGTCCACCTGTGGCGCATGCAGGAATCCGAGGTGGCGCTGGAGGCGCACGTGGTGCTGGACGAAAGCCGCGACCCCGAGGCGGTCAAGCTGGCGCTCAAGCGAGAGCTGGAGGAGAGCTTTGACATTTCCCACGCCGTGCTGGAGTTAGAGAGCCGAGACGCCGATTGCGGGGAGACCCGGCTGATCGGCCACTAGCGGCACCGGCATCGAGGAACGGCAGAATGGCGCATGACGACGGGATGGACGACCTCATCGGGGCCTTCGCCGAGGTGCTGGAGCTGGAACCGGTGGAGGACAACTTCTTCCGCGGCCTGCCGATGGTCGGCGCGCGCGGGCGCACCTATGGCGGGCTGGTGATCTCGCAGGCGCTGATGGCGGCCAGCCGCACGGTGGAGGCGGACAAGCCCGCCCATTCGCTGCACGGCTACTTCATGCGCGGGGGCAACGCGACCAAGCCGGTGCTCTACCGGGTGGAGCGGGACCGCGACGGGCGCAGCTTTGCCACCCGCCGGGTGATCGCGATCCAGGACGGGCAGCCGATCCTGAACCTCGCCGCCTCGTTCCACCGGGCCGAGGAGGGCTGGCACCACCAGGACGACATGCCCGACGTGCCCGGCCCCGAGGGCCTGCCCACCGACCGGGAGCTTGCCGAGCAGATCGCCGACCAGCTGCCCGCCGACCACCTGGAATTCATGCGCCGCCCGAAACCGGTGGAGATCCGCCCGGTCGACCTGCGCCCGCCCTTCCGGCGCGGTCCGCAGCCGGCGCGGCAATCCCTGTGGTTCCGGGTGGCCGGGCGGCTGGGCGACGACGCGGCGCTGCACCGGTCGGCGCTGGCCTTTGCCTCGGACTTCTCGCTGCTGGCCACCGCCATGCTGCCCCACGACAAGGCCTATTCCGATCCCGACGTGATGACCGCCAGCCTCGATCACGCGCTCTGGCTGCACGGGGATTTCCGGGCCGACGAATGGCTGCTCTACTCGATGGACGCGCCCTGGGCCGGCGGCGGGCGCGGGTTCAACCGGGGCCGCATCTTTACCCGCGACGGGCGGCTCGTGGCCGAATCCGCGCAGGAGGGCCTGATGCGGCCGATCACCCCGCGAAAGGCGTGACCGGCCGCAAGGGAAACGACGGGGCGCGACCGAGGGAACGCGCGCCCCGGCGCCTCATTCCGCCGCGTGCAGCAGGCTGCCGACGCGGTGCCGCGAGGCCTGGAACTCGATCGCCCCGCGCGTGAACTGGCCGTAATCGCAGGTGATCTCCTCGCCCGGGCGGATGTCGCGGGTGGCGATGCCGCGCGACGGGTCCGACAGGTCGATCGCGGGCGTGTCGGAGTGGTTCATGAACCGGCCTTCGTCGCAATCCAGCACCACCCGCTCCGGATCCGCGGGATGCTCGTAGGTGTAACGCTCCATGAATTCGCGCAGGTGGGCCGGCGCATGCTCGATATCCTCGACGAAGAAACTCACGTCGAAGCGGGTGTCATATAGCCAGACAAGCTGGCCCTTGCGAATGGGGTCGTGGCAGAACACGCCGAGCCCCTCGATGTCCGAGGGGCCGAGATAAGAGCGCACCATCATCATGCGCGTCATCCTTTCGGAAGGCCGGCCGCCCGTTTCCGGTGGAACACGAATCGGGAGGGCCCGAGCGCCGGGCGGAGAGCGCGCGCCATGCTAGGCGCCTTTTCGTGGCGCCGGGCAACGTCTTTTCTCCAACGTAACACAAGATGTGAACGGCGCCCGCGCGCCCGGCCTCCGGCAGGCGGATTCAGGCTCGCCGGTCGGGCAGGGTCGCGTAGAAATCGCGCAGGCTCTGGCCGCGTTCGGGGCGGAACGGGCCGGCCTCGGCGACCTCTCGCATCCGGTCGAGGCGGAACATGCGGAAGTCGCGCCGCAGCTGGCACCAGGCCACCAGCGTCCAGACCTTGCCCCAGAACCACAGCCCCAGCGGTCGCACCTCGCGCCGCGTCTCGGCCCCGCTTTCGTCGCGATAGAGCAGCGACAGCCTGACCTGCCCGTTGGCCGCGCGCTCCAGCCGGTCGATCAGCGCCCGCACCTCGGGCGACAGGCCGGGCATCTGGTAGGCATGGATCTGCACCGCCTCGGCCCGCTGACGGGCCGCCTCGGGCAGGACCGCGCCGATCTTGACCAGCGCCTCCTCGGCCGCCGCCGCCATCGCCACCCCGCCCCAGGCGCGGATCAGCCGGGCGCCCGCGACAAGCGCCACGATCTCGTCCCCGGTGAACATGAGCGGCGGGATATCGTGCCCTTCGCGCATGACGTAGCCGACCCCGGCCTCGCCGTCGATCGGCACGCCCGAGGCCATGAGGTCGGCGATGTCGCGGTAGACCGTGCGACGCGAGACCTCCAGCCGTTCGGCCAGCGCCTGCGCCGTGACCAGCCGCCCGCCCCGGAGGAACTGCACGATCCGGAACAGGCGGTCGGCGCGGCGCATCAGGCGCTCGGGGCCTCGAACAGGCCGATGGAATTGCCGTCGGGATCCTCGGCATAGACGAAGCGGCCGGCGGGGATCTCGATCGGCGGGCTCACCACCTTGCCGCCGGCCTGCTTGCACCGGTCGAGCGCCGCCGACAGGGCGTCGGGCACCGCGAGGTGGATGGTGTTGCCGGTGCCGGCGGCCGCGGGCCGGCCGGGATAGAGATGACCATGCGCGGCGGGCGAGCCGTCGCCGAACATCGCCATCGGGTTGGGCCCGGAGCTGTCGATCTTCAGGTCCCAGCCGAAGACGGTGTTGTAGAAGGTGACGGCGGCGTCGAGGTCGGTGACCGGGATCTCGGTCCAGACGACGGTGGGTCGGGATGCCATGGCAGTGCTCCTTTCAGGGGTTGCGATGACACCTTTGTCGCACGGGCCTGCTGACAGCATAATGTCAGCATCCTTCAGCGGGAAGGATGCTGCGCCAGTGACCGCCGGCACCCGCTCCCGCCGGGCCGGACTGCCGGGCTAGAGATCGAAGGTGGCGAAGACCGGGGCGTGGTCCGACGGCTTTTCCCAGCCGCGGGCGGCGCGCAGGATGCGGCTGGAATGGCCCGCATTGGCGATGTCCGGCGTGGCCCAGATGTGGTCCAGCCGCCGGCCCTTGTCCGCCGCGTCCCAGTCCGGGCTGCGATAGGACCACCAGGAATAGAGCAGCCCCTCGGGGATGTCCTTGCGGGTGATGTCGACCCAGCCGCCGGCCTCCTGCGCCTGGGCCAGGTGCTCCACCTCCACGGGGGTGTGGCTGACGACCTTCAGCAGCTGCTTGTGCGACCACACGTCGTCCTCGCGCGGGGCGATGTTCAGGTCGCCCACCAGGATAGACTTTTCCGGCTTCTCGGCGCGGAACCAGTCGCGCATCTCGGTCAGGTAGTCGAGCTTCTGGCCGAACTTGACGTTGATCTCGCGGTCCGGCTTGTCGCCGCCCGCCGGGACGTAGAAGTTGTGGATCGTCACCCCGTTCTCGAGCTTGCCGGCCACGTGGCGGGCATGGCCGAGCGCGGCGAAGTCCTTGTCGCCCCCATCCTCGATCGGCAGCTTCGACAGGATGGCGACGCCGTTATAGCCCTTCTGCCCGCGCGCGATCACGTGGTGGTAGCCCAGCCCCCGGAACGCCTCCAGCGGGATCTTCTCCACCGGGCTCTTGCATTCCTGCAGGCACAGCACGTCCGGCGCCTCGCCCTGCAGCAGGTGGCAGACCAGCGACTCGCGCAGGCGGACGGAGTTGATGTTCCAGGTTGCGAGGGTGAAGGACATGGGCAGGCTCCGGCTGGATCGGTCGCCGACTGCCTAGCACGGCCCGGCCGCGGATGCCCAGAGGCGCCCCGGACCGCCTTGGCCCCCCGGAGGCGACAAAAAGGAACCCGGGACAAGCCCGGGTCCAGTCCAACAGGGAGGTGCATGTGGTTCGCCGCACATGCCACGGCGCGTCACTCGGGACGCGAGAAGATCATGCCATCCCTGCTGACCTACGGTAAGCCCGGAATTCCATACCGGCCACGCCTGATGCGCGACGGCAACACAACCCTGGGTTATCCAAAAAAAGACCCGGCACAATGGCCGGGTCAGTCCAACAGGGAGGTGCATATGATAACCCGCATATGCGACGGGATCTCTGTCGGTCAGGCCACCAGCCGGTAGCCCCCGGATTCGGTTACCAGCAGCCGCGCGTTGGAGGGATCGGGCTCGATCTTCTGGCGCAGCCGGTAGATATGCGTCTCCAGCGTGTGGGTCGTCACGCCGGCATTGTAGCCCCAGACCTCGTGCAGCAGGACGTCCCGCGCCACCACGCCGTCGGTCGCGCGGTAGAGGAACTTGAGGATGTTGGTCTCCTTCTCCGTCAGGCGGATCTTGCGATCGTCCTCGGTCACCAGCAGCTTCATCGCCGGCTTGAAGGTATAGGGCCCAAGCTGGAACACCGCGTCCTCGGATTGCTCGTGCTGGCGCAGCTGGGCGCGGATGCGGGCCAGCAGGACGGGGAACTTGAACGGCTTGGTGATGTAATCGTTGGCGCCGGCGTCGAGGCCCAGGATTGTATCCGCATCGCTGTCATGACCGGTCAGCATGATCAGCGGCGCCTTGACCCCCTGCTTGCGCATCAGGCGGCACAGCTCGCGGCCGTCGGTGTCGGGCAGCCCCACGTCGAGGATGATCAGGTCGAAATGGGATTCCTTCACCTTCTGCATCGCGGAGGCGCCGGATTCGGCTTCGTAGACCTCGAAATCCTCGGTCATGACCAATTGCTCGCTCAGCGCCTCGCGCAGATCGTCGTCGTCATCGACCAGCAGGATGTTCTTGAGTTGGGGCATGAACCTGTCTCTCCGTCTTTGAGTGGAACAGATGTGAGCCGAGCGTGGTTCCGGCAAGTTTTGTGGCAGCGGACTCACGCCGTCGTGTAAACTGGCCGGGTCATGTTTCAAAATGTGTCCGGCGGGGCTATCTAGTGGCCCGGCCCCGAAGGTTTGTTCCGATGACGCTCAGCCCCGACACCCCCGAACTGATGGCCCGCGCCCGCGCCGACCTGCGCATGGGCGTGCCCATCCTGCTCGAAGAGGCGGGGCGCAGTGCCGTCGTCGCCGCGGCCGAAACCCTGACCCCGGCCCGGCTGGCGGATCTGCGCGCCCTCGGGGGCGAGCCGGTGCTGGCGGTGACGGCCCGCCGCGCCGAGACGCTCAAGGCGCGGCCCTATGACGGCGATCTCGCGCGGATCTTGCTGCCCGAGGACGCGGGGGCGGAGTGGATCGCCGCCATCGCCGACCCCGCCGACGATCTGCGCAGCCCGATGAAGGGCCCGCTCTCCTCGGGCCGGCAGGGCCCGGCCGGGTTGCACCGCGCGGCGATCCAGCTTTGCAAGGAAGCGCAGATCCTGCCCGCCGCTCTGGTGCTGGAGCTGGCCGAGGGGCCGGCGCTGGCCGCCGCCAACGGGCTCACCCGGCTCGACGTGATCGCCGCCGCCCCGCATTTCGAGGCGATGAGCCCGCTGCGCGAGGTGGTCCATGCCCGCCTGCCCATGGAGGTGAGCGAGGCCGGCCGCCTGCACATCTTCCGCCCCGAGGACGGCGGGGTGGAGCATTACGCGGTGGAGATCGGCCGCCCCGACCGGGCGCAGCCGGTGCTGTCGCGGCTGCATTCCGCCTGTTTCACCGGCGACCTGCTGCATTCGCTGAAATGCGATTGCGGCCCGCAGCTGCGCTCCGCGCTGGCCCAGATGGGCGAGGCGGGGGCCGGCGTGCTGCTCTATCTCAACCAGGAGGGGCGCGGCATCGGCCTGTCCAACAAGATGCGCGCCTATTCGCTGCAGGACCAGGGCTTCGACACGGTGGAGGCCAACCACCGGCTGGGATTCGAGGATGACGAGCGCGATTTTCGCATCGGCGCCGAGATCCTGCGCGGCCTGGGCTTCGGCGCGGTGCGGCTGATGACCAACAACCCCGCCAAGGTCGCCATGATGCAGAGCTGCGGCATCCACGTGGCGGAGCGCGTGCCGCTCCGGGTCGGCGAGACCGCGCATAACCGCGCCTACCTCGCCACCAAGGCCGCGAAATCCGGGCACCTGTTCTGAACGATGCGCGGCGCCCTGCCCTTCTCCGGTCCCGAAATATGGCGGGGTGAGGCGCGCAGCGCCGAGGGGCAGAGCCCCTTGCCGCCCTCCACGCCCGCACCCGGCCCCGACGACATGGTGCTGACGCCGACGCAGCTGCTGTTCCGCGGCCGGCGCTTTCCCCGCGCCCTCGGGAAGGGCGGGCTGACCGCCGACAAGCGCGAGGGCGACGGCGCCACGCCGCGCGGCGTGCTGCGCCTGACCGGATGTCTCTACCGGCCGGACCGGATCGCCCGTCCGAACCTCTGGGCACGGCCCATCGGGCCCGGCGACCTCTGGTCGGACGACCCGGACCGGCCCGATTACAACCATCACGTCCACGCGCCCTATTCCGGCAGCCACGAAAGGCTGCGCCGGGCCGATCCGCTTTACGATCTGGTTTTCCTGACGGATTGGAACTGGCCGGATTCGGTGCCGGGCCGGGGCTCGGCCATCTTCCTGCACCAGTGGCGGCGGCCGCGCTTTCCCACGGAGGGCTGCATCGCCTTCCGGCGCGAGCACCTGCAATGGATTACCGCCCGGGCGGTGCCGGGCGGCAGGATTTTCATTCCCTAGCGCCGAAGACGCGCTCTTTTGGACTGTTGCCGCGACAAGAGCCGAAGAACGCGCCGCGCCGGGTCAGCCGCGGTCGAGCGTGCCGCGGATCGGCGTGATCGCCCGGGGCGTGCCGCGATGGGCCAGGAATTCGGGCCGCGGTTTCGAGGCCGCGAAGGGCGCCGTGGTCCGGTTGCTGAGCGCGTTGAACACGAAGAACGCGTTGGAGCGCGGCCAGGGCGTCACGTTGCCGTTCGAGGCGTGCAGCGTGTTGCAGTCGAAGAAGATCAGCGTCCCCGTCGGGCCGGTGGCCGCGTCGAGACCCAGCTCTTCCACCATCTGCTCCAGCACCTCCTGCGACGGCACGCCGATTTCCTGCTTCTTCAGGCTGGACTTGTGGTTGTCCTCCGGCGTCTCGCCCTGGCAGGCGACAAAACGGTTCTGCGAGCCGGGGATCAGCATCAAGGGCCCGTTCAGACGGTTGTTGTCCGTCAGCAGCAGCGAGGCCGACACGGCGCGCATCCGGGGCATGCCGTCCTCGGCGTGCCACGTCTCGAAGTCGGAGTGCCAGTAGAACTCCTTGCCGGTGAAGCCCGGTTTGTAGTTCAGGCGCGACTGGTGCAGGTAGACGTCGTCGCCCAGCAGGAACTTCGCCACGCCGGCCAGGCGGGAATCGCGGGCCAGGCGGTCGAAGGTCGGGCTGTGCTCGTCCAGCCGGAACACGGTGCGCACGGCATCCGAGTTGGGCTCGGTGATCAGGTCCTCGCTGCGGATGCCGCCGGTGTCGGAGCGCAGCTCCAGCGAGGTGTTGATCAGCAGGTCGATCTCGTCCTCGCTGAACTGGTTCTCGCGGACCAGGTAGCCCTTGTCGCGGTAGTGGACCGCCTCATCGCGGCTGACCGGAGCCTCCTGGCTCCAATCGGACCACAGAACGGGATCTTTCCGATCGGTGATGCGCTCGCCATTCGGCAAGCGGGTTCTGTAGTCATCCACGGCTTCGAATTCCCTCGCGGGACTCGAGACGTTCATGACGCCCTCCTTTCGGTTTTGGTCTTTTCCGTCGGCACGGCTCTGGCGTGCATCGCCCCCTCAACTTGGGGCCGGCACGAATGTTCCAAAGTGAATCACTCGGGTCAAGACACCGCGGGGGACCGGAGGGGTCAGACGGTTTCGCGCTCTCCGAAGATGGCCGAGCCGACCCTGACATGGGTGGCGCCCTGGGCGATGGCGCGCTCGAAATCGCCGCTCATCCCCATGGACAGGCCGTCGAGCCCGTTGCGCGCGGCGATCTTGGCCAGCAGGGCGAAATGCAGGCTCGGCTCCTCGTCGACGGGCGGGATGCACATGAGCCCGCGCACCGGCAAGTCGAGGCCGCGGCATTCTTCGACGAAGGCGTCGGCCTCGGCGGGCAGGATGCCAGCCTTCTGCTCTTCCTCGCCGGTATTCACCTGGATGAAGAGGTCGGGACAGGCGCCCGTCTCCTGCGCCAGCCGGGCCAGCGTGCGGGCCAGCTTGGGACGGTCGAGGGAATGGATCGCCTGGGCCAGTTCCATCGCCTGGCGGGCCTTGTTGGTCTGCAGCGGCCCGATCAGGTGCAGCTCGATCCCGTCATAGCGCTCGCGGAAGCGGGGCCACTTGCCCGCCGCCTCCTGCACGCGGTTCTCGCCGAAGATGCGGTGGCCCTGCTCCAGCACCGCCTCCACCCGCTCGTCGGGCTGCACCTTGCTCACCGCGATCAGCTTGACGCTGCCCGGGGCGCGCCCGGCCGCGGTTTCCGCCCTGGCGATACGGTTCTGGATTTCGGCAAGTGACATGGACGACCCCCGCTTCGCTGCTGATCGAGGGGATCTCTAAGCAGGGCAGCGGCAAAAGAAAAGGGCAGGCCCGAGGACCTGCCCTTCACGCATGTGGAATGCGTTCGGCTGATTAGAAGCCGAATTGCAGACCGAGGTCAGCCACGTTCATGCCGTTCGGCTGGGACACGAAACCGCCACGGATGGAGGTGCCGCCGCCCATGTCGTGGTTGACGCCGACGCCGTAGGCGGTGTCGGTGGCAGCCACGTCGTCGTCGTCGGTGACGAACAGCGTGATGGTGGTTGCAGCGCCAACCTGGAAGTCTGCGCCGACCAGGTATTTCAGGTCGCCGTCGTTGTCTGCAACACCCAGGGTCACGTCAGCAACGCCCAGCGAGCCGGCGACGATACCGGTCAGCTTGTCTTCGCTGTCGAGCGAGGACTCTTGGTAGCCGACGGACACGGTCCAGTCGTTGACGTCGAAGGACGCGGTGATTGCGCTACGCTCGGTGCCGCCGGTGGGGCGCATGTCCGAGTAGGACGCGATCACGTTGAAGTTGCCCATGCCGTAGGACACGCGCACGCCGTTGCGGCCAGCGCCGGTCGACGAGTAGGTGTCGAAGGCCCAGTAGCCGGTGGCGAAGCTGGTGCCGGAGTTGGCGATCACGTTGTGATAGCCCAGGCCGGACAGACCAACGGTGTGGTTGTACATGCCGGCTTGGCTGTCGATGGCGCCGGAGATGTTGCCGACTTGCACGTTCAGGCCGCCAGCGGTCACGCCGAACAGAGCGCCGTTGATCGAGCCGGTGTTGGCAACGGTGCCGGAGTCGTCGGCTTGGATACGGAAGCGCGCGTTGAAGGCCAGGCCGTTATCGGATTCGGCGGTGGCGTCGATGTTCAGACGCAGCCGGCTCTCGATGGTGGTCTCCTGAGCAGCACCTTCCGTGTAGAGGATGCCGAAACGGCCGTAGCCGCCGAACGAAACGTCTGCTGCTGCGACGCCTGCGGTGGCGACCAGTGCAGTCGTTGCGAAGAGAACTTTTTTCATCTTGTTTCCCTCGGGTTTCTTGATCATGCGCCCCGGCCAGGTGAATCCAAACCGGGTGTGTGAGTTTCATTCGCTCGTTTGGGGGCCTCATTGCAAGCATGGGGTCAGCGGCCCTCGGCAAAGGGGGGATTATTGGTGCAGCAATGCCACACTCGCACCGCGCGCCGGGCGGGCGCGGAGCTCGCCCCCGGCTGAACCGCCGGGGACGGGCCGAATTCGGGCTTCAACAGGGGCGCCCATGGCGACAGGAAGCGGCCGGGCCGGAATCGGTGCGGCGAAAAACCTTGCTCCTCTGTGATGCCTTGGATAGGACGGTAGCGATCGAGAAACCGGGGCAGGATCGCGATGCAGAAACCCAGGATTCCCACCCTTCTGGCAGCCTCCGCGCTGGCGCTTCTGGCCGCGTGCGGCGGCAACTACGCGCCGCGGACGGACGCGTCCGGCAACGCGCCGGGCGAATTGCCGGAATCGCACCCCGAATACATGGGCAAGAACCGCTCGACCATCTGGGACATCTTCAAGCCCAGCCGGGACGAGAACGTCGTCAGCGTGAACCGCTACATCTGGCACGCCTCGCTCGACGTGCTGAGCTTCCTGCCGATCCAGTCGGTCGATCCCTTCACCGGGGTCATCGTCACCGGCTACGGCACCCCGCCGGGCGGCGGCCGGGCCTATCGCGCCACCGTGCTGATCGACGATCCGGCGCTGGAGGCACGGTCGCTCAAGCTGTCGCTCCAGGATCGCAACGGCCGGCCGGTCAGCACCGCGACCCAGCGCGCGGTGGAGGATGCGATCCTCGCCCGCGCTCGTCAGCTTCGCGGCGGCGACGCCGAACTCTGAGCGCCGGCGGTTTTCCGGGGCCGGACCCCGGGACTGAATTCACGAAGAGGGCTCCGCATCGCCGGGGCCCTTCTTCGTATCAGGCCCCCGTTTCCTACCGAGCCGATGTCGCCCCGGTCAGTCCGGGCGGCGCACCGGCAGCGTCGCCAGCCTGTCCACCCAGTCGAGTTGCCGGGGCAGGCAGACGCTGTTCAGGTCGTAGTGCTCGCGCGCGAAGGCACGGGCCCGGCTGCCCAGCCGCTCGCGCAGCGCCGCATCGTCGAGCAGGGCGCAGAGCCTGTCCACCAGCGCCGCGCGGTCGAAGAAATCCACCATCAGCCCGGTCTCGCCCTCGGTCAGGACCTCCTTCACCGGCGCCGTTTCCGAAGCGACGATGGCGGCGCCGGCGCTCATCGCCTCCAGCAGCGACCAGCTCAGGACGAAGGGATAGGTGAGGTAGACATGCGCCCGGCTGACCTGCATCAGCGACAGGAATCGGCCATAGGGCACGCGGCCGAGGAAATGCACCCGCTGCCAGCTGGGCGTGGGGATCCGGCCCCGCACCTCGTCGATGAAGATCTGCTTCCAGCTTTGCCCCTCGGGCGGCCGCGCGCCATAGCTCACCTCGTCGCCGCCCAGCAGGACCACGTGGGCGTCGGGCCGGTGCTTCAGGATCTCCGGGAGGGCGCGCATGAAGACGTGGTAGCCGCGATAGGGCTCGAGGTTGCGGTTGATGAAGGTGATGACCTCGTCCGCGCGGCTCACGGTCAGCCCCTCGCCCAGGTCGAGCGTCGCGTCGGGGTTCGGGCGCACCGCCCCCGTGTCGATCCCGTCATGGATCACATCGATCCGGTCGCGCATCGCCGCGGGAAAGGTATCGGCCTGGAATCGGGTCGGGCTGATCCCGGCATCCATGACCTGCTCGTGCATCATGTTGTTGAGGTTGCGCAGACGGATCCGCAGCGCGTCCCGCCCCGGATCCTTGCCGGGAAATTCCGGGTCGAAGTTCAGATGCGGATAGGCCGCACTGTGATAGAGCTCGCAATAGAGACCCAGCCGCGCCCCGGGCCACACGTCCTTGAGGAACATGGGCTCGCCCCAGCCGTGATGACCGAGGATCACGTCGGGCACGAACCCCTCCGCCGCGAGCTTGCCGGCCGCGGCGTGGCAGGCTTCGGCACGGATCACCTTGGTCTCGAAATCCGCGAGCCAGGGATGCACGTCCCGGGCCGTGCCGCGGCGGATCGGGTAGGGCACCACGCGGATCCCCTGCCAGGTCGTCGGCTCCTTCACCTTGGGCGTCAGCGCCACCACCCGGTCGCCCCGCGCCGCCAGGGCCGGGCCCAGGTGCTTGTACTGGCCGGGAAAGTTCTGGTGGATCAGCAGGATGTTCATGACCGGCCCCGGCCTGGTTGCGCGCTCCGGCCTCTATGCCATGCAGGCCGGGCCCGGCCAATCCCCGCCGGCCGGCCGCGACCGGGCCGCGCCATGAAAGCCACTGGACCCTCGGCCCGCGAGGACGTATCACCCCGAGCGCCCGTGCAAGCATGAACGAAGGAGCGACCGCCATGTCGCGCTACGCGCCCGCAGAGATCGAAGCCCGCTGGCAAAAGGCCTGGGACAAGGCCGGAACCTTCACCGCCCGGCGCGACGAGACGCGGCCGAAATACTACGTGCTCGAGATGTTTCCCTACCCTTCGGGGCGGATCCATATCGGCCACGTGCGCAACTACACGATGGGCGACGTGGTGGCGCGCTACAAGCGGTCGACGGGCCACAACGTGCTGCACCCGATGGGCTGGGACGCCTTCGGCATGCCGGCCGAGAACGCGGCGATGGCGATCGGCGGCCACCCCAAGGACTGGACCTACGGCAACATCGACACGATGCGCGACCAGATGAAGCCGCTGGGCCTGTCGATCGACTGGTCGCGCGAATTCGCTACCTGCGATCCGGAATATTACGGCCAGCAGCAGGCGCTGTTCCTCGACTTCCTCGAGAAGGGGCTCGTCTACCGCAAGAACGCCGTGGTCAACTGGGACCCGGTGGACATGACCGTGCTCGCCAACGAGCAGGTGGAGAACGGCCGCGGCTGGCGCTCCGGCGCCCCGGTGGAGCGGCGCGAGCTGACGCAATGGTTCTTCAAGATCTCCGACATGTCGGAGGAACTGCTGGACGCGCTGGACGGGCTCGACGACTGGCCCGCCAAGGTCAAGCTGATGCAGGCCAACTGGATCGGCCGGTCGCGCGGGCTGCAATTCGCCTTCTCCACCGTGGACGCGCCCGAGGAATTCGACCGGATCGAGGTCTATACCACCCGCCCCGACACGCTGATGGGGGCAAGCTTCGTCGGCATCTCCCCGGACCACCCGCTGGCCCGGCAGCTGGAGCGGCACGACGACAAGGTCGCCGACTTCAACGCCGAATGCCGCCGCATGGGCACCTCCGAGGAGGAGATGGAAAAGGCCGAGAAGCGGGGCTTCGACACCGGCATCCGCGTCCGCCATCCCTTCGACACCTCGTGGGAGCTGCCGGTCTACATCGCCAACTTCATCCTGATGGATTACGGCACCGGCGCGATCTTCGGCTGCCCGGCCCACGACCCCCGCGACCTGGAATTCGCGCGGAAATACGACCTGCCGGTGATCCCCACCTTCGAGCCGCTGGCGCCGGAACAGGGCTGGCTCGCGCCGGACCAGGGCGGCGAGGCCTTCGTGCCCGCCAAGACCGACAAGGTCCGCTGGACCCGCCCCTTCGCCTGGGACGAGGAAGCCGACGGCCAGGCCGCGATCGAGGCCGCCATCCGCTTCTGCGAGGATAACGGCGTGGGCCATGGCGTGACCAAGTTCCGCCTGCGCGACTGGGGTCTCTCGCGGCAACGCTACTGGGGTTGCCCGATCCCGGTGGTGCATTGCGACAGCTGCGGCGTGGTGCCGGAGAAGAAGGAAAACCTGCCGGTCCGCCTGCCCGACGACGTGAGCTTCGACAAGCCGGGCAACCCGCTCGACCGGCACCCGACCTGGCGCGACGTGCCCTGCCCCTCCTGCGGCGCCCCGGCGAAGCGCGAGACCGACACGATGGACACCTTCGTCGACAGCTCGTGGTACTTCGCCCGCTTCACCTCGCCCCGCGCCGAGGTGCCGGTCGAGGCGGCGGATGCCGAGTACTGGATGAATGTCGACCAGTATATCGGCGGCATCGAGCACGCGATCCTGCACCTGCTCTATTCCCGCTTCTTCGCCCGCGCGATGATCGAGACCGGCAACCTGCCCGCCAAATGCGCCGAACCCTTCGACGCGCTCTTCACCCAGGGCATGGTGACCCACGCGATCTTCCAGACCAGGGACGAGAAGGGCCGCCCGGTCTACCACCTGCCCGAGGACGTGGAGCTTCGCGACGGTCGCGGCTTCCTCGCCGACGGCACGGAGGTGGAGATCGTGCCCTCCGCCAAGATGTCCAAGTCCAAGAAGAACGTGGTCGACCCGGTCAGCATCATCCAGCAATTCGGCGCCGATACCGCCCGCTGGTTCGTCCTGTCGGACAGCCCCCCGGAGCGTGACGTGGAATGGACCGCCGCCGGGGCCGAGGCCGCGCACAAGCACCTCTCCCGCGTCTGGCGCATCGCCGCCGAGGTGGCGGAGGCCACGACCGGCCCGCAACCCTCGGACGAGGCGCTGAAACGCGAGCTGCACAAGACCATCGACGAGGTCACCAAGGGGGTCGAGAGCTTCGGCTTCAACGCGGCCATTGCCCGGCTCTACGCCTTCACCAACACGCTGGCGAAATCCGATGCCGGCGCGGCGGCCCGCAAGGAGGCGGCGATCACCCTCGCGCAGCTCATGTCGCCCATGACCCCCCACCTGGCCGAGGAAATCTGGCAGATGCTTGGCGGCGAGGGCCTGGTCACCGACTCCGACTGGCCCGTGGCCGACCCGGCCCTGCTGGTGGAGGACGAGGTCGTCCTGCCGATCCAGGTCAACGGCAAGCGCCGGGCCGAGATCAGCGTGCCGCGCGACATGCCGAAGGAGGAGGTTGAAAAACTCGCCCTCGCGCATGAAGCTGTGGTCAGGACGCTGGAAGGGGCCCAGCCCAGGAAAGTCATCGTCGTCCCCGGCCGGATCGTGAATGTCGTCGCCTGATCGCCGTGCCTTCCTGACATTGCTCGCCGCCGGCGGGCTCTCGGCCTGCGGCTTCACCCCGGCCTACGGGCCGTCGGGCGGGGCCGGCCGGCTGCAGGGCCAGGTGGCCGTGGACGCGCCGGACGACCGCGCCGGCTACCTCCTCGTGCGGCGGTTGGAGGAACGGCTGGGCCGCGCCGCCGGCGCCCGCTACGAGTTGGGCGCGCAGGTGGTGATCGACGAGGAAGGGCTGGGCATCTCCGCCGACCAGCGCACCACCCGCTACCACCTGGTGGGCGAGGCGCGCTATGCCCTGCGCGACGCCGCCACCGGGCTGGTGCTGCAATCGGGCCAGGTGGAAAGCTTCACCGGCTATTCCGCCACCGGCTCGACCGTGGCGACCCTGGCCGCCGAACGCGACGCGCTGGAGCGGCTGATGACCATCCTCGCCGACCGCATCACCGACCGGCTGATCGCCGGGGCCGCCGACCTGCCGGCATGAGCCCCGGCGCGCACCGCCCCCTCCCGACGCACCCCGTGGCGTCCGCGGCACCCGGCCTCCCCCGCCGCGCCCACCGGGCCTGGCAGGAGACGGCGCCATGAAGCTGACCGGCCGCGACGCCCCGCGCTACTTCGCGAAACCCGAGCCGCAGCGCACCGGCCTGCTGATCTACGGCGCCGATGCCATGCGCGTGGCGCTGCGCCGGCAGGAGGTCATCGCCGCCCTGATCGGCCCGAAGGGAGAGGAGGAGATGCGCCTCACCCGGATCCCCGCCGCCGACCTGCGCAAGGATGCCGCGCTGCTCGACGACGCGCTCAAGGCGCAAAGCTTCTTTCCCGGCCCCCGCGTGGCCTTCCTCGAGGACGCGACCGACGGGCTGGCCAAGACCGTCGAGGCGGCGCTGCGGGACTGGCGCGAGGGCGACGCCCAGCTGATCGTCACCGCCGGATCGCTCAACGCCCGCTCGGCCCTGCGCAAGCTCTTCGAGGGACATCCGAATGCCTATGCGGTCGGGCTCTACGACGATCCCCCCGGCCGCGAGGAGATCGAGGCGGAGCTGGCGAAGAACGGCCTCCGCGGCCTCGACCGCGACGCGATGGAGCAGGTGACGGCGCTGGCGCGGCAGCTCGGGCCGGGGGATTTCCGCCAGACGCTGCAGAAGCTCGGCCTCTACAAGCTGGGCGATGACGGCCCGGTCACCACCGACGACATCGCCGCCGTCGCCCCCACCTCCACCGAGGCAGAGCTCGACGACCTGCTCAACATCGTGGCCGAGGCGCGCGCGGCCGAGATCGGCCCGGTGATGGTCAAGCTGCGGGCCCAGGGGGTGCAGGCGGTGGGTCTCTGCATCGGCGCGACCCGGCATTTCCGTGCCCTCTATGCCGCCGCCGCGGATCCGGGCGGGCCCTCCCAGGGCATCGCCCGCCTCCGCCCCCCGGTCTTCGGCCCGCGCCGCGACCGGATGACCCGCCAGGCCTCGGGCTGGGGCGCGGCCAAACTGGAACAGGCGCTCACGATCCTGACCGAGACCGACCTCACCCTGCGCTCCGCCAACCAGCACGCCCCGGCGATGGAGCTGGTGGAACGCGCGATGATCCGCCTCGCCATGCTCGCCCGCCGCTGACCCCCGGCGCGCCGCACCGGACAGTCTCCCGCGCCGCCTCCTGCCCCGCCCCCGCTTCTTCTGACCATAAATATCCCGGGGGTGAGGAGCGCCAGCGACGAGGGGGCAGCGCCCCCTGCCACCTTTCGAACCCTCGCAACGTCGGGTCGACAGGTTGGGCGTCGAGACATTGGGACCGCTGGAGCATGGGGGCACTGCATTACCGGCAAACCTGGGCCCCCTCCAACCATTCGCACCCTCGCACCGTCAGGTCGGGGGCACTGCACTCGCCGGCAAAGCTGGCCCCGCCCCCTCACGAACCGTGACAAAGCCTCTCCCGCCCGGCACGTCCGGCCTCCCCGAAAACCCGCTGGACCTCGCGCCGCCGGTCCCCCATGCTCCGCCGCAACCGCGCGACGGAAAAGGGAGACGCCGCATGTACGAGGTTCTCGGAGAGATCAATTCCCGCACCTTCCGGGTGCTGTGGATGCTGGAAGAGCTGGGCGAAAGCTACGAGTGGAAGAAGGAGCATGCGCATTCCGACCTGATCCGGCGGCACAACCCGTCGGGCAAGCTGCCGGTGCTGCTGGTGGACGGCACGGCGCTGACGGATTCGACCGCGATCATCACCTATCTCGCCGACAAGCACGGCCGCTTCACCATGCCCGCCGGCACATTGGAGCGCGCGCGCCAGGACGGCCTCACCCATCTCGTGCTGGACGAGATCGACGCCGTGCTCTGGGTCGCCGCGCGCCACACCTTCGTGCTGCCCGAGGAACGCCGCCTGCCCGAGATCAAGGACAGCCTGCGCTGGGAATTCACCCGCAACCTCGACCGGCTGATGGAGCGGCTGGAAGGCCCCTACCTGATGGGTGCCGAGATGACCGTGCCCGACATCATCCTCGCCCATTGCGGCGCCTGGGCGAAAGCGGCCAAGTTCCCGGCCGAGAACGAGCGCTTCCGCGACTACCTGCGCAACCTCCGCAGCCGCGACGCCTTCCGCAGGCTCACCGCCGGCTGATCCGCAGGGGCCCGCGCCCCCGCTTCTTCTGACCATAAATATCCCGGGGGTGAGGAGCGAAGCGACGAGGGGGCAGCGCCCCCTTTCCGCCCTTCGGAGAATCGCGACGGCCGGATGGAGGATCGCCCTCCCCGACCGGACCCGGCGCCCCGGGGCCAGCCGCCGCCCGGACATGTCGCGTCCGAAGCGCGGCCGTCAGCCGCTCCCGCCCGCGCCATCCAGGTAGCGCGCCGCCGCCCGGCCCGCCCGGCGCCCGGTGGCGAGACAGGCGGTCAGCAGGTAGCCGCCGGTCGGGGCCTCCCAGTCCAGCATCTCGCCGGCGCAGAAGACACCCGACAGGTCGCGCAGCATGAGGCCCTCGTCCAGCGCGGCAAAGGCGACGCCCCCGGCGGTGGAGATCGCCTCGTCCAGCGGGCGCAGCCCGGCATGGCGGACGGGCAGCCGCTTGACCAGCGCCGCCAGCGCCGGGGTCTCGCGCGGCAGCGGGCCGCCGAATTCCATCAGCAGGGCCAGCTTCGCCGGGTCCAGCCGCAGCGCCTTGCGCAGGTGGTTCCCGAGGCTCGCCTTGCCGCGCGGCCGGGCCAGCCGGCGCGCCACCTCCTCCGTCGCGAGGTCCGGCAGCAGGTCGAGCGTCAGCACCGCCCCTTCCCGCACCGCGCGGGAGATCGCGTAGATGCCGCCGCCCTCCAGCCCCCGGCGCGAGATCACTGCCTCGCCCCGGGTCACCGCGTCCCCGGCCCGGAAGGCGAGGTTCTTGAGCGGTGCGCCCATCACCTTGTCCATGTGTCCCGACCAGTCGACCGCAAGCCCCGCATTGGCCGGCGCGAAGGGGGAAAGCGCGACGCCCCGCGCGGCCAGCCACGGTGCCCAGGCCCCGTCCGAGCCCAGCCGCGACCAGGAAGCGCCGCCAAGCGCCAGCACGGTCGCCTCCCGCGCCACATGCCGCTCGCCCTCCGGCGTGTCGAACAGCCAGCACGCCCCGTCGCTGCCGGTACAGCGCCAGCGCGTCCGCATCTCCACCCCCTGCGCCGCCAGCCGCGCCAGCCAGGCGCGCAGCAGCGGCGAGGCCTTCATCGCTTCGGGAAAGACGCGCCCGGTGGAGCCGGTAAAGACCGGCTGGCCAAGATCCCGGGCCCATTGCGCCACCTCGGCCGGGCCGAAATCCTGCAGCATCGGGGCCAGCACGGGGGCTGCCTCGGCATAGGCCGCCAGGAACGCCTGCGCAGGTTCCTGCATGGTCAGGTTCAGCCCGGATTTGCCCGCCATCAGCAGCTTGCGTCCGATCGAGGGCTTCGCCTCGGCCAGGAGAACCGGGTGGCCGGCCGCCGACAACTCCTGCGCCGCCATAAGCCCCGCCGGGCCGCCGCCGATCACCAATGCTCCGCTGTGCCGCTTCGTGCCTTCGGACATGCCTGCCTCCGCCGTCTGCCGGCGGTGTCATATACCGCCCGCGCGGTCGGCGACAGGGTTACCGCCGGCCCGGCGCCTCGGCCGGAGCGGTCAGCCCTCCACCAGGCTCAGCCTCGGGCCGGGGCGGCACTCCTCCACGTAGCTCATCAGCAGCGACAGGTGAAAGCTCAGCTCCTCCGAGCGGCCGGCCATCTCCTCCAGCCGCTCCATGGCCGCCGCGCCGAGACCGGGGCGGCCGGTGTCGAGGTCCCTGAGAATGTCGAGCCACGGGCTCACGATATCCACCAGCGCCTCCACCGCGATCCGTTCGCGATGCGGCAGGGTCGGCGTGTCAAAGCCCAGCTCCACCCGGAAGGCATCGGCCAGACCGCCGATGAAATGGCGGAAGCGGATGAAGACATATTGCACGCCGTCGCGCATCTCCGTCAGGATCACGCGCAGGCCGCCCAGGATCAGCCGCGGCAGGGCCAGGTGGTAATCCGGGCTGGAATAGACCCGCTTGGCGCCGCCGATCTCTTCCATCATGGCGTCCAGCTGCTCGGCGAGCTGCGGCGTCAGAACCTCGGCGGCCGGGCGCGGGCGCCGGAAGAGTATCTTGTGCTTGTGCTGGCGCGCCACGACCTCGCAGGAAGTGATCGCCGGCGCCCCGTTCTCGATTTTCATGTTGATGACGAAAGTGTCGTTGTCGTGCTCGCCCATTCCCCTTGCCTGTCCGCTCCCCTGCTTGCCCTGCTCCGTCGTCAACACGACCGGTAACTTCATTGTCCCGGATCAACTTTAGGTAGCTTCGCCGGGGCGGGCAACCTTTCGTGTTCAAAGCACGCGGGATTTCATCTAGGGGTGGTGGCGGAAAAACGGCAAGCGGACTGAGCGATGGCGGACAATGACCACGGGCACGACGCGGCGCCGGCGGCTGCCAGGTACATCGTCGGGATCGGCTCCTCCGCGGGCGGGCTGGAGGCGCTGCGCGGCGTGGCCTCCGCGCTTCCGCCGGACCTGTCGGCCGCCTACGTGGTCGCCCAGCACATGTCGCCGCAGCACAAGAGCCTGCTGACCGCCCTGGTGGGCCGGGAATCGGCGCTGGAGGTGGCGGATGTCACCGACGGGCTGACGCCGGAGCCGGGGAAGATCTACGTCACGCCGCCCAATACCGACGTGGTGATGGAAGAGGATCGCCTGCGCCTCGTTCCGCCGGCCACGCGGCGCGCCTCGCCGAAACCCTCGATCGACCGCTTCCTGCTGAGCCTCGCGGAGGCCCGCGGCGACTGCTGCGTTGCGGTGATCCTGTCCGGGACCGGGTCGGACGGCGCCTATGGCGTGCAGGCAGTGCGCGAGGCCGGCGGCATCAGCATCGCGCAGGAGGACAGCTCGGCCAAGTATGACGGCATGCCGCGCGCCGCGGTGGAGACGGGCTGCGTCGACCTGATCCTGACCCCGCGGGAGATCGGCGCGCATCTTGCCCGGATGCTGTCCGGCCCCGACGGCGAGGGACGCGGCCCGGAGACGGAGGAGGCCGACGCTCCGCCGATCGACCTGCTGCAAATCCTCCTGGCCCAGACCCGGGTGGATTTCCGCGAATACAAGCAGACCACCGTTCAGCGCCGGATCGAACGGCGCATGACCGCGCTCGGCATCACCGACCAGGCGGAATACGTGCGCCATTGCCGCGACTCTCCCGAAGAGGTGGAGATCCTGTTCCGGGACCTGTTGATCTCGGTCACCCGCTTCTTCCGCGACCCGAGGGAGTTCGACCACCTTCGCGATGCGCTGGCCGAAACGCTGCCGCGGGACAGGATCGATCCGATCCGCGTCTGGGTGGCCGGCTGCGCCACGGGCGAAGAGGCCTACAGCGTCGCCATCCTGCTGGCCGAGCTCATGGGCGGGCCCGAGGCGCTGTCGAGGGACCGGCTGCAGATCTTCGCGACCGACATCGACGAGGCCGCGCTGCAGACGGGGCGCAGCGGCCAGTATCCCGAGGCGGCGCTGGACGACATTCCGCCGGATTATGCCGAACGCTATTTCTACCGGGTGGGCGACCGTATCCACGCGATCGACGCCCTGCGCTCGGTCATCCTGTTTTCCAACCACAACATCTGCAACGATCCGCCCTTTCAGCGGCTGGACCTGATCTGCTGCCGCAACCTGATGATCTATTTCGGCGCCGCGCTCCAGAACCGGATCCTGGCGCGGCTGAATTACGCGCTGCGCGAGGGCGGGCTGCTGTTTCTTGGCACGGCCGAAAGCACCTTCGGGTCGGAGGACCTGTTCGTGCCCGTGGGCCGGCACCAGCGCATATTCCGCAAGCGTGTCCTGGGCAGCCGGGTCGGGCGCACGCCGCTGCCCGCGGTGGCCCGCTCCCTGCCCGGCCTCGGCGGGAGGCGCCAGCGCGGCAACCAGGGCAAACCCAACACCGAGCGGCTGCTCTTCGACGCGCTGGCCAAGAGCGTGGCCTCCGACGCGCTGCTGATCTCGGACGGGCTGGACATCCTGCGGGTCTATGGCGACGTCAGCCCCTACATCCAGCTTCGCGAGGGCGTGGAGCCGCAGATCCGGCTCAACCTCCTGCGCAGCCCCATGCGGGAGGAGGCCCGCAACCTGATCGCGCTCGCCTTCAAGCATCGCGAACGTCGGGCCGGCGTGAAACATCTGCTGGCCCAGACGGAATCCGATGCCGTGCAGCTCGAGGCGATCCCGATCATCTCCGACCAGCTGGAAGAGCGGGTGCTCCTGCTGACCTTCCGCCACGTGCCGAAGCCCGACAGCCTCCAGCCCGCCGACACGGCCGAGACGCCGAAGGACGAACCGGACGGCGCCCGGTCGCAGCGCATCGCCGAGCTGGAGCGCGAGCTCAGCTCGACCCGGGAGGCCCTGCAACAGACAATCGAGGAGGTGGAAAGCTCCAACGAGGAATTGCAGTCCCTGAACGAAGAGCTGCAATCCACCAACGAGGAGCTGCAGGCCACCAACGAGGAACTGGAGACCGCCAACGAGGAGCTGCAATCCACCAACGAGGAACTGATCACCGTCAACGAGGAAATGCAGGTGAACGCCGCCCAGCTCAGCGCCAAGACGCGCGAGCTGACCTCGCTGCTGGAACATGCGCCCTCCGCCCTGCTGATGGTCAACGAGGCGCTGCTGCTGGCCGAGGCGTCGCGGCAGGCCCGCACGCTTTTCCAGCTGCCCGAGCATTTTGCCGGCCAGACGCTGGGCCTGTGCCGGCTGCCCGAGGGATTTCCCGAGCTGGCGCCGATCTGCGACGAGGCGCTGCGCGCGGACCGGGTGATCAGCCGCGAGTTCATCTCGCACCGCGCACGCTACCGTCTCGACTGCGCTCCGTTCAGCGACCGCAAGGGCCAGGTCCGCGGGGTGACTCTGGCGATCTCGGAATTCCCGGAACTGGCGCGCACCATGGAGATGATCCTCGACCACGCGCCGCTGCATTTCATCTGGCGCGACGCGGAGGGCCGGATCCTGCGGATCAGCGAGATGGCCGCCGCCGCGCTTGGCGGCACCCGCACCGAGCTGGAGGGCCAGAGCTATTACGCGGACCCGGCCACCGCCGAGACCCTGCGCCAGGCCGACCGGCACTTGCTGGCCCGGTCGCTGGACAGCGAAACGGAGAGCGGTGGCCTGGCGCGCAGCCGGCAGCTCTCTGCCAAGTGGCTGTCGCTGGAGCAGTTCGTCCACCGCGAGTTGATGAACGGAGAGCGGACGATCTACACAATCGGCACTGACGTGACCCCGATGATCGAGGCCAGCCGCGCCCAGCTGCGGGGGGTCGAGGGTCCCGACGGCATGCGCACGCCTGACCCGATCGGGTTCTGGGAATATCATACCGAGGACGGTCGCCTGTACTGGTCGAACGAGGTTCACCAGCTCTACGGCACGGATCCCGAGACTTACCGCCCCTCGCTCGACGAGGCGATCCGCCACCTGCACCCCGAGGATCACGAGAAGACCCGTCAGGCCATGAGCGAGGCGCTCGCCACCGGGCGGGGCTTCGTCCTGCTGAACCGCATCATCCGGACCGACGGCGAAGTGGTCTGGGTCGAGGCGCGCGGCGAGGCTCCGGTCAGCGACGGCCGGGCGTCCTCCTGCCTCTTCGGCAGCGTGCAGCGCGTGGAGGGTCCGCGAGAGGCCCGCGGACCGGGCGACTGAGTGGCCGCTTCGGCGGCTTGTGCCCTGCGATCCGCCGGCTAGATTGTCCGGCATGGAAGATGTCGGCGACCCGATCTGCGCCCTGTGCGGCCGCCCGATCCCGCCCGAGGCGCGGCAGAGCCGTCATCACCTGGTCCCCAAGCTCAAGGGCGGGGCGAAGGGGCCGACGGTGCTGCTGCACCAGATCTGCCATAACGAGATCCACGCCACCCTGACCGAGGCGGAGCTGGCGCGCGATTACCACGACATCGCGGCGCTTCGGGCGCATCCGCGGCTGGCGCGGTTCATCCGCTGGGTGGCGAAACGCGCGCCCGCCTTCCACTCGCGCAGCCCCGGTCCGCGGCGGCGTCGGCGGTGATCCCGGCGGCGGGGTCGCGAAATGACTCGCTTTCCGCCCTGCGGCGGTCACAATCTGTTGCGAGCCTGTCGGGAACCTGAATGACCGCGCCCGAGTATCGCTGCCATGATCGAGTTTCTGCTGTACTTCATCTTTCCCGCCATGCTGCTTTGGGGCGTGATCCGCAGCCGGTCGGGGCAGAAGCGGCGGCTTGCGATCGAGGCGCGTCTGCGCAGCCTGTGCCCCGGCGCGCATATCTATGTCACCGACCATGAATTCGACTACCTCGTCATCGATTTCGAGAAGGAATTCCTGCGCATCGGCTCGGGCCGGCATCTCGAGGCGGCGCAGATGACGCACACGCCGCTGGGCGACGACGACCGCTGCCGCTTCGGCGAGATCGCGGAGGTCGGAATCGTGATCGACGGCGAACGGCTGAGCCGCACCCGGCGCGGCACGACCCTGCCGGGCAGCACGGTGATCGGCGGGCTGGGCGGCGCCCGGCACGCGCCCGACCGCATCCACGAGGCAGCGCTTGTGATCCGTCTCGACGATCCCGCCCGACCCGAGCGGCGGCTGGTCTTCTTCCGGGCGCAGACCCGCGGCCGGGGCGCGCCGAAATCCGGCAAGCTGACCCGCGGCGCGCTCGCGCGGATGGAAGAGGCGGAGGCGCATCTGGGCCATGCCATGCGCTTGGCGGCCAAGCCCGACCGGTCGGAAAACCCCGATCCGGCAGGCAAGGGTCAGGGGCTGGGCCGGAACCTGGCGCGCGCCCTGCGGCAGCTCGCGGACCTGCACGGGATCGGCGCGCTGACCGACGCGGAATTCGGCACCGCCAAGGCGCGCTTGCTGTCCCGCGGCAAGAGCACGCCGGAAACCACGCGCGGTGCTGGCCGCGCGGCGGGTGGCGTGTCGCGCTGGCCGCAGGCAGTGGGCGGCGGCAGCGCCTCCTGAACGGCCTGCCGCGCTAGCGGCACATCTCGCGAATGCCCGCCGCGATCTCCGGCGCCGCGGCGAGGCTGTCGGCGGCAAGCTCCCGCGCGGTTTCGAGCAGGGCGTCGCCCGGCACCAACCGGTCCACCAGGCCCCAGGCCAGCGCCTCCTCGGCCGGGATCTTCTGCCCCGCCATCAGGATCATGCGCGCCCGCGAAAGACCGACAAGCGCCCGCAGGCGGCCCGGATCGGAGGGTTGCGGCAGGAAGCCCAGCTTCATCACCGGGTAGAAGAACCGCGCCTCCGGCACCGCGATGCGCAGATCGCAGGCCAGCACCATGCCCATGGCCCCGCCCGCCGCCGTGCCGTTGAGCGCCGCGATGGTGAGACCGGGAAAGCCGGCGACGGCGCCCGACAACCTCTCCCACAGGGGCGAGGTGGCAAGCCCGGCGCGCGCCTCGTCCAGGTCGGCGCCGGCGGAAAAGACGCTGCCGCCACCGGTGAGGACCAGCGCCCGGGACTGGCCGGCCGCCTCTTCCACCCGGTCGCAGAGCGTGCCCAGCATCTCGGCGGTGAGCGAGTTGGCCTTCGCCTCGCGCTCGATCCGCAGCACGCGCAGCGCGCCCTCGTCCTCGCAGGCGATCACCCGAGGCCGACCTTCGACCGGATGTCCGGATCCCTGAGCGAGATCTCTTCGCCCAGCCAATGATCCGCCTCGGCCCCGCACATCCACAGCAGCGCCCGCGCCGGCCATTCCGGCGGGATGTGGTCCGACCAGTCCAGCCGGCTGACCGGGTTGATGCCCGAGGACTTGATCTCGCGCTGCATCTGCGTCGCCACGGTGCCGGGGCTCAGCCCGATGGCGCGGATGCCGTTGCCGCGCTCCTCGTGGTCCAGGCAGCGGGTCAGCATCGCCACCCCGGCCTTGGACGCGCAGTAATGCGACCAGGCCTCGATCGGGCCGTGCGCCGCGCCCGAGCTGATCGACAGGATGGTGCCGCCACCGCCCCGCCGCATCACCGGAAGCGCCGCGCGCATCCCGTGGAAGATGCCCTTGAGGTTGATGTCGATGGCCTTGCCCCAGCTTTCGGGGTCGGCCTCTTCCATGCGGGCGATCGGCTCGATCACGCCGGCATTGCCGATCAGCACGTCCAGCCCGCCGAAGGTGGAGACCGCGGCCTCCACGGCCGCCTCCATCTCGGTGTGGTCGCTGACGTCGCAGGGATGCGCCAGCGCCTTCGCCCCGATCTCGGAGGCGATGCGCCCGATATCGTCTCCCGAGCGGGCGCAAAGCACCACGTTGGCCCCCGCCTCGGCAAAGACATGCGCTGCCGCCTCGCCGATGCCGCGGCTCGCGCCCGTGATCAGCACCGTCTTGCCATTCATTCCGGCCATGTCGTCCTCCGCTTGTCCAGTTTCCCCAGTGGTATCCAGCCCGTCCCGGCAGGTCCAGACCAGCGGGCGAGCAACCCCGCCGCGGCCCCGTTCGGGGGCTGGGCGGCGGCTCGCGCGCGGTGAAGGGTATGGAAAGGCCGCCCTTGACGGTTTAGGGGCGGAGGCCGAAGCTGCGCGTGAAAATTGCTCAAGTAGGGGTTCGCGATGAAAAGATTTTATGACGCCTCCAGTTCAGCGGCACTGATCCTGGCGCTCGGGGCCGGCACCGCCTCGGCCGACGTGACCGCCCGCCAGGTCTGGACCGACATGCAGGATTACATGGAGGATTTCGGCTACGAGATCACCGCGACGGAGGAGGAGACGGGCGACGGGCTCACCCTGACCGACGTGACCATGACCTTCGACCTGCCTGCCGCCCCCGCCGACGACGAGGCCGGCGACGATGGCGCGGCCATGACGACGGGCGAGACCGGCAGCCTGACCTTCACCATGGATCGCATCACCTTCCGGAACAACGGCGACGGCACGGTCGACGTGGTCCTGCCCGAGACCATGCCGCTGACCTTCGACGTGCAGCCCCCCGACGAGGGGCCCGTCAGCGGCAAGCTGGACTATACCACCTCCGGCTTCGACATGACGATCTCCGGCGATCCCGGCGACCTGGCCTACGACTTTTCCGCCGACAGCCTCGGCCTCGCGCTGACCGAGATCACCGGCAAGGGCAAGACGGTGGGCCCGGACCAGTTCAAGGCGATGATGCGCCTCGCCGGCGTCACGGGCCATACCGAGATGTCCACCACCTCCGAGCTGCGCGACATTGCCCAGTCGATGACGGCCGAGGAATTCAGCTACGACGTGGACGTCACCCCGCCCGACGAGCCCGCCAACAACTTCAAGATGGCCGGAAGCATGACCGGCATGAAATACGACGGCACCTACAGCCTGCCGCAGGATGTCGACATGGCCGAGATGGGCGCCGCGCTCGATGCGGGCTTTGCCACCGACGGCAGCTTCTCGCACCAGGGCGGGAGCACGGAATTTTCCTTCACCGAAGCGGGGCGGACCCTGACCGGGACCTCGTCCTCCGAATCCGGCGAAGGCTCCGTCACCATGAACGACGAGGAACTAGCCTACCGCGTCGCCGGCAAGGGGATGGCCTTCGAGGCCACGAGCAACGAGATGCCCTTCCCGATGTCGGGCGAGATGGACGAGGCGCTGTTCCACATCGCCCTGCCGCTCGGTCCGGCGGAAGAGGCGCATGACTTCAACCTCGCCCTAACCCTGGGCGGGCTGTCCGTGTCGGAACAGCTCTGGAGCATGATCGACCCGTCCGGCACGCTGTCGCATGAACCGGCCACCGTCTCCTTCGACATTTCCGGCACCGCGAAGCCGCTGGTCGACATCTTCGACCAGCAGCAGATGGAGGCCATCAACGTCGACGGCGGCATGCCGGCCGAGCTGGAGACGCTGAAGCTCAACGACCTGCTGGTGCAGATCGCCGGGGCGCGGCTGACCGGCGAAGGCGACTTTACCTTCGACAACAGCGACCTGCAGACCTTCCAGGGCATGCCGGCGCCCGAGGGCGAGGTGACCCTGACGCTCGACGGCGCCAACCAGCTGATGGACAAGCTGGTGGAAATGGGTCTTCTGCCGCAGCAGCAGGCGATGAGCGCGCGGATGATGATGGGCATGTTCGCCGTGCCCGGAAGCAGCGACGATTCCCTGCGCTCCACCATCGAGGTCACGCCCGATGGCAAGGTGCTTGCCAACGGTCAGCGCATCCGCTGATCCACCGGACCGGACCGACAGGAGGGGGCCGCGCCAAGCCATGCGCGGCCCTTTCGCTTTGCGTGGCCGCCGTGCGCTCGCTTGAAACGACCGCCCGCAGGAGATACGTGACGTGGATCCCGAACCTCCGCGGAGAGCGCCCATGTCCGACCATCTCGCCCGCCTGACCGAACAGCTTCTCGACGCCGCGCGTCGTGCCGGCGCCGACTCGGCGGATGCCATGGCCGTCACCGGCCGCTCCGTCTCGGTGGAGATGCGGGCGGGGACGCTGGAACAGGCGGAGCGGGCGGAAGGCACCGATATCGGCCTGCGCGTGCTGATCGGGCGGCGGCAGGCGGCGGTCTCGGCCTCCGACACCTCGGCCGACACCCTGACCGAGATGGCCGAACGCGCCGTCGCCATGGCCCGCGAGGCCCCCGAGGATCCCTATGCCGGCCTGGCCGAGACGAACCAGCTTGCCGAGACATGGGACGTGGCCGCGCTCGACCTCTTCGATCCCTCGCCCGAGCCCGATCCCGAATGGCTCCAGCAGCAGGCGGCCGAGGCGGAGCGCGCCGCGCTCGCCGTGCCCGGCGTCACCCAGAGCCAGGGCGCGGCCGCCGAGTACACCGCCCGCGACATCCACCTTGCGGCAAGCAACGGCTTTTCCGGCGGCTACAGCCGGACCGACAGCGCGCTGCATTGCGTCGCCATGGCGGGCGAGGGCCAGGGAATGGAGCGTGACCACGACGCCGATCACCGGATCCACGCCGCCGACCTGCGCAGCCCGGAAGAGATCGGCCATCTCGCCGGCATTCGCGCGGTGGAGCGTCTGAACCCCGAGAAACCCCGCACCGGCGCCTACCCGGTGCTGTTCGACGAGCGTGTCTCGAGCTCCCTCATCGGACACCTGCTGTCGGCGGTGAACGGCGACGCGGTGGCGCGCGGCGCCTCGTGGCTGCGCGACGCCCTGGGCGAGACGCTGCTGCCCGACGACCTTTCGCTGACCGAAGACCCCCTGCGCCCGCGCGTGCCCGGCTCTCGCCCCTTCGACGCGGAGGGGCTGGCGACCCGCAAGCGCCTGATCGTCGAGAACGGGGTGCTCAAGGGCTACACGCTCGACCTGGCCTCGGCGCGCAAGCTGGGCATGCACAGCACCGCCTCGGCGCGGCGCGGCCCGGGCACCGCGCCCTCGCCCGGCGTGTCCAACGTGTCGCTGACCCAGGGCACCGCCAGCCGCGAGGAACTGATCGCGCGCATGTGGACCGGGCTCATCGTGACCTCCTTCATCGGGGCCACGATCAACCCGAATACCGGGGATTATTCCCGCGGCGCCTCGGGCCTCTGGGTCGAGAACGGCGAGGTGAAACACGCGGTCAACGAGGTGACCATCGCCGGCAACCTGCGCGACATGCTGCGCCGGATCATCCCGGCCAACGATGCGCGGCCCTACCTGTCCACGGTCGTGCCGTCGCTCTTGGTGGAGGGGCTGACCCTTGCCGGCGCGTGACCTAGAGCTTCTCCTGGAGGCGGCGCAGCGGGCCGCCGAGGTGGCGACCGCGCATGTAGGCGGCCCGATGGAGATCACAGACAAGCCCGACGATGCCGGCCCGGTGACCCAGGCCGACATCGCGGTGAACGCGGTGCTGGAGAACCTGCTGCGCCCCGCCCGTCCCGATTACGGCTGGCTGAGCGAGGAAAGCCCCGACAGCGCCGCCCGCCGCGATGCGCGCCGCGCCTTCATCATCGACCCGATCGACGGCACCCGCAGCTTCATCGACGGCAAGGACAGCTGGGCGCATTCCATCGCCGTGGCCGAAGAGGGCGAGGTGACCGCGGCCGTGGTCTACCTGCCGATGCTCGACCGGCTCTTCGCCGCCGCGAAGGGCCACGGCGCCACCCTGAACGGCGAGCCGATCCGCGCCTCCGAGACCGGTACCCTGGCCGAGGCCGAGATCCTGACCACCCAGGGCAACATGCACCAGGTTCACTGGCCCCGCGCCGTGCCCGGCTTTCGCCGTGCCTACCGGCCGTCGCTGGCCTACCGGATGAGCCTCGTGGCGCAGGGGCGCTACGACGCGATGCTGACCTTCCGCCAGAGCTGGGAATGGGACATTGCCGCCGGCGCCCTGATCTGCGCCGAGGCGGGGGCCACCGTCACCGACCGTGCCGGCCGGCCGCTGCGCTTCAACAATGCCGACCCCAAGGTCGACGGCGTGGTCGCCGCCGGCGCCCGCATCCACGACGCGCTGATGGCCGAGCTGCGGGACTAGTGTAAACGCTTCTTCAAGCCGCCTGCGGCATCCTCCCGGCGGGGAGGCGCGGCGGCGATCCGGTTGACCTCGTTGGGGCTTACGTTAGGCTGCGCGGCGACCCTGCAACAGCGGAAGGGACATGTCATGCAACGGCTGCACCTCGTCTTCGGCGGCGAACTCGTCGACCCCTCGAAGAACGTCTTCAAGAATGTCGAGGACATCGATATCGTCGGCATGTTCCCCGACTACGCCTCGGCCTTCGATGCCTGGAAGGCAGAGGCGCAGCGCACGGTGGACAACGCCCACATGCGCTACTACATCGCCCACCTCCACCGCCTGCGCGACGAGGAGAAAGAGGCGTCGCCGACCGAGGAACTCGACATCTGAAACAGCCGCTCACGCTTGCCGCCTATCTTGCCCTGGCCCGGCGCAACACGCGTGATCCGCAGGAGAAGCGACCACCGCGCCCGGAGGGGGAGCTTGTCTGGCTTCATGCGCCGGTGGCGCAGCGCCAGGCCGCCATGCTGCACCTCGCGGCGCGGATCACGGCGCAGCGGCCGGGCTCGCATGTCCTACTGACCACCGCGACGCCCGCCCCGCCGGCGCGGCGGCTTGCCGACAATGTCAGCTGGGCCCCCACCCCGTCCGAACATCCCGCCGATTGCGAGGCGTTCCTTGCCCATTGGCGGCCCGATATCTGCCTGTGGTCCCATGGCCGGCTGCGGCCCTCGCTGATCCATGCCTCCGACCGCGCCGGGGTGCCGCTGGTCCTGCTGGACGCCGCGGAGGCCGGGTTCGAGGATCCGAACGTGCGCTGGCTGCCGGACCTCGCGCGCGGCACCGTGGGGCGCTTCAACTCGGCGCACGCGATCAGCGCCAATGCCGCGCGGCGGCTGCGCCGGCTGGGCGTCAGCGAAAACGACCTGCGGCTGACCGGCCCCCTGCAGGACAGCAGCGCGCCCCCCGATTGCAATGAGGAGGACCTGGAGCGGGTGAGCGGCATCCTCGGCGGGCGCCCGGTCTGGCTGGCCGCCATGGCCCAGCCCGACGAGATGCCCTGCCTGATCGAAGCCCATCGTGCCGCCCTGCGCCACGCCCACCGGCTGCTGATGATCGTGGTGCCCGACGACGTCGACGACACCCCCCGCTTCGTCGAGGCGCTGGCCGACAGCGCGATGATGACCGCGCGCTGGTCCACCGGGGAGATGCCGGAGGAGAACATCCAGATCCTGCTGGCCGATACCCATGGCGAGATCGGACTGTGGTACAGGCTGGCGCCGGTGACGCTGATGGCCTCCTCGCTCACGCCCTCCCACGGCGGGCGCAACCCCTACGAGCCCGCGGCGCTCGGCTCGGCCGTGCTGCACGGGCCCAACGTGAAACGCCACGCAGATGCCTACGAACGGCTCTCCGGCGCCGGCGCGGCGCGGATGGTGCGCGACGCGACGCAGCTGTCGAACGCCCTCGCCCGGCTGATCGCGCCGGACCAGGCGGCGCTGATGGCCCACGCGGCGTGGGAGCTGGTGTCGGAAGGGGCGGAGGTGACGGACCTCGTGACCGACCTCGTGCTCGACCTGCTGGACATGGCGGGCACGCCGTGACCCGCGCCCCCCGCTTCTGGGACCGCCCGCCGCACTCGCCCGGCTGGCAGGCCCGCGCGCTGGCCCCGCTCGGCGCGCTCTACGCCGCC
>SRJI02000138.1 GCA_005473895.2 Carideicomes alvinocaridis
GACAGCGCCCGCGACAGCGCCCGCCGGTCGGCCAGCACCGCCCCGAGCGCCACCGCCGCCATGACGAAGGCGCGCTGCGTCGCCACGTTGCCGCCCGACAGCGCGAGGTAGCCCGCCGCCGCCAGCAACGCGCCCAAGGCGGCGATCTTCTTGACCGGCGCGCGGTCGCACCAGCGCGGCACCGCGGCCTGAGCAAGCCGCAGCGCCGCGAAGACGAAGCCGGCGAGCAGCCCCATATGCAGCCCCGAGATCGCCAGCAGATGCGCCAGGTTGGAGCGGCGCAGCGCCTCCAGCGTGGGCCGGTCCATGCCCGAGCGGTCGCCGGTCAGCACCGCGGCGGCAAAGGCCCCGCGCCGCCCCGGCAGGGCCTGCTGGATGCGCGCCGACAGGTCCAGCCGCAGCCGGTGCAACATGGGCCGCCAGCCCCGGCCCGGCCCCTGCCAGCGCAGCACCGGCGTGCGGGTATAGCCGACCGCGCCCAGTTTCAGAAACCAGGCATGGCGGCGGAAATCGAAGCCCCCGGGCTCCACCGGTCCGCCGGGCGGCGACAGGTGCCCGGTGAGGATCGCCACCGCCCCCGGCTCCGGCCGACCGCCGGGCAGGTCCGCCCGCACCGCCGCCCCGCCATGAAGCGAGACGCGCAGACGGCGCGGCGTGCGCTCCGGCCCCCGGTCGCGCAGCACGACCCGGTCGAGCGTCAGCCGCAGCGCGTCCGAGGCGGAGCGGTCGATCGCCACGATCCGGCCCTGGATCGGCCCGTAATAGCGCCCCTCCAGCACCGGGCCGGCCACCTGGTGGGTCCGCGCTCCCGCCAAGGCGAGGCCGAGCGCCACCAGCGCCGCCGCCCGCA
>SRJI02000139.1 GCA_005473895.2 Carideicomes alvinocaridis
TCAACCGCCTCGGCCCCGGCTCGGCCGCCCGTTCCCCCGTCCCGGCCYCGCCCGAYCGTATCTTCGCTCGCCCGCGCTCGCGGTGATTATTTGTTAATTAGCGTGTTGCGTCGCGCGCTTCGCCGCGCGACGGATTTGTCCAAATTCAGATTCTATCTTGTGTTGCGTCGTGCGCTTCGTCGCGCGACGATCCATTTTYGTTTCAGGTTGTTTAAGGTGTAACGCCGCGTGTGTATTCACGCGACGTTCCACTTTGGACTCARTTTAGCCGACGTATGCCGTCGTGCGCTTCGTCGCGCGACGCTTAACGTCTCCTCRTAACTAAGGCGAAGTGTCTCGYTGCGTGCTCGGTCGYGCGACGAGTCGTTAACTTCTTAATTTGTTTTAGAGAGCTTTGTCGCGCGTCTCGCCRCGCGACCATCYTTTTATTTATCTCCACCTGCTTATAATAATTAGACATGAAACATGACTTTACTTTACGCTAAACATAGTGTCTACATTAAATTTCCTTCCATTAAGCGAGTRGTTAATTTATAATCATGTAACGTGATCGTTTCTCGACTGTCTTTTCCTCTTTCTCTCTTAACCGTAMTYGCGAGCCCGCGYGGAACRTCTGTTTACTTAYTGCATTCTATTGTATGGTGTACTGTTCTTTKGTATTAAATRTGTGGATRTATGTATGTTTGCGCTCGCATAGAGAACGATCCGRTYGAAGAGCCCGARGAACTCRCAGGAGAAGCCCCTGAGCAGCAGTYRGTTGGTGGAGGCAAGTGTCCYTTGACCTATCTMTGTCCTATTCATTMTTTAATTCACCTCCCGCTTTACACATTTATRCCTAAGGATTGAC
>SRJI02000140.1 GCA_005473895.2 Carideicomes alvinocaridis
CGAAAAGCCCACGAAAAGCCCACTACAAGCAACGAGAAAGCTCTATCGGGAGAGTCCCGCAACAAGGAGAAGCGGAAGGAGAAGAAGAAGGAAAAGAAGACTTCTTCTCACAAGTCGCATCGGAGTGGCGACAARAAWAAGAAGATGAGGAAGGTGGTCTACTACGAGACCGACACTTCATCAMCWTCKACCTCCGRCTCCGAYGCGCCCTCCRTAACTTCTAARCGCCAWGAGCGYAAGAAGTTTAGTAAGATYCCCTTACAYTAYCCTCGYACMTCTARACATACTCCATTACTTTCYGTTCCATTAGGCAAACCGCCAACCTTTGACGGTGAAGATTATGCTAGGTGGAGTGATTTAATGAAATTTCATCTAACCTCACTCCACAAAAGTATATGGAATGTTGTTGAGTTTGGAGCRCAGGTACCATCCGTAGGGGATGAAGACTATGATACGGACGARGTRGCCCAAATCGAGCACTTCAACTCTCAAGCTACAACCATACTCCTYGCCTCTCTAAGCAAGGAGGAATAYAACAAGGTGCAAGGGTTGAAGAATGCRAAGGAGATTTGGGACYTWCTCAAGACYGCGCACGARGGTGATGAACTCACCAAGATCACCAAGCGGGARACGATCGAGGGGGAGCTCGGTCGCTTCCGTCTTCGCYAAGGGGAGTAGCCACAAGATATGTACAACCGGCTCAAAACCTTGGTGAACCAAGTGCGCAACCTMGGGAGCAAGAAATGGGATGACCACGAGGTGGTTAAGGTTATTCTWAGATCTCTYATYTTCCTTAACCCCACTCAAGTTCAATTAATTCGTGGTAAT
>SRJI02000022.1 GCA_005473895.2 Carideicomes alvinocaridis
GCCCGCTCGCCGCCGGCGAGGGCCGCGTCGAACAGGCGCCGGCCGGTGGAGCGCTCGGGCGTGGCCAGCACCGCCCGCGCCCGGTCGCGCAGCCGCTGGGAATACTCCAACCCCCGCAGTTCCTCCGCCAGCGAAATGCGGATGTTGGAATCCGTCCCCAGCCCCAGCATCCCGCCGGCCTCGAGATAGGCCGCGCCGTCGAAGATGCCGTCGCCAAGGCTCGCCTCCGTCACCGGGCAGAGCCCGGCTACGGCACCGGATTTGGCAAGGTTTTCCGTTTCTTGCGGCGTCATCTGCGTGCAATGGATGAAGCACCACGGCGCGTCAAGCGGCAGCCGGTCCAGCGCCAGCGTCACCGGACGCGCCCCTTGCGCCGCCTCGACCTCCTCGACCTCGGCGCGCTGTTCGGCAAGGTGCATGTGAACCGGCGCGCCGGGGCGCAGCTCCGGCAGGTGCGCCGCCACCTCCACCGGCACCGCGCGCAGCGAATGCGCCGAGAGGCCGAGCTGCGCATCGCCTAGCGGCTTCAGCGCCGCCTCCGCCCCCTCCAGCAGCTCTGCATAGCCCCCGAGGTCGTTGCCGAAGCGGATCTGCCCCGCCTCCAGCGCCCGGCCGTCGCAGCCGCCCTGCATGTAGAGCACCGGCAGCAGGGTGAGGCCGAGGCCGCTGGTGGCCGCCGCCGCCGCGACCCGCTCCGACACTTCGGCCCGGTTGTCATAGGCGGCGCCCCCCGGCGCGTGGTGGAGGTAGTGGAACTCCGCGACGGAGCCGTATCCCGCCTCCAGCATCTCCATCTGAGCGAAGGCGGTGATCGCCTCCACGTCGTCGGGGGTCAGGCGGTCGAGAAAGCGGAACATCAGCCGCCGCCAGGTCCAGAAACTGTCCCGCCCCTCGGGGCCCCGGCCCTCGGTCAGGCCGGCCATGGCGCGCTGGAAGCCGTGGGAATGCAGGTTGCACGGCGCGGGCAGGAGCGGGCCGGTCCGCAGATCCTCCGGCCCCGGCACCGCGCCCGCCGCGACGGAGGCGATACGACCCGCCGCGATCTCCACCCGCACGTTGTCGCGCCAGCCCTCCGGCAGCAGCGCGGTCTCGGCCAGGATCGTGGTCATCGCGGGTTTCCTGTTGCTAGGCTTAATATGTCTGCACATAATGGCGATAAACCTGCATCTATCAAGGGCGATTCCGCCATGACCCAAACGCTCCTGACCCATTGCAGCGCCGCCACCATGGCTCCGGGGGACACGCCCTATGGCTGGATCGCCGATGCGGCCATCGCGCTCGACAGCGGACGGATCGCCTGGGTGGGGCCGCGCGCGGACCTGCCTGCGGAATACGACTGGCCGGCCGAGGACCTTGGCGGCCGGATGGTCACCCCGGCGCTGATCGATTGCCATTCCCACGTGGTTCATGGCGGCAACCGGGCGCGGGAATTCGAGATGCGCCAGCAGGGGGCCTCCTACCAGGAGATCGCGAAGGCCGGGGGCGGCATCGTCTCCACCGTGCGCGCCACGCGGGAGGCTGGCGAAGAGGCGCTGCTCGCCTCCGCGCTGACCCGGGTGGATGCGATGATCGCCGAGGGGGTGACCACGCTGGAGGTGAAGTCGGGCTACGGCCTGACCATCGAGGACGAGCTGAAGATGCTGCGCGTGGCCACCCGGCTGGGCGAGCTGCGCGACATACGCATCCACCGCTCCTACCTTGCCGCCCATGCCGTGCCGCCGGACTACAAGGACCGCGCCGACGCCTATATCGACGAGGTCTGCCTGCCCGGGCTGGAGGCGGCGCATCGCGCGGGGCTGGTCGACACCGTCGACGGCTTCTGCGAGGGGATCGCCTTTTCCCCGGACCAGATCGCGCGGGTCTTCGACAAGGCGCGGGCGCTCGGCCTGCCGGTGCGGCTCCATGCCGAGCAGATGTCGGACCTGGGGGGCGCGGCGCTGGCGGCCTCCTACGGCGCGCTCTCGGCGGATCACCTCGAATATCTCTCCGCCGAGGGTATCGCCGCGATGAAGGCCGCAGGCACGGTCGCGGTGATCCTGCCCGGCGCCTTCTACACGCTGAACGACCCCCAGAAACCGCCGATCGAGGCCCTGCGTGCGGCGGGCGTGCCCATGGCGGTGGCCACCGACTGCAACCCCGGATCCTCGCCGCTGGCCTCGCCGCTCCTGGCGATGAACATGGCCGCGACGTTGTTCGGAATGACTCCGGAGGAGGCGCTGACCGGCGTCACCCGCCACGCGGCGCAGGCCCTGGGCCTCGCGGATTGCGGAATGATCGCGCCCGGCCTGCGCGCCGACCTCGCCGTTTGGGACGCGGAGCATCCGGCGGAGTTTGCCTATCGCATCGGGTTCAACCCGCTCCACCGCCGCATCTTCGGAGGCCGCGCATGACGCTCACCCTGACGCCCGGCGCCGCAACCCTCTCGCAGCTCGAGGCCATTTACCGCGTGGGCTCACCCGTCCGGCTGGACCCTGCCTGCCACCCGGCAATCGACGCCGCCGCCGCCCGGATCGCCGAGGCCGCGGCGGGGCAGGCCGCGGTCTACGGCGTCAACACCGGCTTCGGTAAGCTGGCCCATGTGCGGATCGCGCCGGACCAGACGGCCGAGTTGCAGCGGAACCTGATCCTGTCCCATTGCGCCGGGTTGGGCGATCCGATGCCCGCGCCGGTGCTGCGGCTGATGATGGCGCTGAAGCTGCTGTCGCTGGGGCGCGGCGCCTCGGGCGTGCGGCGCGAGATCGTGACCCTGCTGGAGGGGATGCTGGACGCCGACCTGCTGCCCTTCGTGCCGGCGCAGGGATCCGTCGGCGCCTCGGGCGACCTTGCGCCGCTGGCCCATATGACCGCCGCGATGATCGGCGAGGGAATGGCGGTGCTGCGGGGCGAGGAGATGCCTGCCGCCCGGGCGCTGGCGCAGGCGGGGCTGGCCCCCGTGACGCTGGGCCCGAAAGAGGGGCTGGCGCTGATCAACGGCACCCAGTTCTCCACCGCCTATGCGCTGGCCGGGCTCTTCGACGCGTGGCGGCTGGCGGGGGCGGGGCTGATGACCTCGGCGCTGTCCACCGACGCGATCATGGGCAGCACCGCGCCGCTCCAGCCCGAGATCCACGTGCTGCGGGGCCATCGCGGACAGATCGAGGCGGCGGCGGCGATCCGCGCCTTGATGGAGGGCAGCGAGATCCGCGAAAGCCACCGCGACGGCGACGCCCGCGTGCAGGACCCCTATTGCATCCGCTGCCAGCCGCAGGTGGCGGGGGCCTGCATCGACCTGCTGCGGCAGGCGGCGGACACCCTGAGGATCGAGGCCAATGCCGCCACGGACAACCCGCTGGTGCTGGAACAGGCGGGGATGATCGTCTCGGGCGGGAATTTCCATGCCGAGCCGGTGGGTTTTGCCGCCGACCAGATCGCGCTGGCGGTGGCGGAGCTCGGGGCGATCGCCCAGCGGCGCGTGGCGCTCATGGTGGACCCGACGCTGAGCTTCGACCTGCCGCCGTTCCTGACCGCCGATCCGGGGCTGAATTCCGGCTTCATGATCGCCGAGGTCACCACCGCCGCGCTGATGAGCGAGAACAAGCACCTCGCCAACCCCTGCACGACCGATTCCACGCCGACTTCGGCCAACCAGGAGGATCACGTGTCGATGGCGGCGCACGGCGCGCGGCGGCTGGAGCGGATGGTGAAGAACCTCGGCCATATCCTCGGGGTGGAGCTGCTGTGCGGCGCGCAGGGGGTGGAGTTTCGCGCCCCGCTGAAGACCAGCCAAGGGCTGCGCCAGGTCATCGCGGAGCTGCGCCGCCGCATCCCGGCGCTGGAGCGGGACCGCTTCATCGCGCCGGACCTCGAGCTCGCAGCCCAGATGCTGCGCGACCGGTCGCTGATGGAGGGCGCAGGGCTTGGGCCGCTCCTGGCGCTGGAAGAGGAGGCGGGCGCATGAGCCAGGTGGAAGTAAGCCAAGGCACGTTGCCCGTGGTGCTGGGAATGCCGCATACCGGCACACAGGTGCCGCCGGAGGTGCAGGCGGTGCTGAACGAAACCGGCCGCGCGCTGTCGGATACCGACTGGCACATCCACGACCTCTTCGCGGGGCTGCTGCCGGGCGCCTCGACCGTCCGCGCGACCTTCCACCGCTACCTGATCGACGCCAACCGCGATCCCTCGGGCGCCAGCCTCTATCCCGGGCAGAACACCACCGGGCTCTGCCCGGTCACGGATTTCGACGGCACTCCGCTCTACCGCGAGGGCCATGAGCCCGACGAGGCCGAGATCGCCCGCAGGCGCGCCGCGCACCACGCGCCCTATCACGACGCCTTGGAGGCAGAACTGGCGCGGCTGCAGGCCATTCACGGGCAGGTGCTGCTGTTCGACTGCCATTCCATCCGCTCGGTCATCCCGCATCTCTTCGACGGCACCCTGCCGGACCTGAACATCGGCACCGACATGGGCCGAACCTGTGATCCAACGCTTGAACAGATTGCGGTAACCGACTGCGCGAAAAGCGAGTTCTCCCATGTCCTGAACGGCAGGTTTCGCGGCGGCTGGACCACGCGACACTACGGAGATCCCGCGCGCGGCCGTCACGCCATCCAGCTCGAGATCGCGCAGTCGACCTACATGGAGGAGGTGCCGCCCTGGCGCTGGCGCGACGACCGCGCGGACCGGCTGCGCCCCGTCCTCGTCACGCTTCTCGACCGCCTCGCTACAGCCACCGCCCAGATGGAGCCGCTCTGATGTCAAATATCCCCAATGCCCGCAAGGTCAGCGCCCCGCGCGGCACCGAGATCACCGCGAAGTCGTGGCAGACCGAGGCGCCGCTGCGGATGCTGATGAACAACCTCGACGGCGAGGTGGCGGAGAACCCCGACGAGCTGGTGGTCTATGGCGGCATCGGGCGCGCGGCGCGGACCTGGGGCGACTTCGACAGGATCACCGCGGCGCTGCGCGACCTGGAGGCGGACGAGACGCTGCTGGTGCAATCGGGCAAGCCGGTGGGGATCTTCCGCACCCATGCCGATGCGCCGCGCGTGCTGATCGCGAATTCCAACCTCGTGCCGCACTGGGCCAACTGGAAGCATTTCAACGAGCTCGATCGCAAGGGGCTGATGATGTACGGCCAGATGACCGCGGGGTCATGGATCTACATCGGCAGCCAGGGCATCGTGCAGGGCACCTACGAGACCTTCGTGGAGGCCGGGCGCCAGCACTATGCCGGCAAGCTTGCGGGCCGCTGGATCCTGACCGCGGGGCTGGGCGGCATGGGGGGCGCGCAGCCCTTGGCTGCGGTGATGGCAGGGGCCTGCTGCCTTGCCGTCGAGTGCAATCCCGAGCGCATCGATTTCCGCCTGCGCACCCGCTACCTCGACGAGAAGGCCGAGACGCTGGACGAGGCGCTCGCGATGATCGAACGCTGGACCGAAGCGGGCGAGGCCAAGTCGGTGGGCCTGCTGGGCAATGCCGCCGACATCTACCCGGAACTGGTGCGCCGCGGGGTGAAGCCCGACATGGTGACGGACCAGACCTCGGCCCATGACCCGGTGAACGGCTACCTGCCGCAGGGCTGGACCATGGGCGAATGGCGCGCGAAGCGCGAGAGCGACCCGGAGGCGGTGGAAAAGGCCGCGCGGGCCAGCATGAAGACCCACGTGGCCGCCATGGTGGATTTCTGGAACGCGGGCGTGCCGACGCTGGATTACGGCAACAACATCCGCCAGGTCGCCAAGGAGGAGGGGCTGGAAAACGCCTTTGCTTTCCCCGGCTTCGTCCCCGCCTATATCCGCCCGCTCTTCTGCAGGGGCGTGGGGCCCTTCCGCTGGGCGGCTTTGTCCGGCGATCCGGAGGACATCTACCGGACCGACGAGAAGGTGAAGGAGCTGCTGCCGGACAACACCCACCTGCACAACTGGCTCGACATGGCGCGGGAGAGGATTTCCTTCCAGGGCCTGCCCGCGCGGATCTGCTGGGTCGGGCTGGGGGACCGGCACCGGCTGGGCCTTGCCTTCAACGAGATGGTGGCGAAGGGCGAGCTGAAGGCGCCGGTGGTCATCGGCCGCGACCACCTCGACAGCGGCTCCGTCGCCAGCCCCAACCGCGAGACGGAAGCGATGCGCGACGGCTCGGACGCGGTCAGCGACTGGCCGCTGCTGAACGCGCTGCTCAACACCGCGTCGGGCGCCACATGGGTCAGCCTGCACCACGGCGGCGGCGTCGGCATGGGGTTCTCGCAGCATGCGGGCATGGTGATCTGCGCCGACGGGACCGAGGACGCGGCGCGGCGGCTGGAGCGGGTGCTCTGGAACGATCCCGCCACCGGGGTGATGCGCCATGCCGATGCGGGCTACGAGGAGGCGCTGGACTGCGCGCGCGAAAATGGGCTGCGCCTGCCCGGCATCCTGGGCTGAGGACGACGCGGGCAGGCCGCGCGTCCTGACCCTTGGTCAGCGGGGGCCATCACGGAACTGTCACGAAACTGCAAAGGAACCTTCACGGGGCGGGCGTAGCGCGACGGCGTGACACTTCAACCCAGAGAGGGACAGATGCAGAAACTTGCGACAGCGACGGTGGCCTTCGCGCTCACCGCCTCGACCGCCATGGCGGCGACCGACATCACCTGGTGGCACGGCATGGGCGGCCGCAACGGCGAGGTGATCAACGAGATCTCGCAGAAGTTCAACGACGCCCAGGACACGTGCAAGCTGACGCCCGTCTCCAAGGGCACCTACGAGGAGGCGCTGTCCTCGGCCATCGCCGCCTTCCGCTCGGGCGAGCAACCCAACATCCTGCAGGTCTTCGACGCCGGCGCCGCGACCATCATCGCCGCCGAAGGGGCCACCATCCCCGCCGAGGACCTGATCCGCAACGCCGGTGAAGAGTTCAACCGCGACGACTTCATCTCGGGCGTGCGCGGCTTCTACGCGGATGCCGACGGCAAGTTCATCGGGATGCCCTTCAACTCCTCCGCGCCGATCATGTACTACAACGTGGCCGCCTTCGAGAAGGCCGGAGTCGAGCCGCCGAAGACCTGGGAAGAGTTCGAGACGGTCGCGCCCAAGCTGAAGGAGGCGGGCTACTTGCCGCTGACCGCCTCGCAGCTGACCTGGATGATGGTGGAGAACTTCAAGTCCCGCAACAACCAGCAATTCGCGACCAACAACAACGGCTACGACGCCATCGACGGCACCGAGATCATCGTCAACGACGAGAACCAGGTGATGATGTTCGAAAAGCTGAAGGCATGGGCCGATGACGGTCTCTTCGGCTTCTACGGGGCTGGCTGGTCCGACAACCTCAAGCCCTTCGAAGAGGGCGAAAGCGCCATGTGGATCGGCTCTTCTGGGTCGTTCGGCGGGCTGCAGCAATCGGCCGATTTCGAGTTCTCCGCCGATTTCATGCCCTACTGGGACAGCATCGAGGGCGCGGGCACGCAAAGCTTCATCGGTGGTGCCGCGCTCTTCGCCATGGCCGGCAAGTCGGACGAGGAAAACGCCTGCTCCGCGCAGTTCTTCTCCTTCCTGACCTCGCCGGAAATCCAGGTCTACTGGCACAAGAATACCGGCTACGTCCCGGTGACCGAGGCCGCCTACGAGATGGCCAAGAGCGAAGGCTATTACGACGAGAAGCCGGTGGCCGAGGTGGGGATCAAGCAGCTCCAGCTCGAGAGCGGCGAATGGACCCGCGGCTACCGCATGGGCTTCTACCCCCAGATCCGCACGGTGATGGAGCGCGAGTTCAATCGCATCTTCTCGGATGAGGTAAGCGTGCAGGACGCCTTCGACACGATCCAGGAAGAGGGCAACCAGCTGCTCGCCCGCTTCGCCAAGACGTCGAGCTGATCCAGGCCGCCCATGACCAGGGGGTCCGGGCCGCGTGCCCGGGCCCCGCGCTGCAACCAGAATTCAGGTACGCAAGTGACCGACACCCCCATGACGACCCTCGAGACCGAACGCACGCTGCTGGCGCGGCTGCGGGCGTGGTACTCGGCCGAGGACGCCAACCCGACCAAGCGCGTCCAGTTCGACCGCCCGCTGACCCCGTGGCTTTTCGTGCTGCCGCAGCTCGCCGTGGTCGCCATCTTCTTCTACTGGCCCTCCGTGCAGGCGGTGACCTCGTCCTTCTACATCGAGGATCCCTTCGGCTTCGGCTCCACCTTCGTGGGGATGGAGAATTACGGCGACGCGGTGACCAGCAGCCAGTACCGGGACACGGCGCTGTTCACCGCCTTCTTCTGCGTGGTGGTCACCGCCCTGTCGCTGGGGCTTGGGCTGCTGCTGGCGGTGAAGGCCGACAAGGTGATCCGCGGGACGGAGACCTACAAGACGCTGCTGATCTCGGTCTATGCCATCGCGCCGCCGGTGGCCGGGCTGATGGGGATGATGTTCTTCGACATGCATATGGGGCCGATCAAGGACCTCTTCGCGCTTTTTGGCCACGATTTGCGGGTGGGGATCGATTACTGGGACACGGCGATCGCGCTGATCACCATCTCGGTCTGGAAGCAGATCCCCTACAATTTCATCTTCTTCCTGTCGGGGCTGCAATCGGTGCCCGTCCCGGTGCGCGAGGCGGCGCTGATCGACGCGCGCTCCGGCTGGCGGCGGTTCCGCGACGTGATCCTGCCGCTCTTGGCGCCAACCGCCTTCTTCCTGCTGATTATCAACATCACCTACACGATGTTCGACACCTTCCCGATCATCGACGTCATCGTGAAGGACAAGCCCGCCAACAACCCGATGACGCTGGTCTACAAGGTCTATCTCGACGGGTTCAAAGGCAACGATATCGGCGGAAGCTCGGCCCAGTCGGTGATCCTGATGGTGGTGGTCGCCGCGCTGACCGTGCTGCAATTCCGCTTTCTCGAACGCCGCGTGCATTACGGGTGATGTGATGCAGAAGATCAAACCTCTCGACCACCTCGTGCTGATCCTCGGCGTGCTGTTTCTCTGCGTGCCGGTGGTGATGGCGCTCATGTCCTCGACGCATTATCCCGTCGACATCCATTCGAACGGGCTGTTCCTCACTCCGGGCGACAACGGACTGGCCACCTACACCAAGGTGCTGACCGATCGCGGCGGGTTCACCGGCGACGTGACGGGGCTCAGGATGCTGATGAACTCGCTCATCATGGGCGTGGGCTTTGCCGTCGGAAAGATCGTGCTGTCGATGATGGCGGCCTATGCGCTGGTCTATTTCCGCTTCCGCTTCGCCACCATCCTCTTCTGGATGATCTTCACCACGCTGCTTCTGCCGCTGGAGGTGCGGATCATGCCCTCCTACCAGGTGATGTCGACGCTCGGGCTGCTGAACACCTATACCGGCCTGATCGTGCCGCTGCTGGCCTCGGCCACCGGGACGTTCTTCTTCCGGCAGTTCTTCAAATCCGTGCCCGACGAACTGCTGGAGGCCGCGCGGATCGACGGGGCGGGGCCGTGGAAGTTCTTCATCGACGTGCTGGTGCCGCTGTCGAAGACGATGATGGCGGCGATCTTCATCATCATGTTCATCTACGGCTGGAACCAGTACCTCTGGCCGCTGCTGATGACCACGGACGAGCATTTCTATACGCTCATGCGCGGGATCAAGTCGATCCTGCAGGTCTGGGTCGGGTCGCAGATTCCCGACTACAACGAAGCCTTCGCCCTTGCGGTGCTGGCGATGCTGCCCCCGGTCGCGGTGGTGGTCATCTTCCAGCGCATGTTCATCAAGGGCCTGACGGAAAGCGACAAGTGATGGCAGGACTGAGCCTTCAAGGGGTCGGCAAGACCTATTCCGGCAACGTGGACGCGGTGACCGGCGTCGAGATCGAGATCGCGGATGGCGAGTTCATCGTGCTTGTCGGGCCCTCGGGCTGCGGCAAGTCCACGCTGCTGCGCATGGTGGCGGGGCTGGAGACGGTGACCCGCGGCGAGATCCGCATCGGCGACCGGGTGGTCAACAGGCTCGACCCGGCGGACCGCGACATCGCCATGGTGTTCCAGAACTACGCGCTCTACCCGCATATGTCGGTGCGCGACAACATGGCCTACGGGCTGAAGAACCGCGGCGAGAGCCGCGCGGTGATCGACGAGCGCGTGGCCGAGGCCGCGCGGATGCTGGAGCTCGGGCCCTATCTCGACCGCAAGCCCCGGGCGCTGTCGGGCGGGCAGCGCCAGCGGGTCGCCATGGGCCGCGCCATCGTGCGCCAGCCCGCAGCCTTTCTCTTCGACGAGCCGCTGTCGAACCTCGACGCCAAGCTGCGCGTCTCGATGCGCGGCGAGATCCGGCGGCTGCAACGGCGGCTGGGCACCACCTCGCTCTACGTGACCCACGACCAGCTCGAGGCGATGACGCTGGCCGACCGGCTGGTGGTGCTGAACGGCGGCCGGGTGGAGCAGATCGGCGCGCCGCTGGAGGTCTACCGCAGCCCCGCCTCCACCTTCGTCGCGGGCTTCATCGGCTCGCCCGCGATGAACCTGCTGGATGCGCGGGTCGAGGGCGGCCGCGTGGTGCTGGAGGATCAGGCGATCGGCGGGGCGGAGCTGCCGGAAGGGCCGGTGACCCTTGGCCTGCGGCCCGAGGACCTGCGGCTGGTGCAGGCCGGGGGGCTGGCGCTGCGGCTCGACTACGTCGAAGAGCTGGGCGCGCAGCGGATCCTGCACGGTTTCGTCGGCGGGCAACCCCTTTCGGTGGCCGAGGCCGGCGCGGCGCCGCTGTCGGACGTGGTGCGCGTGGCGGTACGCGAGGACCGGCTGCACCTCTTCGAGACGCGAAGCGGGCACCGGATCGAACGGGCGGGCCTGGCGGCGATGGAGCCGGCGGAATGATCCGCGAGACCGTGACCGCCCTGCCGGTGCCCGAGCCTCGGGCCTTCGACCTGACCGGCGTGCCCCGGGACGTCGCGGGCCACGATGCCCACATGGCCCGCATCCCCGGCCTCAACCTGATCGAGACGGGCGGGCAGGGGCCCGGGCGGCCCCTGAAGCTGCCCTTCACCCTCGGCGCCTGGAACCTCGAGCGCTGCCTCTTCCCCGAGGCGGCGGCCGCGCGGCTGGTCGATTGCGACGTGATGCTGGTCTCGGAGATGGATCATGGCATGGCCCGTACCGGCCAGCGCAACACCATTCGCGACATGGCCGCCGCGCGCGGCATGTCCTACGCCTTCGTGGCGGAATACCTTGAGCTCGGCCTTGGCTCGCCCTCGGAGCGGCGGTTCTGCACCGCCGACCACAATGCGGAAGGGTACCACGGCAACGGGCTGATCGCGGGCACGGCGCTTGGCGCTCCCTTCGCGCTGCGGCTGCACGGCCACCGGCAATGGTTCGGTGACGAGGAACAGCCCCGGGTCGGTGAACGCGTGGCGATCGGCGCCCGGCTGGAGACCGAGGGCGGGCCGCTCGTCGTCGTCTCCACCCATCTCGAGAGCGCCTGCGGGCCGGAGCTTCGGGAGGAGCAGATGCGCGGCCTGATCGCGGCCCTCGATGCCGAGTGTCCCGGCATGCCACTGCTGATCGCCGGCGATCTCAATACCGGCAATCACAACGAGGGCCGGTGGCGCGAGGAGGGGCTGTTCGACGTGGCGCGGGCGGCGGGCTTCACCGCCCATGGCGGGCCCGAGGATCAGCCGACCACGCGCGCCAGCCTGATCACCCGCTTCCCCGAGAGGGCAATGAAGCTCGACTGGATGCTGACCCGCGGGCTCTCGCTCGGCGCGGTGGAGATCCGGCCGGCGCAGGACCCGGAGGGTGGGCCGCTTTCGGACCACGACGCCATCGTTGCGCGGGTGGAGGGCCTTGAGCCCTGAGCGACACCGGGGGCTGGACTGGAGGCCGACGGCTGCTCTCGGACCGTGACGCCATCGTCACGCCGGAGGTTGGCCGGGGGACCTGAACCAAGCTGGGAGGCTGGCACCGGATGACGGGCGCCGGCCGCTCTCCGACCACGGGGCCATCGCCGCGCGGGGGAGAGCCTCGGGCGCTGAGCCACGCCGGGGGGTGGCGCTGGATGCCGAGGGTCGGCTGCTCTCGGACCACGATGCCAGCGTCGCTCGGGGGAGGGCCTTGAACCCCGACGCCGCGGCAGGACCGGACAGCAAACGCCGGCGCCTATTCGGCCGGCGCGTGCTCGTCCTCCTCGGGCGGTTTCGGGAACAGGCCCGAGACCTTGCGGCTGAACGTGTCGATATAGGTCAGCAGCACCGGCACCACCACCAGCGTCAGCAGCGAGGACGAGATCAGCCCGCCGATCACCGCATGGGCCATGGGCGCGTTTTGCCCCGACCCGCCGTGGATGTTCAGCGCCAGCGGCAGCATCCCGAAGATCATCGCCAGCGTCGTCATCACGATGGGCCGGAACCGGGTCGCCCCGGCCTCCACCAGCGCGTCGTAGAGATGCCAGCCCGCCTTCACGTGCTGGTTGGCGTTGTCCACCAGCAGGATCGCGTTCTTCACCACGAGGCCCATCAGCATGATGAACCCGATGATCGAGAACATGTTGAGCGTGGAGCCGCCCACCAGCAGGCCCAGCATCACCCCGATCAGCGACAGCGGCAGCGAGGACATGATGGCGAAGGGTTGCACGAAAGAGCCGAACTGCGAGGCCAGCACCAGGTAGATGAAGACCACCGCCAGCAGCAGGGCGGAGCCCGCGGCGCCGGTGGTTTCCTGGATGTCCTCGGCATCGCCGCCCTGGCTCACGCGGTAGCCCGGCGGGGGCTGGAGCGCGTCCATCTTCTCCTGCACGGCGGGCATCACGTCGCCGACCTTAACCCCGTCGAGGTTGGCGGTCACCTGGACCGAGCGCTGCCGGTCCTCGCGCGTGATCTCGCCCGGGCCCTCGGTCTGGACGATCTCGGCCACCTGGTCGAGCCGGATGACCCCGCTGCCATCGGCGGTGGCGGCGACGGGCAGGGCTCCCAGGGCATAGGCGTCGTCGCGGGCATATTCCGGCAGGCGCACGACCACGTCATAGCTTTCGCCCTGCGGCGAGGTCCATTCCGACACTGTGGAGCCGCCCAGCATCGGGTTCAGCGCATTGCCCACCTGCGCCAGCGTGACGCCGACGTCGGAGGCCGCGTCGCGGTCGATCCGGATCCCCAGCGTCGGCTGCGGGTCGTCGAGCGAGGTGCGCACGTCGACCAGTCCGGGCACGTCCTCCAGCAGGGATTTCAGCTCGCCCGCCAGCCGTTCAAGCGTGGTGAGGTTGTCGCCGAAGATCTTGACCTGCACCGGCGATTCAAGCCCGCCGAAGCCCGACGGCGCCCCGACCTTGTACTGCGCGCCGGGAATGGCCAGCAGCGCGTCGCGCACCGGGCCGGTCAGCGTGGTCGGCGTGCGGGTGCGTTCCTCCGGCGGGACGAGGGCCACGAACATGGTGGCGTTGTTGTCTCCGCTCGTGGTGCCCGAGTTGATCGTGGCATAGGTGGATTCCACCTCGGGGAAGGTCCGCAGGACCGCATCCACCTGGCGGATCTTCTCCGACGTGCGGTCGATGGTGGAGCCCACGGGGGTCTTGATCTCCACCTGCAGCTCGGAATTGTCGGCTGGCGGCACGAATTCCGCACCCACCAGCGGGAAGGTCGCCAGGCCGCCCACGAAGGCCAGGAGCGCCGCCAGCAGCGTCAGCTTGCGCCAGCGCAAGCAGAAACGCAGCAGCCCCTCGTAGCGCCGCCCGATCCAGGCGAAGAGCCGGTCGAACTGCCCCACCGCGCGGCCGAGCAGGCCCCGCTTCGCGTCGGGATGGGCCGAGGGGTCGTACCAGACCGAGGACATCATCGGGTCGAGCGTGAACGACACGAAAAGCGAGATCGCCACGGCGACCGATACCGTCACGCCGAATTGCAGGAAGAACCGGCCGAGGATGCCCTCCATGAAGGCCACGGGCAGGAAGACCGCGATGATCGACAGCGTCGTGGCCAGCACGGCCAGCCCGATCTCGTTCGTGCCGTCGAGCGCGGCGCGCCTGTGGCTCTTGCCCATGTGCAGGTGGCGCATGATGTTCTCGCGCACCACGATGGCGTCGTCGATCAGGATGCCCACGGACAGCGACAGCGCGAGCATGGTCATCATGTTCAGCGTGAAGCCCAGGAAATAGAGCGCCGCCATGGTCCCGATGATCGAGATCGGCAGCGTCATCCCGGTGATCACGGTGGAGCGCCAGGAGTTCAGGAACAGGAAGACGATCACGGTGGCGAGGATCGCGCCCTCCACCAGCATGTTCTGCACCGCGTGGAACGAGGCCTCCACCGGCTTGGCGTTGTCGCGCAACACGCGGATGTCGATGCCGTCGAATTGCGGCTCTTCCAGCATCTTCTCGATCTCGGCGCGGACCTGTTCCGCCACCTCGACCGTGTTGGCGCCCTGGGTCTTCACGATGTCCACCGCCAGCGCCCGTTCGCCGTCGAGCATGGCGAGCGAATCTTCCTCGGCCAGCGCCGAGCCGATCTCGGCCACGTCGCCCAGCCGCACGGGCTGCCCGCCGCGGCGGCCGATGATGACGTCCTGGAAATCGTTGATCGTGGCGAGACGTCCCTCCACCTGGACCGACTGGGTGTTGCCGCCCTCGGTCACGCTTCCCGCGGGCAGGTCGGTATTGTCCGAGCGCAGGGCCGAGGTGACCTCGCCCACGCCGATGCCAAGCGCGGTCTGCCGGTCAGGGTCGATCAGCACGTGGACCTCGCGCGGGATGCCGCCCACGACCGAGGCCCGGCCGACGCCCTGGATATTGGCCAGCCGGGTGGAGATCGTGTCCTCGGTGATGCGCGTCAGCTCACCGGTCTCGAAGGTGTCGGACGACACGCCGATGGACAGAACCGGCAGCTCGTTGGGGTCGAAGCGCAGGATCCGCGGATCCTCGGCATTGTCGGGCAGTTCGCCCTCGATCTGGGCGATCTTGTCGCGCACCTCCTGCGCCGCGGTGGAGCTGTCGACCTCCAGGTCGAAGATCATCAGCACCAGCGAGGAGCCGGGCTGCGCCGTGGCCTCGATGGAATCGATCCCGGACAGGGTGGAGACCGCGTCCTCGATGGGTTCGATCACGTCGCTCTCTACCGCCTCGGGCGTGGCGCCGGGATAGGAGGTGACCACCGCCACCACCGGGAAGTCGACATCCGGCAATTGCTCGATCGGCAGCCGCTGGTAGGAGAAGAGCCCGATCACCAGCATCGCCACCATGATCATGGTGGCAAAGACCGGCTGGCCCACGGAGATGCGGGTGAGGAACATGGGCTACTCCTCCACGATGCTGATTTCGTACCCGGCGCGAAGCTGCGACAGGGGTTCGGCCACGATGACGTCGCCGGGCTCCAGCCCTTCGGCGATCTCGACCATGCGGCCACCGTCCCAGTCGCGCGCGATCTCCACCGCGCGGCGCCGCACGTGGTCGCCGTCGCGCACCAGCACGAAGCGGCCCTCCTTGTCCTCGCGCACCGCCTGGGCGGGGATGCCGATGGCCTCGTCCTTCTGTTCAAGGATCAGCTGGCCCGAGGCGAACATCCCCCCGCGCAGCACGCCGCCCGGATTGTCGATGCCGACATAGACCGGCAGCATCCGCGAGCCCTGGATCGCCACCGGCGAGATACGCTCGACCCGGCCGCGGAATTCCCGGTCGCGGACGCCTTCGACGGTCAGCTCGACCGGCTGGTCCTTCTCGATCGCGGGGGCGTAGCTGACAGGCACCGTGGCCTCGAATTCCAGGCTGCTCAGATCGACAAGCGTGAGCAGCGGAGAGCCGGTGGCGACGTAGGAGCCCGGATCGACCGAGCGCTCGGCAATGGCGCCGGCAAAGGGCGCCTCGACCCGCGCATGATCGAGCGAGCGTTCCGCATTCTCCACCTGCTTTTCCTGCGCGGCGAGGCTGGCCTCGAGCTGTTCGACATTGGCCTGGCCGGCCTCCAGCTCGGTCGGCGGGGAGAGGCCGCGATCGACGAGGCTCTGCGTCCGCTCCAGCTGGTTGCGGGCCAGCTTGAGCTGGGCGCGCGTCGCCTCGGCCGAGGCGCGCTGCTGTTCGAGCTGGTTGCTGAGCGTTTCCACGTCGAGCTGCACCAGGAGCTGGCCCTCGTCCACCGTATCCCCGGCGCGGACCGCGACCGTATCCACCCGCGCCGAGACCTCGGCCGAGAGATGCAGCTGCTGCCGCGGCGCAAGCGATCCCGTCACCTTGACCGTCTCGCGCAGTCGGCGCGGCGCGATCTCCAGCAATTCGGACGGCGTGAGCTGCATCACCGGCACTTCGGCCGCCTTTGCGTCGCGCGCCGCCTGGGCCTCCGCCTCGGCCTGGGCCGCGGCTTCGTCCTGCTGCGTCTGGTAGGCGGCGATCTGTTCCTCGACCACGGCCTTGCCGCCGGTCTGGTACCACCAGCCGGCCGCGCCGGCGACGATCACGACGACCAGCGCCACGATCCACCAGCGCCGCTTTTTCGGCGGCAGGCCGGCCTCGGCGCGGGCCTTGGCCTTGCGTTCGCGCCGGGTCAGCGCCCAGTCGGGCTTGCCGCCCGGGTTGGTGGTCTCTTTCGCCATGTTATCGATCCTCCGGCGACGCCTGCTTCGCCCTGGTCTCGCCGAGCAGCCGCTCGCGCCATTCATCCATGAAATCCGCCGATACCCTGTAGAAGTCGGCAAAGCCGTTCACCCGCTCCCGCGCACCGCCCTGCCTGTCCGGAAACTCCCCGGCCAGGTCGCGCATCATGTCCGCGTTGCGTCGGAACCGCGCCGCGATGGTGCCGATCATCTGGCCGTCCGGATGATCCACCAACGCCCAGGCATCCTGTCGCGATCCCACATGCGACACCCGTCGCAGCATTCCCTTGCTTTCCAGCAGCCTCGTATTGGTGGAGGCCGAGGCCTTGGAGATCGACAGGGCCTCGGACAGCTGGGTGAGGGTGCGGGGCTCGCCCTCGACCAGCAGGTAGCCAAGCACCTGCCCGGCGATGCGGGGGTGGCCGTCCTCCTGGGACATGAGGCCCATGGCCTCGATCAGACGCTGCGCTGCGGAATCGGTCATGGCGCCTATCTGTACATTCTGTTCAGCACGTTCAATACAGACTGAACGATTTATTTCGACCTTTTTCCGGGCGTGACTGCCTCATGGGTGGTCTCCTGCCTTCGGGGGCCCCGAGCCGGCAGGTGGGCTCACGAGGATTTACCGCGCAAGGTCGACAATGTTACGATATGGTGACTGGGTGGCGTTTTCGTTTTTCCGGCTGCCAGATATGGGCAGCGTCCGATCCGGGGCGGTAGATGGACAAGACACCCTTGGCATACGAAGAGGAGACACCTGTTTTCACGGTTCCGCTACGGAAACTGTCGGCGCGCCTCGGTGTGCTGGTGCAGCGCGAGGTGCTGCGCCCCGCCGGGCTGAGGATGCAGGAATGGCGCGTGCTGTGGTCGCTGGCCCAGGAGGGGCCCACTCATCTGCGCAATCTCGCGCGGCGGGCGGACGTGGATCCCGCCCATGTCAGCCGGCTCATCGGGCGGTTCGAGGAGCAGGAGTTGGCGGAACGCGTGCTGGACCCGGAGGACGGGCGGCGGACCCTGATCAGCATCACCGCCAGCGGCCGCGCGCTGTTCGACAGGGTGCGCCCGGCCTCGGACCGGCTGAACGCGGATTTCCGGAGCCTCTATACCGAGGAGGAATTTGACCTGCTGCTCGGGCTGGTACAGCGCGCCACGGACCACGCCGAGCGGCTGATCGCGGAGGACGCGCGGGCCTCGGCCCGGCCAAGCGACCTGGCGCCGGGGCAGGTATAAGCTGCCCGTCAGGGCGAATTTGATCATAACCCCGCACATTGCAGTGCATTTGCCCAAGCCTGTCGCAATTTCAAATCGAAAGCCCTTATTTTCGAAAAATCATGTTGTCAGACGGCAATGCGGATGGTTTGATCAAATCCATGCGCAGCGAAACACACCCGCGGGGGCATGACAGCATGATCGAAATCGCCAATGTAACCAAGGTGTTCGGCCAGGGCGAGGCGGCATTCCGGGCGCTTGACGGCGTTTCGGTCACCATCGACGAGAACGAGTTCTTTACGCTGTTGGGACCCTCCGGCTGCGGCAAGACCACGCTTCTGCGGACCATCGCGGGCTTCGTCGATCCCACCAGCGGCAGCGTCAAGCTCGACGGGCAGAGCCTGCTGGAAAGCCCGCCCTACAAGCGGCCGGTGAACACCGTCTTCCAGTCCTACGCGCTGTTTCCGCACATGACCGTGGCGCAGAATATCGGCTTCGGGCTGGAAATGCAGGGCAAGCCGAAATCCGAGGTGCAGGAGACGGTGGCCGAGATGCTGGAGCTGGTGCGGATGACGCCCATGGCCGACCGCCAGACCGGCCAGATCTCGGGCGGGCAGCAGCAGCGGGTGGCGCTGGCGCGGGCCCTGGCGCCGCGGCCCAAGGTGCTGCTGCTGGACGAACCGCTCTCGGCGCTCGACTTCAAGCTGCGCAAGGAAATGCAGCTCGAGCTCAAGCGCCTGCAATCCGAGACCGGGATCACCTTCATCTTCGTCACCCACGACCAGGAGGAAGCGCTGACCATGTCCGACCGGATCGCGGTGATGAGCGAGGGCGCCATCCGCCAGATCGGTGGCCCGCGCGACATCTACGACCACCCGGCGGAACGCTTCGTCGCGGATTTCATCGGCGACACCAACTTCCTGGAGGTCGAGCTTCTGCGAACGGAGGGGGAGGAGGGGCGCATCCGCCTGGCCTCGGGCGCGGAGACCACGGCGCGGGCACTGTCGGGCGGCGTCTCGGCCGGGACCGTGACCCTGGCGGTGCGGCCCGAACACGCCGACCTGGCCGACCCGGCCGAGGCCCTGCTGCCCGGCACCCTGGCCGAGGTGGTCTATTTCGGCACCGACACCCATTACCACGTCGATCTCGAGGACGGCACGCGCTTCGTCGTGCGCCAGCAGAACACCCCGGCCCAGGTCCAGCGCCGCGCGGCCGGCGACCGGGTGGGCGTCACCTTCGCCCCGGGGGTCGGCCAGGTGCTGAGGGATTGATCCGATGAGCGATCTCGCCGCAACCCGCAGCCGCACAGAGCGCCGCAACCGGTGGCTCCTGCTTCTTCCGGCGCTGGCGATCCTGATCTTCGCCGCCGCCGGGCCGCTTCTGATCGTGCTGATCTATTCCTTCCTGACCCCCGGCGATTACGGCGGGGTGGTCTGGAAACTGTCCGGCGAGGCGTGGTTCAACGTCTTTTTCGAGCGCGACTTCTTCACCGACACGCTGGGCTTTGCCGATGCCCACCTGTCGATCCTGTGGCGGTCGATCTCGCTGTCGCTGATGACGACGGTGCTGGCGTTCCTCGTGGGCTTTCCCACGGCCTATTTCATCGCCACGCGCCCGGCCAACAGCCGCGACATGTGGATGCTGCTGATCATGATCCCGTTCTGGACCAACCTGCTGATCCGGACCTTCGCGATCATGGAGCTCATTCGCAACGAGGGCACGATCAACACGGTGCTGCTGGCCATCGGGATCATCGACGAACCGATCCAGATGCTGTTCACCAACGCCTCGCTGCTGGCGGGCATGGTCTTTGTCTACCTGCCGCTGATGATCCTGCCGGTCTACGCCGCGATGGAGCGCTTCGACTTCTCGCTGGTGGAAGCGGCCTACGACCTCTACGCGACGCGCCGCAAGGTGCTGACCAAGGTGATCTTTCCCATCGTGAAGCCCGGGGTGATCGCGGGGTCGATCCTGGTCTTCGTGCCCTGCCTCGGCGCCTACGTGACGCCGCGGGTGCTGGGCGGCGGCAAGAAGCTGATGCTGGGCAACCTGATCGAGCTGCAATTCGGCGCCGGCCGCAACTGGCCGCTGGGCGCCGCGCTGGCGCTGACGCTGCTGGTGATCGTGACGATCGCGCTGCTGTTCTACGTCCGCGTGGCCGGCCGGGAAGGGGAGAGCAACATTGGCTAGAGGCTTCGACGTCCGCCGGCAGACCGGGTTCAACACGATCGCGATCTGCTGCTTCATCCTGCTGTATGCGCCGATCATCCTGATCGTGGTCTATTCCTTCAACAAGGGCAATTCGATCGCCATCTGGGAGGGCTTTTCCTGGCGCTGGTACATCTCGGCCTGGGACAACGAGAAGGTGCAGGCGGCCACCATCCGCTCGGTCGTGATCGCCTTCTGGGCCTCGATGCTGTCGACATTCGCCGCGGTGCTGGCCGCGCTCGCCACGACGCGGACGAAACCCTGGCGCGGGCAGAGCTTCATCTTCGCCATGATCAACCAGCCGCTCATGGTGCCCGAGATCGTGACCGCGGTGTCGCTGCTGATCGTCTTCGCCTCGATCAAGGTGGCGACGGGCTATACCGGGCTCGGCTACCTGGTGATCGCCCATACCGCCTTCTGCATCCCCTTCGCCTACATGCCGATCCGGGCGCGGCTGCAGGGGATGGACCTGACGCTGGAACAGGCGGCCTCGGATCTCTACGCGACGCCCTGGCAGACCTTTCGCCGGGTGACGCTGCCGCAGCTCACGCCGGGGATCCTCGCCGGGGCGATGCTGGCCTTCGTGATCTCGCTCGACGACGTGGTCATCACCGAGTTTGTGAAATCGGCGGGGCAGGATACACTGCCCACCTACATGCTGGGCCAGCTCCGCCGCGTCGTCACGCCGGAGATCAACGCCATATCGACCGTGCTGCTGGCCTTCTCGGTGCTGCTGGTGACGGGGTTCTTCCTGCTCAGCCGCACCCGCAAGCAATAACAACAAGAACGGCACCATCCACCAACCGACAGGAGAGGAAATCCAAGATGAAACGGACCCTGATGATGTCCACCGCCGGGATCGTCGCCGCGACGACGCTGGCCGCACCCGCCTTCGCCGAAGGCGAGCTCAACATCTTCAACTGGGGCAACTACACCAGCCCCGAGCTGATCGAGAAGTTCGAGAAGGAATTCGACGTCGACGTCACCATCACCGATTACGACAGCAACGACACCGCGCTGGCCAAGGTGAAGGCCGGCGGCCACGGCTTCGACATCGTGGTGCCCTCCGGCCCTTACGTGCCCATCTTCATCGAGGAGGGGCTGCTGATGGAATCGAAGCCCAACGAGATGGAGAACTTCAAGAACATGGACCCGCAATGGGTCGACGTGGAGTTCGACCCGGGCCGCAACTACACCGTGCCGTGGCAATGGGGCACCGTGGGCATGACCGTCGACACCGCGGTCTATGACGGCGACATCAACACCTCGGCGCTGTTCCTCGATCCGCCCGACGAGCTGAAGGGCAAGATCAACGTCGTGCCCGAGATGCTCGATGTCATGGCGCTGTCGATCTACTACATGGGCGGCGAGCAATGCACCGAGGACAAGGAAGTCCTCAAGAAGGTGCGCGACAAGCTGGTGGAGGCCAAGCAGTACTGGCTGTCCATGGATTACGGCAATATCGAGAAATACGCCAAGGGCGACCTGGCCGCCGGCACCAACTGGAACGGCGCCAGCCTGCGCGCCCGACTGGAGAACGAGGATATCGCCTACGGCTACCCGAAAGAGGGCTACCCGGTCTGGATGGACAACGTGGCGATCCTTGCCGATGCGCAGAACGTCGACAACGCCAAGGCCTTCATGAACTTCATCATGGACCCGGAAAACGCCGCGATGATCTCCAACTTCGCGCGCTATGCCAATGGCATCGAGGGCTCGGAGCAATACATGGACGAGGTCATGTCGACCGCGCCCGAGGTCAACGTGCCCGACGATCTGAAGAAGGCCGGCAAGCTCAGCAAGATCTGCCCGCCCTCGGCCCAGAAGATCTATACCGCGATCTGGACCGAACTGCAGAAGTAACAGCGACGACCGGGCGCGGGGGACGTCCCCCGCGCCCTTTTTCTTGCGAGCGGAGACGCGACATGCCCGGCACCCCCGACCTGATCATCCTGAACGGCAAGCTCATCACCTTCGACGAGGACGCCCCCTTTGCCGAAGCGCTGGCAGTCACCGGCGGCGTGATCTCTGCCGTGGGCACCACCGCCGAGGTCAAGGGTCTGGCCGGGCCGCAGACCCGCGTGGTGGATGCCGGCGGGGCCACGGTGCTGCCCGGCTTCATCGACAGCCACGTCCATCTCTTCGGCGGCTCGGTGGAACTCGCGGCGCTGGACCTGACGGACGTGCGGGGCGAAGAGGCGCTGATCGCTAAGGTGCGCCCCTACGCCGAGGCCAATCCCGACGATCCGCTGATCTTTGCCGTGCAGGCGGATTACGCGATGATGGGCTCGGGGCGGAAGACCACGCGCCACGATCTCGACCGCGTGCTGCCTGACCGGCCGCTGGCGGTCTTCGCCCCCGATCACCACACGATCTGGGCCAATACCCCGGCGCTGGAACTGGCCGGGCTGATGCAGGGCGGCGAAGTCGACCAGGGCGCGCAGATCGTCATGGGCGAGGACGGGCTGGCCACCGGCGAGCTGCAGGAGGCCGGCGCCTACGGGCCCATCCTGACCTTTACCCGTCATGCCGGGCGCGAACTCATGGGCATGTCCACCGGCGCGAGCCCGGTGCCCGCGCCCACCCCAGAGCAGCGCCGCATCGACAAGGAGGCCATCGTCCAGGGGCTGAAGCACTGCGCGGCCCAGGGCATCACCGGCCTGCACAACATGGACGGCAATTTCTACCAGCTCGAACTGCTGGGCGAGCTGGAGGAGGCGGGCGACCTGCTGTGCCGCACCGAGGTGCCCTTCCATTACAAGAGCTTCGACCCCATCGACCGCTTCGAGGAAGCCGAGGAGATGCGCAGCCGCTGGCAAAGCGAGATGCTGTGGTGCAACCGGGTCAAGATGTTCATGGACGGCGTGGTCGAAAGCGGCACGGCCCTGATGCTGCGCCCCTATCCCGGCACCGATCACGTGGGCGACGCGGTCTTCGACGTGGAGACCTTCAACGCCGCCTGCGTCCGGGCCGATGCCATGGGGCTGCAGATCGCCGTCCATGCCATCGGCGACCTGGCCGTGCGGCGCACGCTGGACGGCTACGAGCTGGCGCAGCAGACCAACGGCAAGCGCGATTCCCGCCATCGGGTGGAGCATATCGAGGTGATCCATCCCGACGACATCCCGCGCTTTGCCAAGCTGGGCGTCGTCGCCTCCATCCAGCCGGGCCACGCGCCCTTCGGTCACTACTTCCACCCGGATTTCAGCACGCCGATCTTCCACGACGACCAGATCCCCTATGCCTATGACTGGCGCGATATCCGCGAGAGCGGGGCGAAGGTCTGTTTCTCCACCGACTGGCCGGTGATCCCGATCGACGTGACCACCAACATCAAGTCCGCCATCGCGCCGAGGCCGATGCCGGCGCCGTGGCGCGACCAGAGCCAGGGCCTGATGGAGACGCTGAAATCCTACACGGCCGACAATGCCTGGCTGGAATTCGCGGAGGACCGGCGCGGCAAGCTGAAGCCCGGCATGATGGCCGACATCGCCGTGATGACCCACGACCTGGAAGCGATGGAGCCCTCGCAGATCGACCGCGCGGGCTGCAACCTGACCGTTTGCGGCGGCCGGATCACCCACGAGGCGTGAGGGTTATCTGCCACGGCGCGCCGAGCTGGCAAGGATGGATCCTGCGCTCGGATGGCACCCTGTCGAGCCGTGGCGGGAGTCCTGCCCACGAGGCCTGAGCGTCTTTCGGGGGCCGCTCTCCTATCCGCGGATCCACCGAGCAGGCGGCACGCCGTCGGTCCAAGGACGCAGCCCCGCGAGGCCCGCGCGTCACTCCCGCGGCGGCGCCACGCTGGCGCGAGGGATCAGCTCCACCGGGATCACTTCGGAGGGGCCGTCGGTGCGGCTCTCCTCGATCATGCCCAGCAGCAATTCCGCCGCCCGCTCGCCGATCAGCGTGCGCGGCTGGCGGATGGTCGTGAGGGCCGGGGTCAGGTGGCCCACCACCTCGATATTGTCGAACCCCACGACCGAGACGTCCTCGGGCACGCGCAGACCCGCATGCTGCACCGCGCCCATGAAGCCGATCGCCATCTCGTCCGAGGACAGGAACAGCGCGCTCGGCCGGTCGGTCGAGGCGAGCCATTTGCGCGCGACCATGGCGCCGGAATCCATGGTGAAATCGCCCTCGTAGATCCAGTCGGGCCGCGGCTCCAGCCCCTGCGCTGCCAGTTCCTCCCGGAACCCCTGCAGCCGCGAGACCGACAGCACGTTGCGCGGCGGGCCGGTGACATGACCGATGCGCCGGTGGCCCGCCTCTGCCAGGTGCCGCACGGCCAGCCGCGCGCCGCAGGCATTGTCGACCCGGACCGAGGGCAGGGCGCCGTCCATCCATTCGCAGGCCGCGATGATCGGCGGGCGCCCGGGAATGTCCAGCCGGGACGGCGTCAGCGAGCCGTCGAACAGCACCAGTCCGTCGGCCAGCCCGCTGAGCAGGTAATGCGACAGTCGCGCCTCGGCGTCGGGTCCGGCCTGGGTGTCGGCGATCAGCAGGCCGTATTGCGCGGGCGTCAGCACGGAGGACATGGCCGCGATGATCTGCGCGAAAAACGGGTTGGCGAGGTTCGGCATCAGCGCGATGACGCTGCCGCTGCGCTGGCGCCGGAGGTTCCGCGCCGTGTGATTCACCCGGTAGCCGGTGCTGCGGATCGCCTCCATCACCGCCTCGCGCGTCGATTCGGCCACCACGCCGGGGTTCGACAGGGTCCGGCTCACGGTCGCGGTGGAGACCCCTGCCGCCCGGGCAACATCCTGAATCGTCGAGATTTTCTGGTCCATCGCCCGCGCCTCCGAAGTCGCCGCACCATGTCCTGCCAAAGACATGTTGTAAACGATTTCATTTTTTGTCACGCTCCATTGCAAACGATTACATCGGTCGGTGGAGCGGCCGGTGCAGGGAGGACAGCTTTGAAGACGATCAAGGGCCCGGCGCTCTTCCTCGCGCAATTCGCGGGGGACGAAGCGCCGTTCGACAGCTGGGACGGAATCACGAAATGGGCCGCCGATTGCGGCTATGCGGGCGTCCAGGTGCCCAGCTGGGACGCCCGGTTGATCGATCTCGACAAGGCGGCGAGCTCCAAGGATTACTGCGACGAGTTCAAGGGCAAGGCCCGCGAGAACGGCGTCGAGGTGACGGAGCTGTCGACCCACTTGCAGGGCCAGCTCGTGGCGGTGCATCCCGCCTATGACACCGCCTTCGACGGTTTCGCCGACCCCTCCGTCCACAACGACCCCAAGGCCCGGCAGGAATGGGCCGTGGACCAGGTGACCAAGGCGCTGTCGGCGTCGAGGAACATGGGGATCGGGGCCATGGCCTCCTTCTCGGGCGCGCTGGCTTGGCCCTATGTCTATCCCTGGCCGCAGCGGCCCGCGGGGCTGATCGAGACCGCCTTCGACGAGCTGGCCCGCCGCTGGCGCCCGATCCTGGACCACGCGGAGGAGTGCGGCGTCGACATCTGCTACGAGATTCACCCGGGCGAGGACCTGCATGACGGCGTGACCTTCGAGATGTTCCTCGAGCGGCTGGACGGCCATGCGCGCTGCAACATGCTCTACGATCCGTCGCATTACGTGCTGCAATGCCTCGACTACATCGACAACATGGACATCTATGCCGACCGCATCCGGATGTTCCACGTCAAGGATGCGGAGTTCAATCCGACCGGGCGGCAGGGGGTCTATGGCGGCTACCAGTCCTGGGTCGACCGCGCCGGGCGCTTCCGCTCGCCGGGGGACGGGCAGGTGGATTTCGGCGCCATCTTCTCCAAGCTCGCGGCGATGGATTTCGATGGCTGGGCGGTGGTCGAATGGGAATGCGCGCTCAAGCACCCCGAGGACGGGGCGCGGGAAGGGGCGCAGTTCGTGCGCGACCACATCATCCGGGTGACCGAGAAGGCCTTCGACGATTTCGCGGGCAGCGGCACGGACGAGGCCGCCAATCGCCGGATGCTGGGGCTGGAGGGCTGATCATGTCCGTTGGCCGGCCGGGCAGGGGGGACGCAAGATGACCGTGCCGGTGCTGTCCGCCGCGCAGGTCTCGCGGCTGTTCGGACCGATCCAGGTCCTGTTCGACGTGGATTTCGACCTCTATCCCGGCGAGGTCCACGCGCTGATCGGTGAGAACGGCGCGGGCAAGTCCACGCTGATGAAGATCCTCGGCGGCTACCTTCAGCCCTCGAAGGGCACGCTGCGGCTGGACGGGGAGGACGTGGTCTTTCCGTCGCTGCGCGAGGCGGAGGCGGCCGGGGTCATCATGATCCACCAGGAATTCAACCTGGCGATGCAGCTCTCGGTGGAGGAGAACATCTTTCTCGGCCGCGAGATCAAGCGCGGCCCCTTCCTCGACAAGCCGGCGATGCAGGCGGAGGCGCGGCGGCTGCTCGGGCGGCTGGATTGCCCGGTCGATCCGAAGATGCGCGCCGCCGATATCTCCGTGCCCAACCGCCAGATGGTGGAGATCGCCAAGGCGCTCGGCCGCAACGCCCGGGTCCTGATCATGGACGAGCCGACCGCCGTGCTGACCAACCGCGAGACCGATATCCTGCTGGAACAGATTGATCGGCTGCGGGCGCAGGGCACGGCGATCCTCTATACCTCGCACAAGCTGGACGAGGTGCGGCGCATCGCCGACCGCGTCACCGTGCTGCGCGACGGCCACCTGGTGCGGCAGGCGGGCGCGGGCGAGCTGACGGAGCACCAGATGGCCGAGGCCATGGTGGGCCGCGAATTGTCCGACCTGTTCCCCGACAAGACCCGGCCCGCCGACGAGGTGGTGCTGGAGGTGTCTAGCCTCGACGTGCCGGGTCATGTGGAGGACGCGTCCTTCACCCTGCGGCGGGGCGAGGTGCTGGGCTTTGCCGGCCTCGTGGGTGCAGGCCGGACCGAGCTGATGGAAGGCGTCGTGGGCCTGCGCGAGGCCCAAGGCAGCGTGAAGGTGAACGGCAGGCCGCTGAAACCCGGCTCCGTCCAGGCGGCGCGCGAGGCGGGGCTGGTCTACCTGACCGAGGACCGCAAGGAAAAGGGTCTGCTGCTGGGCCATAACCTGCGGGAAAACCTGACGCTCCTGGCGCTCGACCGGTTCACCCGGATCGCCATCGATTCCCGCAAGGAAGAGGCGGCGCTGACCCATGCCTTCGAGGAATTCGACATCCGGGCGGGCGATCGCGAGATGAACGCGGGCAGCCTGTCGGGCGGCAACCAGCAGAAGCTTCTGCTGGCCAAGACCATGCTGGCCGAGCCCGATATCGTCATCATCGACGAGCCGACCCGCGGCATCGACATCGGGACCAAGCGCCAGATCTACGATTTCATCGCCCGCCTGACCGAGGCCGGCAAGAGCGTCATCGTCGTCTCTTCCGAGCTGCCCGAGGTGATCGGGCTGGCCTCTCGGGTGGTCGTGATGTCCTCGGGCCGCATCGCCGGAGAGCTGGAAGGCGACGAGATCGGCGAAGACGCGATCCTGCGCCTGGCCATGGGGCTTCAGGATGCGCGGGACATGCAGGAACGGGCAGAGAGGGAGGCCCAGCCATCATGAGTGACGCAACCTCCGCCACCGAGGCACCCCGGCACCGGAAACGGCTGAATTTCCAGGTGCTGGGACCGCTGCTGGCCCTGATCGTGCTGGTGATCCTCGGGGCCTCGCTGAACTCCAACTTCCTGAGTTACGGCAACGTGACCAACGTGCTGGCGCGCTCGGCCTTCATCGGGATCATCGCGGTGGGCATGACCTTCGTCATCACCGCGGGGGGCATCGACCTGTCGGTGGGGTCCATGGCGGCCTTCGTGGCCGGGGTGATGATCCTCGCCATGAACTCGCTGATCCCGACCATGGGCATCGGCGTGCCGCTGATCGCCGTGGGGATGCTGGTCGCGCTTGCCACGGGCTTTGCCGCCGGGTGGCTGAACGGGTTCCTCATATCCAAGGTGGGGATCGAGGCCTTCATCGTCACGCTGGGGTCGATGGGCATCTACCGCTCGCTCGTTACCTGGCTGGCCGATGGCGGGACGCTCAGCCTCGATTTCGACCTGCGGGGGCTCTACCGACCGGTCTATTACGACGGGCTGCTGGGGGTGTCCTGGCCGATCATCGTCTTCGCCGTGGTGGCGATCCTGGGCGAGCTGACCCTGCGCCACACCGCCTTTGGCCGCCATTGTGCAGCACTCGGGGCGAACGAGCAGGTGGCGCGCTATTCCGCGGTCAAGGTCGACCGGGCGCGCATGGCCACCTACACGCTGCTCGGGGCGCTGGTCGGCGTGGCCACCATCATGTACGTGCCGCGGCTGGGCTCGGCCTCGGGCTCCACCGGCGTGTTGTGGGAGCTGGAGGCGATCGCCGCGGTGATCATCGGCGGCACCGTGCTCAAGGGCGGCTACGGCCGGGTCTGGGGCACCGTGGTGGGCGTGCTGATCCTGAGCCTGATCGACAACATCCTGAACCTCGCCTCGATCGTCTCGCCGTACCTGAACGGCGCGATCCAGGGCGTCATCGTCATTCTCGCTGTGGTGCTGCAGCGGGAACGGAAGTCCGCGGATTAGCGGCAAACCAACTGGGAGGAACAGACATGATACGCAGACATTTCCTGAAAGGTGCGGCCCTCGCCGCCGCCATGGTCGCGGGGACCGCCGGCGCCCAGGCGCAGGACGCGGAGGAATACACGATCGGGGTCGCGATCCCCTCGGCCACCCACGGCTTCATGGGCGGGCTGAACTTCCACGCGCGCGAGACGATCGAGCGGCTGGAGCAGACCTATCCGCAGCTCACCTTCGTGCTGGCCACGGCCGGTGACGCGGGCAAGATGGTCAACGACGTGGAAGACATGGTCGCCACCCGCAACATCGACGCGCTGGTCGTGCTGCCCTTCGAATCCGAGCCGCTGACCTCGCCGGTCCAGGCAGTGGCGGAGCAGGGGATCTGGGTCACCGTGGTCGACCGCGGCCTGTCGGTCGAAGGGATCGAGGATCTCTACGTTGCCGGCGACAACCCGGGCTTCGGCCGGATGGCGGGCGAGTATTTCGCCGACAACCTGAGCGAAGGCGACAACATCGTCGTCCTGCGCGGCATTCCCACGACGCTCGACAACGAGCGGGTGGAGGCGTTCCAGAAGGCCATCGAGGGCTCGGGCATCAACGTGCTGGACATGCAGCACGGCAACTGGAACCGCGACGACGCCTTCAACGTGATGCAGGACTTCCTGTCCAAGTATGACGACATCGATGCCGTCTGGGCGGCGGATGACGACATGGCGATCGGCGTGATGGAGGCGATCAACCAGGCCGGCCGCGACGAGGAGATGTGGATCGTCGGCGGCGCCGGCATGAAGGAGATCATCAAGCGCGTGATGGATGGCGACCCGATGCTGCCGGTCGACGTGTCCTACCCGCCGGCACAGATCTCCACCGCGATCGAGCTGACGGCGCTCGGGCTGGTCTCCGACACGCCGGTCTCGGGCCGGTTCATCATCGGCTCGCAGCTGATCACCCCGGAGAATGCCGAGAAGTTCTACTTCCCCGACAGCCCGTTCTGATCGGTGGGGCTGACGGCACCGGCTGACAACGCCGGTGCCGAAAAAAAAGGCGGACGCGGCCTTCGGAGGAGCCGCGCCCGCTTCATCATGAAATGGACGTCTGAGGGACGCTTTGAATACCTGATTGGAAAGGCATTGCTCCGACAACCCGGGAACCGCCGACCTTGTTCCCGGTTTTTTCGATTTTTTCCAATTTTCACCGACGCTTACGTTACGTTCGCCGCCTCTGCAACTTGCGGTTAGTCGCGCCGATCCGGGCCTGCAACCAGAGGCCTCTTACCCGTTCATCCAATCCTCCAGCGCCTCCACGACCTTGCCGCTGATCCCCTTGGGTTTCACCCGGCTCAGCGGGCAGGGGCGCGACAGCCGGTCCTCCATGTCGGACATGCGGAAGCCGTTGGGCTTGTCCAGCTCGGCCAGCTCGTCCCAGCTCAGCGGGACGGCCACGGGCGCGCCGGGCCGGGCGCGCAGCGAATAGGGCGCGATGGCGGTGGCGGATTTCTCGTTCCGCAGCCAGTCGAGGAAGATGCGCCCCTTGCGCTTCTGCTTGGACATGGTGGCGGTGTAGCGGTCGGGATAGCGCTCGGCCAGCGCGGTCGACAGGGTCTGCGCGAAGGTCTTGACCGTGTCCCAGCCAGCTGTCCGGCGCAGCGGCACGATGACATGCACGCCCTTCCCGCCGGTCGCCATGGGCACCGAGGGCAGGCCGATATCCGACAGCAGCTCTCGCATCTCTTCCGCCGCCGCCTTCACCTTGTCAAAGCCCAGCCCCTCGTCCGGGTCGAGGTCGAAGACCATGCGGTCGGGCCGGTCCAGCTTGTCCCGCGCGGCGCCCCAGACGTGGAATTCCATGCTGCCCATCTGCACTGCGCCGAGGATCGACTCGCGGCCGGCGAGGTACATGTAATCCTCCTTCTTGCCGCCCTTCTCCTCGATCGGCACCCGGCCGAGCGCCTCGGGAAAGCCCTTGCCCGCATGGCGCTGGAAAAAGCATTCGCCCTCGATCCCCTCGGGGCAGCGCAGAAGCGACACGGGATGATCCTCGCAGGTCTCGAGCATGCGGTCCGCCACCTTGTCGAAATGCCGGGCGACGTCGCCCTTGGTCACCTTGTCTTTCGGATAGACCACCCGGTCGGGATGCGAGATGCGCACGCCCCCCACCTCGGCGTCGTCGCCGCTGTCCACCTTTGCCTCGCTCATGGCGCTGACCTCCCTGGCATCCTTGTCCTCGCGCAGCCCGTGATAGACCGGGTGGCGCAGGTGTCCGTCCGCGGTGAATTCCGTATAGGCGACTTCGGCCACCAGCTCCGGCGTGACCCACTGAGCGCCCTTCGCCTCGGAAGGCAGGTCGCCGGAGAACGGAGAGGTCTTGCGCGCGCGGGCCTTCAGCAGCGCGGACAGCTCGTCGAAATCGTCCTGGTCGTAGCCGGTGCCGACGCGGCCGCGATAGACCAGCTCGCCCCCCTCGTAGGACCCGAGCAGCAGCGAGGAGAAGGGCCGCCCGCGCTTGTCGCTCTTCGACCAGCCGGCGATCACGAATTCCGCCCGGCGCACGCATTTCGTCTTGAGCCAGGCGCGGCTGCGGCGGCCGGAATAGCAACTGTCGGCCCGTTTCGACACGATGCCCTCTGCGCCGGCCTTGCACATCGCCTCCAGCACCTCGGCCGCGTCCCCTTCGATGAAGGGGCTGAGCCGGATCGTGCCGCGCGCCGGCTGGCCCTTGAGCGCGGTCTCCAGCGCCTCGCGCCGCTCGGTCAGGGGCTTGTCGGCCAGGTCCTTGCCGTCGAGATGCAGGCAGTCGAAGGCGTAGAAGGTCAGGGGATCCCCCGACTTCAGAGCGCTTTGGAGAGTGGAGAAATCCCCGCCGCCGGGGCCGGCGATCACCTCGCCGTCGATCAGCGCGGCATCCACCTTGAGCGACAGTGCCGCCTGTTCCAGCGCGCCGAAGCGGTCGGTCCAGTCCTTGCCGTTGCGGGTGTAGAACCGGACGCCGCCCTTGCCGAGCGCGACGAGGCAGCGATAGCCGTCGAACTTCGCCTCGTGGCGCCAGTCGTCGCCCTCGGGCGGCTCGTCCACCAGCGTGGCGAGTTCGACCTTGCGGAACCGGGGCAGGGGCTTGTCATGCGCCTTGGGCGTCTCCGCGGGCTTGTCGGCCGCGATGGCGCGCATCGTCCGCCCCGTGGTCACCGAATTCTTGTAGCGGTTCAGCAACGCGTCGGCACTGCGGCCCGCATGGTCGTCGCGTTCCTTGATCAGCAGCCAGTTCTCGCGCTTTTCCTTGCCGCGCATGCGGACCAGCGTCCAGCCGCCCTCCATCCGGGCGCCATGCAGGCGGAAATGCAGCTTGCCCTGCTTCAGCCCTTCCTCCGGGTCGTGCAGCGGCTCCCACCAGCCCTGGTCCCACAGCATCACGGTGCCGCCGCCATATTCCTTCTCCGGGATCGTCCCCTCGAAATCGCCGTAGGCGACGGGGTGATCCTCCGTCCGCACGGCGAGGCGTTTCTCTCCGGGATCTGTCGAGGGTCCTTTCGTCACAGCCCAGGACCAGAGCACGCCGCCGAATTCCAGCCGGAAATCGTAATGCAGCCGCGAGGCGTCGTGCTTCTGAACCACGAAGGACAGCCGTTCGCCGCCCGCCTCCACCAGCTCTGCCGCGGGCTCGGAGGTGGAGGTGAAATCACGCTTCTTGGCATAGGTGTCGAGTGAACTCATGACGCTTTCTTCCTTCTGCCGGACCCGGACTTGGACGACTCGCCGGACTTGGCGCTGCCGGAGGATTTCGAGGAGGAGGATTTGGCGGAGGATTTGGACCCGGTGGATTTGCGCGAGGAGGAGGCGCCCTTGCCCTTGGCGGACTTGCCGTCGTTCAGGCTTTTCTTCAGGGCGTCCATCAGGTCCACGACATTGCCGTCGCTGCGGCCGCTGCTCTCGTCGTCGGAGGCCTTGGAGCGCGGCGTCTTCTTCGACTTGCTCTTGGCTTCGATCAGCTCTGACAGGGCGGCCGCGTAATGATCCTCGAAGGCGGAGGCGTCGAACGGCGCCGTCTTCTTCTCGATCAGCTGCGTGGCCACCTCGAGCAGATCGTCGTCGGTCGCCTCGTCCTCGATGGAGGAGAACAGCGGATCGGCGTCGCGGATGTCCTCCTCGTAATGCAGCGTCTCCATCAGCAGCCCGTCGCCGCAGGGCCGGATGGCGCAGAGATATTCCTTGCCGCGCATGGTCAGCTGGCCCAGCCCGGTCTTCTTGGCCTGGCGCAGCGCGTCGCGGACCACGCGATAGGCATCCTCGGCCAGGTCGTCCTGCGGCACGATGTAATAGGGCCGGTCAAACCAGATCGGCGCGATCTCGGTGGCACCGACGAATTGCACCAGTTCCAGCGTCTTCTTGGTCTCGAGCTTGATGGCGTCGATCTCGTCCGGCTCCAGCAGGATGTATTCGCCGTCCCCGGTCTCGTAGCCCTTGAGGATGTCGTCGCTGTCGACGGGGCCGACGCCCGGCACCGTCTTCTGGTAGCGCACCGGCTTGCCCGAGGGGCCGTGGATCTGGCGGAAGGAAATGCGCGAGCCGGACTTGCGCGCCGAGTGAATCTCCACCGGGATGGAAACGAGCGAAAGCCGGATCTGCCCTTTCCAGATTGCGCGTGACGCCATGGGAACCCCCGTTGCGGCTGTGTCACTTGCACAACGCGAAAGGGAGCAAAGGGTTTCGGGGGCGGCCGCGGCGCGTGCCGGACCGCCCCGGGCAGCGATCAGTCGCGCAGGCGGAAGCGCTGGATCTTGCCGGTCTCGGTCTTGGGCAGCGCGGTGACGAAGCTGACCCGCCGGGGATACTTGTAGGGCGCGATGGTGGCCTTCACGAAGTCCTGCAGTGTCTTCACCATCAGGTCGGAGCCCTCGTGCCCCTCCTTCAGCACCACGTGGGCCCAGACGACGGAACCGCGCTCCTCGTCCGGCGCTCCCACCACGGCGCATTCCTGCACCGCCTCGTGCGCCAGCAGCGCGGCCTCCACCTCGGGCCCCGCGATGTTGTAGCCGGAGGACACGATCATGTCGTCGGAGCGGGCGGCGAAATGCAGGTAGCCGTCCTCGTCCATGGTGAAGCTGTCGCCGGTCAGGTTCCAGCCGTTCTGCACGTAATCCGCCTGCCGCTCGTCGTTGAGGTAGCGGCAGCCGGTGGGTCCGCGGACCGCAAGCTTGCCGACCTCGCCGCGCGGCAGCTCTTCGCCGTCCTCGCTCACGATCCGGGCCTCGTAGCCGGTCACGGGCCGGCCGGTGCAGGCCGGGCGGTGGTCGTCGAAGCGGTTGGTGACGAAGATATGCAGCATCTCGGTCGATCCGATCCCGTCGAGCATCGGCTTGCCGGTCTGGCGCTTCCAATCCTCGTAGACCGGCGCGGGCAGGGTTTCCCCGGCCGAGACCGCGGCGCGCAGCGACGACAGATCCGCGCCTTCCTTCATCGCCGTCAGCATGACGCGGTAGGCGGTGGGCGCGGTAAAGCAGACCGTGGCGCGATGCTGCTCGATGATCTCGATCATGTTGGGCGGGCTGGCATTCTCCAGCAGCACCGCCGTGGCGCCAAAGCGCAGCGGGAAGACCGCGAGACCGCCCAGCCCGAAGGTGAAGGCGAGGGGCGGCGAGCCGACGAAGGTGTCCTCGGGCGTGACGTTGAGGACTTCCTTCGCGTAGCCGTCGGCGATGATCAGGATGTCGCGGTGAAAGTGCATCGTGGCCTTGGGCACGCCGGTCGTGCCCGAGGTGAAGCCCAGCAGCGCCACGTCGTCGCGCCCGGTCTTCACCGCCTCGAAGGTCACCGGCTTGGCGAGCGCGGCGCGGTCGAGCTCCGCATCGTGGTTGGCGGTGCCATCGAAGCCCACCACCGTCTTCAGATGCGCGCTGCCCTTGGCGCAGCTCACCATCTCGTCCATCAGCCGGGTGTCGCACAGCGCATGGGTGATCTCGGCCTTGTCGACGATCTTGGTCAGCTCGCCGGCGCGCAGCATCGGCATGGTGTTCACCACTACCGCGCCGGCCTTGGTCGCCGCCAGCCAGCAGGCCACCATGGCGGGGTTGTTGGCAGAGCGGATCAGGACGCGATTCCCGGGCTTTACGCCGTAATCCTCGACCAGCGTGCGGGCCAGCCGGTTGGTCCAGTCGCTCAGTTCCTTGTAGGTGCGCGACCGGCCGTTGCCGATCAGCGCGATATGGTCGCCGAGGCCCTGTTCGACCAGCCTGTCGGTCAACTCCACCCCGATGTTCAGGTGGTCGGGATAGTCGAAACCGTCGAGCAGGAAGTCGGGCCATTGATCCTCGGGCGGCAGGTTGTCGCGCGCGAAGGTGTCCGTGTGTCCTGTTGGTCCAAGCATTTGTTTTCCTTGCTCCTTGTCAGGCCATCGCCTGCCGGGCGATGACGACCTTCTGCACGTCGCTGGCGCCTTCGTAGATGCGCAGCGCGCGGATCTCGCGGTAGAGGCTTTCCATGATGCCACCCTTGCGCACGCCGTCGCCGCCATGCAGCTGGACGCCCGCATCGATGACCTGCTGTGCCATCTCCGTGGCGTGCAGCTTGGCCATGGCGGCTTCGCGGGTGACGCGGGGGGCGCCCATGTCTTTGGTCCAGGCGGCGCGGTAGACCAGCAGCGCCGAGGCATCGACGCCCAGAGCCATGTCCGCGATATGGCCCTGCACCATCTGCAGATCGCCGAGGGGCGCGCCGAAAAGCTCGCGATCCCGGACCCTTGCAAGGCTTTCCTCGAGCGCGCGGCGGGCAAAGCCGAGCGCCGCGGCCCCCACGGAAGAGCGGAAGATGTCGAGCACCGACATGGCGATGCGGAAACCCGCGCCGGCCTCGCCGATCAGCGCGTCGCCGGGCAGCCGCATGTCGTCGAAGCGCAGCGTGGCCAGCGGGTGCGGGGCCACCACGTCGATCCGCTCCGCGATCTCCAGTCCCGGCGTGTCGGCGGGCACGAGAAAGGCCGACAGCCCCTTGGCCCCCGGCGCCTCGCCGGTGCGGGCGAAGAGCACGTAAAGATCGGCGATCCCGCCATTGGAAATCCACGTCTTTTCGCCGTTCACCACCCAGCCGTCGCCGTCCCGACGCGCCGCGGTGGTCATGTTCGCCACGTCCGAACCCGAGGCGGCCTCGGAAAGCGCGAAGGCCGACAGCGCCCGGCCGTCCCGCGTGCGCTCCAGCCATTCGCGCTGAGAGGGTGTGCCGAAGAGCGAAACCGCCCCCATTCCAAGACCTTGCATGGCAAAGCTGAAGTCGGCCAGCCCGTCATGCCGTGCCAGCGTCTCGCGGATCAGGCAGAGGGAGCGGACATCCAGCGTCTCGCCTTCGCCCGCGCCCGAGTGGCGCAGGAAACCCGCCTTGCCGAGGTCCGCCACCAGCCCGCGGCAGGCGGCGTCCACGTCCGAATGGTCCGCCGGAAGGTTCGCGCGGCACCAGCCCTCCAGCTCTTCGGCCAGGGCCCGGTGGCGATCCTCGAAGAAGGGCCAGTCGAGAAAGGAACGGTCGGCCATCTCAATTCCCCTCGAAGACGGGTTTTTCCTTGGCCACGAAGGCCCGGTAGGCGCGTTCGAAATCCGCGGTCTGCATGCAGATCGCCTGTGCCTGCGCCTCGGATTCGATCGCCTGGTCGAGGCTCATGTTCCATTCCTGGTTCAGCTGAGTCTTGGTGATCCCGTTGGCGAAGGTCGGGCCCGACGCGATCCGCTGCGCGAGCTTCATGGCCTCGGCTTCCAGCGCATCCGCATCGTGCAGCGCGTTCCAGTAGCCCCAGGCAAGGCCCTCCTCGGCATTCATGGCGCGCCCAGTATACAGCAGCTCCGACGCGCGGCCTTGGCCGATGATCCGGGGCAGCATGGCGCAGGCCCCCATGTCGCATCCGGCCAGCCCCACCTTGTTGAAGAGGAAGGCGCATTTCGCCTCGGGCGTCGCCAGCCGCAGGTCGGAGGCCATGGTGATGATCGCGCCCGCGCCCACGGCCACGCCGTCCACCGCGGCGATCACCGGCTTGGTGCAATGAAGCATCGCCTTGACCAGATCGCCGGTCATGCGGGTGAAGGCCAGCAGCTCCTTCATCTCCATCGCCACCAGCGGGCCGATGATGTCATGCACGTCGCCGCCGGAGGAGAAGTTGCCGCCGTTCGGGGCAAAGATCACCACGTCGATGTCCTCGGCATAGGGCAGCGCGCGGAAGGTGTCGCGCAGCTCGGCGTAGCTGTCGAAGGTCAGCGGGTTCTTGCGGTCGGGGCGGTTCAGCCGGATCGTCGCGATCCCGTCCTTGGCGCTCCACTCGAAATGCTTGGGCGTCAGCCCGGCCATCTTGGTCATTTGTCCTCCTCGATCTTTTCCAGCAGGGCGATCAGCGAGTCCAGCTCGCCGCCGCGCAGGGCGGCCAGCTCATCGCTCACCCATGTTTCATGCGCGCCCGCGATCTCCGTGAACTGGGCGCGGCCGGCCTCCGTCAGCCGCACCCGCATGGCGCGGCGGTCGCCGTCCACCGCGGCGCGTTCGACCAGCCCGTCGGTCACCAGCCGGTCGACGATGCCCGTGACATTGCCGTTGGAAACCATCAGCTGCGCGGAAAGCTGGCTCATCCGCAGCCCGTCGGGTTCGCGGTAGAGCGCGGCCAGCACGTCGAACCGGGGCAGGGTGGTGTCGTAGCCCTGCCGCAGCTTGTCCCTCAGAGAGGCCTCGATCAGCCGCTGGGTGCGCAGCAGCCGCAGCCAGACGCGCAGGCGCTGCTTGGACTCGGTCTTGGGCACGGACATGTTCACGTTTCACCTCCCGATATGGAAATGGCCTGGCCGGTGACGCCTTCGGATCCTTCGGCACAGAGCCACAGGGCGGCGGCGGTCACTTCGCCGGGCTGGATGAGCCGGTGTTGCGGGCTGATGGATTCCAGCTGTGCCCGGGCCTTGGCGGCGTCCATCCCTGTCTTCTCGGTGATGTTGGCGACCGAGCGTTCGGTCATCTCCGTGTCCAGGAAACCGGGGCAGAGCGCGTTGACGGTGATGCCCTTGCGCGCCTGTTCCAGCGCGGCGGAGCGGACGAGGCCGACGACCCCGTGCTTCGCGGCCGAATAGGCGGAGGTATAGGCATAGCCCTTGATCCCCGCGGTGGAGGCCACGGCGATCAGCCGCCCCCATTCCGCGCCCTTCAGCCGCGCGGCGGCCTCGCGGAAGGTGAAGAAGACGCCGGTCAGGTTCACGGCCAGCATCTGGTGCCAGTCCTCGGTGCCGGTCCGCGCGAGCGGCGCGCTCATCGAGGCGCCGGCATTGGCTATGACGATTTCGGGAGTCGCCCCCGCCTCGGCCACCCTGTCGAACATGGCGCGCACCTGCGCCTCGTCTGTGACATCGGCCGTGACGGGGTGGATGGCCTCGTGACCCGCCGCCACCTGCTCCAGCGGCTCGGCCCGGCGGCCGGCGATCCAGACCTGCGCGCCCCGTGCGGCGAAGCCTCGGGCGAGGTCGGCGCCCAGCCCCGTGCCCCCGCCGGTGATGAGTGCCGTCCTGCCCGCCAGATCGCTCATACCCGGATCCCCAGCCCTTCGCCGCGTTCCGCGAGCCGCCGCATCTGGTCGCGGCCGTTGAGGTAGGGATCGGGCCAGGGGCTCGCCTCGTCGCTCAGCGCCGCCGCCGCGTGCAGCGTCCAGTACGGGTCGGCCAGGTGCGGCCGCGCGAGGCAGACGAGATCCGCGCGCCCGGCCATGAGGATCGAGTTGACGTGGTCGGGCTCGTAGATGTTGCCGACGGTCATGGTGGGGATGCCGCGCTCGTTGCGGATGCGGTCGGAGAAGGGCGTCTGGAACATCCGGCCATAGACCGGCCGCGCCTCGGTGCTGGTCTGCCCGGCCGAGACGTCGATGATGTCGGCGCCCGCGTCGCGGAACATCTGCGCGATCTCCACCGCCTCGGCCGCGTCGACCCCGCGATCGGCCCAGTCCGTGGCCGAGATCCGCACCGACATCGGCTTGTCCTCGGGCCAGGCGGCGCGCATCGCGTGGAAGACCTCCAGCGGGTAGCGCATGCGGTTTTCCAGCGACCCGCCATATTCGTCCTGCCGGATGTTCGACAGGGGCGAGATGAAGGACGAGATCAGGTAGCCATGCGCCGCGTGCAGCTCGATCATGTCGAAGCCCGCGCGTGCCGCCATCTCCGTCGAGGCCACGAACTGGTCGCGCACCGTGTCCATGTCGGCGCGGTCCATCTCCTTCGGGACGGCGTTGCGATCCGACCAGGGCAGGGCGGAGGCCGACATCAGCGGCCAGTTGCCCGATTTGAGCGGCGCATCCATCTCCTCCCAGCCGATCTGGGTGGAGCCCTTGCGCCCGGAATGGCCGATCTGCATGCAGATCTTCGCCGTGGTTTCGGAATGCACGAACTCCGTCAGCCGGGTCCAGGCGGCTTCATGTTCGGGCGCGTAGAGACCGGGACAGCCCGGCGTGATCCGCCCCTCGGGGGAGACGCAGGTCATCTCCACGTAGACCAGCCCGGCGCCGCCCTTGGCCCGCTCGGCGTAATGCACGAAGTGCCAGTCGGTCGGGCAGCCGTCCACCGCCTTGTACTGCGCCATGGGCGAGACGACGACGCGGTTCTTCAGCTCCATGTCGCGCAGGCGGTAGGGGGCGAACATCGGCGCGCGCGGCGCGTTGCCGACCTGCGCCCCGGCATGGGACTGGAACCAGCTCTCCGCCTCGGCCAGCCATTTCGGATCGCGCAGGCGCAGGTTCTCGTGGCTGATCCGCTGCGACCGGGTGAGCAGGGAATAGGTGAACTGCACCGGGTCGAGGTCGAGGTAGCGCTCCACCTCCTCGAACCACTCGGTGGAGTTCCGCGCCGCCGATTGCAGGCGCAGCACGTCCAGCCGCCGGTCGTCCTGGTACTTGGCAAAGGCCTGTTCCATCGTCGGTTCGCTGTGCAGGAAATCCGCCAGGGCGATGGCCGATTCAAGCGCCAGCTTGGAGCCCGAGCCGATGGAGAAATGCGCTGTGGCCGAGCTGTCGCCCAGCAGGACGACATTCTCGTGGTGCCATTTCTCGCAGAGCACCCGGTTGAAGTTCAGCCAGGCCGAGCCGCGCAGGTGCTTGGCGTTGGACATGAGTTCGTGGCCGTCGAGGTGGCGGGCAAAGACCTGCTCCAACGTGCGGCAGGTCTCCTCCTGGCTCATGGTCTCGAAGCCGAAATTGCGATAGGTCTCTTCGGTGCATTCGACGATGAAGGTCGCCGTGTCCGCGTCGAACTGGTAGGCATGGACCCAGATCCAGCCATGTTCGGTCTTCTCGAAGATGAAGGTGAAGGCGTCGTCGAACTTCTGGTGGGTGCCCAGCCAGATGAACTTGCAGGCGCGGCGGTCGATATCCGGCCTGAACTCCGCCTCGAAGCGGCTGCGGGTCTTGGAGTTGATCCCGTCCGCGCCCACCACGAGGTCGTACTCCTTCATGTAATCGTCGATCTCGCCGAACTCGGTCTCGAAGCGCAGGTCGACGCCTAGCTCGCGCGCCCGTTCCTGAAGCAGGATCAGCAGCCGCTTGCGCCCGATCCCGCAGAAGCCGTGGCCGGTGGAGGTGATCTTGGCCTCGGGCAGGATCACCGCGATGTCGTCCCAATAGGCGAAATGCTCGCGGATCGCCTCGGCGCTCTTCTCGTCGTTGGCCTTGAGATTGCCCAGCGTCTCGTCCGAGAGAACCACACCCCAGCCGAAGGTATCGTCGGCCTTGTTGCGCTCCAGCAGGGTGACCTCGTGCGAGGGATCCCTGAGTTTCATGCTGATCGCGAAATAGAGCCCCGCGGGCCCGCCGCCCAGACATATGACCTTCATGGTGATTGTCCCCATGCCAATTCGTGCCGTCGTCGGGGATCAGGTTCGCACCGCCGCGAATTCATTTCAAGCCTAAAAGTTCATGCTTGAAATATTTAGGCATGTAGGTCATGTTGACCCCCGATCATACGGAGGACGACAGCAGATGACATGCATCGCGGTGAACCCGCAGGGGTGGAAGAAGGCCAAGGGCTATTCCAACGGCATGATGGCCGAGGGAAAGACGCTGTTCATCGGCGGTCAGATCGGCTGGAATGCGGATCAGGTCTTCGAGGTTCACGATTTCGTTGGACAGACTCGGCAGGCGCTGCTGAATATCCGTGCGGTGGTGGAAGAGGCCGGCGGCAGCGTCGCCGACATCTCCCGCCTGACCTGGTACGTGATCGACAAGCAGGCCTACCTGGACTGCCAGTCGGAGCTGGGGGCGGCCTACCGCGAGGTGATGGGCTACCACTTCCCGGCGATGACGCTGGTGATCGTCGCGGGGCTGGTGGAGGACGAAGCGCAGGTGGAGATCGAGGCGACGGCCGTTCTGACCGACGCCGGGGAATGACCTCCTGCTCGCAGGGAATGTCGTAGGGGGCGGTACCCGACCGCGCGGACAGGGATGCGTTCGCGGTTGGGGCGGCCGGGTGCCGCCCATCCTGTGACAGAGACGGCCCTGCAGGTTTTCAGGTGGTGCCCCGTGTCCCCCGGTCATCGTCGGGCCCGCGCCTGTGCCATCCGCAGGGGCAGGTGCCCGGCGCGCGCAGGGTCAGCCCCCTTCGAACGCCCTGAGCCTGCCTGAGCCCCGCCACCACGGAGTCTGCCGGCACGGCACCGGAGCGGTGCGCGGCACGAAAGCCCCCTGCTTCTTCTGACCATAAATATCCCGGGGAGCGCGAGGGGCTGGCCCCTCGCTCCCGCAGCTTCAGCTCGCGCGACGCCCGGCAGAGGCACCTCCCGCCCGAAGACGCGGAGCACCCCCGCACCCGGCCGCGCGCGTCAGAACCCCAGGTATTGCCGCCGCGCGGTCTCGTCGGCTTCCAGCTCGGCGCTGCTGCCGGACCAGACAACCTGGCCGCGCTGCACGATGAAATGCCGGTCGGCGATGCGCATCAGGTCCCGCAGGTTCTTGTCCACCACGATGATCGCCATGCCGGAGCCGGCGATCTCCGTCAGCGCGGTCCAGATCTTCTGCCGCACCAGCGGGGCCAGCCCCTCGGTCGCCTCGTCGAGGATCAGCAGCTTGGGGTTGGTCATCAGCGCGCGGCCGATGGCCAGCATCTGCTGCTCGCCCCCCGACAGCAGGTTCCCCATGGAGCCCTTGCGCGTGGCCAGTTCCGGGAACAGCTCGAACACCTTGTCCACCGTCCAGGGGTCGGAGACGCCCAGGTGGTTGGAGGCGGTGGCGACGAGGTTTTCCATCATCGACAGGTTGGGAAAGATCTGCCGCCCCTCGGGCACCAGCCCGATGCCGAGATTGGCGGTGCGGAAGCTTTCGCGCCCGACCAGCTCGTGCCCGTCGAACTTGATCGACCCGCCCGAGGCCTTCACGATGCCCATGATCGTGTTGATGGTGGTGGTCTTGCCCATGCCGTTGCGGCCCAGCAGCGTGGCGACCTGGCCGGCCTCCAGCGACAGGTTCATGCCGAACAGCGCCTGCGAGCTGCCGTAATGGGTGGTGAGGTTCTCGACGACCAGCATCTCATTCCTCTCCGAGATAGGCGTGCTGCACGGCTTCGTTGCCGCGGATCTCGTCCGGGCTGCCGGTGGCGATGATATGTCCGTAGACCAGCACCGAGATGCGGTCGGCGAGCGCAAAGACCGCGTCCATGTCGTGCTCGATCAGCAGGATGGCGTGGCGGCCCTTGATGCCGCGGAGCAGCTCGACCATCTGGCCGCTTTCCTCGGTGCCGAGCCCCGCCATGGGCTCGTCGAGCAGCATCAGCTCCGCCTCGGCGGCGAGCGCGATGGCGATCTCCATGTGGCGGTGTTCGCCGTGCGACAGGGCGTGGGTGGGCCGGTCGGCCTTGTCCTCCAGCCCCACCTGCGCCAGCAGCTCCAGCGCGCGGTCGCGCAGGTGGCGGACCTTGCGGGCCGGGCGGATGAAGCGGAAGGAATGCCCCTCCCGTGCCTGCAGCGCCAGCGCCACGTTGTCGGCCACCGTCATCTCCATGATCAGCGAGGTGATCTGGAAGCTGCGCGCGATCCCCAGATGCGCCCGGCGATGCGCCGCGCCCGAGGAGATGTCGCGCCCCTTGTAGAGGATCGAGCCGGTATCGGGCCGCGCCAGCCCCGAGAGCTGGCTGATCAGCGTGGTCTTGCCCGCGCCGTTGGGGCCGATGATGGCGTGCAGCTCGCCGGGCTCGACGGTCAGGGACAGGTCGTCCGTCGCCTTGATCCCGCCGTAGCTCTTGTTGAGGTTGCGGATTTCCAGCAATGCCATCTCAGCGGTCCCCCCTGCGCGTGAGAAGGGTGGTCAGGCCGCCCCGCACGAAGAGCACCACGATGATCAGCAGCAGGCCGAAGGGCAGGTGCCAGTAGACGCCCAGCGGTTCCGGCAGGCTCGACAACAGGTGTTCCAGCACGATGAAGACCACCGCGCCCAGGACCGGCCCGACCGTGGTCGAGGCGCCGCCGAGGATGACCATGAACATCAGCTCGCCCGAGCGCTGCCAGTCCATCATCTCGGGCGAGATGAAGGTGGTGAAGTTGCCCAGCAGCGCGCCGGCAAAACCGCACATGGCGCCCGAGATCACGTAGGCGGTGAGGCGATAGGCATAGACGTTGTAGCCCAGCGTGCGCATCCGCTCCTCGTTGCCCTTGGCACCCTGGAGCACCATGCCGAAGCGGGAATTGACGATCATCCGCACCAGCAGCAGCACGATCACCAGCGAGACGAAGCAGAAGAAGTACTGCTGCAGCGGGTCGCTGAAATCGACGAAGGGCAGTTCCGAGCGCTGGTCGATCACCAGCCCGTCATCGCCGCCATATTCCTCGATCGAGACGATGAGGTAGTACATCATCTGCGCGAAGGCCATGGTGATCATGATGAAGTAGACACCGCGCGTCCGCAGGCAGATCGCCCCGGTCACCAGCGCGAACAGCGCAGCGGCGAGGATGGCCAGCGGGAATTGCAGCCAGCCCGACGTGGTCTGCAGCCATTCCGGCCCGCCCCCGTAAAGCCAGTGGTGGGCGGGAATGCCCACGGCATAGGCGCCGATGCCCAGCAGCGCGGCATGGCCGAAGCTGACCAGCCCGCCATAGCCCAGGATGAGGTTGAGCGAGACCGCGGCGATCGCGAGGATCACCAGCCGGGTGGCGAGGTCCAGCCAGAAGGCGTTGCCGGTGGCCACGAAGATCGGTGGCAGCACGGCGAGCAGGATCATGATGATCGCGGTGATCCATCCGCGTCCCCTGAGCATGGTCATCAGCGCACCTTCGGCGGAAAGAGCCCTTGCGGGCGGAAGGCCAGCACGGCGGCCATGATGATGTAGATCAGCATCGCGGAGATCGCGGGGGCGGAGTTCTCGGCCGCGACCGGCGACATGACCAGCGAGAAGATCTCATCGAGATAGGAGCGTCCCAGCGTGTCGATCAGCCCGATCATCAGGGCGGCCAGGAAAGCGCCCTTCATGGAGCCGATGCCGCCGACGATGATCACCACGAAGGCGGTGATGATGATCGAGTTGCCCATGCCGATGCTCGCCTCGGTGATCGGCGCGATCAGCATGCCGGCCAGCCCGGCCAGCGCGGCCCCGAGCGCGAAGACGAGGCTGAAGAGCAGCTGGATGTTGATCCCGAGCGCGGAGACCATGGTGCGGTTCGACGCGCCGGCGCGGATCAGCATGCCCAGCCGGGTATAGTTGACCAGCCAGAACAGCCCGCCGGCAGCAGCCAGCCCGGTGAAGATGATCACCAGCCGGAAGGTCGGCAGGACCAGACCGCCGGACAGCGAGATCTGCCCCTGCAGGAATTCGGGCAGCGGCACGGCCATGCCCTGCGGGCCCCAGATCAGGTGTGCCGCGGTATCCAGCACCAGGATCAGCCCGAAGGTGGCCAGCACCTGGTCGAGGTGGTTGCGGGCATAGAGCGGTCGGGCGACCAGCCTCTCGATCACGAAACCCACCGCCGCGGTGAGCGGCAGGGCGATGATCACCGCGAGGATGAAACTGCCCGTGGCATAGGTGAGCGAGGCACAGATGAAGGCCCCGACCATGTAGAGCGCGCCGTGGGCGAGGTTGACGAAATCGAGGATCCCGAAAACCAGCGTCAGCCCCGACGCGACGAGGAACAGCAGCAGCCCGAGCTGGATGCCGTTCAGCAACTGGATGATGAATAATGAAGTGTCCACGTCCCGCCCCTCAAGAAAACCGGCCGGACGCGCAGGCGCCGGCCGGTTCCCGTTTTAGTTCCGGATCAATCCATCGAGCATTCGGATGCGAAGCTGTCCACGTGATCCTCGTAGACCGTGTCCACGACCTTGGTGGTCCAGACGCCATCCTCGTCCTTGACGGCTTCGCGCAGGTAGAAGTCCTGCACCGGCAGGTGGTTGGTGCCGAACTTGAAGTCGCCGCGGACGGAGTCGAAATCGGCCTCCTCGAGCGCGGCGCGCAGGGCATCCTTGTCATCGACGCCGCCGGCCTTTTCGACCGCGGAGGCGATCAGCATGATGGCGTCGTAGGACTGGGCGCCGTAGTAGGACGGGTAGTGGCCGTAGGCCTCCTTGTAGCCTTCCACGAACTTCTTGTTCGCCTCGTTGTCGAGCGTCGGATCCCATTCCTGGGTGAACTGCGAGCCCAGCACCGATTCAAGCCCGGCTTCCTGCAGTTTCGGCAGGGAGATCGCGTCGACGGTGAACACCGAGTAGAGCGGCAGCGTGTCCTTCAGACCGGCCTGGTCGTACTGCTTGATGAAGGCACCGCCGGCCGCGCCGGGGTAGAAGACGAAGAGGCCGTCGGCGTCGGAGGCCTTGGCCTTGGCCAGTTCCGCCGAGAAGTCGAGCTGCGCGTCGGCGCCCCACTTGGTCAGGTCCTTGCCGACGATCTCGCCCTCGAAGGTCCGCTCCACGCCGGCGGTCATGTCCTTGCCCGCGGCATAGTTCGGCGCCATCACGTAGAGCGATTTCACGCCCATCTTGTTCAGCACCTCGCCCATCGCCATCGGCGTCTGGTCATTCTGCCACGAGGTGGAGAAGAAGTTCTTGTCGCACAGCTTGCCCGCGATCTGGCTGGGGCCCGCATTGGTCGAGATCAGGAACTTGTCCGCGTCCAGCACCGACTTGCGCGAGGCAAGCAGCACGTGGGACCAGATGTAGCCGGCGACGAAATCCACGTCGTCCTGCTTGACCAGCTTGTCGGTCACCTGCTTGCCGGATTCCGGTGCGAAGGCGTCGTCCTCGAAGATCACCTCGATGTCCATGTCGCCGGCCTTGCCGCCGAGATGTTCCACGGCCAGCTCGACCGAGTTCTTCATGTCCTCGCCGATCGCCGCGGCGCCGGTGGTGAGCGTGGTGACGAAGCCGATCTTCACGCTTTCGGCATAAGCCGGAATCGCGAGCAGGCTGGCGGTAATCGCCGTTGCCAGTAGTGTCTTCATGATCTTCTCCCTGAAGTGCCCCTGTCGGGCGTTATCGGTATGATTTCTGCGCTATTCTGCCGGGTACTGCAATGTCGTCGTCCGATTGACCCGCCTCCTCCGGCCCGAATCGGATCGTGCAATATACTGCCGCATTAGGCAACATCGTGCTTAGTTCTTCGCACCCTCCAGTTCGCTCTTGAGGGCCCGGATGACCGCCTGGCGATCGATCTTTCCCGTTCCGGTTTTCGGCAGTTCGCGCGAAAAGAGAATCCGGCGCGGATATTTGTGCGGCAGCAGGGTTGCCTTGACGTAATCCTGAAGCGCCCGGGCCGTAGCCTCGCCTTCCTCGGCGCCGGGGCGCAGGGCGACCATGGCCGAAAGGGTGGTGCGACGGTCGGGCAGTTCATGCGCCAGCACCGCCGCCTCGTGCACCATGTCGTGTTCGTTCAGGCAGCGCTCCACCTCCAGCGGCCAGACCCATTGGCCCGAGACCTTCACCAGGTCGTCGGCGCGGCCCTGGAAGTAGTAGTAGCCGTCCTCCACTGTGAAACGGTCGCCGGTATTGATCCAGTCGCCGCGCATGGTCTCGGCGGTCTTGTCAGGCCGCTGCCAGTAGCAGGGGGTCGAGGAATGGCCGCGGACATGCATCACGCCTTCCTCGGTGGTCTCCTGGCCCTCGGAATCGACCAGCCGGATCTCGTAGCCCGGCACGGCCCGGCCGGCAGAGCCGATGCGCTGCTCGGCCGCGCTGTTCGACAGGTAGACATGCAGGATCTCGGTCGAGCCCAGCCCCTCGATCGGCGGCAGGCCGGTCAGGCGCTTCCAGGCGTCGAAGACATCCTGCGACAGGATCTCGGCCGCCGACATGCATTGCCGCAGGCTGGACAGGTCGCGCCGCTCGGCGCTCTCGGCCCGGCAGAGCGCGGTGTAGAGCGTGGGCAGCCCGAAGAAGAGGGTGGGGCGGAAGGTTTCGATCGCCTCGAGGATGCGCTCCGGGTCCGGCCGGCCGGGCAGCAGCAGCGCGGTGGCGCCCACCGAGAACGGGAAGGTCACCGAGTTGCCGAAGCCGTAGGCAAAGAACATCTTGGGGACCGAAAAGCAGATGTCGCTCTCGTCGAGCTTCAGCAGGTGGGCGCCAAAGCTCGCCTGCGTATAGGCCATGTCGTGATGCAGGTGGACGATCCCCTTGGGCCGCCCGGTGGAGCCCGAGGAATACATCCAGAACGCCATGTCGTCCGGCCCGGTATCGGCCACCTCCAGCGTCTCGGGCTGGCCGTCGAGGAAACTCGCCTCGCTGACCGTCCCACCCGGCGCGTCGCCGCCCACGATCACCACCTGTTCCAGCGTGGCGGGGTCGATCCGGTCGGCGAGGTCCGATTGCAGCAGCGCGATCCGGGCGCCACTGTCCTTCACGTAATAGGCCACCAGGTCGGCAGTGCTTTGCGTGTTGAGCAGCACCGGGACGAAGCCCGCGCGCACCGCCCCGAAAAAGGCGGCCGGGTAGGCGGGCGTGTCGTCCAGCAGCATCGGGATGCGGTCGCCCCGCTGCAGACCGGCGGCCTTGAAGGCATTGCCCCATTGCGCGGCCCGGGCGCAGAGCGCGGCATAGGTCACGTCGCCCGCCGGGCCGGTCAGTGCCAGCTTGTCGGGATTGCGGTCGAGGTTGTCCCACAGCACGGCCGAGCAATTGGGGTGATCCGCCTTGTCGAAGCCGATCTTCGCGGCCTCGTCGTGGTCGCCCAGCGGATCCGCGATCTCCGCCGCCTTGGCGGCCTCGTATTCGGCCATGAAGCCGGGCGAGAGCTTGCGCAGCCGCTCCATGTCCACCCGGCCCGAACGGGTCACGTAGTCGAAGGCGAAATCCAGCGGCGGCTGATCCATCTTTTCCGCGAAATCCTCGTACCACTGGCAGGAGGTGTTGGCAGCCCGCACGATCTTTTCCGCGATGGGCTTGCGCGCCGCCTCGAACCGGGCAAGCGCCTGGGGCAGGGGGCCGCCCTCTTTCAGCGCGGCGACCAGCGCGATGGCGTCCTCCATGGCCAGCCGCGTGCCCGAGCCGATGGAGAAATGCGCCGTATGGGCCGCATCGCCCAGGATCACCCGGTTGCCGCTGACCCAGGACCGGCACCAGAGCTTGGGGAATTGCCGCCAGACCGACTTGTTCGCGATGAGCTTCGCGCCCTCCAGCACGTCGTCGAAGACGCCCTCGGCGAAGGCCGCCGTTTCCGCCTCGTCCATCTGGGCGAAGCCATGCGCCTCGAAGGTCCGCGCGTCGCATTCGATGATGAAGGTGCTGCGATCCGGGGTGAAACGGTAGTGATGCGCGTTCATCGCGCCCTTCGACGTGCGGCGGAAGCTTTGCGTCAGCGTGTCGAAGGGCCGGTCCGCGCCGAACCAGGCGAAGCGGTTGGTCATGTGGTCGAGCGTCTTGCCGAACGCCTCCGGCTCGGCCTCGCGCAGGCGGGAATTCACCCCGTCCGCGCCCACCACCAGGTCGCCGGTCAGGTCGTCGGGATCCACCGCCGCGCCGAAATGCAGATGTGCGCCCAGGGCCTCGGCCCGGTCCTGCAGGATCTGCAGAAGCTCCAGCCGCCCGATGGCTGAAAAGCCGATGCCGTCCAGCACGACCTGCCCCTCGGGCAGGTTCAGCGTCATGTTCTGCCAGCGCTCCATCCGGGGCGCGATCAGGTCATGGGTCTCGGGATCGTCGGCCTTGAGAAACCCCAGGGCCTGTTCGGAGAAGACGACGCCGAATCCCCAGGTCACGTCGCGGGGATTGGCCTCGTACACACGCACCTGAAGCTCGGGCAGGGCCCGCCGGAGCAGGATGGCGGTATAAAGCCCCGCCGGTCCGCCCCCAAGAATGTCCACCGATTGCATCTGAGCCACGAGCCTCCTCCCTAGTCCCGTCAGCGCTTGACGTGACTCCCTAAGTCAGCTTTGCATATTATGCAACACCCATCATCATGCGGAAAACACATGAGCGATCTTCCCGAACCCGAAGCCGGCCTGTCGTCGCTGAACGCGGCGCTGCGGCTGCTCGCCCTGATGGTGGAGGAGACGGGCCCGATCACCCTGTCGGAGCTTGCGCGCAAGGCGGGGATGCCGGCCAGCAAGGCGCATCGCTACCTCGCTTCCTTTGCCGGGGCGGGGCTGGTGGCGCAGGCGTCGAAATCGGGGAAATACGATCTCGGGCCACAGGCGCTGCGCATGGGGCTGGCCGCCGTGGCGCGGCATTCCTTCGTCAACGCCACCGCCGACCGGCTGCCCGATCTCTGCGCCGAGACGGGGCTGACGGCGCTGCTGTCGGTCTGGGGCTCGGCCGGGCCCACGGTGGTGAGGTGGGAGCGTGGCGCGGTGGACGTCATCACCTCGCTGGGGCTCGGGTCGGCCTTTCCGCTGATGGGGTCGGCCACCGGCCGCGTCTTCCTGGCCTGGGCGCCCGAGGCGGTGACCCGCGATCTGCTGGCGGCCGAGCGCGCCGAGACGGGCCGCGACCCCGCGCCGCTGATCGCCGAGACCCGGGCCCAGGGTTATGCCGACGTGGCGGGCGACCTGATCCCGGGGCTTGCCGCGATGGCCGCGCCGGTGCTGGACTGGCAGGGCGAGATCCAGGCGGGCGTCACCCTCATCGGCACGGATCGCAGCCGGATCGGCGCCGGCACCCCGGCCCTGGCGGCGCTGCTGGACTTCTGCGCCGCGCTCAGCCTCGACCGCGCGCCGTAGGCGGAGGCCCCCCGGAGCCATTGCCCGGAATTTCGGCGTGCTGGCAGCGATTTGCCGGAAATTCCCGCGATTTCCCGGGGCGGGGCATTGGACTTCGCTGCGTGATCCATATGCTCACCCGCAATGCAGCGCGCGCGGGATCACGGCCAGACATGAACTCGACCTTCAATGCCCGACTGGAGGACCTCGTCGTCCAGATCTACCCGGACGAGGATGCCGCCGAGCTTGCCGATCGCATCTGCCAGGCGTTCTGGCCGGGCGACCTGCCGATGCGCAAGCGGGCCCGGGCGCCGTCGAACAACATGTGGTCCGAACGCGACGCCATGGTCATCACCTATGGCAATTCCATCGTCGACGGGATGCACAAGCCGCTGGACCTGCTGCAGGATTTCCTCAAGCGGGAACTGGCGGGGGTGATCAACGGCGTGCATATCCTGCCGTTCTTTCCCTTCACCTCCGACGACGGCTTCGCGGTGACGGATTACCGCGCGGTCAATCCGCAGCTCGGCGACTGGACCGATATCCGGCGCATCGGCGCGCGGTTCAACCTGATGTCGGACCTGGTGCTGAACCATGTCTCGTCGCAATCCGGCTGGTTCAACGGCTACCTGCAGGGCCATGCGCCCTATGACCGCTTCTTCTTCGAGGCCTCACCCGACGACGACCTGAGCACGGTGGTCCGCCCCCGGACCCATCCGTTGCTGCGCGAGGTGGAGACGGCGAACGGCACCCGGCATGTCTGGTGCACCTTCAGCCACGACCAGGTCGACCTGGATTTCCGCAACCCCGAGGTGCTGCTGGAATTCCTGCGCATCATGCGGCTGCACGTGCAGAACGGCGTGCGGATCATCCGGCTGGATGCGGTGGCCTTCATCTGGAAACAGGCCGGCACGCCCTCGATCCACCTGCCGCAGACCCACGCGATCGTGCGGCTGATGCGGCTGTTATGCGATTTCGCGCATGAGCCGATCATCCTGCTGACCGAGACCAACGTGCCCAATGCCGAGAACCTGAGCTATTTCGGCAATCGCAACGAGGCGCATGCGGTCTACAACTTCTCGCTCCCGCCGCTGCTGCTGCACGCGGTGCAATCGGGCACGGCGCATTACCTCAACCGCTGGCAGGCCACGATGCCGCCGGCACAGCTGGGATGCGCCTACCTGAACTTCTCCGCCTCGCATGACGGGATCGGGATGCGGCCCGCGGAAGGCATCCTGCCGCCCGACGAGATCGCGGCGATGATCGAGTCGGTGGGCGCCCATGGCGGGCTGGTGTCGATGCGGTCCATGCCCGACGGCACCCAGCAGCCCTATGAACTCAACACCACCTGGTTCGACGCGATGCGCGCCCGGTTCGGGGCCGGGGAGGACGGGCACCAGATGGCGCGGTTCCTCGCCTCGCAATCCATCGTGCTGGCGCTGGAGGGGATCCCGGCCTTCTACATCCACGTCCTGCTGGCCACGGCGAACGACCTGGCGGGGGTGGAGAAGACGGGCGTGAACCGGGCGATCAACCGCCACCGCTGGGACTACCCCGAGCTGTCGGCGCGGCTGGCCGATCCGCACTCGACCGAGGCCACCGCCCTGCGCGAGCTCACGCGCCGCATCATGATCCGCGGCCACCAGCCGGCCTTTCACCCCAATGCGACGCAGTTCACGCTGCAGGTGGATCACCGGATCTTCGGCCTCTGGCGGCAGAGCCTGGATCGCGACCAGTCGATCTTTGCGCTGCACAACGTCTCCGCCGACACGGTCGCGATCGACCCGGGGACGATCAACCTGATCGACGGCGACCCTTGGCGCGACCTGCTGTCGGGCGAGAAAATCGCGACCCAGGGCACGCCGATCGAGTTCGCGCCCTACCAGTGCCGCTGGATCACCAACCGGGGCTAGGCCGGGGGAAAACTCTTCAGCGAAAAGTTTTTGCGAAAATCCTTGTTAAGGATTTTCCTCACTGCCGGATCGCCGCGTCATCCGCCTCCGTCGCCTTGAGCAGGTCGTTCAGGAAATCGGGATCGGCCGCGTTCACCCGGCTCCAGGTGGAAATGAACGGCACCTCGAACGGCGTCTCGAGAAAGATCTGCCCGGCCCGCATCAGGTTCTCGGCAAACAGCTCGATCGACTGCTCCTCGCGGTGGCGGTCGATGGTGAGGCCGTTCATCTCGGCGTCGTTGTAATAGCTCTCCAGCAGGTCCAGCGCGGTGCGGTAATAGGTGGCCTTGAGCGTGCGGAACAGGTTCTGGGTAAAGATCTGCCCGTCCGCCGCCAGCTTGCGGAAGATCGCCTTGCAGATGTCGGTCGACATGCGGTTGAGCCCGGCCGTGGCATCCTCGGCCGACAGGTCCTGGTGCTTGTGATCGTAGGCATCCGCGATCTCCACCTGGCAGACCGCCTTGGGCGCGAGGTTGCGCCAGGCTTCGGACAGCACGCCCACTTCCAGCCCCCAATCCGAGGGGATGCGCAGATCGGGCAGGATCGCCGTCCGCATGGCGAATTCGCCCGACAGCGGATAGCGGAAGGAGCGCAGGAAATCGATGTAGTCGCGGTCGCCCACGACCTGTTTCAGCGCGATCAGCAGCGGCGAGACCAGCAGCCGCGTCACCCGGCCGTTGATCTTTCCGTCGCCGATCCGGGGGTAATATCCCTTGGACAGCTGGTAGGGAAAGTTCGGGTTCGCCACCGGGTAGACCAGCCGGGTCAGCATGTCCTTGTCATAGGTGGTGATGTCGCAATCGTGGATCGCCACCACGTCCGCGTCGCGGCAGGCCAGCAGGTAGCCGAGGCAGGTCCACACGTTCTTGCCCTTGCCGGGCTCCGACGGGTAGAGGCCGCGATCCTTAAGCCGCTCGCCCACCGCGCGCTGGCGCGGGCTGTCGTTCCACAGCACCGTGTGCCGCTGCGGCAGGCGCGAGAAGAACTGCACCGCCTCGCGGTACTGCGCCTCGTTCGCCTGGTCGAGCCCGATGACGATACGGTGCAGGTAGGGCACCTTGCACAGCTCGTCGACGATATGGTTGAGCGCGGGCTTTTCCAGCTCGGAATAGAGCGAGGGCAGGATCAGGGCGATCCGGCGGTAATTGGCGAAATGCGCCACCTCCTGCATCATCGCCTCGGGCGACTTGTTGCGCAGGTTGTGGAGCGTGGCGACATTGCCGTTCTGGTGAAAATCTCCCAAGGGGCGGTCCTTACAGCTTCAGTCCAAGGTCAGGGGCGAGATGCGTCACCGCCTCGGCCCAGCCCTCGGGGCCGGGTCGCGCGGTGCGCAGGATGCGGCCCTCCGCTTCGCCCTCGAGGCGGGGCAGGGGCGGGCGATGCGGGTTGGCGACGATGGCGCCGCGGGTGGCGGCCTCGATCATCTCGACATCGTTGGGCGCGTCGCCAAGCGCGAGACTGGGCGGGTCGCCGTAGCTGCCGCCGATCTCCGCCATCCGGTCCGCCTTGGTGCCGCCGAAACTGACGGTGAAGAACCGGCCGCCTTCGCGCGCGACGAGCCCCTCCTGCGCGAGCGCGTCGAGAAAGGCGTCCCTCTCGGGGCCGTCACCGCTCAGCAGCCCGGGCTCGGAAAAGGCGCGGCGGCGGGCCAGGGCGGCCGCGTCGCGAGAGAGGCCGGTGACCTCCGCCACGCGGGCCACGTCCATGTTGCCGAACCCCTCGAAGCGGCGGCGCAAAGCTTGCGGCAGGCGGTCCAGCGCCGCGCGCAGTTCCGCGTAGCGGCCCGCGACGTCCTCCCCGGCCTGGCCCGGCGGGACCAGCCCGGCGCCGTTCTCGCAGATCGCGGGGTGATCCGAGAGCCCCAGCTCGTCCCGCAGCGGCGCGATCTCGGCCGCGGTCTTGGACGAGGCGAGGATCACCGGCACCCCCGCGCGGGCCAGCGCGGCGAGGCAGGGATCGGCGGGGGCATGGCTGTAGGTCGCGTGATCCAGCAGCGTACCGTCGAGATCGGTGAAGATGATGAAGGGCGGTCGATGCATTCTGGCCGGCGGCTCCATGGGCGTCCCGGTGAGCGTAGCCGCGCCGGTGGGGAGTGGCGAGTCCCGTCGCCCGGGCAGGCGTGACGAAAGTTGCGGAAAATGCACGGAATTTGTGCAATCGTCGTCGGCGACCCCGGTGCCGGGCGGCTCGCCCCCTTGCCCCGGCGCCGGGGAAAGGCGGAACTCGGAGGGGCCGGAGCCGCAAGGGTCGGCAGCTTGGACTTGCCAGCCTGCGGAAGCGGAGCAGATAGTTCGGAGGGTATCGGGGTGACGTGGAATTGATGGAAGAGCATTTCGACGAGATGTGGGGGCGGGAGGCGCAGCTTCGTGATCCCTATCAGCAATTCGGGCAATGGCTGGAAACCGAGGACGCCACCCGACTCAGGGCCAAGCAGCGCGAGGCGGAGGACCTGTTCCGCCTGACGGGGATCACCTTCAACGTCTACGGCCGGGCGGAGGCCGAGGAGCGGCTGATCCCCTTCGACATCATTCCGCGCATCATCTCGGCCCGCGAATGGCAGAAGCTCAGCCGCGGGATCGAGCAGCGGGTGCGCGCGATCAACGCCTTCCTGCACGACATCTACCACCGGCAGGAGATCGTGAAGGCCGGCCGCCTGCCGCAGGAGATGGTCAGCCGCAACGACGCCTTCCTGCCGCAGATGATCGGCGTGGAGCCGCCCGGCGGGGTCTATACCCATATCGTCGGCATCGACCTCGTGCGCACCGGCGAGGACGAGTTCTACGTGCTGGAGGACAATGCCCGCACGCCCTCGGGGGTCTCCTACATGCTGGAGAACCGCGAGACGATGCTGCAGATGTTCCCCGAGCTCTTCTCGCGCACGCGGGTGCGGCCGGTCTCGGGCTATCCGCAGGCGCTGCGCCGGTCGCTCGCCGCCTCCGCGCCCGCCGCGACCCAGGGACCGCCCTGCGTGGCGGTGCTGACGCCGGGCATCTACAACTCGGCCTATTTCGAGCACTCCTTCCTCGCCGACCAGATGGGGGTGGAGCTCGTCGAAGGGCACGACCTGAAGGTGGTGGACGGGCGGGTCCAGATGCGCACCACGCAAGGCTACCAGGCGATCGACGTGCTCTATCGCCGGGTGGACGACGATTTCCTCGACCCGCTGAACTTCAACCCCGACAGCGCGCTGGGCGTGCCGGGCATCATGGATGTCTACCGCGCCGGCGGCATCACCATCGCCAACGCGCCGGGCACCGGCATCGCGGATGACAAGGCGATCTATTCCTACATGCCCGAGATCGTGGAGTTCTATACCGGCGAGAAGGCGATCCTGCAGAACGTGCCGACCTGGCGCTGCAACGAGCCCGAGGCGCGGCAATACGTGCTCGACAACCTGCGCGACCTGGTGGTCAAGGAAGTCCATGGCTCGGGCGGCTACGGCATGCTGATCGGCCCCACCGCGACCAAGAAGGACCTCGCCGCCTTCCGCAAGAAGCTGGAGGCGCGGCCCGGCAATTACATCGCCCAGCCGACGCTGTCGCTGTCCACCGTGCCGATCTTCACCCGGCAGGGGCTGGCCCCGCGCCACGTGGACCTGCGGCCCTTCGTGCTGTGCTCGCCCCGTGGGGTGGAGATCACGCCCGGCGGGCTGACGCGGGTGGCGCTCAAGAAGGGCTCGCTCGTGGTGAATTCGAGCCAGGGCGGCGGGACCAAGGACACCTGGGTGCTGGAGGATTAGGGCGATGCTGGGAAAGACGGCCGGCGGGCTCTACTGGATGTACCGCTACATGGAACGCGCGGAGAACATGTCGCGCCTGATCGAGACCGGGCAGCGCATCGCGCTCACCCGCAGCCATGGCGCCGACGACGAATGGGGGTCGATCCTCAAGGCGGCCTCCACCGACCGGGGCTACGGCGCGAAGAACGGCGGCGACGTGCGGCGCGAGACGGTGGTGGACTGGATGCTGCGCGACCGCGACAACCCGGGTTCCATCCTGTCGATCATGGACATGGCGCGCAACAATGCCCGGCTGGTGCGCACGGCGCTGACCCCCGAGGTCTGGGAGGCGGTCAATGCCGCCTGGATGACGCTGCGCCAGAAGCTGTCGCGCAAGGTGAACGAACGCGAACTGCCCGAACTGCTGGGCACCATCCGGCAGCGCACCGCGCTGGTCCGCGGCGCCACCCACGGCACCATGATGCGCAACGACATCTACGATTTCGCCCGCCTCGGCACCTTCATCGAGCGGGCGGATTACACCGGCCGGCTGCTCGACGTGAAATACTATGTCCTGCTGCCCACGGCCCATGCCGTCGGCTCCAGCCTCGACAATGTCCAGTGGGAGACTATCCTGCGCTCGGTCTCGGCCCGGGGCGGGTTTCGCATGGCCTACGGGCACGAGGCCAGGCCGCGCGACATCGCGCAATTCCTCATCCTCGACCCGCGGATGCCGCGCTCGCTCAATTTCTGCGTCTCCAAGCTGCGGGACAACCTGGGCTATCTCGCCTCGGATTACGGGGTGAAGCATCCCTCGCTCAGCCAGGCCGAAGAGTTGAAGCGCCGCTTCATGTCCCACGATATCGACGCGATTTTCGATTACGGGCTGCACGAGTACATCCAGGGGGTGCTGGCCGCGCTCGGGGGATTGTCGCAGCAGATCGAGATCGATTACCGCTTCAACCAGTGAGCCCGCCATGCGCCTGAAGATCACCCATACGACACGCTACGACTTCGACACCGGGGTCAGCTACGGGCTCTGGCAGCTGCGCAAGTTTCCGAAAAGCTTTCGCGCCCAGAAGGTGCTGGGCTGGACCACCTCGGTGGAGGGCGGCCGGAAGGAGCTGCAGTTCGAGGATTTCCACCGCAACACCGTGGAGCTGCTCAGCTCCGAGCCGGGATCCTGCGCCGTCACCATCCGCTCCGAGGGGGAGGTGGAGATGACCGATACACACGGCATCGTCGGCCCGCACGAGGGGTTCGCCCCGCTCTGGCTGTTCCGCCGCAGCTCCGACCAGACGCGGCCGGGGCCGGGGACGCGCGACCTGGTCAAGCAAGTCGAGGGCGAGACCGAGATCGAGCGCCTGCACGCCCTGTCGGCGGTGATCCGTGACGCGGTGACCTATACCTCCGGCGCGTCCGAACCCACCTGGTCGGCCGAGGAGGCCGTCGCCGCGGGCGAGGGGGTGTGCCAGGATCACACCCATGTCTTCCTGACCTGCGCGCGGCTGATGAACATCCCCGCGCGCTATGTCTCCGGCTACCTGATGATGAACGACCGGGTCAGCCAGGATGCCATGCACGCCTGGGCCGAGGCGCATGTGGAGGGGCTGGGCTGGGTCGGCTTCGACATTTCCAACGCGATTTCGCCCGACATGCGCTACGTTCGCGTCGCGACCGGTCTGGACTATGCCGAGGCCGCGCCGGTATCCGGTATGCGCTACGGGGGCGAGGGCGAATCCCTGACCGTGTCGGTCGAGGTCGCCCAGCAATAGGGACGATCTGAGCATGACATATTGCGTCGGTCTGAAGCTGGATCGCGGGCTGGTGCTGATGTCGGACACCCGCACCAATGCCGGTGTCGACAACATCTCCACCTTTCGCAAGATGCATTGCTGGGAAGTGCCGGGCGAGCGGGTGATCATGATGATGACCGCCGGCAACCTCGCCACCACCCAGGCCGTCGTGTCGCTGCTGGAGGAGCGGGCCAAGGCGCCCGAGGACCGCGCGCCCTCGATCCTGCGGGCGCCCTCGATGTTCCAGGTGGCGCGGCTGGTGGCCCAGACCCTGCGCGAGACGATCTCGGTCCATGACAGCGGCGGGCAGGAGGCCGACAGCGCCTTCAACGCCACGATCATCCTGGCCGGGCAGATCGCCGACGGGGCGATGCGGCTGTTCCTCGTCTATCCCGAGGGCAACTTCATCGAGGCGTCCGAGGACACGCCCTATTTCCAGATCGGCGAGACCAAGTACGGCCGGCCGATCCTCGTCCGCGCCTACGAGCCCGGCATGAGCTTCGAGGCGGCGGTCAAGCTGCTGATGGTCAGCTTCGATTCCACCATCAAGGCGAACCTCTCCGTCGGACTGCCGCTCGACCTGCAGATCTACGAGGAAGGCTCGCTCGCGCTGGGCCACCGCCAGCGTTTCGAGCCGCGCGATCCCTATTACCGCACGATCTCGGACGGCTGGGGGGAGGCGCTCAAGATGGCCTTCGACAGCCTGCCCGACCCGGCGCTGTAACCGGAGGGCGGGGGAGCGAACGGGCGGCCCATCTCCTGCTGGTTGAACGGAACGGTTTCCCAAAAATTTTCACAAAATGGGTATGCACGTTCGGATGATCCGCTAGGATGCGGACAAGACGTAACGGAAGCCAGCCCCCGCAATGCCAGATACGAAACTGCCCGCCCGTCCTTCGCCCGAGGTGTCCGACGAGGTCCGGCATACGACCTGCTACATGTGCGCCTGCCGCTGCGGCATCAACGTGCATCTCAAGAATGGCCGCGTGAAATACATCGAGGGCAACCGCGACCACCCGGTCAATCGCGGCGTCCTCTGCGCCAAGGGCTCGGCCGGGATCATGCAGCATTACTCGCCCGCCCGGCTGCGCAAGCCGCTGAAACGGACGGGGCCGCGCGGGTCGGGGGAGTTTCAGGAAATCTCCTGGGACGAGGCCTATGACCTCGCCGCCGAATGGCTGGAGCCGCTGCGCAAGGACCCGGAAAAGCTCGCCTTCTTCACCGGCCGCGACCAGTCGCAAAGCTTCACCTCCTGGTGGGCGCAGGCCTTCGGCACGCCCAATTACGCGGCGCATGGCGGCTTCTGCTCGGTCAACATGGCGGCCGCGGGCATCTACACGATGGGCGGCGCCTTCTGGGAATTCGGCCAGCCCGACTGGGACCGGACGAAGCTGTTCATGATCTTCGGCGTGGCCGAGGACCATGACAGCAACCCGATCAAGATGGGGCTGGGCAAGCTCAAGGCGCGCGGTGCCAAGGTGATCGGCGTCAACCCGATCCGCACCGGCTACAACGCCATCGCCGACGAATGGGTGGGGATCACGCCGGGCACCGACGGGCTGTTCATCCTCGCGCTGGTCCACGAGCTGATGCGCGCGGGGCAGGTCGATCTGGACTACCTCTGCCGCTACACAAATGCGGGCTTCCTCGTAAATTGCGACGAGGGATCAGAGGATTACGGCCTGTTCCTGAGAGACGAGGACGACAAGCCGCAGGTGATCGACCGGGCCACCGGGGCACCCGCCGCCTATGATGCGAAGGGTGTCAAACCCTCGCTCACCGCCGACCATGACGCGGACGGCACGCCGTACCGCCCGGTCTTTGCCCTGATGGCGGAACTCTACCTCGAAGACCGCTGGTCCCCCGACGCCGTGGCCGAACGCTGCGGAATCCCGGCCGAGCGGATCCGCGCCATCGCGGCGGAGCTGGCGCGCGTGGCCTTCGAGGAGGAGATCACGCTCGACATCCCCTGGACCGACTGGAAGGGCGAGCGGCACGAGCAGATGATCGGCCGCCCGGTGTCGTTCCATGCGATGCGCGGCATCTCGGCCCATTCCAACGGCTTCCAGACCTGTCGCGCGCTGCACCTGCTGCAGATCCTGCTGGGCTCGGTCGAGGTGCCCGGCGGCTTCCGCTTCAAGCCGCCCTATCCCAAGCCGCCCGAGGCCCATCCGCGCCCCCACGGCATGGCGAAACCCGGCCTGCCGATGCCGGGGCCGCACCTTGGCTACCCGCTGGGGCCGGAGCATCTGCTGATCAAGCCCGACGGCAGCGCCAAGCGGATCGACAAGGCCTACACCTGGGAAAATCCGCTGTCCGCCCATGGCATGATGCACATGGTGATCTCCAACGCGCATGCGGGCGATCCCTACAAGATCGACACGCTGTTCCTCTACATGGCGAACATGGCGTGGAATTCGTCGATGAACACCTCGCGGGTCATCGACATGCTGACCGACAAGGGCGAGGACGGCGACTACGTCATCCCGCATATCATTTATTCCGACGCCTATTCGTCGGAAATGGTGGCCTATGCGGACCTGATCCTGCCCGATACGACCTACCTGGAGCGGCACGATTGCATCTCGCTGCTCGACCGGCCGATCTGCGAGGCGGATGCCGCCGCCGACGCCATCCGCTGGCCGGTGGTGGAGCCCGACCGCGACGTGAAGGGCTTCCAGACCGCGCTGATCGAGCTGGGGGTCAAGCTGCGGCTGCCGGGCTTCGTGGACGAAGACGGTCAGGCGATCTACCGCGACTACGCCGATTACATGGTCAACCACGAACGCCGGCCGGGCGTCGGCCCGCTGGCCGGCTGGCGCGATCCGGATGGCAGCGGGCAGGGGCGGGGCAAGCCCAACCCCGAGCAGCTGGACCGCTATATCGAGAATGGCGGCTTCTGGGTGCATCACATCCCCGAGGACGCGCAATTCTACAAGCCGTGGAACGCGGGCTACCAGGACTGGGCGGTGAAGACCGGGCTCTTCGACGCGCCGCAACCTTATGTCTTCAACCTGTGGCTCGAGCCGCTGGCGAAGTTCCAGCGCGCGGCCCGCGGCCATGGCGCTAGCCAGCCGCCCGAGCACCTGCGCGAGCGCGTGCTGCGCACCATGACGCCGCTGCCCACGTGGTATGCGCCCTTCGAGGACGAGGGCGAAGGGGTGGACGAGTACCCGCTTCACGCGCTGACCCAGCGGCCGATGCACATGTATCATTCCTGGGGCTCGCAGAACGCCTGGCTGCGGCAGATCACCAATGCCAACAAGCTCTACGTGCCGGGCGAGGTCTGGGAGCGCGAGGGGTTTTCCGAGGGCGACTGGGCCTGGCTCAGCTCGCCCCACGGGCGGATCCGGGTGCCGGTGGCGCGGATGGACGCGCTCAACCCGCATACGGTCTGGACGTGGAACGCCATCGGCAAGAAGCCCGGGGCCTGGGCGCTGTCGGACAATGCGCCGGAAATGCGCGAGGGCTTCCTGCTCAACCACCTGATCAACGAGCTGCTGCCGCCCAAGGGCGACGGCCGGCGGTGGAGCAACTCGGACCCGGTGACCGGGCAGGCTGCGTGGTTCGACCTGCGCGTGAAGATAGAGCGTGCGCCCGAGGGCGGTCCGGCCGAGCCGCATTTCGAGCCGGCGAAATCGCCGGTGGGCAAGGGGCCGGAGCGGCTGGCCTACGGGGAAAAGTTCAAGTGACGGGCCGCAAAGGGAGGGGATCATGACCGCATTGCCGCAAAGCACCGACCGCAAGCTGGGGCTGGTGATCGACCTCGACACCTGCGTCGGCTGCCATGCCTGCGTGATCAACTGCAAGGAATGGAACACCTCCGGCACCGGCGCGCCGCTGTCGGACCAGGAGCCTTACGGCGACACGCCGATGGGAACTTTTCTCAATCGTATCCATACGTTCGAGGTCGAAGTTGAGGCGTCACCTGCACAGATGGTGCATTTCCCCAAATCCTGCCTGCATTGCGACGACGCGCCCTGCGTGACGGTCTGCCCGACAGGGGCGAGTTACAAGCGCAGCGAGGACGGGATCGTGCTGGTCAACGAGGACGATTGCATCGGCTGCGGCCTGTGTGCCTGGGCCTGTCCCTACGGCGCGCGGGAGCTGGACCAGGAAGCGGGGGTGATGAAGAAATGCACCCTCTGCGTGGACCGGATCTACAACGAGAACCTGCCCGAGGAGGACCGCGTCCCCGCCTGCGTGCGCACCTGTCCGGCGGGCGCGCGTCACTTCGGCGACCTTGGCGATCCGTCGAGCGCGGTGAGCCAGCTGGTGGCCGAGCGGGGCGGCATGGACCTGATGCCGGAACAGGGCACCAAGCCGGTCAACAAGTACCTGCCGCCGCGTTTGCGCGACAGGTCAATGTCGGGCGGCAAGTCACTGGAAAGCAAGGGAGACAGTCCCAAGGGGCTGCTTTCCTGGATCGACCGCGCGCTGGAGGCGCTCTGAATGCATCCGGCACCTTCGGTCATCGTCTTCACCGCCCTCTCGGGGCTTGGCTTCGGCCTGCTGGCCTGGCTCGGGCTGGGGCTGCCTGCCGTTTATGGCTGGGCGGCCTTCTGGTGGTATTTCGTGGGCTACGCGCTGGCGGTGGGCGGGCTCATGGCCTCGGTCCTGCACCTCGGCAACCCGAAGAACGGGCTGAAGGCCTTCTCGCAATGGCGCACCAGCTGGCTGTCGCGCGAAGGCGTGGCGGCCGTGGTCACGCTGCTGATCATCGCGCCCTTTGCCATCGGGCGCATCTTCCTCGACACCGACTGGGGCTGGCTGGGGGCGATCGGCAGCCTGCTCTGCCTCGTCACGGTCTTCTGCACCTCGATGATCTACGCCCAGTTGCGCACGGTGCCGCGCTGGAACAATGCGCTGACCCCTGTGCTGTTCCTCGCATGGTCCGTGGCCGGGGGCGCGCTGCTGGCCGGGCAGGCGGTGGCGGCGGGGCTGCTTTTGCTGCTGGCGGGAGGTGTGCAGGTCGCCTACTGGCTGCGCGGCGACCAGCGCTTTGCCGAGGCGGGCTCGACCATCGGCACCGCCACGGGGCTGGGCGCGCTTGGCCGGGTGAGGCTGTTCGAACCGCCGCATCAGGGCACCAACTACCTGCTGAAGGAGATGGGATTTTCCGTCGCGCGCAAGCACGCGGTCAAGCTGCGGGTCATCGCGCTGGCGGCGGGGTCTTTGATGCCGGCGGTGATTTGTATCCTGATGCCAGCGGGTTACGTGGCGATCCTCATCGCCTTCCCGATCCACCTGGTCGGCATCTTCGCCGCCCGCTGGCTGTTCTTCGCGGAAGCGGACCACGTGATGAAGCTCTATTACGGCGGCTGATCCGTTTACCCCGGCAGGAAATCCCTGTCCCGCCCGGCCCAGAGCTCGGCGGCCATGCCATCCGCCTCTTCCGGCGTCGTCGCATGCCCCATGGCGCGAAGAGCGACGGCCAGCGTCCCCTCGACCGCCGCCACGGCGTAATCGTCCGTCAGCTCGCCGCGCCAGACGCGGGCGAGGTCGGCCACGTCCATCTCGTGGTCCGGCGCCTGCCGTGGATCGGGCAGGGTCTGGGCAAAGACCTCCATCTCAGGCGCGCCGCCATCGATGGTCATCAGCACCTGCGCGGGCTTGTTCGGCCGCCGCTCGATCTCGCCCCCTTCGCCGCGCAGCACGGCGGCGCGAGGCTGGCCCAGCACCTGCGCCGCCCCGGCGTGGGTGTCGAGGAAGGAGCGGTGGAAGATCCCCTGCATCATCACCGGCGCCTCGAACGGGTTGAGCAGCCGGGCAAAGGAATGCACCGGCGAGCGCAGGCCGAAGACCGGGCGCAGGTCGAGCAGGCGGTGCAGGGCGGGGCTCATCACCTCGAGCGGGATGTAGGCAAACCCCCGCGCCTCGATCTGCGCGGCGGCCTCGTCCATCGTCGCGGCAGGGGCAAAGCCCAGCTCGGCCAGCACCGCGCTGGTATAGAGCCGCCCGGGCGTGTGGCCCTCGGTCCCGTGCATCGCCACGCGGTGGCCCGCCTGCACCAGCCCCAGTACCGAGAGCACGAACCACGGCAGTTGCAGCCGCTTGCCCGCGTAGGAGGACCAGTCGAGATCCACACGCGGCAGCCGCGAGGCCCGCGCCAGCGTGTCCCGCGCACCGAGGGTGAAGCCGGCAAGCTCTTCCGGCGTCTCCTCTTTCAGGCGCTCCAGCATGAGAAAGGCGCCGACCTGCTCGGGTTCCGCCTCGCCGCGCAGGATCATCGCCATCGCCTCGCGCGCCTCGTCCAGCGTCAGCGCGCGCTGCTTGGTCTTGCCGCGGGCAAGGATCTGGATGAAGGGCGAGAAGGGATGCGGCTCGGTCACCTGGACGTTCATGGCGCGGGCTCCTTTCCCGGCAGAGATTGCACCGGGCCCGGCGGTCTTCAAGCCCCGGCCGGCGGTCCGAGGCGTCAGCCCAGCCAGCGAAAGGCCCGCGCGATCGCCGCGGCGCCCCCGGTCTCGACCAAGGTGCCATGGGCCATCACCACCCGTTCGGGCGCCCAGCCGAGGATACGGTCCCGGGCGCTTCGGGCGGCGGCGCGGTCGGTCATGGCCAGGCGGAACTTGCGCGGCACCTGCGGAGATGTCCCGGTCATGCCGTCGAGCCGCGCCACCAGCCCGCGCCAGCCACGGAACCGTCGCGGCGGCATGCATTGCAGCAGGTCGGTGAACAGCGCCGTGCGGCTGGGCCGATGAAAAAACACCGCCTCCGTCGCGATGCGGTTGGGAAAGAGGAGCTGGTCCATCTCCTCCTCCCAGTCCGGGGGCGGCGTGTCCGAGAGGCGGGCGTCGTAGGCAAGGTCCGGGCAGCGCTCCGGCAGGCCGGGGGCGACATGGGTGGTGGCCGCCGGGAAGGCGCGCTGCCACTCGGCAACGAAGAGATTGTGCAGCCGGTTCGGGGCGACGATATGCCGGACCGGGCCCAGCTCGGCCATGTCGCGGCGCAGCGGCTCGGTCAGGGCCACGGGTGACCAGACCACCAGCCCGCCCGCCGCCAGCCGGATCACCGCCATCCGGGTGGGGTAGAGGAAACCCAGCCCGCCGGCGACCTCTCCGCCCTCGGCCAGCCACAGACCTTCGCCGAACGGTGGCAGCATGGCGGTTCTCCCTCGAATGCCGGGCGCAGCCTAGCAGGCGGCACCGCCACCACAAGCGCCCCGTTGCACTGCTGCCGCTCGCGGTCGATAAGCGGGACAGCCTCAAGCCAAGGGGAGGGCGCGAAAATGGAATTCCTGCCGGTCTTTCTGGACATACGCGGCCGAAAGGTGCTGGTCGATGGCGGCGGCACCGTGGCCGCCCGCCGGGTGGAGCGGGCGCTGGATGCCGGCGCCCATGTGGAGGTCTTCGCCCCCGAGCCGGAGGAGGAGTTGTCGATCCTGCTGGGCCGGGAGCGGCTTACCCACCAGGCGCGGCTTCCGGGGCCGGAGGACGTGACGGGTTGCGCCGTGGTCTACGGCGCCTCGGAGGATCCGGCGCGTGACGAGCCGCTGCATCGCTGGGCGCAGGAGCAGAAGGTGCTTTGCAATATCGCCGACCGGCCGGAATTCTGTGATTTCATCACGCCATCGATCGTCGACCGCGCGCCGATCACCGTAGCGATCTCCACCGGGGGCACGGCGCCGATCATCGCCCGCATCCTGCGCGCCCGGATCGAGGCGACGCTGCCCCCCGGCTTCGGCCGCCTGGCGGAATTCGTCGGCGCCTTCCGCCAGCGCATCATGGAAGCGGTGCCCGATGCCGGCCGGCGGCGCCATTTCTGGGAGCGGATGATCGAGGGGCCGGTGGGCGATTTCTTCCTCGCCGGCGACCGCGACCGGGCCGAGGCGCAATTCGCCGCCGACCTTGAGGCGGAGCGCGGCGGCGAGGGGCATGGCGAAGGCGAGGTCTACCTTGTGGGCGCCGGGCCCGGCGATCCGGACCTGCTGACCTTTCGCGCGCTGCGGCTGATGCAGCGGGCGGACGTGGTACTGTACGACCGGCTGATCGGGCCCGAGATCCTGTCGCTCGTCCGCCGGGACGCGGAGCGGATCTATGTCGGCAAGCGCAGCCGCGACCACGTGATGAAGCAGGAGGATATCTCGGACCTGCTGGTCCGGCTGGCGCAGGAGGGCAAGCGGGTGCTGCGGCTCAAGGGCGGCGATCCGTTCATCTTCGGCCGGGGCGGGGAAGAGATCGCGCGGCTCGCCGGGGCCGGGATCGGCTTCCAGGTGGTGCCCGGCGTGACCGCGGCGGCGGGCTGCGGCGCCTATGCGGGCATCCCGCTCACCCATCGCGACCACGCGCAATCGGCGCTCTTCGTCACGGCGCATGGCAAGGACGGGGTGCTGGACCTGGACTGGGAGGTGCTGATCCGCCCGGCCCAGACCGTGGCGGTCTATATGGGGCTCGGCAACCTGCCGGTGCTGGTTGCCGGATTCCTGCGCCACGGGGTCAGCGACGAGACCCCGATCGCGGTGGTGGAGAACGGCACGCTCGAGACCCAGAAGGTGGTGACGGGCACGTTCCGCGACATCGTGGCGAAGGTGGAGGCCGACGGGATCAAGGGCCCCGCCGTCATCATCATCGGCACGGTGGTGCGCCTGCGCGACACGCTGAACTGGGTGCATCATGGCTCCCGGTCGCGGCACCTGGACATCCGGCCGGGGAACCCGATGGGGGTGTGACCGGGCCGCGCGACAGGGGCTGAGAAATTCTTGCATCTCCCTATTGACCTTCCCGTGACTGGAAGCCCTATCTGTCCTGTCGATGGGGCCGCGCGCCCCGACTCGACGAGGACGACACCATGGCAGAGCATTCCCTGAACATCCCGATTTCCGGCATGACCTGTGCCGGTTGCGCCTCCCGCGCGCAGAAGGCGCTGGCCTCCGTGGAGGGCGTGGACTCGGCCGAGGTCAACTTTGCCACAGGGGCGGGACGGGTGCGCTACCACGCGCCCGCCGCGCCGGCCGCGCTGACCGCAGCGCTGGAAGGGGCGGGCTACCCCGCGCGGATCGAGGACGTGACGCTGGAGATCGACGGCATGACCTGCGCCTCCTGCGCGGCCCGCGTCCAGCGCGCGCTGGAGGCCGTGCCGGGCGTGACCGGGGCCGAGGTCAACCTGGCCTCGGGCACCGCACGGGTCCATGTCTTCGAGGGGGAGGCCGACCTGGCCGACCTGCGCGCGGCGGTCCGTGAGACCGGCTACGAGGCGCGGACGCGGGACAGCGGCGGCGCCCCGGCCACCGACCGCAAGGCGAAGGAGGCGGCGGAGCTGCGGCGCATGACGTGGATCGCCGCGGCGCTGACCCTGCCGGTCTTCGTGCTGGAGATGGGAGCCCACCTGGTCCCCGGGATGCATGACCTGATCGGGCGGACCATCGGGCACGAGGTCTCCTGGCTGATCCAGTTCGGCCTCGCCACGCTGGTGCTGCTTTGGCCGGGGCGGCAATTCTACGCCCGCGGCCTGCCGGCGCTGATGCGCGGGGCGCCCGACATGAATTCGCTGGTCGCCGTGGGCACGCTGGCGGCCTGGGGCTTTTCCACCGTGGCGCTGTTCTTCCCGGGCCTGCTGCCCGAGGGCGCGCGCGCCGTCTATTTCGAGGCGGCGGCGGTGATCGTCACGCTGATCCTGTTGGGCCGCACACTGGAGGCCCGCGCGCAGGGCCGGACGGGCGAGGCCGTGCGCCGGCTGATCGGGCTGCGCCCCGAGACCGCGCGGGTGGTCCGCGACGGGGCGGAGCACGAGGTGCCGCTCGACGATCTGAGCGAGGGCGACGTGCTGGCGATCCGGCCGGGCGAACGCATGCCGGTGGACGGCGTTGTGACCGAGGGCGGCGGCGGCGTGGACGAGAGCATGATCACCGGCGAGCCGCTTCCGGTGACCAAGGCGCCCGGCGACGCGGTGACCGGCGGCACGGTGAACGGCACCGGTGCGCTGCGCATCCGGGCCACCGCCGTCGGCCGCGACACCCGACTGTCGCGCATCGTGCGCATGGTCGAGGACGCGCAGGGCGCGCGCCTGCCGATCCAGAGCATGGTGGACCGCATCACGCTGTGGTTCGTGCCCGCGGTGATGGCGGTCGCGCTGCTCACGGTGGCGGCCTGGGCGATCTTCGGTCCGGCCCCGGCCCTGAGCCACGCGCTGGTCGCGGGGGTCGCGGTGCTGATCATCGCCTGCCCCTGTGCCATGGGCCTGGCCACGCCGACCTCCATCATGGTGGGGACCGGCCGGGCCGCCGACCTCGGGATCCTGTTCCGGGGCGGGGCCGCGCTGCAATCGCTGGAGGGCGCGCGCATCGTCGCCTTCGACAAGACCGGCACCCTGACCGAGGGGCGGCCGCGTCTGACCGACCTGGACCTCGCGCCGGGCCGGGACCGCGAGACGGTACTGGCCGCGATCGCCGCGGTCGAGGCCCGGTCGGAGCATCCGCTCGCCCGCGCCATCGTCGAGGCGGCGGACGGGCTGGCGCTACAGGAAGCCAGCGACTTCGCCTCCGTGACCGGGCAGGGCGCCGGCGCGATGGTCGGCGGCCGCCGCGTGCTCGTGGGCTCCGACCGGATGATGCGGGCCGAGGGCGTGGAGATCGCCGCCTTCGCCACCCGGGCGGAGACCCTGGCCGAGGCCGGGCGCACCCCGCTCTATGCCGCGATCGACGGTGAGGCGGTGGCGCTGCTCGCCGTGGCCGATACCGTGCGGCCCGGGGCGCGCGACACGGTGGCGGCGCTCAAGGCGCGGGGCATCGCCACCGCGATGATCACCGGCGACAACCGCAACACCGCCCGGGCCATCGCCGCCGAGCTGGGCATCGACCACGTGGAGGCCGAGATCCTGCCCGAGGGCAAGCTCGAGGCGGTGAAGACGCTTCAGGCCGCCCATGGCCGTCTGGCCTTTGTCGGTGACGGGATCAACGACGCCCCGGCGCTGGCGGCGGCCGATATCGGCGTGGCCATCGGCACCGGCACCGACGTCGCCATCGAGGCGGCGGAGGTGGTGCTCATGGCGGGCGATCCGCGCGGTGTGATCACCGCGATCGATATCTCGCATCGCACGCTGGGCAACATCCGGCAGAACCTGGTCTGGGCCTTCGGCTACAACGTGGCGCTGATCCCGCTGGCGGCCGGCGCCTTCTACCCCGCGCTCGGCTGGCAATTGTCGCCGGTGGTGGCGGCCGGGGCGATGGCGCTGTCCTCGGTCTTCGTGCTGGGCAACGCCCTGCGGCTGAAGCGGATCCGGCCGGAGGACACACGGGCCGCGTCCAAAGCGGGGGCCGGGCGGATTGCCCACTTGCCTCAAGCCGCCGAATAGGGCCAAGATCACGCTGCAGGGAGACGAGAGCGATGAATATCGGGGATGTGGCGACGGCTTCGGGCCTGCCGGCGAAAACCATTCGGTACTACGAGGATGTGGGGCTGATCGCTCCGCGCCGGGGCGCCAACGGGTATCGCCGCTTCGACCAGACCGATCTGCACCGGCTGGCCTTTCTCGGCCGGGCCCGGTCGCTCGGCTTCTCGATCGAGGAATGCCGCGAGCTGATGGCGCTCTACGGCGACAAGCACCGGGCCAGTTCGGACGTCAAGCAGATCGCGCGCGGGCATCTCGCGCGGATCGACGCGAAGCTCGACGAGCTGCGCCAGATGCGCGCTGCCCTGGCCGATCTGGTGGAGGCCTGCGCCGGTGACGACCGCCCGGATTGCCCGATCCTCGCCGACCTGGCCGACACGACGACCGCGACGGCGCGGGCAGGGGGATGAGCCGGGGACCGACCGGAACCGCGGGTCTGCCGTCCCGGCGGCCCGCGTGACGGGACGGCCCGGGCGCGCCACGAACGGGACCTGCAGTGAGCTCTGAGATCATCATCGGAATGGATGGCGGCGGCAGCGGCTGCCGCGTCGCGATCCGCATCGGCGACCGGCGGCAGGAGGCGCGGGGCGGCCCGGCCAATGTCTGGCAGGACGAGGCGGGGGCCGTGGCCAACCTGGCGGCCGCGCTCGACGAGGCGGCGCAGGCGCTCG
>SRJI02000142.1 GCA_005473895.2 Carideicomes alvinocaridis
CCCGGCCGTACCACGGCGTCTCCGCGACGCGCACGGCCGTCTCGGCCTGGATGTTCGAGCGCAGCCAGTCCGTGCCGGTGCGGTCCGCGAAGAAGGCGATGCGGGCCAGGTTCTCCTCGGCGAACGCGACCGCCCAGGCGAGGACCGCCAGCAGGACCAGGCGCAGACCCGCCCCCATCCGCGGCGTCAGCCAGAGCCACAGGACGGCGCAGGCAAAGCCCGCCATGGAGGTGCGGGAGCCCGTGAGGACGACGCACACCGCCGCGGCGACGAGCAGGATCAGCTTCCACCGCCGCGTCCGCACGAGGGCGAGCGCCAGGACCGGCATGGCCGCGTAGTAGAGGCCCGCCACGTTCTTGTCCGCGAGGACGCCGGTCAGGAAGCTGCCGTAGGGCGCGGGCACGAGGCCGGCGTAGAAGAGGGGCACGTTCAGGGCCATGGCGGCGCCGAGTCCGACGGCGAGCGAGCGCAGGCTGAGCCGGCCGCCGGCGATGCAGCCGACGAGCCCGACGAGGGCCGCCATCCGCACCCACCGGCGCAGCCACTCCAGGTCCGGGATGCCCTGGGACACGGAGACGACCGCGAGGAACAGCAGTACGGCGGCGGCGAGCACGGCGGTCAACCCGAGGGCGGAGACATCACGGCGGGACCGTCGGCACAGCGCAAGGCCCAGCAGGAGGAGCATGCCCGCCTCGTTCAGCGGGAGCGCCACGGGGCCGAGGGGGAGGCTGAACGCCTCCATGGCCAGCAGGGCGCCGAGCAGCAGCTCGGGAATGCGCAGGGGCTCACGCGGGGCAGCGGCGTCCTGGCC
>SRJI02000145.1 GCA_005473895.2 Carideicomes alvinocaridis
GAGGTCTGGATGACCACCAAGCTGGCCGGGAAGGACACCTTCTGAGGTCTGGATGACCACCAAGCTGGCCGGGAAGGACACCTTCTTCCTGCCCTTCAACCAGGGCGACTACGGCCACGCCGGCAACCCGCTCAACCCAGACGGCGGGTCCTCCACGGCCTACCTGTGGGAACGGATTCTCCAGCGGGACACCTGGCTCGAGATCCTCCAGAAGTTCGTCTTCCTCAAGAAGGAGACCGTGGAGGACGAGTACGGCCGCTCGCGCCGGAAGTCCACGCTGATCTTCCCGCGCTTCCACCAGTGGGAGGCCGTCACGAAAATGCTCGCCGCCGTCCGCGAGGAGGGCGCCGGCAAGTCCTACCTGATCGAGCACTCCGCGGGCTCCGGCAAGACCAACACCATCGCCTGGACAGCCCACCGGCTGCTCTCCACCTACGGGGCGGACGAGCAGCGGGTGTTCGACTCGGTCATCGTGGTCACCGACCGCACCGTGCTGGACGACCAGCTCCAGGAGGCCGTCCGGCAGATCGAGTGGACCTCCGGCACCGTGGTGGCCGTGGACCGCAAGAACCTCGGGGGAGAGGCCACCAGCAAGTCCGCCCTGGTGAAGCAGACCCTGCTGCAGGGCAACCGGATCATCGTGGTGACGCTGCAGACCTTCCCCGCCGTGCTCGAACTCCTCAAGGATGACTCGACGCTTGCCGGCCGCGCCTACGCGGTGATCGCGGACGAGGCGCACTCCTCCCAGACCGGCTCCGCCGCAGCCAAGCTCAAGCGCGTGCTCACCCCGGACGAGCAG
>SRJI02000146.1 GCA_005473895.2 Carideicomes alvinocaridis
ACTTCCCGGAGGAATCCTGCCGTGGACTCGCCTGCAAGATGACAGATGAGCGGGAGTACTATATCTCGGAGAGCAGCGTGTACCGCATATTGAAGTCCAAGGGATTGGTGACGTCCCCGGCCTTTGATACCATGGCCGCCTCACAGGAGTACAGGGACAAGACCACAAGGGTACACCAGATGTGGCAGACGGACTTTACCTACCTGAAGATCGTCGGGTGGGGCTGGTACTATCTATCGACCATTCTGGACGATTACAGCCGGTATATCATCCATTGGGAACTCTGTCCCTCCATGAACGCCGGGGACGTGAAGAAAACCGTGGCAAGGGCATTGGAAAAGGTATCGTTGCCCAAGGGGAAAATGCCAAGGCTGCTGTCCGACAACGGGCCCTGTTACATCAGTGGCGAACTGAAGGAGTTCATAAAGGAAAGGGATATGGAGCATATCCGGGGAAAGCCCAACCACCCACAGACACAGGGCAAGATAGAGCGTTACCACCGTTCGATGAAGAACATCATCAAACTGGACAACTATTATCTGCCGGGGGAGCTCAAGGAAAGATTGGAAGAGTTCGTGGACTATTACAACAACAGGAGATATCACGAATCATTGGACAACCTGACCCCTGCAACCGTATATTTTGGATTGGACAAAAAGATATTGGAAAACCGTAAATTGATAAAGAGAAGAACGATGCTCAAAAGAAGAAAAGAGCACCAAATTCAAAAGTTGAAACTATGACTTAACTTTGGACTGGGCCAGTTCAGATTCGTTTGAAGACGTACACTGCCCA
>SRJI02000023.1 GCA_005473895.2 Carideicomes alvinocaridis
TGCCGCAGCCGCACGCGGCGGCGAGCCCGTGCCGGCGGCCCCCCGTGCCGAACCCGCGCCGGCCAGCGCCTCCGAGGCGGCGCGCGGTGACGTGACGCTTGGCGGTGCCCCGCTGGACAAGCGCTTCACCTTCGACACCTTCGTCGTCGGCAAACCCAACGAACTGGCCCATGCCGCCGCGCGTCGCGTGGCCGAGGGCGGCCCCGTCACCTTCAACCCCCTGTTCCTTTACGGTGGCGTCGGGCTCGGCAAGACGCACCTCATGCACGCCATCGCCTGGGAGCTTCAGTCCCGCTCCCCCGAGCTGACGGTGCTTTACCTGAGCGCCGAGCAGTTCATGTACCGTTTCGTCCAGGCCCTGCGTGACCGCCGCATGATGGATTTCAAGGAGATGTTCCGCTCCGTCGACGTGCTGATGGTCGACGACGTCCAGTTCATCGCCGGCAAGGACAGCACGCAGGAAGAGTTCTTTCACACCTTCAACGCGCTGGTGGACCAGAACAAGCAGATCATCATCTCGGCCGACCGTGCCCCGGGCGAGATCAAGGACATGGAAGACCGCATCAAGTCGCGGCTGCAATGCGGCCTGGTGGTCGACCTGCACCCGACCGATTACGAGCTGCGGCTCGGCATCCTGCAGTCCAAGGTGGAGGCGCAGCGCGCGCAATATCCCGGGCTGGAGATGGACCAGAACATCCTGGAATTCCTGGCCCTGCGGATCTCGACCAATGTCCGCGTGCTCGAAGGGGCGCTGACCCGGCTCTTCGCCTTCGCCTCGCTGGTGGGCAAGCCGATCACCATGGACCTGACGCAGGATTGCCTGGCCGACGTGCTGAACGCCAGCCAGCGCAAGATCACCGTCGAGGAGATCCAGCGCAAGGTGAGCGAGCATTTCAGCATCCGCCTGTCGGACCTGATCGGGCCCAAGCGCGTGCGCACCTTCGCGCGGCCGCGCCAGATCGCGATGTACCTGTGCAAGCAGCTCACCTCGCGGTCGTTGCCCGAGATCGGGCGGCGCTTCGGCGGACGCGATCACACCACGATCATGCACGGCGTGAAGCGCATCGAAGAGCTGAAGATCAAGGATCACCAGATCGCCGACGACCTGGAGATGCTTCGCCGCGCGCTCGAGGCCTGAGCCCTCGGCCCGGCCGGCGCGCCAAGGCGCCCGCGACACCCGCCCCGCAGGGGGTTCGGGTGTCGCTTTTTCCCCGATCCGTGCCCGTTTCGCCTCGCCCTGGCCGATGTGCCCGGCGCGGGCCTTGACGGGTCCGGGTTTCCGGCGGACAAAGCGTGAAAAGAGTTGAGCCGGCGGGGAATTCCGATACCTTGCCCCTCCCGGCCATGGATGGGAGCGAGGGTATGAAGATCAGCATCGAACGCGGCGCGCTGCTCAAGGCCGTGTCCCAGGCCCAGTCCGTGGTGGAACGGCGCAACACGATCCCGATCCTCGCCAACGTGCTGATCGAGGCCGAGGGCGACAAAGTGCAGTTCCGCGCCACCGACCTGGACATCGAGGTGGTCGACAAGGCCCCCGCGCAGGTGGAACGTGCCGGCGCCACCACCGTGTCCGCCGTGACCTTGCACGAGATCGTCCGCAAACTGCCCGACGGCGCGCTGGTCACCCTGACCGACGACGGCACCGTGGGCCGGCTGACGGTCGAGGCCGGGCGGTCGAACTTCAACCTCGCCACGCTCCCGCGCGAGGATTTTCCGGTCATGGCCTCGTCGGAATATGCCGCCAACTTCACCGCCAAGGCGGGGGTGCTGCGCCGGCTCTTCGACAAGTCGAAATTTGCCATCTCCACCGAGGAGACGCGCTATTACCTGAACGGCGTCTACATGCATGTCGCCGACTCCGAGGAGGGCCGCGTGCTGCGCTGCGTGGCGACCGACGGGCACCGGCTGGCCCGGATCGACGCCGAGCTGCCTGCCGGGGCCGAGGAGATGCCGGGCGTGATCGTCCCGCGCAAGACCGTGGGCGAGCTGCGCAAGCTGCTGGACGAGGACGACATGGACATCGCCGTGTCGGTCTCCGAGACCAAGGTGCGGTTTGCCACGCCGGACATCGTGCTGACCTCCAAGGTCATCGACGGCACCTTCCCGGATTACACCCGGGTCATCCCGCAGGGGAACTCCAAGCGGCTGGAAGTGGACGCGGCCGAATTCGCCAAGGCGGTGGACCGGGTCGCGACCGTCAGCTCCGAGCGGTCCCGCGCCGTGAAGATGAGCCTCGACGAGGACCGGCTGATCCTGTCGGTCAACGCCCCCGACAGCGGCGCCGCCGAGGAAGAGCTGGCCGTGGCCTATGGCGACGAGCGGCTGGAGATCGGCTTCAATGCGAAGTACCTGCTCGAGATTGCGAGCCAGGTGGACCGGGAGAACGCGGTCTTCATGTTCAACTCCTCCGGCGACCCGACGCTGATGCGCGAGGGCAACGACACCTCGGCGGTCTACGTCGTGATGCCGATGCGGGTTTAAGAACTTTCTTGCCTCCGGCGGGGATATTTATGGTCAGAAGAAGCAGGGGCATCGTCCCTGTCGCGGCTCTGGCTGGATTCCGCGACTGGATGCTCGGGGTCACCTCTCCCTCCGGCGAAGCCAAGCCGCGGTCCGATGCTGTCACGAAGCCCCGCTCCGGCGGGGTTTCCCTTTTCAGGGCGCTTCCCGCAGGGTAATCGCGGCTCATGGCGCTGTTTCTCACCCGGCTTTCCCTGTCGCATTTCCGCTCGCACCGGCGGAGCGCGATCACCTGTGACGGGCGGCCGGTGGCGATCCACGGGCCGAACGGCGCGGGAAAGACCAACGTGCTGGAGGCGGTATCGCTGTTTTCCCCCGGTCGCGGCCTGCGCCGGGCCAGTGCGGAGGAAATGGCGCGGCGGCCGGAGAGCCTTGGCTGGAAGCTGACCGGGCTGGTGGAGAGCCTCGGCCAGATGCACGAGGTCGAGATCTGGTCCGAGGGAGGTGCGGCGCGGCAGGTGCGGATCGACGGCAAGGCGGCGAGCCAGCTGGCGCTGGGCCGCATCGCCCGGGTGCTCTGGCTGATCCCGTCGATGGACCGGCTCTGGATCGAGGGGGCCGAGGGGCGGCGGCGCTTCCTCGACCGCACGGTGCTGAGCTTCGAGCCGGGTCACGGCGAGGTCTCCATCGCCTACGAGAAGGCCATGCGCGAACGCAACCGGCTGCTCAAGGACCAGGTGCGCGACCCGCATTGGTACCGCGCGCTCGAGGCCCAGATGGCCGAGGCGGGCGCGTCGATCCACGCCAACCGGGTGATGGCCCTGCGGGAGCTGGCCGCGGCCCAGGCGGCGGCCGAGACGGCCTTTCCCGTGGCCGACCTGCGGCTGGAGCAGGGGGAGGGCGAGATGCCGGAGGATGCCGAGGGGCTGCGGCAGGCGCTGGAGGCGGGACGCGGCCGCGACATGGCGGCGGGGCGGACGCTGAACGGGCCGCATCGCACCGACCTGATCGGCACCTTCGCCGCCAAGGGCGTGCCGGCGAAGGACAGTTCCACCGGGGAGCAGAAGGCGCTGCTGGTCTCGCTGATCCTGGCCAATGCCCGGGCGCTGGCCCAGAGCTTTGGCGCGCCGCCGCTCCTGCTGCTGGACGAGGTGGCGGCGCATCTGGATGCCGGGCGGCGTGCGGCGCTGTTCGACGAGATCGTGGCGCTGGGCGCGCAGGCCTGGATGACCGGCACGGGGCCGGAGCTGTTCGACACGCTGGGCGACCGGGCGCAGTACGTTGAGGTCACCGAAAGCGGTGGCGTGTCCGAGATCGCCGGGGGCTGAACCCGGCTCCGGCCAGCTTCAGGCCAGCGTCACCCCGGCCTCGGCCATGCCCTTGCGCGCGGCCTCGAGCGAGCCGTCGAGGTCGATGCCGCGGCAGGCCTCTTCCAGCACCGTGACCTCGAACCCCAGCCGGGCCGCGTCCACTGCCGAGAAGTTGACGCAGAAATCCGTGGCCAGCCCCACCATGGTCACCCGGGAGATGCCGCGGCTGCGCAGGTAGCCCTCCAGCCCCGTCGGGGTTTCGTGGTCGTTCTCGAAGAAGGCGGAGTAGCTGTCGATCTCGCGCCGGAAGCCCTTGCGGATGATCACCTCGGCCCGGTCCGCGTGCAGCCCCTCGTGGAAGGCCGCCCCGCGGCTGCCCTGGATGCAGTGATCGGGCCAGAGCACCTGCGGGCCGTAAGGCATCTCGATCATCTCCAGCGGGGCCATGCCCTCGTGCTGCGAGGCGAAGGAGGAATGCCCGGCCGGGTGCCAGTCCTGGGTCAGGACGACCGCGGGAAACTCCGCCATCAGCGTGTTGATCCGCTGGACGATCTCGTCCCCGCCCTCGACCGCCAGCGCGCCGCCGGGGCAGAAATCGTTCTGGACGTCGATGACGATCAGGGCTTGGCTGGCGTCGCGCATGGGGCTCTCCTCGGGGCTCTGTCACAGGGGTAGGCAAGGGGCGGGGCCGGGTCAACTCCGGCGCGGATATCGGCATTGATCGGGCCTGCGCGCGCTTCTATATCGCGGGAATGTTCACCGTCGCCGCCCTCTATCACTTCACCCGGTTCGAGGATCCCTCCGCCCTGCAGGGCCCGCTGCGGGATCTCTGCCTGCGCGAGGGCGTGACCGGCACGCTGTTGCTGGCGCAGGAAGGGGTGAACGGCACCATCGCGGGATCGCGCCGCGGGATCGACGCGGTGCTGGCGCATCTGCGGGCGCTGCCGGGCTGCGAGGCCTTGGAGTGGAAGGAAAGCAAAGCGGAGCGGCAGCCCTTCGCCCGGATGAAGGTGCGCCTGAAGCGCGAGATCGTCACCATGGGACAGCCCGACGTGGACCCCCGCGCGCGGGTCGGGCATTACGTGGCACCGGCCGAGTGGAACGAGCTGATCCGTTCGCCCGACGTGGTGGTGATCGACACGCGCAACGATTACGAGGTGGCGATCGGCACCTTCGAGGGCGCGGTGGACCCGGAAACCGCCTCCTTCCGCGAGTTCCCCGAATGGTGGGAGAAGAACCGCGACCGCTTTCACAACAAGCGCGTGGCGATGTTCTGCACCGGGGGCATCCGCTGCGAGAAATCCACCAATTACCTGCTGGGGCAGGGGGTGGAGGAGGTCTATCACCTCAAGGGCGGCATCCTGAAATACCTCGAGGAGGTGCCGGAAGAGGACAGCGCCTGGCAGGGCGAATGCTTCGTCTTCGACGGGCGGGTCTCGGTGGGCCACGGGCTGCGCGAAGGGCCGCACCTGCTGTGCCATGCCTGTCGCCGGCCCATCCTGCCCGGGGACCGTGCGCGGCCCGAATACGAGGAAGGCGTGGCCTGCCACCATTGCGCGGCCGAGACCTCGGAGGCCGACAAGGCGCGCTTCCGCGAGCGGCAGCGGCAGATCGGCCTGGCGAAGGCACGGGGCGAGCGGCACCTGGCGGGCGAGGGTTAGTCCAGCACGCCGTCCGTATGTGCCTTGAGGTCCCGTTTTACGCCATGCCCCATGGTCGCCAGGATCACTCGGACGCCCTCCCGGCGAGCAAATTTGAAGGCAGGAATGAAATCGCTGTCGCCGGTCACGACGACGATCGTGCGGACGAGAGAGCGAAGGGAGAGGCGGGCGATGTCCAGGCCGATGCAGAGATCGACGCCCTTTTGTTCGGTATGGGGGAGGAAATCGTCTTCTTGCAGGTCTCGGTCTTTCAGTCCGCCTGAACCGAGTGAGCCAGGGGCGAGCTTGTAGCCATGCGCTGCCAACTCCCCCATCCTCAACGAGACATCGGGCTGAAGCTCCAACTTTTGGAGGAAGGCCTTATTTCGCCGGTAGACCAGGGTGTCGGCTAAGTTAAGCGTCTGGCCGGTCAAAGGGTGTACGATCTTCCCCGTCGCCGGCTCTGAATCGTAGTAGTAAGCTCGGAGAAGTTCGTATTCCTTGAAGCGATCATGTGTGCGGATCGCCGAGATTTCGTTGACCACGTCCTCCACTTCCGGATGCCGTGACAGCTTCTTCTTGAGCTTTCGGCAAAAGAAGCCGCCGTCAATCAAGATTGCAAAACGATGGTCCACGAAGAAAGCGACTCCGTACATTCGCGGCATGGTTGATCATGCACTTTGATATACAGCGAATGATACGGAGTCTATTTTCTTATCGAGAGCTAGGCTCTCAACCTCTTATATAGCGACTAGTTGAGAAAGTGTTAGAGTCGATTTTGCAACAGCACTTTCATGCCGCCACCGTCCGGGGTGTCCGCGTGCGCATCAGCAACGTGCCGAGGATGGCGATGTTCACGAGGTTGAAGGCGATGCCGTTGAGGAACGCCGCCTCGTAGCTGCCGGTCACGTCGAAGATCCAGCCCGACAGCCAGCCGCCAAGCGCCATGCCGGCCACCGTGGACATCATCACGAAGCCGACCCATGTGCCGGCGACCCGGGCGGGCATGTATTCCCGCACGATGATCGCGTAGCCCGGCACGATGCCGCCCTGCGCCAGCCCGAAGACGAGGCTCACCACGTAGAGCGGCATCAGGCCGTCCCACGGCAGGTAGAGCACCAGCGCGAGGCATTGCAGGGTCGAGCCGATCAGCACCGTCGCCACCCCGCCCAGCCGGTCCGAGATCGCGCCCGACACCAGCCGCGAGGCAACGCCGCCGAGCAGCATCAGCGACAGCATCTCCGCGCCCACGGCGGGGCCGTAGCCGAGGTCGGTGCAGTAGCTGACGATATGGACCTGCGGCATGGACATGGCCACGCAGCAGCCGATCCCCGCGGCGCCCAGCAGCAGCGCGAGCGGACGGTAGCCGAGGCCGGCGGACTGGGTGCGCGCAGCCGAGGCGGAATCGGACAGGGCCGTGGCCTCCGCCGGCAGCTTGCGGCGCAGGAAGAGCGCCAGCGGCACCACCACCGCCACCACGATCACCGCGAGCCAGGAATAGACCCCGCGCCAGCCCAGGTCGGTCAGCACGCCCGACAGCGCCCAGGGCCAGAAGGCGCCCGAGATGTAATTGCCCGAGGCGGCCACGGCGACGGCGACGCCCCGGCGCTTGAGGAACCAGTGGGAGATGTCGGCCATCAGGGGCCCGAAGCTTGCCGCCGTGCCGAAGCCGATGATGAAATGCAGCAGCGTGAAGACCCCGACGCCCGGCGCCGCGGCGGCCAGGGCGAAGCCCGCGGCGATCATGACCGCGGCGCCGATCAGCGCGGTGGTCACCCCGAAGCGGTCCACCGCCCGGCCGATCAGCAGGTTGCCGAGCGCAAAGCCCACCATGGTCATCGTGTAGGGCAGGGCGGCGTCCGCACGGTCGATGCCGAAATCGGCCTCCACCTGCGGCATGATGGTGATGATCGCCCACATGCCCACGTTGCCGGTGGCCGAGATCAGCAGCGTGATCGCCAGCCGGGTCCAGGAATAGGGGGTGTCGTGCAGGGCCGTCATGCCGGCGACGTTAGGCAGGGCGCGGGGGAAAGGGAAGGGGGCGGTGCGCCCGTCGTGACAGCTTAGCTGAGCTTCGACAGGACCTCGCGCAGGAAGGCGAGCGACTCGGTGTCGAGGATGTCGCTCAGCGTGCGGTCCTCGGCCTCCACGTCCGGGCGGATCTGCAACATCCGGTGCCGGCCCAGCGAGGTCAGCAGCAGGTTGACCTGGCGGTGATCCTCGTCGGCGACCTTGCGGTGCACGAGCCCGTCCTGGACCATCCGGTCCACCAGCTTGCTCAGCGCCGAAGGGTTGAGCAGGGCGCGGCGCGCCAGCTCGCCCATGGTCAGCGGGTCGCCGGCGTCGAGGCATTCCATGACGCGCCACGCCTCGATCTTGATCCCATGCTTCTTCAGCCGCTCGGCAAGCGACTGGCTGACCGTGCGGTGGGCCGCGGCCAGGGCATAGGAAAGATGTTGTTCAAAGTGCTTCTGTTGTGCGCTCATGGTTCGTCCGGCGTCTCGGGCCTCTATTTTATTTGACTTGGAAACTAATATCAATTGCAATGTCCGCAAGGGCTTTACCCGTGCAAGGGTTACGATCCCTGCATCGGGGGAGGGGAAGGACATTTGGCACGCCCGTCGGTCGAAGCATCCATACCGATCGAGCTTGCGGAGTTCCGCGAGAGCGGGCTACTTGCGCGGCGCGAGTGTTTCCGGGTTGCCCTGCTGATCCCGCTCTGCGGCTCGGCGGGGATCTGGGCGCCGTCCTGCATTTCCAGCGCGCAGGTCGCCGTGGCCGAGCTGAACCGGCGGGCGGGTATCGACGGGCGCAAGGTCCAGCTGATCATGATCGACGCCGCGGTGGAGGCCTCCGAGCCGGTCGAGGAGGTGGTGAACGGGCTGATCGACATGGGCGCCATCGACGCCATCGTGGGGATGCATATCAGCGCGATCCGGCAACGGCTGTCCAAGGTGGTCCGCCAGCGCGTCCCCTACATCTACACCCCGCTCTACGAGGGCGGCGAGACGACCGCGGGCCTGTTCGCCATCGGCGAGACCCCGCAAGAGCAGCTTGGCCCCGCCATCGACCGCCTGCAACGGCTCTACCGGCCCCGGAAATGGGCGCTGATCGGCAACGATTACGTCTGGCCGCGGTCGTCGCATTCCTACGCCAAGACCTGCCTGCGCAACTTCGACGCCGAGGTGGTGATGGAATGCTACCTGCCCTTCGGCCTGCCCAGCATGACGCCGGTGGCCGAACGGCTGGAGGCCTCGGGCGCGGAGGCGGTGCTGGTGTCCCTGGTGGGTCAGGACGCGGTGCGCTTTAACCGCGTCTTCGGTCGCATGGAGCTGCACCGCTCGATGATCCGCCTGTCCTGCGCGCTGGAGGAAAACGGGCTGATGGCCTGCGGGGCGGGCAACCTTGAACGCCTGTTCGCCGTGTCGTCCTATTTCGGCGCCATCTCGACCGACGCCAACGCGGCCTTCAGGGAACGCTACCATTCGCTGCACGGCGACTTCGCGCCCGCGCTGAACGCGCTGGGACAATCCACCTACGAGGGGATGCATTACCTCGCCTCGCTGCTGCGGGATCATGGCGAGATCTGGCGCAGCTCGTCGACCCGCAGTGCGCTGCCCATCGTGCACGAAAGCGGCCGCGCCTTTCGCCAGGGCCGAGCCGGTCCGCGTCCGACGATCTACCTTGCAAGGGCAGACGGGATGCAGTTCTGCGACTTCAAGCCATTGTGAAATAACAAGAGTATCCAGTATTTTCCATTTCAAACAAAATACTTGAAATGGAAAACGAACTCGTCCACCGTAATTTCGAAACGGGGAGTCGTGCCGCGAGTGGCGGGGCGGCCGCATCTGGAGGGACGGGCCTTGTACTGGATTTCGGCAATCATCATTCTGGCGATCGTGCTGCTGGTCTGCGTCTGGTTCCTGCACAGCTTCTACGCCAAGGCGACGCTGGAGACGGCGCTCGTGCGGACCGGCCTCGGGGGACGGCGGGTGATGACCGACGGCGGCTGCATCGCCCTGCCGATCGTCCACCAGCTTCAGCGGGTGTCGATGCAGACCGCCGCCCTGGTGGTCAGCCGGACGGGCCGCGACTCCGTTTTGACCGAGGACCAGCTGCGCGCCGACATCGTCATGGAATTCGAGCTGAGGGTGGCCGCGGACCCGCAGAGCATCGCCATCGCGGCGCAGGCGCTGGGCCATCGGATCGCCCGCAGCGGCGAGGCGTTTCACGAGGTCCTGGGCGGCACCCTGGCCAGCGCGCTGCAAAGTGCCGCCGCCAGCCGCAGCCTGGGCGAGATCCACCTGGGCCGCGCCGCCTTCTGCGACGAGGTGGCCGAGGGCGTGAACCGGCAGGCCGGGCGGCTGGGGCTGGAGCTGGTGTCCGCCGCGCTGGTCTCGGTGGATCAGAGCGACCTGGCCCAGCGGGACGAGAACAACGCCTTCAACGCACGTGGAATGCGCCGCCTGGCCGAACTGGTCGCCGAAGAGCGCAAGGCCCGCATCGCCGTTGAGACCAGCACCGAGGTTGCTCTGCGCGAACACCGGCTGGCCCAGCATCAGCGCCAGATCGAGCTTCAGCGCGCCGAGCGCGAGGCGGAGATCGCCCAGCAGGAACATCTCGCCCGGCTCGAGGCCGAGGCCGAGAGCCGCTCGGCGACCGCGCGTGCCGAGGCCCGCCGCGCTTCGGAGACCGCCCGGATCGAGCAGGAGCGCGAGACCAAGTCCGCCCAGGTCGCCAACGACGAGGCGCTGCGGCAGGCCGAGATGAAGGCGCTGCTGGAACTGGAAGAGGCCAAGATCGCCAACGACATCCGCCTGTCCCGCGCCCGCGCCGAGGAAGCCAAGGCCAAGGCCGAGGAAGAGGAGGCCCGCGCGCAGGTGATCCTCGCCGCCGAGAACGTGCAGGCCCAGAAGGAGCGCGCGGCCACCCAGCGGGAACGCGAGATCGCCCGCATGAAACAGGAGCGCGAGATCGAGCGTGACGACGCCCAGGTCAAGAGCGACGTGAACAGCCTGCTGGCCAAGGCGCAGGCCGAAGCCTCGGCGCGCACTACCGCCGCCAACGCCGAGAAGGCTGCGATGGAGGCCGAGGCCGCGGGCCGCGCCGCGCTCAACAAGGCCGAGAACGAGCTGAGCGAGCCGGTGATCCGGATGCGGCTGGAGGAACGGCGTCTCGACCGGATGCCCGAGATCATGACCCAGATGATGAAGCCGGTGGAAAAGATCGACTCGATCCGCATCAACCAGATCGGCGGGCTGGGCGGCAGTGGCAGCAGTTCCGGCGCGGAGGGCGTGGACGGCGCCTTTGGCGCGGCCATGGACCAGATCCTCGGCATGGCGGTGCGCCTGCCGGCGATGAAACAGATGGGCGAGGAGATCGGGCTCGATTTCGACGTGCCCACGGCGGGCCGCACGGCGGATTACGCCAACCGCATCAAGGGCAAGCCCAGGGACGGGCAGGAGCCCCCCGCACCGAAAGACAAAGAGTGACCTTAAGTCACCGCACCTGACCGACATTTTCCCGGATCCAACAAACGGAGGACTGACATGTCTCTGAACAGGAGAGAATTCCTTGGCGCGACCGCCGCGCTGACCACGGCCGGGGCGCTGCTACCCAGTGCCACCCTTGCCGCCGACAGCATCAAGCTGGGCTCGATCCTCGACACTTCGGGCATCTTCGACGCCTACGGCAAGCCGATGGACCAGGCGCTGCGCCTTGCCATCGGAGAGATCAACGCCGGCGGCGGCCTGCTGGGCCGCGAGGTCGACGTGCTCTCGTACGACACCCAGTCGGACATGGCGCTCTATTCGCAATACGCGCAGAAGCTCACCCGCCAGGACCAGGTGGACGTGGTGCACGGCGGCATCCTGTCGGCCTCGCGCGAGGCGATTCGCCAGACCATGCGCAAGTCCAAGACGCTCTATTTCTACAACGTCCAGTACGAGGGCGGCGTCTGCGACCGCAACATCTTCGTCACCGGCGTCACCCCCTCGCAGCAGGTCGAGGTGCTGGTCCCCTACGCGATGAAGAAATCCGGGCCCAAGGTCCATATCCTCGCCGCCGACTACAATTACGGCCAGATCACCGCGCGCTGGATCCAGAAGTTCGTGGAGGAGAACGGCGGCGAGGTGGTCGCCACCGACTTCTTCCCGCTCGACGTGTCGGACTTCGGTTCGACCATCACCAAGATCCAGCAGACGGCACCGGACCTCGTGGTCGCCCCGCTGGTCGGTGGCGCGCACCTGTCGTTCTTCCGCCAGTGGGCCGCCGCGGGCATGAAGGACAAGATCGCGCTGGCCTCCACCACCATGGGCGTGGGCAACGAGCACAAGGTGCTGACCCCCGAAGAGGGCAACGGCATCATGGTCGCCTACAACTACTCGCAGGAGCTCGACACGCCGGAGAACCGCGCGTTCAAGGAGAAATGGGAAGCAGCCTACGGCGACACCTCCGCGATCCACGAACTGGCCGTCTCCACCTACCAGGGCATCATGCTCTGGGCCGAGGGCGTGAAGAAGGCGGGAACCGTGGACCGGATGCCGGTGATCGAGGCGCTCGAGACCGGCATCTCCATCGTCGGCCCGGCGGGCAACATCGCCATCGACCCGCAGACCCACCACGCCACGCTCGACGTGCACGTGATGGAGGTCGAGAACCAGGGGATGACGGTGATGGAGACCTTCAACCAGGTCGCGCCGGTGGACACGCAGCAGGTCTGCAACCTCCAGGAAAATCCCGACGACAACACCCAGTACGAGATCCAGATCTGATCGCGTGACGCCCTCCGGCGGGGCGGCCGAGACCCGCCCCGCCCAAAAGGAAAGAAGGCCCATGGACCTGAGTTTCGTCATCCTCGTCGAGATGCTCTACGCCATCGCCACGCTCGTGCTGATCAGCGCGGGGCTGGCGGTGGTCTTCGGCATGATGAAGGTCATCAACCTCGCCCATGGCGAATTCATGATGATGGGCGGCTACGCCACGATCACCGCCGTCGGGCTGGGGGTGAACGTCTTTGTCGCCATGCTGATCATCGCCCCCATCGTGGTCGGCCTGATCGGTCTGGTGGTGGAGCGGCTGGTCATCCGCCACCTCTACGGTCGGCTGGTGGACACGATGCTGGCAACCTGGGGCCTGAGCCTGGTGTTCATCGGGCTGGCGACGATGATCTTCGGCAACACGACGACGGGCATCTCCACCCCGATCTCGGGGTTCGCGGTGGGGCGCTACCAGATCAACGGCTACAACTTCTTCATCATCGTCGTGGCGATCGTGCTGGTGATCGCGATGCTGGCGGTCCTCAAGGGGACGCGGCTGGGGCTGATCGCGCGGGGCACGATGCAGCGCTCCGAGATGGCCGCCGCGCTGGGCTACAGCCCCGACCGGATCTACATGGCCACCTTCTTTTGCGGCTCGGCGCTGTCGGGGCTGGCGGGGGCGATCCTCGCACCGCTGGTCGGGCTGGTGCCGACCTCGGGCGGGGCCTACATCGCCAAGGCGTTCATCACCGTGATCGCGGGCGGGCCGTCGCTGATTGCGGGGCTGGTCAGCTCGGCCACCAGCTTTGGCGTGGTCAGCCAGGTCTTCACCTTCGCCATCTCGCCGGTCATCGGCGATGTCGCGCTGCTGATCGCCGCGGTGGTGCTGCTGCGCGCCATGCCGCAGGGGATCACCAGCCGCTTCTTCCGGGGGAAGCTGTGATGCGCCGGCCCGCCGCCCGCGACGTGGCGGGGATCCTCGTCGCCTCGGCCCTCCTGATCGCGGTGATGCCGATGCTGATCGGCACCTACACCCTGACCGTGCTGGTGATCTACGGGATGCTGGGCCTCAGCCTCGGCCTGATCTGGGGCTTCGGCGGCATCCTGTGCTTCGGGCAGGCGGCCTTCTTCGGGCTGGGGGCCTATGTCTACGCCATTTCCGCGGTGAATATCGGCGAAAGCACCCTGCCGATGATCCTTGCCGTGCTGGTCACCGCCGGGTTCGCCGCGCTGCTGGGCGCGATGATGTTCTACGGCCGGCTCGGCGACGTCTATCTCGGGGTCATCACGCTGGTCGTGACGTTGATCCTGTTCAAGTTCATCAACACCACCGCCGGCCCGCAATACGTGATCGGCAAGGCGCGGCTGGGCGGGTTCAACGGCATTCCGGGCTTCCAGACCCTGAACGTGCCCGGCGACCCGGAGGCCTATATCTGGGGCGACCAGCTGTTCTACGTCTGCGCCGTGGCGCTGGTGATCGTGGTCCTGCTGGTGACCTGGCTGCTGCGGTCGTCCTTTGGCCGGATCGCCGTCGGCATCCGCGAGAACGAGACCCGGATGGCGCTGATGGGCTACGACGTGGCGGCGCGCAAGACGGTGCTCTTCGCCGTCGGCGCGGCCATTGCCGGGCTGGCGGGCGCGCTGTTCGCCAACTGGGCCGAGATCGTGACGCCCAACCTCTTCTCGCTGGGGCAGTCGGCCGAGATCATCATCTGGTGCATCGTCGGCGGGCTGGGCACCCGGCTGGGGCCGATCGTCGGGGCCGCGGGGCTGGCCTATCTCAAGTTCATGCTCGGCCAGCAGAGCATGATCGACAACACATTGATCATGGGGCTGGTGCTGGTGCTGTTTGTTCTGTTCCTGCCGCGCGGACTGGTTCCCGCCGTCGCCTCCCTGTGGAGGGCGAGCGTCGGGCGCGGCACCCGGCGCCGCCCGAGCCGGCACCGGAGGCTGCGTCATGGCTGAGACCGTGCTGGAGACCGCCGGGCTGACCATGCGCTTCGGCGGGGTCACGGCCAGCGACAACGTGGATTTCAAGCTGCGCACGCGCGAGCTGCGCTGCCTGATCGGACCGAACGGTGCGGGCAAGTCCACCTTCTTCAAATGCGTCACCGGGCTTCTGACGCCCAGCGACGGGCATGTCTTCATGCGCGGCCAGGAGGTGACGGGCTGGCATCCGCACCAGGTCGCCGCGCTGGGGGTAGGGATCAAGACCCAGACGCCGAACGTGCTGGACGCGCTCAGCGTGCATGAAAACATCTGGCTGGCCGCGCGCCGCTTCTTCGATCCCGCCGAGGCCGGAGCCCGCACGGACGAGATGATCGACCGCCTGGCGCTGGGCCCCATCGCCCGCGCCGAGCTGGGGCAGCTGGCCCACGGCGAACGTCAGCGGGTGGAGCTGGGGCTGGTCGCCGTGGCCGACCCCTGGCTGGTGCTGCTCGACGAACCCGCCGCGGGGATGAGCGCCGAGGACGTGGAGCGCATGACCGCCATCATCCACGACATGACCCGCAACGCCGCGGTGGTGATCGTGGAGCATGACATGCAGTTCATCCGCTCGATCGCCGAGACCGTGACGGTCTTTCACCAGGGCGCGGTGCTGATGGAGGACCACGTGGACCGCGTGATGAGCGACGAGACCGTGCGCCGCGTCTATCTGGGAAAGAAGGCCTGATGAGCGAAGACCGCGATATCCTGCTGAACGTGAAGGGCCTGTCGGGCGGCTATGGCCGGGTCCCGATCCTGCACGGCATCGACCTCGAGGTGGCCGAGAACGAGGTGGTGGGCGTGCTGGGCCACAACGGCATGGGCAAGACCACGCTGCTGCGCACGCTCATGGGGTTCCTGCCCGCCACGGCCGGCCGGGTTCAGTTCGACCGCAGCGACATCACCCGCGCCGCGCCGCACGAACGCGGGCGGCTGGGCATGGGCTACGTGCCGCAGGGCCGCGGGATCTTCCCGCAGCTCAGCGTGCGCGACAACCTGCGCTTTGCCTGGCACGATTACGGCACCGGGACCGAGGCCGAGGTCATGGAGGCGGTGCTGAAGGACTTTCCCCGCCTGTCGCGTCTGCTGGACCGCGAGGGCGGCGCGCTGTCGGGCGGGGAGCAGCAATTGCTGGCGCTCGCCCGTTGCCTGATGGGCAGCCCCGATTTCCTGCTGCTCGACGAGCCGACCGAGGGCATCCAGCCGTCGATCATCGAGGAGATGGCCGAGACGCTGCTGCACCTGCGGGCGACGCGCGGCCTGTCGATCCTGCTGGTGGAGCAGAACTTCGACTTCATCGCCGACCTTTCCGAGCGGGTGCTGGTGCTGGAGCGCGGGCGCATCACCGGCACGCTGGACCGCGCCGAGCTGCACGACCGGGCCAAGGTGGACGAGCTTCTGGGCTTCGGCGCGCGCGGTACGCGGCAACAGGGGCAGGCGGCGCACTCTGCCACCGCTGCCCGTGCGCCCGCTCTCGCGGCCGCCTCGCCTTCCGCCGCCCGCGCTGTGCCCTCCGCCGCGCAGCCCGGCCCGTCCCGGTCCGACCGGACCCGGCCGACTTCGAGCCAGCCGACCCCGATGCAACAGCCGGCCCCCGTGCCCCAGACCAAGGTGACCACAATGACGATCAAGCGTCCGACCCTTTCGCAGATGCGCAGCATGGCGGAGCGTTTCGGCATGTCGCTGTCGGACGAGGACCTGCTCGAGTACATCGAGATCATCGAGCCGTTCATGCAGTCCTACGACCGGCTGGACGCCATGCCCGACTACCTGCCCGAGGTGCGCTACCCGCGCTCGCCCGGCTATTTCCCCGACCGGACGGAGAACCCGCTGAACGCGTGGTACGTCAAGACCGAGGTGCGCGGCGCGCCGGACGGGCGGCTGCGCGGCAAGCGCATCGCGCTCAAGGACAACATCTGCCTTGCCGGGGTGCCGATGATGAACGGCTCCTCGATCATGGAGGGCTACACCCCCGAGATCGACGCCACCATCGTCACCCGCATGCTGGACGAGGGCGCGGTGATCGCGGGCAAGGCCCATTGCGAGAACTTCTGCCTCTCGGGCGGCTCGCACACCAACGCCAAGGGGCCGGTCCACAACCCGTGGAAGCGCGGCTACATGGCGGGCGGATCCTCGAGCGGCTCGGCGGCGCTGGTGGCGGCGGGCGAGGTGGACATGGCCATCGCGGGCGACCAGGGCGGGTCGATCCGCATCCCGGCCTCGAACTGCGGCATCTACGGCATGAAACCCACCCACGGCCTCGTGCCCTATACCGGCGCCATGCCCATCGAGCAGACCATCGATCACCTCGGCCCGGTATCCAATACCGTGGCCGACAATGCCCTGCTGCTGGAAATACTGGCGGGTGAGGACGGGCTGGATCCGCGGCAATACGCTCCCAAGGTCTACAGCTACACCGAAGCGCTGGGCCGCGGCTGCCACGGGATGCGCATCGGCATCCTGAAAGAGGGCTTCGGCCACGCGAATTCCGAACCGGACGTGGACCAGAAGGTGATGGCGGCGGCCGAGCGGTTCCGCGAGTTGGGCGCGCGGGTCGAAGAGGTCTCGGTCCCCGAGCATCACACCGCCATGGACGCCTGGACCGCGATCACGCTGGAGGGGCTCCAGGACGGGATGATGTGGGGCAATTCCACGGGCACCAACTACAAGGGCCTGTTCCTGCCCTCCATGACCGACCACATGAGCCAGTGGCGGACCCGCGCGGACGAGCTGAGCCATTCACTCAAGGCCTGCATGTTCGTGGGCGAACACGCGCAGCGGCAATATCGCGGGCGGTTCTACGGCAAGGCGCAGAACATCATGCGCAAGGCCAACGACCGCTACCATGCGGCGCTGAAGCAATACGACCTGCTGCTGCTGCCGACCCTGCCGCTCAAGGCGCAGCCGCATCCGCCGGCCGATTGCTCCATCAGCCTCTACGTCCAGCGCGCCTTCGAGATGACCGCCAACACCGCGCCCTTCAACGGCGGGCTGCCGGCGATGAGCCTGCCCTGCGGCCTGAGCGAGGGGCTGCCCATCGGCGCGATGCTGGTCGGCCCGAATTACGGCGAGATGAAGATCTACCAGGCGGCGCACGCCTTCGAGCAATCGGGTGACTGGCGCGACATGTGAGGAGACATGGAGATGACCATACTGAACGAAAGCATCGCCGGCCGCATCAGCTCGTTCGGGCTCGAGCAGCCCGGCGGCGAGGACCGGGCCGCCCTGGCGCCGCGCGACGGCCGCTCCTACGTTCAGGGTCCGGCGACCCCGCCACTGGCCTATGCCACCATCCCCGAGATGCTGAGCGACGCGGTGTCGCGCTACGGGCCGCGCGATGCGCTGGTCTTTCCCGGCCACCGGCTGAGCTATTACGATTTCGATCGCGCGGTGGACGCGCTGGCCTCGGGTCTGCTGGCGCTGGGGCTGGAAAAGGGCGACCGGCTGGGCATCTGGTCCCCCAACCGGCTGGAATGGGTGCTCACCCAGTTCGCCACCGCCCGGATCGGCGTGGTACTGGTCAACATCAACCCCGCCTACCGGCTGGCCGAGCTGGAATACGCGCTGAACCTCGTGGGCTGCAAGGCGCTGGTGCTGGCGCGGCGCTTCAAGTCCTCGGACTACCTTGGCATGGTGCGGGACCTCGCCCCCGAGCTGGAGACGGCGCAGAAGGGCCGGCTGCACGCCGCGAAACTGCCCCGGCTGCGCCATGTCATCGTGATGGACGAGGCCGCGCCGGGGGCCTGGAGCTTCGACGAGGTGGCAGAGCTGGGCGGCCCGGCCCAGCAGCTGCGCCTGCCGCAGATCGGCCGCAGTCTTCAGCCCGACGAGGCGATCAACATCCAGTTCACCTCCGGCACCACGGGCCATCCCAAGGGCGCGACGCTGTCGCATTACAACATCGTCAACAATGCCCGCTTCGTGACGGACCGCATCCGGCTGACGGAAAATGACCGGCTGTGTATCCCGGTGCCGCTTTATCATTGCTTCGGCATGGTGATGGGCGTGCTGGGCGCGGTCAGCAAGGGCGCGGCCATGGTGTTCCCGGGCGAAGCCTTCGACGCGGCCGAGACGCTGGACGCGGTGGCGGCGGAGCGGTGCACGGCGCTCTACGGGGTGCCGACAATGTTCGTCTCGATGCTCCAGGCGCTGGATGCGAGGCCCCGCGACCTGTCGGCCCTGCGCACCGGCATCATGGCGGGCGCACCCTGCCCGGTGGAGGTGATGCGCCGGGTGGGCGACCGGATGAACATGTCCGAGGTGACGATCTGCTACGGCATGACCGAAACCTCGCCGGTCTCCTTCCAGAGCTTCGTGGACGACCCGATCGAGAAACGCTGCGAGACCGTGGGCCGGGTGCACCCGCATCTCGAGGTCAAGATCGTGGACGAGGCGGGCGCCATCGTCCCGCCCGGCACGCAGGGCGAGCTCTGCACCCGCGGCTACTCGGTCATGAAGGGCTACTGGGACGATCCCGAGCGCAGCGCCGAGGCGATCCGCGACCGCTGGATGCACACGGGCGACCTGGCGGTGCTGGACGAGCAGGGGTTCTGCACGATCACCGGGCGGGTGAAGGACATGATCATCCGTGGCGGCGAGAACATCTATCCCCGCGAGATCGAGGAATTCCTCTTTACCCATCCGCAGGTGCGCGACGTGCAGGTCTTCGGCATTCCGGATGAACGGCTGGGCGAGGAGGTCTGCGCCTGGGTCGTGCCGGCGGAGGGCGCGTCGCTGACCGCCGAGGCCCTGCGCGCCCATTGCACGGGCCAGATCGCGCATTTCAAGGTGCCGCGCCACATCCGCATCGTGGACGAGCTGCCGATGACGATCACCGGCAAGCCACAGAAATTCGTCATGCGCGACCGGATGGTCGAAATGCTGCAAGCGGAGTCGCCCAGCGGCTGACGATGTGACCCGGTCGCCACTGGCGGTGTGCGGCGACGATACGGCACGCGAGGTTCCGGCGGGGCGACAGTCTCGGGGTCAGCGCTTGCATCGCCGGCGAACCTCCCCCCGTCATATTCGGGAGCAGAATAGCGCGGGGTTGCATCCGGTGGCGGAAGGGGTAGGGCTGCGGGGCTTGCAGAGCGTCGCCCGGGTGACGATCTCTGGGGCAGGACATAACGACCAAGGGGGATCGGCTTTGGCACTCACGAAAGACATGGTGGCCGGCGCGCTGAAATCCGTCGCCGACCCGGAAAGCGGGCAGGACATCGTCACCGCGGGCATCGTCCGGGCGCTGGCGGTGGAGGGCGACACGGTGCGCTTCGTGCTGGAGATCGACCCGGCCAAGGCGGAGATCTACGAGCCGGTGCGCGCCCGGGCCGAAGAGGCGGCGCGCGGGGTCAACGGCGTGGCGAAGGTCTCGGCCGTTCTGACCGCGCACCAGGCGAAATCGCCGCCGCCGGACCTCAAGGCCGCCAAGCAGCAGGCCCGGCCCGCCCCCTCGGGCCCCGAGCGGCTGCCCGGCATCGACAAGGTGATCCTCGTGGCCTCGGGCAAGGGCGGCGTGGGCAAGTCCACCGTCTCGGCCAACTTCGCCTGTGCGCTGGCGGCCGAGGGCAAGCGGGTGGCACTGCTCGACGCCGATATCTACGGCCCCTCGCAGCCGCGCATGATGGGTGTGTCCGGCGCGCCCGAAAGCCCCGACGGCACGCTGATCACCCCCAAGACGGCCCATGGCGTCACCATGATGTCGATCGGCCTGATGATGGACGAGGACAAGGCCGCCGCCTGGCGCGGGCCGATGGTCATGGGCGCGCTGCAGCAGCTGCTGACCAAGGTGCAATGGGGCGAACAGGATTACCTGATCATCGACATGCCGCCGGGCACCGGGGACGTGCAGATGAGCCTCGGGCAGAAGACGGTCGTGCATGGCGCGGTCATCGTCTCCACCCCGCAGGACATCGCGCTGATCGACGCGCGCAAGGGCGTGGACATGTTCGGCAAGCTCAACATCAAGGTGCTGGGCGTGATCGAGAACATGTCGACGCATGTCTGCTCCAATTGCGGGCACGAGGAGCATATCTTCGGCCACGGTGGCGCCGCGCGCGAGGCCGAGAAGATGGGCGTGCCGCTGATCGGGGAGATCCCGCTGCACCTCTCCGTCCGCGAGGCGGGCGACGAGGGCCGGCCGGTGGTGGTGCGCGACCCCGACAGCCCGCAGGCTCAGGCCTTCCGCCAGGCGGCGCGCGCCCTGCTCTGACCCGTCGCGCCCCGGAGGCGCCCGGCGGCGGAACCTTCCGGTGCCCGGAGGGTTTTGTCGCTGGTCTTCCGGCTGCTCCCGGAAGCTGCAGCTTTACAGGGATTCCGGGGTCATGACTTATTCCATTCTCAGCATGGATGCCGATACGGGCGCGATTGCCGGCGCCACCGCTGCCGATTGCCTGGGCGCCGGCGGCTGGGTGCTGCGGGGCTCCGCCCGGGGCGGCATTTCCGCCAGCCAGGGGACGTCGCCCTCCTGCATCTGGGGCGAGGAGGTGCTGACCGAGATGGCCCGCGGCCACAATGCCGCCGAGGCGGTGGATATCGTGACGGGCCGGGATTGCGGCAAGTCGTGGCGGCAATTGGCGGCGCTGGACAGCAGCGGCGGCACCGGCGCCTTCACGGGCAACGACATGACGGATTTCAAGGGGGCACTGCGGTTCCGCAACGGCGTGGCCTCGGGGGACCTGCTGCCCGATCCGATGATGCTGGAGGCGATGGTCAACGCCTTCATCGCGGCCGAGGGCCCGTTGCCCTGCCGGCTGATCGCCGGGCTGGAGGCGGTGAGCGCGCAGGGCGGCGACGCGCCCGTCTCGGCCGCCCTGCTGGTGATGGAGCGGGATCGCGCGCCGCTGTCGCTCCGGATCGATTTCGCCGAGGCGCCGCTTGCCGAGCTTCGGGCCCTGCTGGAGCGGGCAGGTCGTGCGCCCTACCGAGACTGGGCGCGCCAGGCGCCGTGCCCGGCCGATCCGGAGCGGCATCCGGGCTCCGCGATGGACTCGCTCACACGTGACGAGACAGCCCCCGAGAGGGCCTCGGACCCCGGCTGATCCGCCTTCCGGGCGCCCGGTCCTTGCACTGCGTATCGGGGGCCCGGCGCCTCTGCCTCCGCGTCTCAGGCGGAATATTGTCGGGCAATCCCGGGACCCTGTGACGCGACTCCTTGGATCGCCCTTGCAATGGCTTATCTCCAAGGGAAGACTCGGGCGGGTGCCACAGGCGCCGGCCGACCACGTTTCACAGCCCGCCACGGAGGGGAACAAGATGACCGACTCGATCTACGATCGCGCGCGCATGGTGATCCGCCGCGCCCCGAGGGATGTCTACGAGGCATTCGCCAACCCCGAGATCATGGAGCGGTTCTGGCTGCCCGCCGGGGGCGAACGGATGGAACCCGGCCGCCGCCTGACCTGGAGTGCCGGGCCGGAAGTGGACGCGCCCGAGATCGAGGTGCGGGTGGTGGAGGCCCAGCCGGGCAAGCGCCTGTCCATCGACTGGGGCCTGCTGGATGGGGTCCGCACCCGGGTCGACTGGATTTTCGAGCCGGTCCCCGAAGGCACCCTGCTCACCATGGTAGAGACCGGGCTGCGGGGCGCCCAGGAGGGCGTGCGCAGCCGGGCCCGCGACGCGCGGGCGAACTTCGACCGGGTCGCCGAGGGGCTCAAGACCCTGCTGGAGCAGGGGTCCGGCCTTCACGTGGTGCGCGATCACACCCCCGATCCGGCGGCCGGCTGACGGGCCTCCGGAGCCGAGCCAGCTTGACCTCCGGCCGGTTTGTGATCACACTCCGGTCCCATGTTGATATCCGCGCGCCCCGGCGATGTTCTTCCCTCGGCCCATGACCGGGTCTACCGGGGTCTGCGGACCCGCATCATGCACGGAGAGATCGCGCCGGGCCACGCCCTGACCCTGCGCGGCGTCGGCCAGCAATTCGACGTCTCCATGACCCCTGCGCGGGAAGCGGTGCGGCGCCTGGTGGCCGAAGGCGCGCTGTCGATGTCCAATTCCGGCCGCGTCGCCACGCCGGAGCTTTCCAACGAACGGATCGAGGAGCTGGCCGCCCTGCGCGCGCTGATCGAGGTGGAGCTGGCCAGCCGCGCCCTGCCGCGGGCGCATATGGCGCTGATCGACCGGCTGCAGACGATCAACGGCGCGGTCAGCGACGCCGTGACCCGCCACGACGCGGTGGCCTATATCCGGTCCAACCTGGAGTTCCATCGCGCGCTCTACCTGCGGGCCCAGGCGCCGGCGATGCTGGCCATGGCGGAAACGGTGTGGCTGCAGCTGGGTCCCACGATGCGCGCGCTCTACGGCAAGCTGCGCCGCAAGGAGCCGCCGCATTACCACCGGCTGATCATCGCCGCGCTGAAGGCCGGGGACGAGCCCGGGCTGCGGCTGGCCGTCCGGTCGGACGTGACTCAGGGGCTCAAGATGCTGGCAAGCTGAGCCGGCCCGCGAGAGGGTGCGGAGCGGAGCGCAGGCTCCCCTTCATCTTGCCCGAAAAACTCCCGCCGGAGGCTCCCGCACCCACCGCTTGCGCTGGGGCCGGGACGAGGGCAGGCCGGCGCGAACACCGCGCCAGTCGCGCGCCGGATCAGGCGGCGAGCCCCTTCGAGCCCATGTCGAGAAACTTCTTCCGCCGCGCGCTGACCAGTTCCTTGCGGGACTTTCCGTCCATCTCGGCCAGCATCTCCTCCAGCGCTGTACCGACGGCGGCGATGGTGGCGGTCCGGTCGCGATGCGCGCCGCCCAGTGGCTCCGGGATCACCCGGTCGCAGACGGCGAGCTTCGACAGGTCCTGCGCGGTCAGGCGCAGCGCCTCGGCGGCCTCGCGCATCTTCTCGGAATCCTTCCACAGGATCGAGGCGCAGCCCTCGGGCGAGATCACGGAATAGACCGCGTGTTCCAGCATCGCGACCCGGTTCGCCGTGGCAAAGGCCACCGCCCCGCCGGAGCCGCCTTCGCCGATGATCACGGTGACCGAGGGCACCCCGATCGCGAGGCATTTCTCGGTCGAGCGTGCGATCGCCTCGGACTGGCCGCGTTCCTCGGCGCCCTTGCCGGGATAGGCGCCGGTGGTGTCCACCAGCGTGATCAGCGGCAGGTTGAACCGGTCGGCGAGGTCCATCAGGCGGATCGCCTTGCGATAGCCTTCGGGCCGGGCCATGCCGAAATTGCGCTCGATCCGGGACTTGGTGTCATGGCCCTTTTCCTGGCCCAGAACCACCACCGGCCGGTCGCCCAGCCGCGCCAGCCCGCCCATCACGGCGAGGTCGTCGGCGAAATTGCGGTCGCCCGCCAGCGGCGTGAAGTCGGTGAAGAGCGCCTCGATGTAATCCTTGCAATGGGGCCGGTCCGGGTGCCGCGCCACCTGGCATTTCCGCCAGGGCGTCAGCCCCTTGTAGAGGTCGCGAAGCATGTCGCCGGCTTTCTTGTCCAGCGCCTTCGCTTCTTCCTCGACATCCATGTCCTCGTTCTGCCGCGCCATGGCGCGCAGCTCTTCGGCCTTGCCTTCGATCTCGGCCAGGGGTTTCTCGAAGTCGAGGTAATTGGTCATTCCGGGGACCCGTTCCATGATGAATCTCCCCGGTATATGACGATCCGCGGCGATCAATGCAACTCGACAGGCCGCCCGGCCCGCGGGGCTCAGCCGAAGAGCAGGGGGGCGACCACCGGATAGAGCGAGGCCACCAGCAGCGCCGCCATCGTCCAGTTGAAGGCGGTCAGCCGAGATGGCCGGTCGAGCCAGCGGCGCAGCTCGCGGCCCAGCACCGTCCAGCTGGTAACCGAGGGGAGCGAGACCAGCAGGAACATCCCCGCCACCAGCAGCACCGCGGCAAAGGAGCGGTCGGGCGCATAGACCGTGATCGCCCCGAGGCCCATGGTCCAGGCCTTGGGATTGACCCACTGGAAGGCCGCCGCCTGCAGGAAGGTCAGCGGGCGCGCCGTCTCCCCGGTGCTTTCGGGCGCGCTTGCATGGGCGATCTTCCAGGCCAGCCACAGCAGGTAGACGACGCTGGCGGCCTTGAGGATCGCGTAGCTGGCCGGGACCAGGTCGAAGAGCCGCATCAGCCCGGCGCCCACCAGCAGGATCATCACGGCCATGCCGATGCCGATCCCCGCCATGTGCGGCACCGTGCGCCGCAGGCCGAAATTGGCGCCCGAGGTCATCAGCATCACGTTGTTCGGCCCCGGCGTGATCGAGGCAACAAGGGCAAAGCCCGCAAGGGCGAGGATCAGGTCGAGTGTCATGTGAAACGCTCTTTCGGGAGGCGCGTGGAGCGGCAGTTTTCCTCAAAGTCGCGCCATTTGCAATTCATGCCGGGCGGTGCCGGTCCAGCCCGGGAGAAGGAGGGGGAGAGGACGCGGATGGCGGGAGAATAGCGCTCCCGACATGGGAGGGGGAGCGCCGCGAGGGAGTGCTGCAATTGGACGGTGGATATGGGCTCTCGGTTTGCCCGACGAACGGACCCGCACGCCGCCTGTGCGCAGGAACCCATACCGCGGCGCCGGTCTGCGGAGTAGAGTGCCGCCCAAGGACGCAACGTGCCGGATCGGAGTGAAACCCATGACCCAGAGAATGCCCACCTACTACATCTCCCACGGCGGCGGCCCCTGGCCCTGGATCCCGGAGATGCGCCGCACCTTCGCCAAGCTGGAGGACTCGCTCGCCCGGATGCCCGGAGAGCTGCCCGAGACCCCCAAGGTGGTGATGATGATCTCCGGCCACTGGGAAAGCGAGGACGTGGCGGTGATGCATTCCGCTCACCCGCCGATGGTCTACGATTACTACAACTTCCCCGACCACACCTACCGGATCACCTATCCCGCGCCCGGCGCCCCCGTCCTGGCGGAGCGCACGGCGGAGCTGCTGCAGGAGGCGGGCATTGCCGCGCATCTCGACGACAAGCAGGGCTACGACCACGGGACCTTCGTGCCGGCCTACGTGATGTATCCGGAGGCCCAGGTGCCGGTCTACCAGGTGTCGATCCTCAACTCCTACGATCCGGAGGCGCATTTCCGCGTCGGCCGCGCGCTGGCGCCGCTCCGGGACGAGGGGGTGCTGATCGTGGGCTCGGGCCTCAGCTACCACAACCTGCGCGCCTTCGGGCCGGAGGCCAAGGTGCCCTCCACCGCCTTCGATGCCTGGCTGGACGAGGTGCTTGCCAAGGCGCCGGAGGCGCGGACGCAGGCATTGCTGGACTGGGAAAGCGCGCCCTATGCCCGGGTCAGCCACAAGGAGGAGGATCACCTCGTTCCTCTATTCGCGGCGCTCGGCGCGGCGGAGGATGGCGTGGCCACGAGGACCTATCACGAGGAGGGCATTCGCGGCGGCGTCACCGCCTCCAGCTACCGCTTCGACTGACGCCGACCTCCGCACGAAACCTCTGCGCCTCCGCCCATCGCGGGGGCGTTTTTCGTTGCGGGCTGCGTGTCTTCAAGGTCTGCGTGACAAGGCGGGGAGAAATGTATTTTGCCCCCGCCGCGGATCGGCGGCGGGGGGAGCGCTCCCGTTCGGGGAACGGATCAGCGCGCGCGGGTCAGCGTTTCGACCATGCGGGCTCGTCGTCGGATGCCTCGGTCTTGAACACGGTGACGGTAACTTCGTCCGACGTGGTCAGGGCCTGGTCCTGGGGCGCCAGGTAGTCCGCGGCGTCGACTTTCAGCGTCTGGCCGGTGGTCGTGTAGACCTCGGGGCTCGTTGCCTGGTCACGGCCGAAGTCGAAATCCGGGCCGGTGGCGGCAGCGGCGGCGCCCGCGAAGGCGACGGTGACAAGGGCGGATGCGAGAAGACGTTTCATCATTCATTCCTTTCATTTTCCGTTTCATGACAGGGCCTTCCTGCCACGAGACAGAGCTGGGTCGGCGGGGCCGAGGTTACAAAGCACGAGCCCTCACGCCGCATCGCAGAAATGTTATTCTCGTATTCGAATGTGACGCGCGGGCATGCCGCGCCGTCACCGGCGGCGCAGCCAGGAAAACAAGGGGTGCGGCTGTCAAGATCCCGTGCGAATCGCTCCCGGGCGCATCGCCCGCCGGGAGGGACGACATGGCCGGCATGCGAAAATCGCATGGCACGACAAGAAAAAACGGCCGCCCTGCGGGGGGCGGCCGTCTGCGTAATCGAGGTGGGCCGGGATCAGATCGCGGTCTTGAGGCTCTCGTCGAGATAGATCTCGCGCAGCCGTGCCGCGACGGGGCCCGGCTTGCCGTCGCCCAGCCGGGTGCCGTCGATCGACACGACCGGCATCACGAAGGCGCTGGCCGAGGTGACGAAGGCTTCGTCCGCCGCCTTGGCCTCGTCGATGGTGAAGGCGCGCTCCTCCACCTCCATCTGCGCCTCGCGGGCAAAGCGCAGTACTGCGGCGCGGGTGATGCCGTGCAGGATGTCGTTGGACAGGTTGCGGGTCACGATCCGCCCGCCCTTGACGATATAGGCGTTGTTCGAGGTGCCCTCGGTCACCAGCCCGCTTTCCTCGACCATCCAGGCATCGTCCGCGCCGGCCTTCTTGGCCATCATCTTGCCCATCGAGGGATAGAGCAGCTGCACCGTCTTGATGTCGCGCCGCCCCCAGCGCAGGTCGTCGATGGAGATCACCTTGAGCCCGGTCTGCGCCTGCGGGCTCTGCGCCAGCCCCGGCTTGGACTGGGTGAACAGAACCACTGTCGGTGCGGTCGAGCCCGGCTCGGGGAAGGCGAAGTCGCGGTCGCCGGGATTGCCGCGGGTGATCTGCAGGTAGATCATCCCGTCCGTGATGTCGTTGCGGCGGACCATCTCGCGGTGGATCGCCAGCAGCGCGTCGCGGTCGAGGGGGCTCTCCATCTCCAGTTCGGAGAGCGAGCGTTCCAGCCGCTTGGCGTGGCCGTCGAAATCGATCAGCTTGCCGCCCAGCACGCTGGTCACCTCGTAGACACCGTCCGCCATGAGGAAGCCGCGGTCGAAGACCGAGACGGTCGCGTCTTCTTCCGGCAGGTAGTCGCCGTTCACGTATACAATCCGGCTCATCGCCATCGTCCTTTCCTGTCCCGGGCCCGCGCCCTACCCCCAGAGCGCCGCGGCGGAGGGGTGGACCCCCTCGGCATTGTACTCGAGCGGCGCGTCACGGTCTTCCGCCAGCAGGAGCGGGCCGTCAAGGTCGGTGACCTCCGCCCCCTGGGCCAGCAGCACCGCCGGCGCCATGGCGAGGCTCGAGCCCACCATGCAGCCGACCATGACCTTGTAGCCCTCGGCCCGCGCCGCCTCGCGCAGGGCGAGCGCCTCGGTCAGGCCGCCGGTCTTGTCCAGCTTGATGTTCACCATGTCGTACTTGCCGTCGATCCCGGGCAGGCTGGCGCGGTCATGGCAGGATTCGTCGGCGCAGACCGGCAGCGGGCGGTCGATCTCCGCCAGCATCCCGTCCTCGCCGGCGGGCAGCGGCTGTTCCACCATCTCCACGCCGAGGCGCAGCAGGTGCGGCGCCAGCTCGCCATAGACCTCGGCGGACCAGCCCTCGTTGGCATCGACGATGATCCGCGATTTCGGCGCGCCCTCGCGCACCGCCTCCAGCCGGGCCATGTCGTCGGGCGTGCCCAGCTTGATCTTCAGCAGCGGCCGGTGGGCATGTTTCGCGGCCGAGGCGCGCATCTGCTCGGGCTCGGCCAGCGACAGGGTATAGGCGGTGATCACCGGGCCGGGAGCGGACAGCCCCGCCAGCTCCCAGGCGCGTTTGCCCGCGCGCTTCGCCTCCAGGTCCCAGAGCGCGCAGTCGACGGCATTGCGCGCCGCGCCCGCCGGCAGCAGCTCTTGCAGCGCGGCCCGGTCGAAACGCTCCGGCAGGCCCTCGATCTCGGCGGTGACCGAATCCAGCGTTTCGTCGTAGCGCGCATAGGGCACGCATTCGCCCCGGCCCGTCACGTCGCCATCGGTGACCCGCACCGTCAGCACCTTCGCCTCGGTGCGCGACCCGCGCGAGATGGTAAAGACCTCCGCCAGCCGGAAGACGTCCCGCGAAACCTCGACCTTCATCGCGCGGCTCCCTTCATCTTGCCCAAAAAACTCCCGCCGGAGGCATTCCCCCGGCGGCCACGGGCGTCAGCCTCTCAGATCGCCGCGACGGCGTCCACAAGCGCCGTGCACCCGAAGCGGTAGGGGTCGGTCGCCGGCAGGCCCATCCGCTGCTCAACCTCCGAGAGGTAGGCGCGCGCCTCGTCCTCGGACATGTGCTGCGTGTTCACCGCGACGCCCACGACCTGGCAGTCCGGGTTGCCCACGCGGGCCATGAGCAGCGCCGCGTCGCGCACCTCTTCGAGGCTGGGGAGCTTGTAATCCGGCAGGCCGCGCATGTGCTCGCGGGTGGGCTCGTGGCAGATCACCAGCGCATCGGGCTGGCCGCCATGGATCAGCGCCAGCGTGACCCCGGAATAGGAGACGTGGAACAGGCTGCCCTGCCCCTCGATCACGTCCCAGTGGTCCTCGTCATTGTCGGGTGTCAGCCACTCGATGGAGCCCGCCATGAAGTCCGCGATCACGGCATCCAGCGGCACGCCGTCGCCGGTGATCAGGATGCCGGTCTGGCCGGTCGCGCGGAACGAGGATTTCATCCCCCGCTCCTTCATCTCGCGATCCATGGCCAGCGCGGTGTACATCTTGCCGACGGAGCAATCGGTGCCCACGGCCAGCAGGCGCTTGCCGCGGCGCTTCTTGCCGTCGGCGATGGGATACTTGACCGAGGGCACGCGCACGTCGTGGAGCGTCCGGCCGCAGGCCTTGGCGACCTCCACCAGGTCCGGTTCGTCGCGCAGCAGGTTGTGCAGGCCCGACGCAATGTCAAAGCCCTCTTCCAGCGCCTGGATCAGCACCTTCTTCCACGCCTGGGAGATCACGCCGCCGCGGTTGGCCACGCCGATCACCAGCGTCTTGGCGCCTGCCTCCTTCGCCGCCGCAAGGTCCATGTCGGGCAGCTTCAGGTCGGCCTTGCAGCCCTCCATCCGGAACTGGCCCACGGCATTGTCCGGGCGCCAGTCCTTGATCCCCTGCGCCACCTTGGCGGCCAGTTGGTCGGGGGCGTCCCCGAGGAACAGCAGGTAGGGGGTCTGGATCATCTCAATCTCCTTTCGGCTCCGCGCGAGCATGAAGGTAAGGCATGCGAACCTTATCTCAAATCGCAAGCCCCACCGGCCCTGCGCAAGACGAATTCGCCCGTCAAACCTCCAATGCACCGAAGAATCTTGCATTCATCGCCCGCCACGCCGCAGAAATCGGCAGCCGGCCCGCGACCTGACAGCCCGCGCTGCAGGGCAGCAGGGTCCGCGCAGGCGCAGAAATCGCTTGCGAGCGCATGCGCAATAAAATAGCCATCCGGCAACATGTTTCCGTAATTTCCTTACGCAAAGGATCGCCAATGTCCTTCCGCATTCAGCCCACGCCGCCGGCCCGCCCGAATCGCTGCCAGCTGTTCGGCCCCGGCTCGCGCCCCGCGATCTTCGAGAAGATGGCCGGCAGCGCGGCGGACGTGATCAACCTGGATCTCGAGGACAGCGTGTCGCCCGACGACAAGGACAAGGCGCGCGACAACATCATCGCGGCCATCGGCGACGTGGATTGGGGGCAGAAGACGCTCTCGGTCCGGATCAACGGGCTGGATACGCCCTACTGGTACCGCGACGTGGTCGAGTTGCTGGAGCGTGCCTCCGACCGGCTGGACATGATCATGATCCCCAAGGTGGGCTGCGCGGCGGATGTCTACGCGGTGGACGCGCTGGCAACGGCGGTGGAGCGGGCGAAGGGACGCGAGAAGAAGATCGCCTTCGAGGTCATCATCGAAAGCGCCGCGGGCATCGCCCACGTGGAAGAGATCGCCGCCAGCTCTCCCCGGATGCAGGCCATGAGCCTCGGCGCCGCGGATTTTGCCGCCTCCATGGGCATGGCCACCACCGGCATCGGCGGCACGCAGGAGAATTACTACATGCTCCACGACGGGGCGAAGCACTGGTCCGACCCGTGGCATTGGGCGCAGACGGCCATCGTCGCCGCCTGCCGCACCCATGGCGTGCTGCCGGTGGACGGCCCCTTCGGCGATTTCTCGGACGACGACGGCTTCCGCGCGCAGGCGCTGCGCTCGGCCACGCTGGGCATGGTGGGGAAATGGGCGATCCACCCGAAACAGGTGGCGCTTGCCAACGAGGTCTTCACCCCCACCGAGGCCGCGGTGACCGAGGCGCGCGAGATCCTCGCCGCCATGGAAGAGGCGCGCGCCAAGGGCGAGGGCGCCACGGTCTACAAGGGCCGTCTGGTGGACATCGCCTCGATCAAGCAGGCCGAGGTGATCGTGCGCCAGGCCGAGATGATCGCCGGCTGACCGCGCCTCCGGTTCGGGGCGGGGTCACGCCCCCGGTTAGCCGAAGATCGTGGCGTAGGCCACCACCCACAGGCTCATCACCAGCCCGCAGACCAGGGCGAAAAGTCCGTTCCAGCGCCAGCCGACCTGGTGCGCCTCGACGCGACCGAAATCGCCGATCAGCAGCGTCGTCGCGGTGAAGGGCGAGGTGGCCCCGGCGATGGTCCAGCCGGCGGTGATCGCGATGACAACCGCGGCCGGGGCGATGCCCATCTGGTCCGGCGTCGGGATCAGCGGTGCCAGCAGCGTGACCGCGAGGATCGGGTTCATGCCGAGCTGACCGCAAAGCGGGATCACCCAGACCAGCGCCACGAGAACCACCCAGACCGGCAGCGCCTCGGGATGGAGCCCGGCCGATTTCACCAGCGGGACCAGTAGCGGCGCGCCCACCGTGCCGATATAGCCCGCCATCATCAGCAGCACGATCTGGCCCTCCGCTTCCGACAGGCCGCGCAGGAAGGCGGTCAGCCGCGCGCCCAGCCGCGCCTCGCCGGCCGGGGCGCCGCGGGACTGGATCGCGGCCCAGCAGACGGCCACCAGCGGCACCAGCAAGGCAACGATGCCGACGATGCGCACCTCGGTCGCGGCGTGCAACACAAAGACCCCGGTGCCGAGGATGGCCATCAGCACCAGCAGCGGCGACAGCAGCAGCCAGGATCCCTCCGGGTCGCGCTGCGGCGGCGGGTTGCTGACGCGCGGCTTGAAGATCGTGTCCAGCGCCCAGCCGATACCCATCATGGTCAGGCCCGAGACCAGCCCGGGCAGGGCCGAGGCGCCCCAGCTCGCCCCCTCCACCAGCGAGGTGGAGATTGCCATGGAAAAGGCCAGCGGCGACCAGGCCAGTGACGAGACGAAGCCCCGCTGGATCGCCAGCAGCATCCGGCGGCGGCGGATGTCGCGGATCCGCTCGTCCGTGTCGTGCTGGACCGAGGCGGCGGCGAGGCTGCCCAGCAGCACGATGGCGCCGTAGTTCAGCACCAGCGCGAAAAGGTGGCCGCCCAGCGTCATCGCCAGGTAGCGCTTGGGCGGCGGCTGCCCGGCGAGGAAGGCGCCGCCCTTCTGGATCGAGGGCGATTCCGCCGCCGCCTCCCGCAGGGTCGAGAGGGCGACGTAGAAGCCGGCGATGAAGGCGGCGGTGTCGATCCCGCGCAGCACCGTGTCGGTCCAGTCCGGATCGGTCAACGCCAGCCACGCGGTCAGCCCGGCCCCCACCACGACGAAGAGCTGCCGGGAAAGGCGCACGCGGGGGGTCAGCAGGATCAGCGTGCCGACCGCCAGGCAGCGCAGGACCGGCGCCACGAGCCCGAGGCCCCATTCGTCGAGAATGACCAGGAATGTCAGCAGCGCGAGCAGGGGCCCGACCGCGCGGTCGGCAAATGCCATGAAACGTCCTTCGGTTCGGCCTCCCTGCCGCTTAATGGCCGCTCGCGCCGTCCGGTGCAAGACGCGCGCCCGCGGCCCGGCCTCGTGCCGCCCGCGATGGACGCCGCCGCGATCTGGCGCTAAACCCGTCCGGCAATCGCGAAGGAGTCCGCCGATGCCCGCCTACCGTTCCCGCACCACCACCCATGGCCGCAACATGGCCGGCGCCCGCGGATTGTGGCGCGCCACCGGGATGAAGGACGACGATTTCGGCAAGCCGATCATCGCCATCGTGAACTCCTTCACCCAGTTCGTGCCGGGCCATGTCCACCTCAAGGACCTGGGCCAGATGGTCGCCCGCGAGGTGGAAAAGGCCGGCGGCGTCGCCAAGGAATTCAACACCATCGCGGTGGATGACGGCATCGCCATGGGCCATGACGGGATGCTCTATTCGCTCCCCTCGCGGGAGATCATCGCGGATTCCGTGGAATACATGGTCAACGCCCATTGCGCCGACGCCATGGTCTGCATCTCCAACTGCGACAAGATCACCCCGGGCATGCTGATGGCGGCCATGCGGCTGAATATCCCCGTGGTCTTCGTTTCCGGCGGGCCGATGGAGGCGGGCAAGGTCCAGTGGGACGGCGAGGAACGCGCGCTCGACCTGGTGGACGCCATGGTGGCCGCGGCCGATGACAGCGTGTCGGATGAGCAGGTGGCGGCGATCGAACGCTCCGCCTGCCCGACCTGCGGCTCGTGCTCCGGCATGTTCACCGCGAATTCCATGAACTGCCTCACCGAGGCGCTGGGCCTTGCCCTGCCCGGCAACGGCTCGACGCTGGCCACCCATGCGGACCGGCAGCGGCTGTTCGTCGAGGCCGGCCACCTGATCGTCGACCTCGCCCGGCGGCATTACGAGCAGGACGATTATTCCGTCCTGCCCCGGAACATCGCCACGGTCCCGGCCTTCGCCAATGCCATGACGCTGGACATCGCCATGGGCGGCTCCACCAACACGGTGCTGCACCTGCTGGCCGCCGCCAACGAGGGGGAGGTCGATTTCGACATGGCCGATATCGACGCGCTGTCCCGCAAGGTGCCGGTGCTGTGCAAGGTCGCCCCGGCCAAGGCCGACGTCCACATGGAGGACGTGCACCGCGCCGGCGGCATCATGGCGATCCTGGGCGAGCTCGACCGCGCGGGCCTGCTGGATACTTCCGTGGGCTCGGTCCATGCCGCGAACCTTGGCGAGGCGCTGGACCGCTGGGACGTGGTGCGCAGCGAGAGCGCCTCGGTCCACGATTTCTACCGCGCGGCGCCGGGGGGCGTGCCGTCGCAGACCGCCTTCAGCCAGGATCGCCGCTTTGCCGAGCTGGATCTCGACCGCGAGGGCGGGGTGATCCGCGACGCGGACCATGCCTTCTCCAAGGATGGCGGGCTGGCGGTGCTCTACGGCAACCTCGCCGAGGAAGGCTGCATCGTGAAGACCGCGGGGGTCGACGAGTCGATCCTCACCTTCACCGGCCCCGCGCGCATCTTCGAGAGCCAGGACAGCGCCGTCTCGGCCATCCTGACCGGCAAGGTCCACGAGGGCGACGTGGTGCTCATCCGTTACGAGGGGCCGCGCGGCGGGCCGGGGATGCAGGAAATGCTCTATCCCACCTCCTACCTGAAATCGAAGGGGCTGGGGAAAACCTGCGCGCTGGTCACCGACGGCCGCTTCTCGGGCGGCTCCTCGGGCCTGTCGATCGGCCATGTCTCGCCCGAAGCGGCCGAGGGCGGGGCGATCGGGCTGGTGGAAGAGGGCGACCGGATCGAGATCGACATCCCGAACCGGTCCATCCGGCTGGCCGTGGACGACGCGGTGCTGGCCGACCGCCGGCTGAAGCGCGACGAGAAGGGCTGGCAGCCCGACGAGCAGCGCAAGCGCAAGGTGTCGAAGGCGCTCAAGGCCTATGCCGCGATGACCACCAGCGCGGCCAAGGGGGCTGTGCGGCAGATCTGAGATATGTGCGCGCCGTTGGCGTCACGGCTCTGACGCTTGAGCCTGCCGGGGTCCTGCCCGGCAGGTCGCGACGCCCTTTGGCAGGCCGAAGCAAGGGGGCGCTGCCCCCTCGTCGCTTCGCTCCTCACCCCCGGGATATTTATGGTCAGAAGAAGCGGGGGCCTCGGGAGGCGGGACGGGGCGCGCGAGGGGGGCGGGGTCAGTCCCGCTTGCCCACATTCTCCGCGAAGCTCTTCTCGAAGGCGGCCTGCTTGTCGGGTCCGGCCTCGGTCTGGTGCTGCGCCTTCCACTCGGCGAAGGGCATGCCGTAGAAGACCTCGCGCCCCTCGTCCTTGGTCATCTCGATGCCGCGGGAATTGGCCTCTTCCTGGTACCAGCGACTCAGGCAGTTGCGGCAGAACCCGGCGAGGTTCATCAGGTCGATGTTCTGAACGTCCGGCCGCTCCTCCATCAGGTGGCGGCGCAGGCGGCGGAAGGCGGCGGCCTCCAGCTCGAGGCGGGTCTGGTCGTCGATCTTGTCCATGGGATCCTCCTTTGGCTCAGAGATCGGCATCGGCGCGCGCCGCGTCAAGCGCCGCCTCCAGCGCCGGGGCGAGACGGTCGGCCCAGGCGCGCTGTTCCGCCTCGGTGGCGATCAGGTCGTTGCGGATTTCCAGCAGAGCGTTCAGCCGTCCCTCCGCCAGGGCATGGCGGGCGATGGCGTCGCCTTCCAGGTGGCCGCCATAGGGTTCGTTCACCCCGATGCAGAGATCGCCCTGTTGCCGCAGGATGTCGGCCAGCGGATCGGTCAGCCTTGTGTCATGGCCGTGCAGCACACCCACATGCCAGGGCCGGGGCGGGCGGCCGCGCAGCTGGCGGGTGAAGGAATGGACCGAGACGATGATCGTGTCGTCGCGCCGCGCCGCGAGGTCGTGCAGGGCGGAATGGTAGGGGCGGTGGCAGGCCTCCAGCCGCCGCGCCACCTCGGCCGCGTCGGCATGGCGGTTGGCGGGGATGATCGTGCCGTCATAGAGCTTCATCACCAGGGTGGGGTCGTCCTCGCCCCGGTTGGGATCGATCACCAGGCGGGAGAAATTCGACAGGATCGCCGGGGCGCCGAGCCGTTCCGCCAGTGCCCGTGCGACGCCCGCGGCGCCCAGATCGTAGGCGATGTGCCGCTCCATGTCCTCTGGCGCCAGGCCCAGTGACCCGCCGTTCACCATTTGCGGCACATGGTTGGTGGCATGATCGCAGGTGATCAGCCAGCGCGACTCTCGCGTGTCGCCGACTATGTGATAGGGATGATATGTCATGGCCAGGTCAATCGCTTCGGTCATGTCTTAGGGCAGTTGCCCGCGAAAGGGAAATGCGCAAGAAGGGAGCGGGGCCGTTAGCGGTAACGCGCGCCCTTCCACGGCAGGCAGGCCGGAAACGGGCTGGCCGGGAACAGGTTGGCCGGAAAGCGACCGAAAGGGGCAGGACATGAAACGCGAACGCATGGTCAAGATCGTGGCGACCCTCGGTCCGTCGTCGAACGACTACGACACGATCCGGGCATTGCACGAGGCGGGGGCCGATGTCTTCCGGCTCAACATGAGCCACGGCACCCATGACGAGATCCGCGAGCGTCATCGCATCATCCGCCAGATCGAGAAGGACCTCGACAGCCCGATCGCAATCCTCGCCGACCTGCAGGGGCCGAAACTGCGCGTCGGCGCCTTTGCGAACGGAGAGGAGGAGCTGGAGGAGGGCGCGCGTTTCCGGCTGGACCTCGAGGAGGCGGAGGGCGATGCCAGCCGCGTGACCCTGCCGCATCCGGAGATCTTTGCTGCGCTCGAACCCGGCTCGACCCTGCTGGTCAATGACGGCAAGATCCGCCTGAAGGTGGACAAATGCGGCCCGGATTTCGCCGAATGCACGGTGCTGACCGGCGGCACGATCTCCAATCGCAAGGGGGTGAACGTGCCCGACGTGGTGCTGCCGGTGGCGGCCCTGTCGCCCAAGGACCGGACCGACCTGGAATTCGCCTGCGCGCTGGGCGTGGACTGGCTGGCCCTGTCCTTCGTGCAACGGCCGGAGGACGTGGCGGAGGCGCGCGAGCTGGCGCAGGGCCGGGCGGCGATCCTCTCCAAGATCGAGAAGCCCGCGGCGGTCAAGACCTTCGACGCCATCCTCGCGGCGAGCGACGGGATCATGGTGGCGCGCGGCGACCTGGGCGTGGAGCTTCCGGTGCAGAACGTGCCGCCGATCCAGAAGCAGCTGGTGCGCAAGTGCCGGGCGGCGGCCAAGCCGGTGATCGTGGCGACCCAGATGCTGGAATCGATGATCGAGAGCCCGATGCCCACCCGGGCCGAGGTGTCGGACGTGGCGGCGGCGATCTACGAGGGGACCGACGCGGTCATGCTCTCGGCGGAATCGGCGGCCGGGCAATACCCGGTCGAGGCGGTGACCACGATGGATAACGTGGCGCGCGAGGTGCAGAACGATCCGACCTTCACCCAGGTGCTGGAATCCTCGCGCCATGCGGAGCGCAACACCGTCGCCGACGGCATCGTCGCCGCGGCGCGCGAGATCGCCGAGACCACGGATATCGTCGCCATCTGCTGTTTCTCCCAGTCGGGGATGACGGCGCTGCTGACCTCGCGCGAGCGACCGCGCGTGCCGATCGTGGCCCTGTCGCCGCTGATCGGCACCGCGCGGCGGCTGGCGCTGAGCTGGGGCACCACCTGCGTGGTCTGCGGCGAGGTCAATCGCTTCAAGATGGCGGTGGTCAGCGCGGCGCGGGCGGTGCTCAAGCTGGAAATGGGCACCGCGGAGGATCACATCGTGGTTACCGCCGGGGTGCCCTTCAACGTGACCGGGACCACCAACATCCTGCGCGTCGCGCCCTGCGACGAGCGTTTGATCTACAGCTCCGATCCGGAATAGGCTGCGGCACCGGCTCGGTTGGAGGCGGGCGCGGAACGGGAGCGGCGCGGATGGAGACCGACATCTTCCTTGCCATCGGCCTGCTGCTGGTGGCGCTGGCGATCCCGGCCGCGGTCTCGGCCTATAGCGACGGACGGACGCCGCGGGTCGCCGCGCTGGTCCTGCTGCTGGGCGGTGGCTGCGTCGTCTGGGCGCTGACCACGCGGCCGGGCGGCTACACGCTCGTCGAGGTTCCCCATGCCATCGCCCGGGTCGTGGCGCTGGTCATCAACTGATTTTCCCTTGCCATCCGGGGGCGTGCCGCCTATACGGCGCCCCTGTCTGCGCGACCGGCCGGGAGTGGCATGCCGAGTCGCGCTTGTGACCGATCTGAGAAGGAGACGGAAATGCCCAAGCTGAAGACGAAATCGAGCTGCAAGAAGCGGTTCAAGGTGACGGCCAAGGGCCGGATCAAGGCAGGTCAGGCCGGCAAGCGCCACGGCATGATCAAGCGCACCACCAAGTTCATCCGCGACGCGCGCGGCACCACCACCCTGTCGAAGGCTGATGAGCAGATCATCAAGCCGATGATGCCCTATTCGCGCTGAGGAGGAAGAACCATGGCACGAGTCAAAGGCGGTACGGTCACCCACGCCCGTCACAAGAAGGTCGTCAAGGCAGCCAAGGGCTACTACGGCCGTCGCAAGAATACCTTCAAGGTCGCCGCACAGGCGGTCGACAAGGCCAACCAGTACGCCACGCGCGACCGCAAGAACCGCAAGCGCAATTTCCGCGCCCTGTGGATCCAGCGGATCAACGCCGCGGTGCGCAGCCATGACGAGGCGCTGACCTATTCGCGCTTCATCAACGGCCTGTCGCTGGCCGGGATCGAGGTGGACCGCAAGGTTCTGGCCGATCTCGCCGTGCACGAACCCGAGGCGTTCGGCGCCATCGTGGATCAGGCGAAAGCCGCGCTGCCGGCGTAAGCCCGCGCGCATCGGAATTCACGGAACCGTCCGGGGGGATCCTCTCTCGGGCGGTTCTTTCGTTTTCGGGGGCTGGCAGGGGGCAAGGGAACCTTCCAGCGCTGGAGTCGGGTTTGGTCCGTGACAGACACGGGAGATCCGACATGGCCGATGCCGCAGTGCAGACGGGCGGCGCCCGTCCCGAGAACAGCCGAAGCGCGACGAGCGCGGCGAAGACAGCCGTGCTGTACCGCATGGTGATGCCGGGGCACCTTTGTCCCTACGGGCTCAAGTCCAAGGCGTTCCTCGAACGGGCGGGCTACGAGGTGGAGGACCACCATCTCACGACCCGCGAGGAAACCGATGCCTTCATGGAAAAGCACGGGGTCGAGACGACGCCGCAGACCTTCATCGGCGGCGAGCGGATCGGCGGTTACGACGATGTCCGCGCCTTTCTCGACAAGCCGCTGAAGCAGGAGGGCGACACGACCTACACCCCGGTCATCGCCGTCTTTGCCATGGCGGCGCTGATGGCGCTGGCGGTGGCCTGGTGGGCGCTGGACTCGATCGTCTCGATCCGAACGGTGGAGTGGTTCGCCGCCATCGCCATGTGCCTGCTCGCGGTGCAGAAGCTGCGCGACGTGGAAAGCTTTTCCACCATGTTCCTCAATTACGACCTGCTGGCCCGGAAATGGGTCTGGTACGGCTACCTCTACCCCTTCGGCGAGGCGCTGGCGGGGGTGCTGATGATCGCGGGCGCGCTGATCTGGATCGCCTCGCCGGTGGCCATCTTCATCGGGGCCGTGGGGGCGTTCTCGGTCTTCAAGGCGGTCTATATCGACAAGCGGGAGCTGAAATGCGCCTGCATGGGCGGCTCGTCGGATGTGCCGCTGGGCTTCGTGTCGCTGACGGAGAACCTCGTGATGCTCGCCATGGGCATCTGGATGGCGGTGAAGGCGTTCATCTGACCGGCCCTCGGGGGCGCGACCACGGCCTGCGGCTTGCGAAACCGGCGCTCGGGGGCTAACAGGCCGTGGCGAGCTCCGGAGGACCAGATGGACGATCTGCGCGACAAGTATATCGAAAGGATTGCCGCCGCCGGCGACGAGGCCGAGCTGGAGGATCTTCGCGTCCAGGCGGTCGGCAAGAAGGGGGAGATTTCCCTCAAGATGCGCGAGCTGGGCAAGATGACGCCCGAGGAACGGCAGGTCGCCGGCCCCGCGCTGAACGCCCTGAAGGACGAGATCAACTCGGCCCTGTCGGCCAAGAAGGCGGCGCTGGCCGATGCCGCGCTGGACGCCCGCCTGCGGGCCGAATGGCTGGACGTCACGCTGCCGGGGCGCACCCGTGCCGCGGGCAGCATCCACCCGGTCAGCCAGGTGACCGAGGAAGTCACGGCGATCTTCGCCGACATGGGCTTTTCGGTGGCCGAGGGGCCGCGGATCGACACCGACTGGTACAATTTCGACGCGCTGAACATCCCCTCGCACCACCCGGCGCGGGCCGAGATGGACACGTTCTACATGCTCCGGGCCGAGGGGGATGATCGCCCGCCCCACGTGCTGCGCACCCATACCTCGCCGGTGCAGATCCGGCACATGGAGGCCCATGGAGCGCCGTGCCGGATCATCTGCCCCGGCGGCGTCTACCGCGCCGATTACGACCAGACCCACACGCCCATGTTCCACCAGGTCGAAGGGCTGGCGCTGGATCGCGACATCTCCATGGCGAACCTCAAATGGGTGCTGGAGGAATTCTTTGCCGCCTTCTTCGAGGTGGACGGCATCAAGACCCGGTTCCGCGCCTCGCATTTCCCCTTCACCGAGCCTTCGGCCGAGGTCGACATCCAGTGCTCCTGGGTGGACGGTCAGCTGAAGCTCGGCGAGGGCGACGACTGGCTGGAGGTCCTGGGCTCTGGCATGGTGCATCCCAAGGTGCTGCAGGCCGGCGGCGTGGATCCCGAGCAATGGCAGGGCTTTGCCTTCGGCATGGGGATCGACCGGATCGCGATGCTGAAATACGGCATCCCCGACCTGCGCGCCTTCTTCGATTCGGACCTGCGCTGGCTGCGGCACTACGGTTTCGCCGCGCTCGACGTGCCGACCCTGCGCGGCGGACTGTCGCGCTGAGGGTGGCCCTCGCGCGCCAGGTGGGCCTTGCGCAGGCGGCACAGGGGTAGGGGCTCTGCCCCCGTCGCTTCGCTCCTCCCCCGGGATATTTATGGTCAGAAGAAACGCGGCCCGTTTTTCGGGCGATGCGTCCATGGAGGGCGGGGAGGCTTAGCCGGGCAGGTATTCCAGCAGCACGGCCGAGACGTCATCCTCCGGCCCGTCGGGCGGGGCGGCGCGGGCGGCGAGCCGGCGGTAGAGCGCGTCGAGGAATGCGCCGTCACCGGCGGTCCGCAGGCAGTCCCGGACGAGGGCGTGAAACCCGTCGGGCCCCATCCGGGCGCGGCCGGGCAGGGGGCAGTCGGTGAAGCCGTCGGAATAGAGCAGGAGCCGGTCGCCGGGTTGCAGGCGGATGGTGAGCCCCGAGTAGCGCGCGTCGGGGATCAGGCCCACCGGCAGCCCGCCTTCGCCCAGTGCTTCCAGGCTTCCGTCGGCGCGGATCAGCAGCGGATGCGGATGCCCCGCCTGGACCAGGTGCACGATGCCGGTGGCGAGTTCGGCGGTGGCATAGGCCATGGTAAAATATTCCGAGATCCCCGCATCGATCGACAGGCGGCGGTTGAGCAGCATCGCCACCTCCTCCGGCGGGCGCATGGCATAGAACCGGTCGAAGCGGCGTTCCAGGGCGACGTTGTTGTCGGGGAAGTCGGTGCTGAGATAGCTGCTGACCCGTGCTGCCGTCATCGCCGAGGTGATGCCATGGCCGGAGACGTCGATGGAATAGAGGCCCAGTCGCCGTTCGCCCGCGCGGAAGACGCCGACGAGGTCGCCGCCCACATGGCCACAGGGTTTCAGCAGGGTGCTGATGCGGGCCGCGCCCCAGGCCATCGTCTTTTCCGGCATCAGCGCCTGCTGGATGCGCCGGGCCTGGGCGAGGTCGCGGTCAAGATCGTCGTAGAGGACACGCAGCTCCGACAAGGTGTCGCCGATCACGCGGGTCTTTTCCGCCAATTCGTCCTGCATTTGGAGGATCCGTTCCCCGGCGCGGAGCCGGGCGCGCAATTCGCCGTTGTTCACCGGCTTGCTGAGGAAATCGTCGGCACCGCTGTCGAGGCCCTGCGCCACCTCGTCCTTCTCCGAGAGAGAGGTCAGGAGGATGAAATAGGTATAGCGCTCCTGCCGCAGCTGGCGCAGGGCGCGGCAGAATTGCGGGCCGTCCATCCCGGTCATCATCCAGTCGCTGAGAACCATGTCCGGCGGGTCGCGGCGGCAGAGCGCTAGCGCCTCCTCCCCCGAACCGGCCTGGCGGACGTCGTAGCCCCAGCGGGTGAGCGAGGCGGCGAGGATGCGACGTTGCAGCCGGCTGTCATCGACCACCAGCACGCGTCGTGGCGGGGCCGGAAGGGGGCCCTGTGCTATGGCATGATTGTTCTGCACCTCCGTGATCATTGCGCCGCCCTTCATCGCACCCCGGTGCCGTCTTAGCGGGTCCGGGGTTAAGTCCGCGTGAACTCCAGGCCGGATTTTCTTTGGCGGAGTGTCCAGGTGGAAAGGGATTGTTCACGCTTAGCCGCTAGGATGGCTTCGTGGAGGGACGGAGATGATCGATTGGCAGCGCGTCACCGAGCTGCGGGAGGAGGTCGGCCCGGAGGAATTCGACGAGATCGTGGAGCTGTTTCTCGAGGAGGTGGAGGACATGCTCGACACCGTGCCGGGGGCAAAGCCCGGCGACCTTGCCGCGGCGCTGCATTCGCTCAGGGGCAGTGCGCTGAACCTGGGTTTCACCCGCTTCGCGGAGCGTTGCCAGGCGGGGGAGGACCTGGCCGCCAAGGGGCGCTCGGACAGGGTGGACCGTGCCGGCATCCTCGCCGCCTACCAGAGCGACCGGGCGCTGTTCCTCCGCGAGTTGCCCGGGCGTTTTGCCGCCTGACCGAGTCTTGTCCCGGGGCCGGGTTGGGGGCAGGAGCTGCGTCCGGGCCGGCTGCTGATTGGTCTTGTCTTGGGGCCGGGGCGAGATTGGTGTCGTGATGGGGCCGGCTCGTGACTGGTCTTGCCATGGGCCCGGTCTTGCCGCCGCCTGAGTGGCGTTTCCGCCTGGCCGGCCTTGCCTCGGGGGTTGGTCGCGGCCCGGGGCCGGTGCGCGATTGGTCTTGCCTCGGGGCTTGGTCTTGACCTGAGCGCGAGCGGCCCTTTGCGGCGGTCGGTGCCCCGCCACGCTCAGTAATGGTGAGGCGGGGCACCGCCAAGCGCAGCAATGGTGAGGCAATTCCCCGCCAAACGAAGCAATAGTCAGGCGGTACCCCACCACGCGGGGCAATGGCGAGGTGGATATCGTTACGCGCAGCAATGGCGGCGAGGACGGCGGGAGGCGTCAGACCAGCTTGTGCATCTTCGCGGGGTGCAGGGAGCCGGTTTCGCGGAGCGCCGTGCGGCGCAGCTTGCGCATGCCGCCGAGCCAGCGCTCGGGCTCGGCCGCGCGCAGCTTGTAATACTCGCCCACGGCCGGGTGGGGCAGGATGAGGAAGCGCTCGTCGCGGAGCCCCTCCAGCACGGTGTCCGCCACCTGTTCGGCGGAGAGCAGTCCGGGGTGGTCCGATCCGTCGGCCGGGCTGTCCATCCCGATCAGCGGGGTGGCCACGTATTGCGGGCAGATGACCGAGACCGCGATCCCGTCATCGCCATGGCTGATCGCCAGCGATTCCGCGAAGCTCACCGCCGCGTGCTTGGTCGCCGAATAGGCCGCGTCGCCCACCTGGTTCAGCAGCCCGGCCGCCGAGGCGGTGTTGACCAGGTAGCCCGAGCCCCGGGCGATCATCCCCGGCAGCAGCGCCCGGGCCGCGTGGACATGGGCCATGACGTGGATGTCCCAGCATCGCTGCCAGACCTCGTCGGGGGCGGAGGCGGCGTGATCGGGCTCTCCGACGCCGATGCCGGCATTGGACAGGAACAGGTCGATCGGGCCGAGGACGCGCTCGGTCTCTGCCACGAGCGCCTGGATCTGCGTCTCTTGCGTGACGTCGCAGACCATGCCGGTCGCGCCGATCTCGCGCGCGGCGGCGGCGACGCGTTCCGCGCCGAGGTCGGCGATCATCACCTGCGCGCCCGCTTGCCGCAACGCGGCGGCGATCGCGCGGCCGATGCCGCTTGCCCCACCGGTCACCACGGCGACCTTGTTCGTGAATTCCATGCCGCGCCCCCTTGCGGTTCAGTCGATCGGCCGGCCCTCGATGAAATGGCCGTAGAAGGTGGTCAGCACCGAGATCCCGACCAGCATAAGCGGCCAGCCCACCACCAGGGAATAGATACGCGACAGCGCCGAGTTCGGATCACCGCTCAGCGTGTTGGGAATGCCCAGCAGGAAGGTGGCCAGCAGCGTGAGCACGACCAGCAGCAGGACGGTGCCGCCGATGCCCTGCGTCGCCTGCCAGGCGCGGGAGAGGGAGATCGGCTGCCCCGTGGCGCCTGCGGGCAGGATCGGGCACAGCCGGTAGAACAGGAAGATGCCCGCCGCCACGCCGAGGATGCCGCCAAGCATGATCAGTCCCGAGCTGCCCGTCACGGTGCCGATCATGCCGATCACCATACCCACCACGAGCGTCGCCAGCACGACCAGGATCCCCAGCAGGATCGACCGGCCGAGATAGCCCAGCAGGATCCCCCCGTGGAAGCGTGGCAGCCAGCCATGGGGCACCTCTTCGAGCAGGACGTAGCGATGCCAGGCCACGGCGATCCAGATGGAGACGAGCACCGTGACCAGCATCGACAGGAGCGAGCCCACCGCCTGTTGCGGCGTCAGCGCCAGCGCGCCGGGCGTGCCCGCCACCTCGGCGGGGGCGAGGCTCATCAGCCAGAACTGGGCGATGGCGTAGACCAGGTACAGCACCAGCGAAATCCGCAGCGCCGCGTCGAGATTGCGGAAGACCAGCCGCACCGAATGGACGAAGATGTCCCAACCCTTCATGAAATGCTCCTTCCCTGGCCCCGCGCCATGGTTGTTCGCCACGCTACGGTGCCACCCCGGGCCGGTCAACGCCACGCGGGCCAGCTTGCTCTGCGCGACAAAACCCGGTATCGCGCGAGCCGAGTTCAGACGAAGGAAAACCCCATGGCCGCGCCCAAGAAAGTCGTTCTCGCCTATTCCGGCGGTCTCGACACCTCGATCATCCTGAAATGGCTGCAGACCGAGTACGGCTGCGAGGTGGTGACCTTCACCGCCGACCTGGGCCAGGGCGAGGAGCTGGAGCCGGCGCGCCAGAAGGCGGAGCTGCTGGGGATCTCGCCCGACAACATCTATATCGAGGATATCCGCGAGGAATTCGTCCGCGACTTCGTCTTCCCGATGTTCCGGGCCAACGCAGTCTACGAGGGGCTCTACCTGCTGGGCACCTCCATCGCGCGGCCGCTGATTTCCAAGCGCTTGGTCGAGATCGCGGCCGAAACCGGCGCCGATGCCGTGGCCCACGGCGCCACCGGCAAGGGCAACGACCAGGTCCGGTTCGAGCTGTCGGCCTATGCGCTGAACCCCGACATCAAGGTGATCGCGCCGTGGCGGGAATGGGACCTGACCTCGCGCACCCGGCTGCTGGAATTCGCCGAGGCCAACCAGATCCCGATCGCCAAGGACAAGCGCGGCGAGGCGCCGTTCTCGGTCGATGCGAACCTGCTGCACACCTCGTCCGAGGGCAAGGTGCTGGAGGATCCGGCGCAGGACGCGCCCGGTTACGTCTATCAGCGCACCGTCGCCCCCGAGGATGCGCCGGACCAGCCGGAATTCGTCGAGATCACCTTCGAGAAGGGTGACGCCGTCGCCATCAACGGCGAGGCGATGAGCCCGGCGACCATCCTGACCAAGCTCAACGAGCTGGGCGGCAAGCATGGAATCGGGCGGCTCGACTTCGTGGAGAACCGGTTCGTGGGCATGAAGTCCCGCGGGATCTACGAGACCCCGGGCGGCACCGTCCTGCTGGAGGCGCATCGCGGGATCGAGGAGATCACGCTGGACAGCGGGGCGGGGCACCTGAAGGATTCGCTCATGCCGCGCTACGCCGAGTTGATCTATAACGGCTTCTGGTTCTCGCCCGAGCGCGAGATGCTGCAGGCGCTGATCGACCGCTCGCAGGAACATGTGCGCGGGACCGTCCGGCTCAAGCTCTACAAGGGGCTGGCGCGCACCGTGGGCCGCTGGTCCGACGCGTCGCTCTATTCCGAGGCGCACGTGACCTTCGAGGAGGATGCCGGCGCCTATGACCAGAAGGACGCGGCGGGCTTCATCCAGCTCAACGCGCTGCGGCTCAAGCTGCTGGCCGCCCGCGAGCGCCGGCTGAAAAGCTAGGATGAAACGGCGGTCACCGGGACCGCCGTCACTCTTTCCCGGGATACTCGTTACCGCATTCCCTCTCTCGGAAATGACCGGGGGCGCCGCGCCGGCGGCGTCCTTACGGCAGGTCAAGAGTTCATCTTATGAGGGAATTAATCAAGGCCTGTTCTTGCTAAGGCGTTGCGACGACGCAAGCCACTGATAAAGCACGGAAAACCGGGGCGTGCCGGCCTCTGCCCGGCGCCGCAGCCGCAAGTTGCGCAGAGCGCCGCGAATCGCCGTCCCTGCAACTCAGATGCGAAGCGCCGCCAGCCGCTCGTAGCTGGGCATGGCCTGTCGCGCCAGCTCGGCCGCCGCGCCCTCGAGCCCGGGAAGGGCGTCTTCCGGGCCGGCGAACCCGGTGGAGCGGTGGACCGCCCCGTACCAATGCGCGGCCCAGACACCGTCACCGGGATGACCGCCCGCCGGCCAAGCCAGCATCGCCGGGTCGAAGTCCAGCCCGATCGCGTCGCAGAGCCGGCCCAGCATCTCGTCCGGGTCGCGGCGGATATCGGCGCTGTCGATGACCACCGGGCTCCCGCCGGCCTCCCGGACCTCGTCATGCAGCTCTGCCTGCTGCACGAAGCCCAGGTCCTCGAGCGTGGGGTTCTCGTATTTCGCCCCGAAGCTCGCCACGACCCGCGCCGGGTGCCGGATGAGGAAGACGTTGACGCATCCGGCGATCCAGTCGCGGCGGATCCCCGGAATCATGTGCTGCGCCATGTGCTTGTGATAGACATGCGGCCGCCCCTCCGGCACCGGCCCGGTGAGCGCGGCGATCACCTCCTCCGGGTCCTGCGGCTGGGATTTCAGAATCTCCGTCCGCATCGGGTGCTCCAGCCCGGTGGAGGCGAGGTAGGCGGCATAGAAGGGTTCGTCCACCACCGCGAAATCGGCGCGGTTGCCGAAGGCATACATCATCGCCGTGGACAGGTTTCGCGGCCCGCTCCACATCGCCAGTCTCATCGCGCTCGTCCTCCGGCCGCCTGGATTGCGACGTGACCCTAGACCGGGCCGGCGGCCTGCGAAAGCCGCCCCCGCCGCCAGAGGGCCGCGTCACGCGCCGTCACCTGTCCGTGACATCCTCTTTCACGGGATTGTACCGACTCGCCCGCGCCGTCAGCCTTCGGGGAAGGAGGATGTAACCATGACGCGATTTGACAGGATCAAGCCGCTGCTGCTGGGCGCACTGATCGTTCTCGGCCTGGTGGCGCAAGGCAACCGGGCGCGGGCCGCCGCCTCGGAGACACTGATCGTCGCCGGTGGATGCTTCTGGTGCGTGGAGGCGGATTTCGAGAAGGTGCCCGGCGTCGGCGAGGTGGTCTCGGGCTATACCGGCGGCCACGTGGCCAACCCCACCTACAAGCAGGTCTCGAACGGCGGGACAGGCCATTACGAGGCGGCGCGCATCCGCTACGACCCGGACCGCGTGTCGCTGGAGCAGTTGCTGGACATCTATTTCCGCTCCGTCGACCCGACCGATGCGGGCGGCCAGTTCTGCGACCGGGGCGACAGCTACCGCACGGCCATCTTTCCCCGGGACCAGCGCCAGCGCGCGGCGGCGGAAAAGGCCAAGGCAGCGGCACAGCAGGCCCTGGGGCAGCGCATCGTGACGCCGATCCTCGACGCTGGCCGCTTCTACGATGCGGAGGAGTACCACCAGGATTACTACAAGAAGGACGACCTGATCCTCACTCGCTTTGGCCCGAAACGGAAAAGCGAGGCCTACAAACGCTATCGCAAGGCCTGCGGCCGGGACAAGCGCCTGCGGCAACTCTGGGGGTCGGCGGCCTATACGGGCTGAAGCACAGGCAGCGTTAATCGTCGCTTAACCGCTTGGCCCCATCCTGAGGCCATGGCTGGGCGCGACCGTTTCTCGGAGGCATCGCTGCCGCTCTTCCGCGCGGAGGGCGGGCCACCCGGCGATGCCGCAACGCCCGACCCGGCCCCGGCGACGCGGCCACCGTCCTACCTGCGGGACCACCGGCAGCGCCTGCGCGAGCGGTTCCTCCAGGGCGGCGCCCAGGCCATTCCGGATTACGAAATGCTGGAGCTGGTGCTGTTCCGCGCCATCCCCCGCCGCGACGTGAAGCCGCTGGGCCGCGCCCTGCTGGAGATGTTCGGCGATTTCAACCGCGTCCTCTCGGCCCCGCCCGAACGGCTGGCCGAGGTGCCGGGTGTCGGCCCCGCGGTGATCTGCGAGCTCAAGATCGTGGAGGCGGCGGCCCAGCGGCTGGCCCGCGCGCGTGTCCTGCGCCGCCCCGTGGTGTCGAGCTGGGACGCCCTGCTGGATTACTGCCACACCGCGATGGCCCACCGGGAGCTCGAGCAGTTTCGCGTCCTCTACCTCGACCGCAAGAACATCGTGATCGCCGACGAGGAGCAGGCCAGCGGCACGGTCGATCACGTGCCGGTCTATCCGCGCGAAGTGGTGAAGCGGGCGCTGTTCCTCAACGCCTCGGCGCTGATCCTGGTGCACAACCACCCCTCGGGGGATCCCACGCCGTCGGAGGCCGATATCGCCATGACCGCGCAGATCGACGCCGCCGCGCAGGTCCTGGGCCTGACGCTGCACGACCATATCGTCATCGGCCGCGCGCGCGAGATCTCGTTCCGGGCCGAGGGGTACCTGGGCTGAGGGCAATGCCGGCCACGGCAGGCGAAAGCATCAGCGCAGCCAGACCTCCACCCGGCGGTTCACGCCGCGGCCCCAGCTGGTGTCGTCGCAGGCCATCGGCATCGCTTCGCCATAGGCCACGGCGGACATCTCCACCCGGTCGAAATCGGCGGTCTCGGCGGCGGCGCGGACGGCTTCCATCACCGCCACCGCCCGCCGCCGGGCGATGGTGCGATTGACCCCGGCGCCACCCCGCCCGTCGGAAAAGCCGGCAAAGACCAGCTGCCGCGTGTCGTATTGCCCGGCCTCCAGCGCACGGGCCAGCTGCTGCACGTTGGAGCGCGACTGCGCGTCCAGCCGGGTCGAGGCGGTCTCGAACCGGAAGGTGAGGGTCAGGCGCTTCATCGGGCGCAGCGCTGCTATCATGGTCTGCAGCTCCTCCAGCGACCATTCCTCGCCGGCCACCATCACCGCGTTGGCCAGCCGGTCGCCCTGGTCCTCCACCGCGATCTCTTCGGGCGCCTGGTCGACGAAACCGGCGCGGCGGATGACGATCTGCGCCGCCGGAGAGCGGGTATAGGCGAGGAAGTCGCGCGCCAGCCGGGGCAGGCGGCGCGCCGGCAGGTAGAGGAACATGGGCACGGTCAGCGGCCAGTCCTCCGTCTTGATCGTGCGCCGGCTGGCCGAGAGGGTAAAGCCGCAGCGGCCGGTAAGCGTCAGCGGCATCGCGGTGTCCATGCGGGAAAAGCTCGCCATGCCGAAGCCCAGCAGGTCGTCAGCCACCGCACCGGCGATGTCGTTGCCCGCGGGATGCTGCACGCCGCCGCGCGACAGGGTCAGCCGCGCGGGATCCATCAGCCGGTCCTGCAGGGCCTGGCTGATCCCGGTGGCGGGGGCGCGCATGTGCAGGGTGATCGGCGCGTCCGGGCCGCCCAGGGCCTGCCAGTTCTCGATTTCCCCGGCCAGCACCCGGGCCAGGCGCGCCAGCGAGATTTCCCGCAGCGGGTTGGCCAGCCCCACCACCGGCACCAGCCCGTCGAGCGCCAGCACCCGGCTGCGGTTTTCCCCGGTCATGTCGCCAAGCCCCGCGGCCCGGGCGCGTTCGGCCTCGGTCGGCCGGATCTCGCGCGTGGCCATCACCAGGTCGGCCTCGTCCGCCAGGAGATCGGCAAAGCCTTCCTCGGTGTCGGTGGCATGGATGCTGAAACGTCCGACTTCCCGTCCGGGCGAGTCGGACGTGTCGCGGGTGAAAAGGTGGTAGACGACCTCGGTCGCGCTCAGCGTCTCGCGCCGGGCGTCGAGACCTTCGCGGGCGGCAAAGCCCTCGATCAGCGCGGGCAGCAGCACGTCGCCCATGGCGGCGGAGCCCGAGGCGCGCAGGACGGCGACGAAGGCCTCCAGGTCGGGGCAGCCCGCGCCCTCGCAGGTCACGCCGGAGGCGTCCACCGTCATCTCGCCATAGATCGTCTCGACCCGGTAGAATTCACCGTCGAACCCCAGCAGGTCCCCGTCCAGCCGGATGGAGCCGTCGCGCGATGTGAGCGTAACGTCCTGCGCCATGGCGCGTCCGGCCAGAGCCGCAGAAACGAGAAGTGCGGCGAAGACCGCCGCACGCCAATGGACCATGGAACCCTCTGCTCGCCCAGGCTAGTTGCTGGCGATTTTCAGGTCTTCGATGAGGTTTTTCAACACCAGAAAGTCGCCCACCGCATCGCAATCCGGCACGAAGACGGTGACGTCCTGCACCCGGGGCGCGGTGCCGCGATGCACCTCGATGGTCTGGGCCTCGATCTCCTTGCCGCAATTGCCCTCGGTCACCTCGGCTTCGACCGACATGTCCACGTCGCCGCTGCGCTTGGTGGCCGCGGCGGGGAAAGTGTAGACCTCTGCCTGCAGCGCGCCGTCCATCCCTGCGTCGCCCAGGGTCACGAGGAAACCGCCCTCGCCGCTTTCCGCCGCTTCGGGGCTGCGCTCGGCCTTGGACCAGACATGGCCGGGGCCGTCGTAATCGTCGGAGAATTCCATCGCGTGCAGCTCGATCCCCTCCTGACCCTTCCATTGCAGGACGATTCGGTCGAACCGGTCGAGCGAGGGCACGTCCGCCATCGCCACCGCGCCCTCGGAATTGTCGAGCGCGGCGATGAAGACGGCTTGCGAGGCCAGGGCCGGGACGGTCAGGGACAGGTTGCCGTCCGCGTCCGTCACGTCGGTGAACATCATGCCGTTGTGGTGGATGGTGACGCGGGCATTGGGCTGGCACGGCGCGTCGAGCGACAGGGCCACGGTGGCCGCCGCCTGCGGTTCTGCTTCCATGCCGACGCTGCACTCCTCCTGCGCCGCGGCGGTCGGCCGCGTCTGCGCGTCAGGCGAAGCATCGGGCGCGCGGGCGGAGGTGCTGGTTTCGCGCGGGCCGGGGGTGGCCAGCTGGGCGGGCGTATCGGGGTCCCGCGGGGCAGGGGCGTTGGCGGTGCGCTCGACCCGGGTGATCTGCACGGCGGGGGCCTCGGGATCGGGCTGCGCCGCGCCGCTGCGGTCCCCGGAGGAGACCGTGGCAGGCGCCTCGGTGACGATCCGGCGGGTCGGCGTATCGCCGCCGCCCAAGAGACCGTCGAGGCCCCCCTGCATGATGAAACCGATGCCAAGCGCGCAAGCGACCGAGATACCCGCCATCACATACCGATTCGTCTGCAGCATCATCCGCCTCCTGAATTGGGGGCAGCGTGCCTGGAAATGGTGACCGCGTTAGGGCGCGGCCGCGGAGTGAATCTGACGGTAATAAGGCATGCGCCCGGCTGGCAAGGGGCGGATCCCGGAACCGGCGCCCGGGACGCGGAAAATCAGGCCAGCCGGCCGTGGCAATGCTTGAACTTCTTGCCCGATCCGCAGGGACAGGGCTCGTTCCGGCCGGGATTGCCCCAAGTCGCCGGATCGTTCTCGTCGAAACCCTCGGCCTTGGCGGTCGGAGCGGTGTCGGGTTCGCCCGCCTCGGCCTCGGCGGCGGAATCCTCCGCCTGCTGCTTGGCGGCGGCCTGGATCTGCGCCTGCTGGGCGGCGATCTGATCCATCATCTTCTTCTGCTCTTCCTCGCTCATCGGCCGGATCTGGCCCAGCTTCTGGCTGACCTCGTAGCGCAGGCTGTCGAGCATGCTTTCGAAAAGCTGGAAGGCCTCGGTCTTGTACTCGTTGAGCGGGTCGCGCTGGGCATAGCCGCGGAAGCCCACCACCGAGCGCAGGTGCTCCAGCGTCAGCAGGTGGTCGCGCCACTTGTTGTCGATGGTCTGCAGCAGGATCTGCTTTTCGATCTGGCGCATCGTCTCGGGGCCGAAGGCGCTGGCCTTCTTGGCCATCAGCTCGTCGCTGGCCTTTTCCATCCGCTCGCGCACGATCTCGTCGTCGACGCCTTCCTCCTCGCCCCAGGCGATGATCGGTTCGTCGATGCCGAGCGCCTCGAGGGCCGAGGTATAGAGCCCCTGCATGTCCCATTGATCGGCATAGGCCTTGGGCGGCATGTGCTGCTCGATCAGGTCGTCGATCACCTGGTGGCGCATGTCGGCGACGATCTCGGACAGATCCTCGGCCTCCATGATCTCGCGGCGCTGGGCAAAGATCACCTTGCGCTGGTCGTTCATCACGTCGTCGAACTTCAGCAGCTGCTTGCGGATGTCGAAGTTGCGCCCCTCGACCTTGGCCTGCGCCCGCTCCAGCGACTTGTTCACCCAGGGGTGCACGATCGCCTCGCCTTCCTTCATGCCGAGCGAGGACAGCACCTTGTCCAGCCGGTCGGAGCCGAAGATGCGCATCAGGTCATCCTCGAGCGACAGGTAGAACGAGGACCGCCCGGGATCGCCCTGACGGCCCGAACGGCCGCGAAGCTGGTTGTCGATGCGCCGGCTCTCGTGCCGCTCGGTGGCCAGCACGAAGAGGCCGCCGGCCTTCAGCACCTTGTTCTTCTCGTCCTCGTGCTCGGCCTCGATCTGCGCGCGGATTTCCGCGGGATCGGCGTCGGGCTGGGCGTCGAGCGCCGCCTGCACCTTGAGCTCGATATTGCCGCCAAGCTGGATGTCGGTGCCGCGGCCGGCCATGTTGGTGGCGATGGTCACCGCGCCCAGCGTCCCGGCCTCGGCGACGATCTGCGCCTCCTGCTCGTGCTGGCGGGCGTTCAGGACGTTGTGCTTGAGCCCGGCCTGGGTCAGCAGCTGGCTCAGCGCCTCGGATTTCTCGATCGAGGTGGTACCGACAAGAACCGGCTGGCCCTTCTCGTGCGCCAGCTTGATCTCTTCGACGATGGCCGCGTATTTCTCGTTCGTCGTGCGGTAGACCTGGTCGTCCTCGTCCATCCGCGCGATCGGCTTGTTGGTCGGCACCTCGACCACGCCCAGACCGTAGATCTCGGCGAATTCCTCGGCCTCGGTGGTGGCGGTGCCGGTCATGCCCGACAGCTTGTCGTAGAGGCGGAAGTAGTTCTGGAAAGTCACGCTCGCGAGGGTCACGTTCTCCGGCTGGATGTCGCAGCCTTCCTTGGCCTCGATCGCCTGGTGCAGCCCGTCGGACAGGCGGCGGCCCGGCATCATCCGGCCGGTGAACTCGTCCACCAGGATCACTTCGCCGTCGCGGACGATGTAATCCTTGTCCTTCTGGAACAGCTTGTGGGCGCGCAGGCCCTGGTTCACGTGGTGCACCACCGTCGTGCTTTCCGGGTCGTAGAGCGATTGCTCTTCCGGCAACAGGCCGCGGGCATGGAGGTGATCCTCCAGGTACTCGTTGCCCTCGTCGGTGAAGGTCACGTTCCGGGTCTTTTCGTCGATCGTGTAGTGATCCTCGTTCAGCTCGGGGATCAGGCGGTTGATCGAGATATACAGATCGCTGCGGTCCTGGCTGGGACCGGAGATGATCAGCGGGGTCCGCGCCTCGTCGATGAGGATCGAGTCGACTTCGTCCACGATGGCGAAGTTGTGGTACTTCTGGTGGATCTGGCTCAGCTCCGACTTCATGTTGTCGCGGAGGTAGTCGAAGCCCAGCTCGTTGTTCGTGGCATAGGTGATGTCGGATTCATAGGCGGCCTTCTTCTCCGCCTCGGGCTGGCGGGGATAGACCACGCCGGTGGTCAGGCCGAGCGCGCCATAGACCTTGGACATCCAGTCCGCGTCGCGGCGGGCGAGGTAGTCGTTGACCGTGACGATATGCACGCCCTTGCCGTTCAGCGCGTTCAGGTAGGCCGGGAAGGTGGCGACCAGGGTCTTGCCCTCGCCGGTCTTCATCTCGGAAATGTTACCCTGATGCAGGAAGATGCCGCCCATCAGCTGCACGTCGAAGGCCCGCAGGCCCAGGGTGCGGCGCGCGGCTTCGCGGCAATTGGCGAAGGCCTCGGGCAGCAGCTTGTCGAGGCTCTCGCCCCCTTCGAAGCGCTTGCGGAACTCGTCGGTCTTGGCCTTGATCTCGGCATCGCTCAGCTTCTGGAAATCCGGCTCCAGCGCGTTGATCTTCTCGACGAGGGGAAGGGTTGCCTTCACCTTGCGGTCGTTTGGCGTGCCAAAGACCTTCCGAGCCATTTTTCCGAAACCGAGCATGGGGACTCCCAGCGAATTGACACGATCGTGCGGGTCACCGGCTTGCCCGCCTCAACCGCAATCCATAGGAAGAGTGGGGAAAAGTCAGGCGCCGATTGGCCTCACCGCGATGTAAGCGGCGCCTATCAGAGTGTCAACGCCGCCTCTCGGCGTGGCCAACACAGCAAGAAGGACCACAACTTGCCTTATTCAGCCAAAACTCTCTCTGCTTCTCTGATCCTGTCTCTCGCCCTGCCCGGCGCGCTTGCCGCTCAGGACACCGCCGCACCCGCGGCCGGCGAGGAAACGGCCGCAGAGAGCCAGAGCGCGCCTGCCGAAGTGCCGGCCGAAGGAGCGGCGACCGTGGTGGCGACCGTCAACGGCACGGACATCACGCTGGGCCACATGATTCTGCTCAAGCAGACGCTGCCGGACCAGTATCGCCAGCTGCCCGACGAGGTGCTGTTCGACGGCATCCTTCAGCAGATCATCCAGCAGGCGCTTCTGGCCGGCTCCGACGCCGCCGAGATGACGCCGCGGGTCCGCATGGCCATGGAAAACAGCGAGCGTGAGCTCATGGCGGGCCAGGCGGCCTACGAGATCGCGCAACAGGCGGTCACCGACGAGGCGGTCCAGGCGGCCTATGACGCCAAGTATGACGGTGCCGACCTGGGCAAGGAATACAACGCCTCGCATATCCTGGTGAAGACCGAGGACGAGGCCAAGGCGATCATCGAGGAGCTGGAGAACGGCGCCGAATTCGCCGAGGTCGCCCGCGAGAAATCCACCGGGCCGAGCGCGTCCGACGGCGGCAAGCTGCCGTGGTTCGGCGAGGGCGACATGGTCGCACCCTTCGAGCAGGCGGTGATGGAGATGGAGCCGGGTACGATCTCCGACCCGGTCCAGACGCAGTTCGGCTGGCACGTGATCCAGCTCAACGAGACGCGGGTGAAGGAAGCGCCGGCGCTCGACGAGGTGCGCGGCCAGCTCCAGTCCGAGATCCAGTCCGAGGCGGTGAAGGCGCGGCTTGACGAGCTTCAGCAGTCCGCTGAGATTGAGCGCAACGAGGACGAGGCGATTGCGCCCTCGCTCCTGAGCCGCACCGACCTGCTGGAGGAGTAATCCCAGATGGCCAAGACCCCGGCCCGCTCGCCGCTTGCGCCCGAGCGCTTTCCCGACCTGCCCGTGATCGAGGGCGTGGCCTTTGCCACCGCCGAGGCCGGGGTGCGCTACAAGGGCCGCACCGATGTCATGCTCGCGCGCCTGGCGCCGGGCAGCACGCTGGCCGGGGTCTTTACCCGGTCCAGCACCCGTGCGGCGCCGGTGCTCGACTGCCAGGACAAAATCGGCAGCGACGGCGCGGCGGACCAGGGCGCGGCCATCCTGGTAAATTCCGGCAATGCCAATGCCTTCACCGGCCGCCACGGGGTGGAGTCGGTGAAGGCGGTGAGCGAGGCGGCGGCCCGCGCGGCCGACGTCCCCGAGGCGCGGGTCTTCACCTCCTCCACCGGGGTGATCGGTGAACCGCTGCCCCATGACCGCATCCTCGCCAAGCTTGACGAGATGAATGCCGCGCTCGATCCGTCGGGGATCGAGGCCGCGGCGCGGGCGATCATGACCACCGACACCTTCCCCAAGGGCGCCACGGCCACGGTGGAGGTCGACGGGACCCCGGTGAAGATCGCGGGCATCGCCAAGGGCTCCGGCATGATCGCGCCCGACATGGCGACGATGCTGGTCTACATCTTCACCGATGCGCGGATCGGCCGCACCGAATTGCAGACTTTGGTGACCGATTGCGCCAACCGCACGTTCAACTGCATCACCGTGGACAGCGATACCTCGACCTCCGACACCGTGCTGATGGGGGCCACCGGCGCCTCGGGCGTGGACGTGACCGGCAACGGGGAATTCGCCGAGGCGCTCTACGGCGTGATGCTGGACCTCGCGCACCAGGTGGTGCGGGACGGCGAGGGCGCGACCAAGTTCGTCGAGGTCGCCGTGACCGGCGCCGCATCCTACGCCGATGCACGGACCCATGCGCTGTCGGTGGCCAATTCGCCACTGGTCAAGACCGCCGTGGCGGGCGAGGACGCCAACTGGGGCCGCGTCGTCATGGCGATCGGCAAATCCGGGGCTGCGGCCGACCGCGACCTGCTGTCGATCCGCTTCGGCGACCTGAAGGTGGCGGAAAAGGGCTGGGTCAGCCCCGACTACGACGAAGAGGCGGCCTCGGCCTACATGAAGGGGCAGGAGCTGACCATCGGCATCGACCTGGGCCTGGGCGAGGGCGCGGCCACCGTCTGGACCTGCGACCTGACCCACGGCTACATCGACATCAACGCCGACTACCGCTCGTGAAGATCGTCCTGGTTTCGGCCGTCGCGCTGATCGACGTGGACGGGCGCGTGCTGCTGGCGCAGCGGCCCGAAGGCAAGTCCATGGCCGGCCTGTGGGAATTTCCCGGCGGCAAGGTGGAAGCCGGGGAGACGCCCGAAAAGGCCCTGATTCGCGAGCTGGAGGAGGAGCTGGGCATCGACACTTGGGAATCCTGCCTCGCGCCGCTGACCTTCGCGAGCCATTCCTACGAGGATTTCCACTTGGTGATGCCGCTCTTTGCCTGCCGCAAGTGGCAGGGGATCCCGCAATCGCGAGAGGGGCAGAGCCTGAAATGGGTGCGCGCGCGGGATCTTAGCAGCTACCCGATGCCGCCCGCCGACATCCCGCTGATCCCCATTCTGCGCGACTGGCTCTGACGCTCCGGGCGGCTGGCGGCGGCTGCATCGCGGGCGCCGGATGTCAACGACCTTACGTTAATTTTCGCGACAATTTTGTGAATTAACGAGTATTTTGCATGGAAAAGGTGCTATAAGCAGGGCTGCGGGTGCCCGGACAGCGGTTCGCGGCGCACCGTTTAACTGGACCGGTGGGGAAAAGGCCGGTCAGGGGCAGGTCAGTTGGGAGGCCGAAAAATGCTCAAGACGATCATCATTGGCACCTGCGTGTCGATTCAGGGGACTTTCGTGAAGGCACTGCCCGACGGGCGGATTTCGATCCGCGTCGGCGACAGGGTCTATTCCGGACGCCCGGCGAGCGCAGCCTAGAAACACCGTTCCTGCCGGCCGGGGCCGGCGGTCGAACAATCGCGCGCCCGACGGGGCGGGCGGAAAACGAGAAAAGGGCGGCCCGCTCAGGCCGCCCTTTTTCGTTGTCGATCCCCGTGAGGGGCGCGGATCAGGTGAGCTTGCGCTCCACCTCCTCGCGTTCGAAGATCTCGATGACGTCGCCGGGGCGGATGTCGTCGTAGTTCTCGAAGGCCATCCCGCATTCCTGGCCGGACTGCACCTCGGCAACCTCGTCCTTGAAGCGCTTGAGCGTCTTCAGCGTGCCTTCGTGGATCACCACGTCGTCGCGCAGCAGGCGCACACCGGCCGAACGGCGGGCGACGCCCTCGGTGACCAGGCAGCCGGCGACCTTGCCGACATTGGACACCTTGAAGACCTCGCGGATTTCCGCGTAGCCGATGAAGTTCTCGCGCACCTCGGCCGAGAGCAGGCCCGAGGCCGCCGCCTTTACGTCGTCCACGAGGTCGTAGATCACGCTGTAATAGCGCAGCTCCACGCCCTTCTGGTTGGCGCTGTTGCGGGCCGAGGCATTGGCCCGGACGTTGAAGCCCAGGATCGGCGCGTTCGACGCTTCGGCCAGGCCCACGTCGGTCTCGGTGATGGCGCCCACACCGTAGTGCAGCACCCGCACGCGGACCTCGTCGTTGCCGACCTTTTCCAGCGCCTGGACGATGGCCTCGGCCGAGCCCTGCACGTCGGCCTTGACCAGGACCGGCAGCTCGGCCACGTCCTTGTCGTCCTTGGCCTTCTGCATGAGCTGTTCCAGCGTGGTGGCGGCCCCGGCCGCGGCGCGTTTCTCCTTGGCCTGTTCCTGGCGGTACTCGGCGATCTCGCGGGCCTGCGCCTCGGTCTCGGTGACGTTCAGCACGTCGCCGGCCTCGGGCGTGCCGTTGAGGCCCAGGACCTCCACCGGCTCGGACGGGCCGGCTTTCTCGACCCGCTCGCCCTTGTCGTTGATCAGCGCGCGGACCTTGCCCCACTGCTCGCCCACGACGAAGATATCGCCGCGCTTGAGCGTGCCGGCGCGCACCAGCACGGTGGCCACCGGGCCGCGGCCCACGTCGAGCTGCGCCTCGATCACCGCGCCCTCGGCCGCCCGGTCGGGGTTGGCCTTGAGTTCGAGGATCTCGGCCTGCAGCGCGATGGCCTCGAGCAGTTCGTCCAGCCCCGCGCCGGTCACGGCGGAGACGGGAACGTCCTGCACGTCGCCCGACATCGCCTCGACGACGATCTCGTGCCGCAGAAGCTCGGCGCGCACCTTGTCCGGGTTGGCGCCCTGCTTGTCGATCTTGTTGATCGCCACGATCATCGGGACACCCGCCGCCTTGGCGTGGTTGATGGCCTCGACGGTCTGCGGCATGACGCTGTCATCCGCCGCCACGACCAGCACCACGATGTCCGTCACCTGCGCCCCGCGGGACCGCATGGAGGTGAAGGCCGCGTGGCCCGGCGTGTCCAGGAAGGTCAGCGTGGCGCCGCTGTCGGTCTGCACCTGGTAGGCGCCGATATGCTGGGTGATCCCGCCGGCTTCGCCCGCCACGACCTTGGCGTCGCGGATGGCGTCGAGCAGCGAGGTCTTCCCGTGGTCGACGTGACCCATGATGGTGATGACCGGGGGCCGCGGCTTGAGATCCTCGGGCTTGTCCTGGACCTCCTTGATCACGTCCTCCACGTCGCCGGCCGAGACGCGCACGGCGCGGTGGCCGAATTCCTCGACGATCAGCTCTGCGGTATCGGCGTCGATGGTCTGGTTCTGGGTGACCATCATGCCGTTCTGCATCAGCGCCTTGACCACCTCGGCGGCGCGTTCCGCCATCCGGTTGGCCAGTTCCGACACCACGATCGCCTCGGGGATCTGGACGTCGCGCACGACCTTTTCACGGTCGGCCGACTGGCCCATCGCCTTCTGACGCGCACGCTCCTGCTTGCGCTTCATGGCGGCCATGGATTTCTGCCGGCCACCTTCGCCCGAAAGCGCCTGGTTCAGGGTCAGCTTGCCCGAGCGGCGGCCGCCATCGTCGCGGCCCTTGCCGCCACGGCCACGTTCCTCGCGCTCGCGCTCCGCCTTGCGGGGCTGCGCGGCAGAGGGTTTGGGCGCCGAACGCGTGTCTTCCTTGGCGGCCGGGGGCGCCTCGGCCGCGCGCTTGGCGGCCTCGTCGGCCTCGCGGGCCTTGCGCTCTTCCTCTTCCGCCTTGGCGCGGGCCTTTTCCTCGGCCTCGCGCTGCTCGCGTTCCTTCTGCTCCGCTTCGGCGCGGCGGCGCTCACGCTCTTCGGCGCGGGCCTTTTCCTCGGCTTCGCGGGCGGCGGCCTCGTCGGCCTCGCGGGCCTTGGCGGCCTGCAGCGCCTTCATCCGGCGCTCCATCTCCGCGTCGGAAATGCCCGCCGGCCGCTTGCTGCCAGAGGCCGAGGCGACCTTTGCCGGATCGCCGCCGGTATGCGGCTTGGCCGCGCCGGTCTTCGGCACGACGACCCGCTTGCGCTTGGTCTCCACCACGACGTTCTTGGTCCGCCCGTGGCTGAAGCTCTGCTTCACGTTCCCCGAGCGGGGACCGCCCCCGCGCAAACCAAGAGTCTTCTTACCGTCGTTATCGCTCATCCAGCTACTTTTCCTTTCCGGCGACGCGCACCGTCGTCAAACCCGCGAAGGCCTTTCAATCTCGCGGCCTCCTCTACTACACGAGAGCTGAGTCCACCAGCGGCAAGCGCGCCATGTATCACAGTTTGTCGCCCGAATGCCAATCCGAGCTCATCCGCCGTCAGCCATCCTATGAAGCGGCCGCCATAGGGCGTGCTCAGCTTCGATTTCCCGCGCTCCGAGCCGTCGCGCGCCTGGATCAGCACCCGCGCCTTTTCCTGCGAGAGCCAATCCTTGACCTTTTCGTAGCCGGCGACGGCCGCGCCCGACTTGCGCGCCAGGCTGATCAGGTTGACCACCCGGCGGGCAAGTTGGGCCTCGACCTCGTCGGCCAGCCCCTCCGGCACCGAGACCTTCGTCTTGGCGGCGCGGGAGAACAGGTTCTTCGACGCCGCCTTGTCGAGCGCGGCGCGGTCGGCGGACACCCAGATCCCCCGGCCAGGCAGCTTGCCCATGACGTCGGGGACGATACCGCCCTCCGGTCCGACGACGAAGCGGACAAGCTCGCCCACCGGCCGCACCTCGCCGGTGGCGATGCATTTCCGCTCGGGCGTCTCCGTCACGTCCCTGGTCGCGCCTCCGCGTGTCATGGGCGTCCTTTCCCGAGACCCGGGATCAGGCCTCGGCCTCCTTCACGGTTTCGTCGCCGCCCTCGCCCTCGGCCGTCTCGTCGGCTTCGGCTTCGTCGGCTTCCAGATCCTCGGGATCGACCCAGCCCAGTTGGACCCGGGCGGTCATCACGAGGTTCTGCGCTTCTTCCAGGCTGACATCGAAGGGTTCCAGAAGACCGTCGTCCTTCACCCGCTCGCCATCGACCGAGGTCCAGCCGCCGGCCAGTTCCCAGTCCGCGCAGGTGGCGAAATCCTCGAGCGTCTTCACGCCGTCTTCCGCCAGAGCAAGGATCATTTGGGGTGTCAGCCCCTCGAAGTCAATGAGCGACTGCTCGGCGCCCAGTTCCTGGGCCTTTTCCAGCGCCTTGCGGGCCTGTTCTTCCAGGTGCTCGCGGGCACGGGTCTGCAGTTCCTCGGCGGTCCCTTCGTCGACGCCGTCGATCACCAGCAGCTCTTCCATGTCCACATAGGCGACTTCCTCGAGGTTGGTGAAGCCCTCGGCCACGAGAAGCTGGGCGAAGAACTCGTCGAGGTCCAGCGTGTCCATGAAGAGCTGGGTGCGTTCCTCGAACTCCTTCTGGCGGCGCGCCGATTCCTCTTCCTCGGTCATGATGTCGATGTCGAGCCCGGTCAGCTGCGACGCCAGGCGCACGTTCTGACCGCGGCGGCCGATGGCGAGGCTCAGCTGCTCTTCGGGCACCACGACCTCGATCCGCTCGGCATCCTCGTCCAGCACCACCTTCGACACTTCGGCCGGTTGCAGCGCGTTGACGAGGAAGGTCGGCATGTCCTCGTTCCACGGGATGATGTCGATCTTCTCGCCCTGCAACTCGTTCACCACGGCCTGCACGCGGCTGCCGCGCATCCCGACACAGGCGCCCACGGGGTCGATCGAATTGTCGTAGGAGACCACGCCGATCTTGGCGCGCGAGCCGGGGTCGCGGGCGACCGCCTTGATCTCGATGATGCCGTCGTAGATCTCGGGCACTTCCATCTTGAACAGCTCGGCCATGAATTCCGGCGCGGTGCGCGACAGGAAGATCTGCGGCCCGCGGGCCTCGCGGCGCACGTCCTTGATGTAGCAGCGGATGCGGTCGTTCGGGCGATAGGCTTCGCGGCCGATCTTCTCGTTGCGGCGCAGGATGGCCTCGCCGCGGCCCACGTCGACGATGACGTTGCCGTATTCCTCGCGCTTGACGACGCCGTTGATGATGGTGCCGGCGCGGTCCTTGAATTCCTCGTACTGGCGGTCACGCTCGGCTTCGCGGACCTTCTGCAGGATCACCTGCTTGGCCGATTGCGCGGCGATGCGGCCCATTTCGACCGGCGGCACTTCCTCGATGTACTGCTGGCCGACCTGCGGGTCTTCCATGTACTGCTTGGCCTGCTCCACGGTCATCTCGGCCTGGTAGTTCTCCAGCTCCTCGTCCTCGACCACGGTGCGCACGCGGGTGAAGGTCGCCCGCCCGGTCTTGCGGTCGATCGCGACGCGGATGTCCATCTCGGAGCCGTAGCGGCTCTTGGCGGCCCGGGCGAGGGATTCCTCCATCGCCTCGACCACCAGCGAGGGGTCGATCATCTTCTCCCGCGCCACCGCCTCGGCGGTCTGCAGAAGCTCAAGCTGGTTGGCAGAGGTGATTGCCATGGGTTCAGTCCTCCTCGGAGCCGGTCTCGGTCTCGATGTCGTCGAAAGCGGTTTCGTTCAGAACGCCCGCGTCCTTGCGGGCCTTCAGCATTTCCTTGATCAGGTCGTCGGTGAGCACGAGCTTGGCATCCGACAGCCATTCGAATTTCAGCCCGACGGTGCCTTCCTCGATGTTGATCAGCACCTCGTCGTCTTCCACGCCCGCCAGTTCGCCCTTGAAGCGGCGGCGGCCGTCGATCAGCTCGGTCGTCTCGATCTTGGCCTCGTAGCCCTCGAAGGTCTCGAAATCCTTCAGCCGGGTCAGCGGCCGGTCGATGCCGGGGCTGGAGACCTCGAGCGTATAGGTGTCGAGGATCGGGTCCTCCACGTCCAGCGCGGCGGAGACGGCGGTGGAGATCTCGGCGCAATCCTCGACTTCGATGCCGCCCTCGGGCTTCTCGGCCATGATCTGCAGCGTGGTCGACTTGCCGCTCATCAGCCGGATGCGCACCAGCTCATAGCCCAGGTCCTCGATGACCGGGCCGACGATCTCGGCGAGTCGGCGATCCATGGCCGCCTTGGCGATGAGGTCGTTCGGTATCATGGGGCTCCTTGCGGCTGGGCCGGACACAAAAAAACGGGCGCGCGGCCCGTACGTGTTCCGGTGGAACGTCTGTTCAGGGAACCGACGCGCCGCTGTTGAGGGGCATATACGCCGCGTGGGGCGCATATGCAAGGGCTACCGGCCGGGGCCTTCGGCGATTTTCCCCTGCTCGCCATCGGCGGCATATGCGGGAACCTGCGGTCAGGCCGGCACCCCGGCGGTCCTAGTGCGTCCCCATCGCCGCGCGGGCGGCGCGAAAGCCGGCCTCCGCCATCGCCTGTCCGTCCAGCCGTTCGGGGAAGGCGCCTTCGCCGTCCAGCGCCGCATGGTAGGCGTCGGCCAGGCGGTCGTCGCCCAGCACCGCGACCCGCTGGCCCAGCCAGTAGGGGCGGGCCGCCGACATGTCGATCCCCACGAGCATCCCGTAAAGCCGCGCCCGCGCCTCGCCCGGCTTCGTACTGCCAAGCGCATGGGCGGCGGCGAGTCCGGCAAGGCCTTGCGCCACGCCCTGCGGCCGGCTCATCACGTCGCGCAGGGTGGCGGTGAAGAGGGCGGCGTTCCACTCCGTCCCGGCGAGGGCGGGCGAGAGGCTGGACCTGGTTTCGAGCAGCCCGGCCAGTTCACCGGTCAGGGTGGCGCGAAAGCTGACGATCTCGCCCGCGCTGACATGGATCCAGAGCGTACGCGGCCCCGGCAGGCAGAGGACGCCGTCGAAGCCCGGCTGCTCGGCCAGCAGGCCGGCCACGCGGATCTCGGCCCCCGAGGTCAGGTCGGGCGGCTCCGATTGGCGCAGGCCCGGAAGCAGCCGCAGGTCCATCCGCCCGCCGGCAGCCACGCGGCTTTCCGTCTGCAGCGGCGGCGCGGCGGGGACGGGCACGGCGGCGGCGGGGTCGCCCAGTCCGGCGCAGATCACCGGGACGCCGCGCGCATTCTCCAGGTGCGGCGCAAGCATCCGCTCCAGCGCCGTCTCGGCCGCCTCCCCCTCGGCGATCTCCGCCTGCAGGTCGGCGATGACCGGGTCCTCGCCATCATGGACCCGCGCATAGAGCCGGCCCCCGTCGAATTCCACGCTGATCCATTCCGTCGTCATGCCCTCTTTCTGCGCCCGACTCGGCCCCGTCGCAAGCCCGGAGAGGGGGCGAAAACCGGGGGTGATTCGCGGTTTCGCCGCTCATCGGAGGACCGGACGCGCGTCGGCCTTCGTCAGAGCTGTGATCGGGAGGACACGCATAGGTGGTGCGCCCCGGGGTGCGTCACAGACCTGCCGGGCCCTCGTCGAATTGCCGCCCGATGATCGCCGCATTGTCGCCCGATTTGCCCGGGTTCCGACCCCGCGGGGGTTTCCCGCCGGGCAACAAACCCGGCAGTCGCATGCCGCCGGAGGCCTTGCCTGCTGGACGAACCGGGTGCGGCGCGGGCCGAAAGGTCGCCCGCACTCGGATGATCATCCCGGATCCCGGAGACTGTCCCGGCAGGGCGGACAATGGGCGGACGTAGGGTCAAGCTGGTACCGGCCGCGCTGCGCAACAATGATTTCGGCGAAAACGTGGCGAAAGGGCGGTGATTGTGGCATCCCGCGGGCCGCATTTCGACACCGCTCCGTCCCTGCGTGACGCGCCCCGAAGGTGGCCCTGCGACCCCCGCGAGAGGCGTCCGTCCCGGGCCGGGGGATCCCGCCTGAGTAGTCTTCCGGAAGGTGGCTTGACTACCGGGCCAGACCAACGCATTTTTCCGGTAAGTGGGGAAAATGAACGGAAAATTCTTGGTTACCCGTTTGCAGCATTCGCAACGGTGCGCCGGAAGGCTTCGTGACAAGAGTAGTCTGACGTGTTTCGGCACCGTCGTTTTTCCCATGGGTATCCGGGGGTTTTCTCCCCCGCTTACAAGGTGGGTTCGGATGGGTTGAAAATGGCGGGAATGCGGCACCGACTGGCCGTCCAGCCATCTGGTGCCGGCGCCGCGACAGGTCAGCTTCTCGTGTGAGTGAAATGTTTAACCATGGCTCTGACCTGGGAGAGTTTGAATTGACTATGAATATGCGCCATCGCCTTTCGCCGATCGATTTTGAAGAAACCATTATCGCAGACGACCACCTAGCCCAGCCGCGGGGCCGCTATCGCAACGGGGTCAAGCGCGCGCTCGATATCCTCGTCGTGCTGCTTCTGGCCCTTCCCGTCCTCATGCTGGTTCTGCCGCTCGTCCTGCTAGTCGCCCGGGACGGCGCGTCGCCGTTCTACCGCCAGGATCGCGTCGGTCTGAACGGCCGGACCTTCCGCATGTGGAAGCTGCGCTCCATGGTTCCGGACGCGGACAAGATGCTGGAGAACTACCTTAAGGAGAATCCGGTCGCCCGGGAGGAGTGGGACACGACGCAGAAGCTGCGCCACGATCCCCGCGTCACCCGCGTGGGCCGGATCATCCGCAAGAACTCGCTCGACGAGCTGCCGCAGCTCTGGAACGTTCTGGTGGGCGACATGAGCCTCGTCGGGCCGCGCCCGATGATGGCGGACCAGCGCCGTCTCTATCCCGGCCGCGCCTATTACGCCCTGCGCCCGGGGATCACCGGCTACTGGCAGATCTCGGTCCGCAACGAGTCGAACTTTGCCGAGCGGGCGATCTACGACACGCGCTATTACCGCGAACTGTCCTTCACCACCGACATGCGCGTCCTGCTGAGCACGGCGCGGGTGGTGGTGCGCGGCACCGGCTGCTGAGCGGTCACGCCGTTCCGGTTTTGGCCGGGGCGGCCGACGACGCGCGGTGGCGGGCCAGCGCGTCGTTCAGCTCCCGGCCCACCGCCTTGCCCCAGGCTTCCCAGTTCAGCCGGTCCTCGTATTCCCGACGGCTCGAGCGGCGCAGGGCGGCGTAGCGCCCGGGGTCGTCGATGTAGCGTTCGATCACGGCGACGAAATCCTCCACCGACGATCCGGGGGGCAGGGCGTGGCCGTTGATCCCGTCGCGCACCGGCACGCCCCCCACCCGCAGGCAGAGCGAGGGCAACCCGTGCGCCGCCGCCTCGCAGAAGGCGAAGCCGTAGGATTCGAAGCTGGGCATCACCAGGAAATGCGCCGCGCGGATCGCCTGGGTGAAGGTCTCCAGCTCTTCGGGCACGGACTTGTCCAGCGACGGGTGGACCTTCACCTCCGGGCCCATGTCCTCCGGCGGCGGGGTGCAGCCGATCACCGTCAGCCGCGCGTCGATGCCGCGCTCGCGCAGGCGGCGCAGCGCCGCGACCGCCAGCGGCCCGCCCTTGGCCTGCCAGTCGCGGCCGATCACCAACAGGCGCAGCGGGGCGTCCGGGCCGATG
>SRJI02000148.1 GCA_005473895.2 Carideicomes alvinocaridis
GTCCTTCATGACGCACACGTAGTCGGAGATGAGCCGCACCACCGCCAGGTCGTGCGAGATGAACAGGTAGCTCAGCCCCAGCTCGTCCTGCAGGCGGCGCAGCAGCGTGAGGATCTGGTCCTGCACGAGCACGTCCAGCGCGGAGACCGGCTCGTCGCACACGATCAGCTCGGGGTTCAGCGTGAGCGCCCGGGCGATCGCCACGCGCTGGCGCTGCCCGCCCGAGAGCTCGGCCGGGTGCCGGCGGTGGAAGTGCGAGGGCAGGGCCACCTGATCCATGAGCTCGAGCACGCGCGCCCGCCGCTGCCTGGCGTTGCCCCGCTGGTACGTCTGCAGCGGCTCCTCGATGATCCGGCCCACCGTGAACGAGGGGTTGAGCGAGGAGAAGGGGTCCTGGAACACGGCCTGCACCCGCTGCCGGAAGTCCTTGAGCCCCTCCCCCTTCAGCGCCAGCACGTCCTTGCCCTCGAAGCTGATCTCGCCCGAGGTCGGCTCGATCAGCTTGAGCAGCATGCGCGCCGTCGTCGGCGCCCTCAGGCCCCGGTGGGCATCCGTTCCCGACGCGCGGCGGCCCGCTCGCGGACCCAGCGCAGCACGTCCTCCGGACGGTTGGTGGTGAGCTCCTGCACCCCCTGGGCGAGGAGGAACTCGGCGTCCTCGCGCTCGTCGACGGTCCACACCCGCAGGCGTCGCCCCGCCGCCAGCCACGCCTTCACGTCCGCCAGGTGCTCCCGCACGTAGGCCACGGAGGGCCCCGCCAGCCCGGCCCGGCCGCGCCAGAC
>SRJI02000024.1 GCA_005473895.2 Carideicomes alvinocaridis
CGACGGCATCGGCGAACTTCGCGACATGCTCAGGGCTGCCCGGATATCGACAGAGGAATGGCAAGGCTTCCTCGAGGACTTCGTCGGCGATCCAGACATCATCGCACGCGTCAAGGACATGCCACTGCGGTAGCTATCGGGCGCTTACGATAGGTGATGTCCGAACACCAGACCTGGTTCGGGCGTTCCACCCGCAGACCTCTGAGCAGGTAGGGATAGGTCCTATGGCCCTTCGCCGGCCTGCTCGTATTGGGCTTCTGGTAAATCGGCATGAGCCCCATCAGGCGCATCAGCCGCCGGATGCGCTTCTCGTTCACCAGGTGGCCGTCGTTGCGCAGGTGCCAGGTCATCTGTCGAACTCCGAAGAACGGGGTCTCCAGGAACTGCTCATCGATCTGCCGCATCAGAGCGAGGTTCTGCTCAGACTCGCCCTTGGGCGTGTAGTAGAAAGACGAACGCGCGATCGACAGCAACTTGCACTGCTGGCCGATCGACAGGTCCGGGTGGTCAGGCTCGATCATGCCGCGCCTCACTTCCCGCCCCAGGGCTTCAGCTTTCGTTCCAAAAAAGAGTTGGCCACCGCCAGCTCCCCGATCTTGGCGTGGAGCTCCTTCACCTGCTCCTCGTCAATCTCCGGCTTCTTGCGGCCCCCGCGTTCGAACACACCGGAGGCGCCTTCGAGCAGGGCACGCTTCCATTGATGGATCATCGTCGGATGCACCCCGAACCGGCTTGCCAGTTCGGCAGCCGTCTCCTCGCCTTTCAGGGCTTCCAGCGCGACCTTCGCCTTGAACTCAGGCGCGTGCTGCTTGCGTTTCGACATCTCTGATCTCCTTCTCGTCGAAGATCAGCAGACTGCAAATCGTAGCTTATGTCAGTGTCCGAATTTCGGGGGGTAGCTCAGGTCGACGCCATCAGGCTTGGCAAGCAGCGTGAATCCAATCTTGCCGTCGAGCGGCTCAAGCAAAGGCTCCTGAACAAATGACAGTCCAGGGGCAGCTTCTCTATATGCTCGAAACCGTGGCCGAGGCCATCGGGGACGATCTGCGCGATCGCCTTGTGTTTGTCGGCGGATGTACGACGGCACTCTTCATCACCGATCCGATCACGCTGGAAGACGTGAGACTGACAAATGATGTCGATCTCATCGTCGACCTGGCCGGTTACGGCGAGTGGATAGAGCTGGAGGAACAACTGTTCGGGAAGGGCTTCACGATTTCCCCGCAGGACGAGGTCATCTGTCGCATGAGACTTGGCGAACTCATCGTCGATTTCATGCCGGACGACGAACGCATCCTCGGTTTCTCGAACCGCTGGTATGCGCAGGGCATCGAAACAGCAGTGTCACATCCGTTGACGGGCGAGCTGGAGATCAAGCACCTGACTGCGCCGCTCTTTATCGCGACGAAGCTCGAAGCCTACCGCGGGCGTGGTGGCGACGACCCGTTGGGGAGCATGATCTCGAAGATGTCGTAATCGTCGTGGACGGGCGGGAGGAACTTCTTGCTGAAGTTCAAGGCGCAGACGAAGACGTGCGCAACTTTATCGCTTCAGAACTCCGGGCATTCAAAGAACACGCGGACTTCGACAACTTCCTGGAAGGGAATATCAGAGGCCCGGCTGGACGCGTCGACATTGTCCGCGACCGTATCGACGCGCTCGCGAATTGCGATGGCGGTGGCTGAGATGGGAGTAGAGATCAGGTGGCGCAGCGAACAAGGACATCGCACCGATGACAATCGCGATTGTTGCGGGGTTGGACTTCGTGACGATGCTGTTCTTGCTGTTGTGCTCGACGGCTCCTCGAACGGGAAAGCCAGTGGCGCTTTCGCTCGCGACGTGGCGCGCAATCTGATTGACTGGTTCGTCGTTGCGGAAGTGGTGACACCGAAGACCATCATCGACCGTTTGCGCGTGATCCACGCGGAACTTTCACGCACATATCGGCGAGACTCGGCGAGTGTCGTGATTGCACTTATCGAAAGGCAGGGTGCGACCTGCATTCTCCACGCCGGTGATTGTGTTGCAGGATTGGTTCAAGAGACGTCTGATATCGAGTGGTCGTTACAGCCGCACACCCTGGCAAACGCCATATCGCCGGTAGCGATTGATGAGCTCGCACGGTCACCGTCGCGTAACCTCCTTACGCGGAGCTTTCGCACAAAACGATTCATGGTTCCCCAAGAGACCGTCCAAACATTCGGGGCGGGTCAGCGCCTGGTTCTCACGACTGATGGGTTCTGGGCCTCACTCGATCCCGAACAGAAGACCGCGTTTCTTCGGGGCGGTGCGTTCCAGCCTTCCGAAGACCGGGATGACTGCAGCGTCCTCACGTTAACTGTCGTCGAAGATCAGCCGGACGAGGTAATCGAAGCGGCCGGTGACAACTCTTACGTCGTAGATGCAAAACACTAGACCGAGAGTGGCTCGCACGATTTCGTTTTTGGAATAAATTAGATACATTCGGCATCCGTCCGCTCCCCACCCGATCACAATGCGCGGTGCCGGATCATCGCTGCGCCGTGCACCGGTGACCGCATTCTCAGGAATGCTGCCGTTGCTGCGCTGCGCCGCCGAAAGTCGGCTCTCCGCCCACAACGATGAGGAGGGAATGCCTTGTCGCTAATAAATGCACGAGGCTTCGTTCAGAAATCGTGAAACGATTATCACATTGCAATCACGCGACTCTCTTGGCGCGCAGATGAATCGTTGCACAGCAAATGAAACGATAAGCACAACGGCGGACTTCATCCTCAGCATCGGCAATGCGTTACCCATAATCGATATGTGGCGCTTCGCCCACAACCCCCGCATCCTCCAACTGCTCCCGATCGGGAAGATCGCGCAGGCTTTCCAACCCGAAGGCAACAAGGAACTGCTCGGTCGTCACAAAGGTATAAGGCGCACCGCGGCGCGGCGATCGTGGCCCGGTCCCGATCAGGTCGCGCGCATGTAGCCGCCCGATCAGATCGCGGCTGATTTCCTTGCCGAAGATGTCCTTGAGCCCGTCGCGCGTGATCGGCTGGTGGTAAGCGATGGCGGCCAGGACCGCGACGTCGAATTCGCTCAGGTCCAGCAATTGGTCCCCGATATCTGCCGCCGCGCGGATCGCGGGGGCATAGGTCGCCCGCGTCCGGAACATCCAGCCGCCAGCGACCTGGCCGATCTCGAAGGCCCGCCCTTCCAGATCGGCGGCAAGGTCCTCGACCAGCAGGTCAACCGAGGCCCCCTGCCCCACTACACGCGCCAGGTCGTCGCGCGGCACCGGCGAGGCAGAAGCAAAGAGCACCGCCTCGATCCGGCGCATCCATTCCCGCCAGCGCAGCTCCGGCGGCAGGTCGGCCAACTCGCGATCCAGTTCGGGGTCAGAGCGATCCTTTCCCATCCCTACACCCCGTAGAGCCGGAAAGTGTCGCGCCCGGTCAGCTCGCGCACCGCACCGAGGTCGACCAGCCGGTCGCAGAGCCGCCGCGCGGCGCGATCCGGCAAGGGCAAAGCCGAAGGCGCCATAGCATCCCGGCTCAGGAACATCGCGACCGCGTCGCCCGCCCCCTTGGCCCGAAGCTTGGGTGCAACCGCCTTCAGATGCGCCGCCCGACGCGCGAGGTCCGCGGCCAGCCGAACGGCCTCGATCGCCGAAGAGATCAGTGCGCGATGACAGGCCAGACGTAAGTCGCCGCCTTGCTTGCGCAGGTCGGCGCGTTTCAGGTCAGGGGCCAGCAGCGGCACAAGATGATCCCAGCCGAGTGCCTGAGCGAGGGCCGCATCCGCGAGGATCAATCCTGCTATGTCTGTGCGCGACACCTCGCGCATTACCGTCTCCAAAACCATCGCGGCACGGGTCACCGGCGCCCCTTTCCCGGCATCGAGCCACGTTGCGATCTGGCTCGGCTCGATGCTCGGCAAGGCGCGACCCAGAGCCTTGATCGACACCGGCCGCGCCACCGCACGCCGCCAAACCAGGCAGGTTTCGCCGGCCGGGCCGGGCAGATCGCCGGGCCGCAACAGGTGCACCGCATCGCGCAACTCCCCTGCCCGCTCCGGGCGGCCGGAAAACGCGACGCAAGCCTCGGCCGCGCGAAGCGCCAGCCGGTCCCGCAACAAGGCGTGGGGCACCTCCGAGCGTCCTAACACAAGATGCAGGTGGTTCAGCGCCGCGCCCGACAAAAACGCAACATCTTCAAGCGTTTCAGCGCGCATGGAGATGACCCAGGCGGGCATCCTGGGTAACGTGTCGAGGTCGCTGATGTGATCCGGCGGGGCAAAAGACATGCCTGAAGCCTACATCAGCGCGGCGCTTTCTGCCAGAAAATAGCGATCTAACCGCCTCGCCTTGCCGGTCTCAGCTACGTCCAATAATGTTGCATTATTGGACATCCAGGTGTATGCTGAGCGGCATGTCAGCAAACACTGGGAAATCGGCCTCAGAGCCGTCAAATGTGTCCTCCGTCACTAAGGACGGCGGGCGAGATCGCCCTGACGGCGACACCTTGAGCCTGCCGTCCTTTGTCGCGGGGTCCGGCACTCTCGATCGGCTGGTCGATACGGCCCGCGACTATGCGCGCGCCGCCGCGTCGGACAATACGCTGAGCGCCTACGCAATGGACTGGGCGCATTTCACGCGCTGGTGCCGGATGAAAGGTGCGGAGCCGCTGCCGCCCTCGGCCGAGGTGATCGGGCTTTACCTCGCCGATCTGGCCTCCGGATCGAGCGCCTCGCCATTGCCGTCCCGCCCGCTTTCCGTGAGCACCATCGACCGCCGCCTGTCAGGCCTCACCTGGAATTACGCGCAGCGCGGTTTCACGCTCGACCGCAAGAATCGGCACATCGCGACGGTTCTTGCGGGGATCAAGCGTAAACACGCGCGCCCGCCGGTGCAGAAGGAAGCGATCTTGGCCGAGGACATCTTGGCGATGGTGGCCACCCTGCCCTTTGACCTGCGCGGGCTCCGGGATCGTGCGATACTTCTCTTGGGCTACTCCGGAGGTCTCCGGCGCTCGGAAATCGTCGGCCTCGACGTTCACAAGGACGATACGCCCGACTCCCGCGGCTGGATCGAAATCATGGAGCAAGGTGCTCTGCTGACGCTCAATGCCAAGACCGGCTGGCGCGAGGTCGAGATCGGCCGCGGTTCGAAGGATCAGACCTGCCCGGTGCATGCACTTGAACAATGGCTTTACTTCGCGAAGATCGACTTCGGGCCGCTCTTCGTTGGCACCTCACGCGATGGCAAGCGTGCGTCGGAAATGCGACTGAACGACAAGCATGTGGCCCGCCTGATCAAGCGCACGGTCCTCGACGCCGGCATCCGATCCGACTTGCCTGAGAAAGACCGACTCGCTCTGTTCTCTGGCCACAGCCTGCGCGCCGGGCTCGCCAGTTCGGCAGAGGTCGACGAACGCTACATCCAGAAGCAGCTCGGACACGCGTCGTCCGAGATGACCCGCCGCTACCAGCGCAGGCGGGATCGGTTCCGATTGAACCTGACCAAGGCCGCTGGATTGTAACTTGCCGAACCACCATCGAAGCCTCATCGCCGGGCAGACCGGCGGTGAGGAAGGCGGAAGGTCGACTATGTCAGTGTCCGAATTTCGGGGGTAGCTCAATTGTCCCGCCTGGGTACTCAACGCCCCGCACTTGATATCGGTCAAGGCGCCGCGCTCGCACCTGCGTAATCTCCGCTGAAAGACGCCAGGAGATGCGCCAAGATGGATACTGCAAGGTTCAGGACGAAACTGCTCACCCGCCGGGAGGAGCTGGTACAGCAGATGTCGGAATGGGAGGCGGAGCTGGACGAGACGCCGAGCCCCGATTTCGCCGACCGCGCCACCGAGCGGGAGGACGACGAGGTGCTCGAGGATCTCGGCCTGGCCGCCCAGCGTGAGCTGCGGGCGATCGATGCCGCCCTGGGTCGGATCGAGGACGGGGAATACGGCATCTGCACGAGATGCGGCGAGGCGATCTCGGAGGCGCGGCTGGAAGCGGTGCCGACCGCCGCCTTGTGCCGCAACTGCGCGCGGTAGTCCGGGCCGTCACGACGCGACGCGTCCCGGCACCGGAGGAAGGCGCGCGAAGGCCATCGGACGGTCGCGGATCGACGAGGCTGGAGTCATCCCGGCTCCGCCCGGTCGGCGTGGATGGATGACAGATCCAGCGGGCGGGCGAAGGACAGCCACGATCTGGAGGCCCCGAGGCTGATCGCCTGCGCAGGCGGGCGCGATGCCGTGAGCGGGGTGGCCCAAGTTTGCGGGAGGTATGGCTCAGCGCAATGGGAGTGACCCGGCCGGTTGCTCCTTTCGGGGCCATCGGATCAAGGATCAAGGCTGTCCGGGGCGGGTCGCAAAGGCCACCGTTTCTGGACATTCCAGCTTGGACACAAGGCCCGCGACGATGACGGAGCGCGCCTGTCCGACATGCACCTCACAGGCCGCGGGATCCCTCCCGGTGGGCGCAGACCATCGGGGCCAGTGACCGCGTGAACGATCCGCGCGGCCCCCCTCCCGCCCGTCCGATCGCCTCTCGGATGCGTTTATTGGCAGGTTTCCCTCGAACTCGCGCCCTTCAGGTCTACGTGATCGCGGGTTAACAAGGATACGTGACCAAACAGGAGGAGACATACATGTCCTACCCGCTCAAACACGTCGCACTCGCAGGCTGGGTCGGCCTCGGACTGGCCCTCGGCGGCGCGGCACAGGCCCAGACCGAGACCGCGCAGGTCGCGACGGACCCGAGCTTCGTCCCCTTCGAGATGATGGACGAGGATACCGGCGAGATGACCGGCTTCGACATGGAGATGATCCGCGAACTGGCCAAGCGCGCGGGCTTCGAGGTCGAGATCAACACCATGGATTTCAACGGCATCATCCCGGCGGTCCAGACCGGCAGCATGGATATCGCCATCGCCGGGATCACCATCACCGATGAGCGTGGCGAGATCGTCGATTTCTCGGACCCCTATTACGACAGCGGTCTGCGGATCCTGGTGGCGGCCAACAACGACGACATCAAGACCATCGAGGATCTCGAGGGCAAGACGATCGGCACCAAGATCGGCTCGACCAGCTTCGACTTCCTGACCGAGAAGTTCGGCGACGACGCCGAGATCACGCCCTACCCCGGCTCGGGCGACATGTACCTCGCGCTCATGGGCGGCAGCGTCGACGCGGTGTTCTACGACGCGCCCAACGTCGGCTACTTCGCCAAGACCCGCGGCGAAGGCCAGGTGAAGGTGGTGGGCCCGCTCTATGAAGGGCAGCAATACGGCATCGCCTTCGCCAAGGGCAGCGAGCTGGTGAAACCCGTCAACAAGGCGCTCGCGGAAATGCGCGAGGACGGCACCTATGACGAGATCTACAGCAACTGGTTCGGCAGCCCCAGCGACAGTGACGGCGGCGAGTCCGAGGGCGACAGCTCGGGCGACCAGTAAGGTCCCGCCGGGCCCGATCGGGGTCTGATACGGGCCCGCACCGTCCCGGGTCACCCGGGGCGGTGCCGCACCGCCTGGTCACCGGATTCCCCGGTCAGCCGGGCCGGTAAGAAAAAGACCGGTGACACCAGACCGGCAACAGGAGACGGAGACCTGTCTTGAACTCTTCATTCGATTTCGACTGGGAGGCCGCCTTCCAGTCCATCCCGCACCTGCTTGCGGGGATTCCCTACACGCTGCTGATCTCCTTCGCGGGGCTGGCCATCGGTTTCGTCATCGGCATGATCTTCGGCCTGCTGCGGCTCAGCCGCGCGCCCTGGCTGCGCTGGCCCGCCGTGGCCTATATCGAAATCTTCCGCGGCACCCCGGTGCTGGTGCAGGTGCTGTTCATCTTCTACGGCCTGCCGCAGATTCTCGGCGGTCCGATCCCGGCGCTGGCCGCGGGCATCGCCGCCATCGCGGTGAACTCCGGCGCCTATATCTCGGAGATCGTGCGCGGCGGCGTGCAATCCATCGAGCGCGGCCAGCGCGAGGCGGGCCTGTCGCTGGGTCTCTCGCGCAGCCAGACCTTCCGCTACATCATCTGGCCGCAGGGCTTCCGGCGCATGATCCCCGCCCTCGGCAACCAGGGGATCATCAGCATCAAGGACACCTCGCTGTTCGCCGTGATCGGCGTGGGCGAACTGGTGCGGCAGGGGCAGATCTACATCGCGACCACCTTCCGGGCGCTCGAGGTCTACCTGATGGTGGCGATCCTCTACCTGGCGATCACGCTGACACTTTCGCTGCTGCTGCGGCTGCTGGAACGCAAGGGGCTTGTTGGACAATGAGCGAACGCACTGACAAGGACGGCGCTCCGATCGTCCGCATGGAAAAGCTGAACAAGCATTTCGGCACGCTGCACGTGCTCAAGGACGTGGACCTGGAGGTCACGCCGGGCGAGGTGGTGGTCATCATCGGCGCCAGCGGCTCGGGCAAATCGACCCTGATCCGCTGCATCAACGGGCTGGAGGAATTCCAGAAGGGCAAGCTCGAGGTCGACGGCAAGCGGCTGGAGCCGCATGGCAAGGCCTCCAAGGCGCTGCAGCAGATCCGCACCGAGGTCGGCATGGTCTTCCAGCAGTTCAACCTGTTTCCGCATCTCAGCGTGCGGGACAACGTGACCCTCGCCCCCCGCAAGGTGCGCGGCGCGTCGCGGGCCGAGGCGCGCGAGACCGCGGACCGCCTGCTCGAACGGGTGGGCATCGCCAACCAGGCGGACAAGTATCCCGGGCAGCTTTCGGGCGGCCAGCAGCAGCGCGTGGCGCTGGCCCGGGCGCTGGCGATGGAGCCGCGGCTGATGCTGTTCGACGAACCGACCTCGGCGCTCGACCCCGAGATGATCGGCGAGGTGCTGGACGCGATGCGCGAACTGGCGCGCGAGGGGATGACCATGGTGATCGTCACCCACGAGATGAGCTTTGCCCGCGAGGTGGCGGACCGGGTGATCTACATCCACGAGGGCGAGATCGTCGAGGAAGGCCCGCCCGAGGCGGTCTTCGACAACCCGCAGCGCGAGCGGACTCGCAGCTTCCTGTCGCGGGTGCTGACTCACTGAGGATCCCCCCCGGGGCGTTACGGCATGTCCCGGGGGTTTCGCTTCGAGGCAGGGGCCGGTCAGGGCTGGGGGATCAGGGCTGTCCTTCCCGGCGGCAAGGGGTGGCGAAAGTAGACCGTCATCCTGCCTCCCCCAACCCCGGAAGGACGGGGCAGACACATCGCCCGCCCCCGCTCCCGGTCCGCCCTTACAGGGGCAAGGTGTAGGCCGTCTTCACCACCGTGAAGAACTCCCGCGCATAGCTGCCCTGCTCCCGGGAGCCGTAGCTGGAGGCCTTCCGGCCGCCGAAGGCCACATGGTAATCGACCCCCGCGGTGGGCAGGTTGACCATGACCATCCCGGCCTCCGCCCGACGCTTGAACGCGGTGGAGGCTTTCAGCGAGCGCGTGCAGATCCCCGCCGACAGGCCGAAGCTGACGGCATTGGCGGCGGCCACCGCCTCCTCGAAATCCTTCACCTTGATCACGCTCGCCACGGGGCCGAAGATTTCCTCCTGGTTGATGCGCATGTCGGTGGTCGTCCCGGTGAACAGCGCCGGGGTGATGAAATGGCCGGTGCCGGCCTCGGGCTGCGCGCCCCCTTCGGCCAGCACCGCGCCCTCGTCCTGCCCGATGCGCAGGTAGTCCAGCACCTGCCGCTTCTGCTCGGCGCTGACCGCGGGCCCGACATCGGTCCCGGGGTCCAGCCCGTTGCCCACCTTCAGGCCCCGCATCCGCGCGCGCAGCGCCTCGACGAAGCGGTCGTGGATCCCTTCGGTCACGACAAAGCGCGAAGAGGCGGTGCAGCGCTGGCCGGTGGAGAAGAAGGCGCCGTTCACGGCACATTCCACCGCGTTGTCGAGATCCGCGTCGTCCAGCACCACGAGGGGGTTCTTGCCGCCCATCTCCAGCTGCAGCTTGCCGCCGCGATCGGTCACGATGCGGCGCAGCCGGGTGCCGACGCCGGTGGATCCGGTAAAGCTGATCGCGTCGACCTCCGGGCTTTCGGCCAGGGCCTGCCCCACGACGGAGCCGGGGCCCATGACCAGGTTGAAGACCCCGTCGGGCAGGCCGGCACGGCTCAGGATATCGGCCAGCGCCCAGCCGCAGCCGGGCGTCAGGTCCGCCGGCTTGAACACCACGCAATTGCCATAGGCCAGCGCCGGGGCGATCTTCCAGGCCGGGATGGCGATGGGGAAGTTCCAGGGCGTGATCAGGCCGACCACGCCCACCGGCTCGCGCGTGACGTCCACGGTCACGTCCGGCCGCACCGAGGGCACCTGCAGCCCGTTCAGGCGCAGCGCCTCGCCCGCGAAGAACTTGAAGACCGCGCCGGCGCGGGTCGCCTCGCCGATCCCCTCGGCCAGGGTCTTGCCCTCCTCGCGCGTCAGCAGGCAGCCCAGCTCTTCCTTGCGGTCGAGGATCTCGGTGGCCACGGCGTCGAGGATGTCGAAGCGCTGCTGCGGGGTGGAATCGGCCCAGGCGGGAAAGGCGTCGCGCGCGCTGGCGATCGCCGCCTCGGTCTGGGCCCGGTCCGCCTGCGCGTATTCCCCGATGACGTCCGAAGGGTCGGCCGGGTTGGTGTTGCGGTTGACCCCCGTGCCGTCCGTCCAGCGGCCGCCGATATAGTTGAGTTGCATCAGGTTGTTCCTTTGTTCGCTTGCATGTGAGGGAAGTCGCGGCGCGGGTCAGACCGGCGCGGAGCCGATGCTGGCGCCGCCGCAGACATAGATGACCTGGCCGTTGATGTAGGCGGCGCCGTCCGACAGCAGGAAGGCGATCGGCGCCGCGACCTCCTCGGGCGTGCCGAAGCGCCCGCCGGGCACGGTTTTCAGCAGGGTCTCGTAGGCCTCCGACCCCTCCGGGTGGTTCCGGTCGAAAAGCGCGGTGCGCACCGGGCCGGGCGCGATGGTGTTCACCGTGATCCCGAAGCCCGCCAGCTCCAGCGCCCAGCCGCGCGACAGGCTCAGCAGCCCGGCCTTGGCGGCGGCGTAGGGCGTGCGGTCGGCCCGGCCCAGCACGACCCGGCTGGACAGGTTGACGATCCGCCCCCTGCCCTTGGCCTTCATCGCCGGAATGACGGCCTGCGCGCATTGCACCGCGGCGCGCAGGTTCACCGCGTAATGCAGGTCCATGTCGGCGACGGTGGTCTCTTCCAGGCTGCGCGACTGCGAGACGCCGGCATTGTTCACCAGGTGATCGACCTCGTGCTCCTCGGCGATTCGCGCCAGCATCTCCGCCGTGGCGTCCGGATCGGCGAAATCCACCTCGTAGAACGGGCCGGGCGCGTCGTCGGGACGGCTGCGGCCGGTGCCGATGACGGTGTGACCGGCCTCGGACAGCATCCGGGCGGTCGCCGCGCCGATTCCACGAGTCGAGCCCGTGACGAGGGTGACTGGGTGTTGCATCGAGAATTTCCTCCGAGGTCGTGACCGCTATGCGGGAAAAGCGTACTGTACTGCAGTACCGTGTACTATTTTTTTGACTTGAGCCCGACGCTATGCCAGCTTCGCCCGGCGAGCAAGCAGACAGGAATGAAGCCTCGGAGGGCTTTCATGGACGCGACCGACCCCGGCGACCCCGTGTCGAAGGACAGCCATGCGCAGGAGGAAAAGGACCGCCACTTCGTGACGAGCCTGGCACGCGGCATGTCCGTCCTCGCGGCCTTCACGCCCGACAAGGTGACGATGTCGGCGGGCGATTTGGCGCGCAGCACCGGGCTACCTAAATCGACGATCACCCGGCTGACCCACACACTGATGAAGCTCGGCTACCTGTCGTTCCGCGAAGAGATCGGCCATTACCAGCTGCACCCGCGGATCCTGACGCTGGGCTACCCGGTGCTGGCCAATGTCGACCGTCGGCACGTGGCCGCGCCCCTGATGCACGAGCTGGCCAACCTGTCCGGCGGCACCGTCTCGCTCGGGCTGCGCGACGGGTTGTCGATGGTCCTGATCGAACGGACCCGCAACCGCACGGTCAGCGCGCTGCCGCTGGATATCGGCTCGCGCCTGCCGATGGCGACGACGGCGATGGGCCGGGCCTATTTCGCCGCCGCGCGGCTGGACGAGCGGCGCGAGATCCTCGACCTTTACGCGCAGCATCATCCCGATCAGCTCGACGACATACGCGAGGTCTTCGAACAGGCCATGGTCGAGTATCGGACCCGGGGCTACTGCAGCGCGATCGGCAGCTGGGAACATGACGTCAACGCGGTGGGCGCCCCGGTGCGCCTGTCGTCCGAGATGCTGGCGGCCTTCAACTGCGGGGGCCCGTCACACCGGCTGCCCGCAGACAAGCTGGAGGACCTGGGAGAGCGGCTGGTGCAGCTCGCGGAGGATTTCCAGGCCAGCGAATGGGTCGGTCAGTTGCCCCCGCGCAGGGAGCGCGAGGCCTTCTGACCCGATCCCGGAATCAACACGTGCCATCATTCAAAAAGGGAGGAGAAGACATGGCAAATCACATCAACAGACGCGCGTTCGTCCGCAGGGGGCTGGGCTCCATGGCGGGGCTCGCCGCGGGAACGTCGCTGGTCGGGAGCATGGCGCAGGCCGCCGATGCCCCGGAATACCTGACGCTGGTGGGCGGCGGCCAGGGCGGCGCCTGGTACCTGGGCGCGGCCACCATGGCCGAGATCGCCAAGGGCCTCTGGCCGGACGTCTCCACCACCGTCACGCCGGGGCGGCAGCCTTGCCAACCTGCAGGGCGTCGGCCGCGGCAAGATCGACATCGCCTATTCCTTTGCCATGGACGTGACCGCGGCACAGCAGGGCACGCTGGCCTTCGAGGGCCGGGCGATCCGGGGCCTGCGCGCCATCATGTCCACCAACGCGGCCTATTTCAGCATCGTGGCCAAGCTCGAGATCAAGACCTATGCCGATCTCGCGGGCAAGTCGGTCGCCCCCGGCCGGGCCGGCATGACGGGCCTCGCCGCCTTCCGCAACGTGGTCAACGAGGTGGGCATCGCCGACGAGATCGAGGAGGTGAACACCGACTACCCGGAGATGTCGGGCCTGTTCAAGGACGGGGTCGTCTCGGCGGCGAACGTCATCGGCTCCATCCCGCATTCGACGATCAACGAGATCCTCTCGACCGCGGACGGCCACCTGCTGGGCATGGATGACGACCTGGTCAAGCGCCTGAGCGAAAAGTACAATTACGAGCCGATGGTGATCCCGGCCGGCACCTTCATCGGCCAGGACGAGGATGTCGTGACCGCCGGGTCCGTGACCCAGGTGGTGACCCACGAGGACCTCGCGGACGAGACGATCTACGAGCTGACCAAGGCGACTTGGGAAGGCCGCGACCGGCTGATCCAGGCGCATCCCTCCTACAAGGAACTGACCGAGGAGATGGCGCTGAGCGGCATCCGCATCCCGCTGCACCCGGGGGCCGAGCAGTACTGGCGGGAAATCGGGCTTCTCAAGTCCTGATCGCTGCGCGCGCGGCCCCGGTCGCGCGCGTCTTCCTGGTTCCGTCATCGGCGGCGGCCCGTGACCGGGGTGCCGCATTCGAGGATCGTCATGTCATCTTCCACACAACCGAGCGCGGCGCAGCTGAGCGCCCCAGGCAGTGAAACGGACCGCAACGAATGGCTCTGTGCCCGCGACCTGCTTCGCCGCCCCTTTTCCGGGGGCTGGGGGCGCTGGATCGCGGTCATCGGCATCCTGATCGCCGTCGGCGCGAGCCTTTATCACATCTACATTCCCTTCGTCGGGGCCTACGAGACCTTCGTGCTGCGCCCGCTGCACCTGATGCTGATCGGGCTGGTGGGGCTGATCTTCTTCGATCTCCGGGGCCGGCAGCGCGATTTCCTCGCGCCCGACTGGAGCTGGGCCATCGACGGGGTGATCGCGGCCGCGCTGATCGCCGCCTCGCTCAACGCCATCCTCGAGCCCACGGCGTTCGAGGAACGCTACGCCTTCTATTCCTTCACCCAGCTGGATGTCTGGCTCGGGGTGTCACTCGTCGTCATCGTGGTCGAACTGGCCCGGCGCTGCATCGGCCTGCCGATCGCGATCCTGCTGCTGGTGGTGCTGGCCTACGGGCTCTGGGGCGGAAACACCTTCTCCATCTTCCGACACCGCCCGGTGGAGCCGACGGACCTGTTCCTCAGCCTCTACATGACGACCAAGGGGATCTTCGGCTCGCCCATCGGGGTGATCGCCACCTATGTCTTCCTCTTCATCATCTTCGGCGCTTTCATCGAGCGCTCGCAGACCGGCATGCTGATCCAGCGCTGCGGGCTGGCGCTGACCGGGCGCTCGCCGGGCGGGCCGGCCAAGGTGGCCGTGGTCACCAGCGCCTCCTTCGGCAGCATCTCGGGCAGCGCGCTGGCCAACGTCATGGCCACCGGCGCCGTCACCATCCCGCTGATGAAGCGGATCGGGATCAAGCCGCACAACGCCGCCGGGATCGAGGCCGCGGCATCGTCCGGCGGGCAGCTGACGCCGCCGATCATGGGGGCCGTGGCCATCGTCATGGCCGACATCACCGGCATTCCCTACACCGACATCATCATCGCCGCGGCCCTGCCGGCGCTGCTGTTCTACGTGTCGCTCTTCGTCGCCATCGACCTGACCGCGCGGCGCGACAACATGGCCGGCGTCCCGGACGAGATGATGCCGAAGAAGGGCGAGTCCTGCGACTGGTGCACATGATCCTGCCGCTGGCGGCGCTCGTCGCGGCGCTGGTGGTGGGTTATTCGCCCATGATGGCCGCGCTCATCGGCCTCGGCGTGGCGATCGTCGCGGCGGCGCTGCGGCGCGAGACCCGGCTGAGCCTCAAGGACATCGTGGAATGCCTGCATACCGGCGCGCGCACGACCATCATCGCCACCGTGGCCTGCGCCGCGGCCGGTATCGTGGTCGGCGTGATCAACGAGACCGGGCTGGGGGCCTGCGCCTGTCGAGCCAGCTTCTGACGATCACCGGCGGGCACATGTTCGTCGCCCTGCTGCTGGTCATGGTGACCTGCGTGATCCTCGGCATGGGGATGCCCACCGTCGCGGCCTACATCGTGACCGTCGCCATCGGCGGGCCGATCCTGGTGGAGCTCGGGGTGCCGATCCTCGCGGCGCACATGTTCGTGCTGTATTTCGCCGTGCTGTCCCTGATCACGCCGCCGGTGATGATCGCCAGTTTCGGGGCCGCCGCGCTGGCGGAGGCCAAGGTGACGGCCACCGGGAACGCCGCGGTGAAATATGCCGGCATGGCCTTCGTCATGCCCTTCATCTTCGTCTACAACCCCGAGCTCCTGATCATCGGCAGCGATCTGGGTCCGGTGGCCATGGTCTATACCGTCGCCACCGCCATCGCCGGCGCGGTGGCCTTCGGGGTCGCGGTCAGCGGCCACCCGGCCAGGACCGTGCCCGAGCGGCTTCTCTACCTCTTCATCGCCTATTGCCTGGTGGAGCCCTCGAACCTTCTCAACCTCGTCGGGCTGGTGCTGGCCGCGCTGCACATCGGCATCCGCTACATTCTCGCCGGGCGTTCCGGCAGCTTCCAGATGGGAAAAAAGGAGTACGAACAATGACCGCAATGACCCGGACCGCGGCACAGGAGAAGGTCTACCAGCATATCGACGTCCGGCCGCTGGCAGGCTCGCTGGGGGCGGAACTGCTGGGGGTGGACCTGTCGAACCTCTCGGACGAGGCCTTCGCCGAGATCCATCGCGCATTTCTCGAATACTCGGTGGTGTTCTTCCGGGACCAGTCCCTCACCCCCGATCAGCACAAGGATTTCGGCCGGCGCTTCGGCGAGCTGAACATCCACCCCACCTACGAGCCCCTGCCCGGCCATGACGAGATCCTCGCCGTGGTCAAGGACAAGGACGCCAAGCACAATATCGGCGACACCTAGCACACCGACGTGACCTTCCTGCCCGAGCCGCCGATGGGCTCGATCCTCTATGCGCGCGAGATCCCGCCCTATGGCGGCGACACGCTCTTCGCCAATCTCAGCATGGCCTACGACGCGCTGTCCGACGGCATGAAGGAAATGCTGGAAGGGCTCAACGCGATCCACAGCAACGCCTACCTGCTGGGCGGCAAGGACGGCGACGAGGACCGCAACAAGACCCGCACCACCAAGCTGCGCGAGGACAAGCGGCAGGAGCTGACGGCCGTCCACCCGGTGGTCCGCACCCACCCCGAGACCGGGCGCAAGTGCCTCTTCGTCAACCAGGCCTTCACCACCCGGTTCGAGAACATGACCCGCGAGGAAAGCCAGCCGCTGATCGACTACCTGGTGCGCCACGCCTCGCGGCCGGAATTCACCTGCCGCTTCCGCTGGGCCGAGGGGTCGATCGCCTTCTGGGACAACCGCTGCACCTATCACTACGCGCTCAACGACTATCACGGGTTCCGCCGCGAGATGCACCGCGTCACCGTGAACGGCGACCGCCCGGTCTGAGCCCAGAGACGCTGCGGCCGGAGGCACCCCCCGGCCGCGGCATGGTTGCGGCCGGAAGCACCCGCCGGCCGCAGCCATCCCGACGCCCGGGCCGGGGCCAAGGCCCACCCCCGGGCCGGTAACGGGCGGTGACAACGGACAGCCAGATGACGATGATCAGCCGACTCCCCCCGCCCGACGCTTTGGATGCGGGCCACGACGCTTTCCTTGATGCGCTGGCCGCGGCGGGCTTCTCCGGCGAGATCGCGCGCGACCATGCCAACCGCACGGTGCTGGCGACCGACAATTCCATCTACAGCCGCACCCCGCAGGCGGTGCTCTACCCGCGCGGCACGGCCGACCTGGAGCGCCTCGCCCGCCTCGCCGGGACCGCGCAATTCGCGCATGTCGTGGTGGCCCCGCGCGGCGGCGGCACGGGCACCAACGGCCAGTCGCTGACCGAGGGGATCGTGGTCGACGTGTCGCGGCACATGAACTGCATCCTCGAGATCGACGAGACGAACCAGCGGGTCCGGGTGCAGCCCGGCGTGGTCAAGGATCAGCTGAACGCCGCGCTTCGCCCCTACGGGCTGTTCTTCGCGCCGGAGCTCTCGACCTCCAACAGGGCGACGCTGGGGGGCATGATCTCCACCGATGCGAGCGGCCAGGGCAGCTGCGAATACGGCAAGACCCGCGACCACGTGCTGGGGCTGGAGATGGTGCTGCTGGGCGGCGAGCGCCTGCGCACCCGACCGCTGGACGAGGCCGGGCTCGACACCGAATGCCGGCGCGGCGACCGGGTGGGCGAGATCCACCGCACTGCCCGGTCCATCTGCGACGGGCAGCGCGACCTGATCGCGGAACGGTTTCCCGATCTCAACCGCTGCCTCACCGGCTACGACCTCGCGCACCTGCGCCAGCCCGACGGGCGCTTCGACCTCGCCAGCGTGATCTGCGGCTCCGAAGGGACGCTCGGTTTCCTGAGCGAGGCGGTGCTCAACCTCCTGCCACTGCCGGCCCATACCGCGCTGGTCAACGTGCGCTACGGCTCCTTCATGGCGGCGCTGCGGGATGCCGGCGCGCTCATGGGGCTGGAGGGCGGAGCGGATCCGGCCCTGCCCCGTCCGACCTCGATCGAGACGGTGGACGACAAGGTCCTGTCGCTCGCCATGGAGGATTTCGTCTGGGACGGCGTCGCCAGCTATTTCCCGCAGGAGGCGGGCGACCGCCCGATCCGGGGGATCAACCTCGTCGAATTCAACGCCGAGGACCGCGACACGCTCGACGCGAAGATCCGGCGTTTCACCGATCATCTGGCCGCCGATGGGGCCGGGGCCGACCGGCTGGGCCACACGCTCGCCATCGGCAAGGGGCAGGTCGCCCGGCTCTACGCCATGCGCAAGCGGGCGGTCGGCCTGCTGGGCAACGCCAAGGGCGAAAAGCGCCCGATCCCCTTCGTGGAGGATGCCGCGGTGCCCCCCGAGCGGCTGGCCGAGTTCATCACCGAGCTCCGCGCCCTGCTGGATGCGCGCGGCCTCGATTACGGGATGTTCGGCCACGTGGATGCCGGGGTGCTGCATGTCCGCCCGGCGATCGACATGAAGGACCCGGCGCAGGCCCGGCTGGTGCGCGAGATCAGCGACGAGGTGGCGGCATTGGCCCAAAGCTACGGCGGCCTGCTCTGGGGCGAGCATGGCAAGGGCGTGCGGTCCGAATACGCGCCGCGGTTCTTCGGCCCGCTCTACCCGGCGCTGCGGCGGCTCAAGGGCGCCTTCGACCCGCAGAACCAGCTCAACCCCGGCAAGATCGCGACTCCCGCCGGCCTAGAGGAGGCGCCGCTGGCCGACGATGGGGACATCACCAGCGATCCCGGCCTGCTGCGCATCGACGGGGTCACCACGGCCGGAGAGCTGCATCGCCAGATCGACCCGCGCGTCTGGCAAGCCTATGCCGGCGCGGTCCATTGCAACGGCAATGCCGCCTGTTTCAACTACGACCCGCAGGATGCGATGTGCCCCTCGTGGAAGGCCACGCGCGAGCGGATCCATTCGCCCAAGGGCCGCGCCAGCCTGATGCGGGAATGGCTGCGGCTTCAGGGCAATGCGGGCACCGACGTGCTGGCTGCCGCGCGCCGCATAAGGGACGGCGGGACAAGGCGTTTCCTCTCCGGCCTGCCCCGGCGGCTGGCGAACAACCGGTGCAGGCGGCAGGGCGTGCCGGATTTCTCGCACCAGGTGGGCGAGGCGATGGCGGGATGCCTCGCCTGCAAGTCCTGCGCGGCGCAATGCCCGGTCAAGGTGGACGTGCCGGAGTTCCGGGCGCGGTTCCTCGAGCTCTACCACGACCGCTACCAGCGGCCCCTGCGCGACTACCTCGTTGCCGGGCTGGAATTCGCCGTGCCGCTCCTGTCGCGGGGTGCTGCGCTCTACAACGGGCTGCTGCGCCTGCCGGGGGCGGAGCGGATGTCGGCCCGCGCGCTCGGCCTCTGCGATCCGCCCCGGCTGTCGCCCCGCAGCCTGCGCGCCCTGCTCAGGCGCCGGGGGGCCGAGCCCGCGACCCCTGCCCGGCTTGCCCCGCTTTCGCCCGACGAAAAGGCCCGGAGCGTCATCCTCGTGCAGGACGCCTTCACCACCTTCTTCGACGCGCAGGTGGTGGCCGACGCGGTCGAGCTGCTGGGCCGCCTCGGCCTTCGTGTCTTCGTCGCGCCCTTCGCAGCCAACGGCAAGCCGATGCAGGTCCACGGCTTCCTCGGCGCCTTCGAGCGGGTCGCGCGCCGGCAGGCAGACCGGCTCCGCGCGCTGGCGGGCCACGGGATCCCGCTGGTGGGCGTGGACCCCGCGATGACGCTGACCTACCGGCAGGAATATCGCAGGACGCTCGGCCCGGAGGCCGTGCCCGAGGTGCAGCTGCTGCAGGAATGGCTGCGGGCCGGGGCGGGCGAGCTGTGGCAGCCCCCCTGCCCCGCCCGCAGCGCCCCCTACCGCCTGCTGGCCCATTGCACCGAGAAGACCGCGGTACCCGGCGCCACGCGCGACTGGCAGGCCGTCTTTGCCGCCTTCGGCCACGAGCTGGAGCTGGTGCCGACCGGCTGCTGCGGCATGTCGGGCACCTACGGGCACGAGACGCGGAACCGCGAGACCTCGCGCCGCATCTACGACCTGTCCTGGCGGCAGGCGACCGAGGCCCCTGGCGCGCCCCTCGTCCTCGCCACGGGCTATTCCTGCCGCAGCCAGGTCCGGCGCTTCTCGGGGATCGACATCGCGCACCCCGTGCAGGCCCTGCTCGCCACGCTGCGGGAGAGCGAGACGGAACAGCCCGCGAGGTGAACGCGAACCGCCTCTAGGCTTTCAGATGCGTCCCGTCGGACAGCAGAACCTCCGTCATCGGAACGTCCCATGGCATCGGGTAGATGGTCGGCAGCCGGCATTCCGCGAAGCCGACCCCGATGACCCGCGGCCTCGGCTCGAGCCGGGCGAGCGTCCGGTCGTAATACCCCCCGCCATTCCCGAGGCGGTAAAGCTCCTCGTCCACGCCGACCAGCGGCGCGATGACCAGCTCGGGGGTCTGCGCCCTGCCCTCCGCTGGCACGAGGATGTTCCAGAAGCCCCGGGTCATCCGGCACTCCGGCGACCAGTCGCGGAATTCGAGCGGCGCGTGATCCTCGGTCACCACCGGCAGCAGGATCCGGGCCCCTGCGTCATGCGCGTGGCGCATCCAGGGCCGCAGATCGGGCTCGCCCCGGATCGGCCAGTAGACGGCGATGGTCATGCCTGGCGCGACGGTGACGATCCTGTCGAGACCTTCGATCAGCCGGGCCGTCGCCCTCTCCCGCTCTTCCGAGGGCAGCGCCCGGGCGGCAACGAGCCGCGCGCGTTGGGCCCGCCGGAACCGCGCCACGTCCCGCGCCGTTCCGGGGTCGACCGGCTGCCCGTCCACCAGCAGATGTGCGAAGCAGGGGGACTCGCCGGAGCCGGTTTCGTCATCCATCGTCACACCCGTGCGGTCCGTGGCAGTGGGAAGAGGGTATCGTATCCCCAGGTGAAGACGAAGGCATATCCCATGTAGAACGCCGCGAAGGAGACCTCCATCACCAGCGCGGCCGCCAGCGAGACGCCGAGCCACCAGGCAAAGAGTGGCAGCAGCAGCACCAGCAGCGTCGCCTCGAACAGCACGGCATGCAGGAACCGGAGCGGCATCGTCTTGCGGGTATCGCCCCTGAGCCGGGCCAGGACATGATCGAACCCCAGGTTGAAGAGGTAATTCCACAGCGTCGCGACCGTCGCGCCGAGCACGGCCAGCGCCCCCATCTCGCCCATCGGGTGGTCGAAGACCCAGGCGAAGAGCGGCGTGACGATGAGAACGCCGATCAGCTCGAAACTGAGGGCTTGGCGAATGCGGTCCGCGGTGCTGCGCATGGAAAGGGCTCCGATTGTCCATCGGGCCGTCCCGCGTGCTGACCATCTGGCCGGGCGAGGTCGTCCTCGCCTGCCGTGACAATGGGCCCGGATCCGCGGTTTTTCAAGGTCCGCGCCGCCCGGTCGCCCCTGCCCCGGCTGCGGGCACTCGCGGCCGGGAACGACCCGGGACCGCGGGATGTTGACCTGACGGAGGTGAAGCATGGCGAAGTTTGCGAAAGGCGATCACGTAAGCTGGAATTCCGAGGCGGGCCGGGTCAGGGGCCGCATCGTGAAGGTCCACGAGGCGGATTTCGACTACAAGGGCCACCGGCGCCGCGCATCGAAGGAAGAGCCCCAATACGAGATCGAGAGCGACAAGACCGGCCACGTCGCGGCGCACAAGGAAGACGCGCTCACCAGGCTCGATTCCTGACCGGCGGCTTCGCGACGATCGGATCCGGGCGCGGCAGACGGTCATCGACTTGCGGCGCGAGCGTGGCGGGCGCCTGCCAGTCGACCTGCGGGCTTTTCCGAAGTCCCGAAAAAATCTCAATTTCACGACAGCTTTCGGCAACGTTTGGCCGCGCACCAGGTCCCCTGTCGGCCTATGCCCGCGCTTGGGGGCGCCGCCCGGAGCGAGCCGGTTCCGGCGACGACCTGAACAGTGCCGGGCTTCCACAAGAGCGCCGACGATGCCCTCGGCCCCGACTCCCTCACCGCCATCGCCGAGTTGGTCGAGCTTCGTCGGGACCGTGAACCGACCGGATCCGAGCGGTGGCATTGAACCCGGGCCGGCGTTCGGCTCTATGGAATCCGTAAAAGGAGACGCCGATGAAACTCTACATGACCGCCAATTCGCCCTATGCCCGCAAGGTCCGCATCCTCGCGCGGGAGCTGGGCGTGGCCGACGGGATCGAAGACATGGCCATAAACCCGCGCGACCCGGAGACCGGGATCTGGGCGCTCAACCCGATCGGCAAGGTGCCGGCGCTGGAACTGGAGGACGGTCGGGTCCTGGTGGAGTCCGATCTCATCGCAGCCTGGCTCGCGCGCGGGGCCGGGGACGATACCTGGCTGGGGCCGCGGTTCCTGGGCGACACGGAGCGCAACGCGCTGCTGGGGCTCGCCAACGGGGCGCTCGACCGGGGCATGACGGCCCGGCTGGAAGAGGCGCGGCCGGGGGCCGAGGACACGGCCGACGTCATCGAAAAGAACTACGCCGGGATCCGCCGGATCTTCGACGCGGCCGAGCAGCGGGCGGTGGTGCGGCCGGATCCGGATTACGCCGATATCGCGCTGGTCACCGGCATCGACTGGATCGCCCTGCGCCACCCCGCGCTCGACGTGCACGCCTCCTGGCCCGGGCTCTCCGCCTATGGCGCCGAGCTGTCCCACCGCCCGGCCTTTGCCGAGACCTCTCCCAAGGGGTGAAGATCCCACGGGGTGAATATTTCTAACCCATTGTTTTAACTTCTATTTCAGGGAAATTGCCAACTGGCAATTCACCCGTCCCGGTCCTTTATGAACTGCTCAAGTGCGGCGCGCAGGGCCACAGCCTCCAGGTCGCGGGCAAATTCCAGCCGGACTCGTTTGCCGCGGCGGCGCACTTGCACGCCGGTCTCACCCGGCTTCTGGCGATAGACCTTGTCGACCGCCGAACGTTCCGGCGCGGGCTTCGCTGCCTGTTTGAGCCGGGACATGACCTTTGCGACCGGCACCCCCTGCCCCGCTTTCTGTTCCATCGCGATCCGATCTGCTTCCGCCAGGATCGCTTCGGCACCCGCGCTGTCGGCCATGAGCGGTTTCAATTGCCGCGCGTGCAGCTCCCTAACATCCCGCAGCGAAGGGAAAGCCGCGACGATCCGCGGATCCAGCCGCGCCATCTGCAGGTAGCGCGACAGCCAGGTCGGTGACACCTGCAACCGCTCCGCCATCACGTTCTGCCGCCCGCCATAGTAAGCCTCGACCGCCGCGGCGTAGTCACGCGCACGTTCCAGATCCGAGATGTCCTCGCGATCGCGGTTCTCGATATCGGCGAGGCGAAAGGCCTCTTCGTCGGTTAGCTCGCGCTCTTCGATCAGGTACTGAAACTTCGGATAGTTGTTGGCTCGCAGCCAGGAAATCGCGAAATGCCGGCGCGCGCCGCAGATCACCTCGTACTCGACCCCCTGCCCTTCCTGCTCCGGGCTGACCCGCCGCACGATGGCCGGGAATTCCTGCTGGCCCTGGCTCAGGATGCCGTCGATGAGGTCGCGGCAATTGGCTTCGGTCAGCAGATCGTAAGCCCGGTTATGTCGTTCCCACATGACGCAGGTATCCGGGTCAACCAGTCGCAGGACCTTTTCCTGCCGGTTGCCCGCCGCCTGGTCGGCGATCGTGGTCGAGCGTTTCAGGAACCGGGCGCCTGACCTGTCGCGCGCCGGACGCTCGTCATCAAGGTCCTTCAGAACATCGTCGAAAACCGCATCGTGTCGTTTGCTCACAGGATGCCCTCCTTCCTCAGTGCCGCGTGGTGGCTGGGCCAAGTTTTCCGGATCAATGTCTCCACCTCGCGTCCGACGGCATCGAGGTAGACCCGGCAGCGCTTGTGTGTCTCGGTTCGCGTCGCCGCCCCGGTGATCTCATAGACGCTCATCAGGTTCGCCGTCGCATTGTCGATCTCCGCGCTGTCCTTCAGAGTCGCTTGCAGGAGGTCGTTCGGAAACACGGCCTCCATCACGCGCCGGATCGCCTGGTGCGCGCTCTTCTGGTCGTTCATCTTGGTCGCGAGGATCTTCACGAAGTTGTAGCCGCGCTCTCCCCCATGCTCTGCCAGCTCGTTCAGGGTCGCGCCCATCATCTTGAGGAAATGCGCGGTAGAACCGAAATCGATGTTGTTGGGCGGCGCGGGAATGATCAGCGCATTGGCCGCTCGTAGGACCGAAAGCGAAAGCATCCCTAGCGCCGGCGGCGGGTCGAGCAGTATGACGTCGAACTGGTCCGAAATCGTCCCGATACCCGTACGCAGCCGATCGAGGACAAAGCTCTGCTCCCGCAGCATCCGGGCGGCGAATTCGTACTCCGCATCATAGAGCCCGAGGTTCGCCGGGATCATCGCGATCCCCGGCCAGTAGGTGGCACGCAGGGCATAGTGGAGCGTCGAGGGTCCACCGTGGCGGAAATAGGGATAGAGCGTATCCTCATCCTCGTCGACATCCACATCGGGGTTGAGCCCGAAGATTGAGGTGGTCGACCCCTGGCTGTCGCAATCGATCACGCAGACCCGGTAACCGCGCAGCGCGAGGTACTGTGCGAGGTGGACGACGACAGTGGATTTCCCGACGCCTCCCTTAAAGTTCTGAACCGCGAGCACCGTTGCCGGATCGCCTGTTGCGCGGTGTGGCAGCGTGCCAAACACCTCGCGCATGCGATTGACCTCCGCCAGCGAATAGCCCGTGCGCCGGCCGGTGGCCGGATCCTTCCGCGGCTCGGGCAAACGCCCGTCGGTTTCGGCGTCACGGATCGCCTTTTCCGTCCGGCCGACCATCTCGCCCGCGGTTCGGACGTTAAACGTGAGGTCCAGCGCCTTCTGCGTGCCGGGGGAAAAGACCCGTTCTCTCAGCCTGTTGATGACCGTGTCAGCGCGCCGGGCCAAGCTGTCGATTTCGTCGAGGGTGATGGGATACTCACCGATCGCATCCGCCATGTCTGCCTCATCTGTTTTTGGGGAGAATGCCTGCGGGGCATGAAACTCTCAAGTGCGAATATTTGGCGCTGATTGCCCGAAAACCGAACGTTGAAGGCTTGGGTCAGAGGAACGATTAGTCTGGGCTCTACGGATTGATGTGCGGAAGTTGGTTGGAGAAGGGCGCGGAGGTTCGCCCGATTTGTAGTTTAACATGCGTTTCGCCAGGTGCGCTGACCGGGACGCTGCGGAAAACAACAAAAAGCAAAAAATGAAAAACCGCTCTTCTGGATTCTAGGATTCATTTGTTCAGGGTGACTGATGGCGTTGTTTGCAAGGCGGTGGGGTCTGTGAGCGATACTTAATGGGATGACGTGGCTTACGGTTCGGGATGGATGGCCTTACGGAACGGGCGGGTTGTCCATACGTCCCGGGTGCCCTTCAAATTACATTTCGGGTGGCGCCCGGCGGCCAGCGGAACCGATTCGGATTTCCCTTAAAAAGCAGAGTCCTGCGATTCGCTTCTCGGAAGGACACCCGCTTTTGACTTACGTTTCGGGTGACATGCCTTCAGCCCCGGGCTTGTCAGCTTACGTGGCTGGCGTTACAAATGTAAGAAAAACGAGTAGCTGACTCGGGCAGGCATGGCGAAACCCACTACACAATACCGGACGGTCGACGCTCGGCCAAGCCGCGAGTCCCTGGTCAAACCCGGGGAGCTGGTGGATCTGATCGAGGTGACGCCGCTGACCCTCACCGACAGGCGCATCTATAACCAGCTTCTGGAGAAGGCGTGGGAGGCGATCGACAAGCCGGTCGTCCATGTCATCGCCAAGTCCGAACTACGGGGGTCACACAATTCCAACGATCGGATCGGCGAGTCGATCGAGCGGTTGATGTCGGCCATCGTCAAGGTGGAAGCGGTCTGGGATGGCAAGCCCGCGGTGGAGCGGGTGCAGCTGTTGGGCGGCAACATGGAGATGGCCCGGACAGACGGTCTGCTTGAATATGAAATCCCGCCGCGGCTGCGCAAGATCATCTCGAATTCGACGGTGTTCGCACGCCTGCAGCGCGAGATCATGTTCGCCCTCAGCTCCAAGTATGCGCTGACGCTGTACGAGATGGTGCAGAAGCGCGGCAATCTCCGGTGGCGGTCCTCGGAGAAGTTCAGCCTCGATGCGCTGCGGGGTGTCCTCGGCGTGCCCAAGGGCAAGCTTACGTCCTGGTCGAACCTCCGTCTTCGGGCGATCGATCCGGCAGTGGCCGAGGTCAGCGCGTTGTCCGACTACATGGTCGAAATTCAGCCGATCAAGACGGGCCGCAGTGTCACACATGTCGAATTGCGGTGGTGGCGCAAGGACGGTGAGGCGAGGGGCAAGGTCGAACGCGCATTGCAATTCGCATCGCCGGGCCGCCGGGCCAAGGCCGAAGGCAGGGCGGAGGAGCCGGTGCCGGACGCGCCCGCCGTGGGGCCAAGGCCGCGTCCGGCGTGGCTGGACCGGCAGAGCGACGCACTCAAGACCGAAACCTACGAGACGGCGCGCCTGCGCTATCCCGGCTATGATATCTATTTCGTCGAATCCGAATGGCGGAACTGGATGCAGGGCAAGGAGCCGGTAAGGGACCCGGATCGGGCCTTTTTAGCGTTTTTCCGGACCTATGCCGAAGCGAACCCGATCTGATCCTATAAGTCGCTGTCAAGCAAGGGAAAAGCCTGAAATTGCCAATTGGCAATTCGCGTTTCCACCTTCTCCGGTACACGGACCAGTTCATCTCCGACGCCCGATCACTTTACCAAGAACCGCCTTGGAGCCGCTGTGAGCCGGAGCATCTCGGCCGGGTTCGACGGCGACTGCGCCAAAGGGCAGGGGGTGCGCATCGCGTGCGCTCCGCAAGTTGGCGGAAGTTGACAGCTGTCAACGCCGAACCTTCTCTTCTCTGTAGGCGCCGCCAGTCAGCCGTCGAGCGTCCGCAGCACGGTCCCGCACCTCGCGTCGATCGCCGTGCAGACCTCGTCGAGGATCGGATGCGGCCCCGCGGGCATCGCCGCGACCACCTCGGCGCAGGGCTCCAAAGCTGCCTGCATCGCTCCCGCCAGCTCCGCCACCCGCGCCCTGGCCCGACGGGGGGCAAGGCCGCAGGCTTCGGCCTCGCGCAGCCAGTGCCGGCCCTCGATGTAGTCGCCGACCCGCTTCCCGCCGACGTCGAGCGCGAGGTTTCGGGTGATCCCCGGCCAGACCGCGCCACACATCACGTCGTAGAGGGGCGCCAGCCGCACACCCTCGGCCGACAGCATCAGCGAGTGGTTCTTGAGATGGGCGTCGGTGTTGCAGCAGAGCACGTTGAAGGCCAGCATGTCCCAGAGCCGCATGACCTCCGCTCCGCCCCCGACCTGGCGCAGGCGGTCGAGCATCCGCGCGAAGCTGGCCTTTTCCCCGCGATATTGCGAATGCTGGTACTTGGCCCCCGGCGGCAGGCCGAGCGCCTGGCAGAAATCCTCCTGGTGCAGACGGCGCAACAGGGGGCCCTGGGGCAGGCGGTCATAACGCTCGACCAGCAGGTAGTTGCGGGCCCCGGCGCGGCCGGTCGTGGCGCGCGCGGCAGGAAGGCCGAGGCGCCGGGCGAGGGCCAGGCAGAAGGCCTCGTTCTGGACGCTGCCCCACAGGCGGCCGGGGCTGTCGGGCTTCAGGATGTGGCTGGAGGGCGCGCCGTCGACGGGGATGCCGATGCCGCCCCTCTCGTCCAGGCGCACCGCCAGTTTCGACTGCACCCCGGCCAGCGACATGGAGACGCCCTCTTCGCCGGCGAGGAAGGGCTTGGCGGGCAGCTCGTTCAGCACCCGCTCCAGGTCGGCCTCGCTGTCGATGGGCAGGACCGTGTCGGCGGTGGTGCCCCGCTGCGCGAAGGACAGCGCGCCCGACGTGTCGCGCCCCACCCGGTCGAGCAACGCCAGCACGTCGCCCGGCGCCACGTCCAGCACCCGCGCCATCAGCCGCAGGGCGTCGGCATCCTCGGGCAAAAGATTGAGCAGCCAGGGCGCCACCGCGTCCCAGCCATGGGCGGGGGCGGACAGGGGCAGGGTGGTGGAAACCGGGAAGGCGCCGGGCAGGGCGCGCCATTCGGGGGCGTAGTGAAAGACCGGCGCGGGCTCGGCTGTGGGGTCGATCCTGCCGACCAGGTATTTCTCGAAGAAGATATCCATGGCGCGTCAGGCCGGGGGCAGGGGGGACGCGGCCGGCCCGCGCCGATCCTCGAACAAGGCGGCGAGGTCCATGCCCAGGGCCTCCGCCGCGGCGAGGGCGGGGCCGAGATAGCTGGTGCCCTTGCCGCGTTCCAGCTCGCCGATGAAGCGCCGGTTGGCGCCGATCATGGCGGCCAGGTCGTCCTGCGTGTAGCCCAGCGACTTGCGGCGCTTCCGGAGGCTTTCGCCGAATTGCCGGGCCAGGCGTTGCTCCGCGAGGTTCAGTTTCATGAGCAGCACCCAGTTACAGCTCGGTATCTTGTACAGGGAGTCGGGGCGAAATGATACCATTCTGTATCATGGCCGCGGAATCGGCGCGAAAGATACCGATCTGTATCCCCGAAGCGGCCCACGGAAGGGCAGGGGCCTCAGAGCAGCTTGCCGGGGTTGAGGATGTCCTGCGGGTCGAAGGCGGCCTTTAGGCTGCGGAACATCTCCAGCTCGATCTCGGACTTGTAGCGCCGCAGCGAGGCCCGGTAACGCTGGCCGATCCCGTGTTCCGCGGCGAAGGAGCCGCCGAGCGCCACGGCGATGTCATGCACGACCTGCGCCACCTCTCCGCCCAGCCGCGCGGGATTGCCGGGCTCCTCCAGCCGTTCGGGCGGGAAGATGGCGGTGAAATGCACGTTGCCGTCACCCAGATGGGCCACCGTATGGGGCGTCGCCTCGGGCCAGTGGCGGGCGAGCGCGTCCTCGCAGCGCGCGATCACCTCCGGCACGGCCGAGATCGGGACCGCGATGTCATGGGTGAAGTTCAGCCCGTGGCGGCGGTTGGCCTCGGACACGCCATGACGGATCTTCCAGAACGCCTCGGCCTGGGCGCCGCCGAGCGCGGGCACCGCGTCGAGCAGCAGGCCGCTATCCAGCAGCTCGGCCAGCAGGGCGTGCAGCCGTTCGGTGGGATCGTCGCGCGCGCATTGGATGTCGATCATCACCGCCCAGTCGGGCAGGGGGGCGAAGGGCAGGGCGACCCCCGGCACGTGCCGCGCGATGATGTCGAGCTGCGGGCCGGAGAACAGCTCGGCCGCGTCCACGTCCTGTCCGAACTCGGACCGCAGCCGCCCCAGCAGCGTGACCGCCGCGGCGGGGGAGGGGAGGGCGGCGAAGGCCATGGCGCGCGCCGGCGTCGGCGGGAACAGCTTGAGCGCGACGCGGGTGACGATGCCCAGCGTGCCCTCGGCGCCGACGAAGAGCGATTTCATGTCGTAGCCGCTGTTGTCCTTGCGCAGGCTGCGCAGCCCGTTCCAGACCCTCCCGTCGGCCAGCACCATCTCCAGCCCCAGCACCAGGTCGCGGGTATTGCCGTAGCGCAGCACCGCCGTCCCGCCTTCGTTGGTGGAGACGTTGCCGCCGATCTGGCAGCTGCCCTGCGAGGCGAGGGTGAGGGGAAACAGCCGCCCCGCCGCCTCGGCCGCGGCGCGGACCTGCTCCAGCGTGCAGCCGGCGCCCGCGATCAGGCAGTTGGTGTCGGTATCGACGCTGTCCACCCGGGCGAGCCGCGACAGGCTGAGCAGGACGCCCTTGCCCTCTGGCCCGGGAATACCGCCCGCGACGGAGCTGGTATTGCCGCCCTGGGGAAAGACCGGGATCCCGTGGCCGCTGCAATAGCGCAGCACCTCGGAAACCTCGGCGACCGAGCCCGGACGGCAGACGCAGAGCGCGCGGCCCTCGGCCCGGCCGGTCCAGTCGGTGAAATAGGGGGCGGTGTCTCGCGGATCGGTGAGCACATGGGCGGCGCCGACCCGCGCGGCCAGCGCCTCTGACACCTCGCGGGACGAGGGGTCAGTCATCGGGGCGCATCAGCTCCCACAGGCGGTCGGTGGTGGCATAGTCGCGATAGCCCAGCCGCGAGATCGGCGCGGCCCCCGCGGTGTCGAAGCGGCCGTCGACGATGTACTCGTCGCGGATATGGGTCTGCACCACCTCGCCGACCACGAGGTAGCGGTCGATCTTGGTCCCGTGCCGGTCGACCAGCGGCTCGACCGAGAGCGTCACGCATTCCAGCGCCGCCGGGCTTTCGGCCACGAAGGGGGTCGCGATCTCCACCGGCTGGCCCAGCGTCAGCCCCGCCAGCGCGAATTCGTTGGCGCCGTCGGGATGCGCCCCGGACGAGACGTTCATCGCGTCCTTGAGCGCATCGGTGGCCAGCGAAAAGGTGAATTCCCCCCGCGCCTGCGCATTGATCGAGGAATGCTTCATCCCCTCGCTGCTGAAGGCGATCATGTGCGGATTCGACCCCATCGGCATGAAGAACGAATAGGGCGCGAGGTTGGGAATGCCGTCCGCGTTGAGCGTGCCGATCCAGCCGATCGGCCGCGGCGCGATGATCGCCTTGAACGGATCGTAGGTCAGGATCTCGGGACGGGCGGAGCCGTAATGCATTTTCTGGTCCTGCTCAGTTCACGAGGAAGAGGGAGATTTGCGGGAAGGCGACGAAGAGACCCAGCAGGATCAGCTCGGTCACCACGAAGGGCGCGACCCCCCAGAACCCCACCTTGGTGGGCTGCCCGGTCGCCGCGGAGGCGATGAAGACGTTGAGCCCGACAGGTGGCGTGACCAGCCCGATCTCGGCGGTCTTGACGATCAGCACGCCGAACCAGATCGGGTCGAAGCCCAGCCCGGTGATGATCGAATAGCTGATCGGCACCGTCAGCACGAGGATGGCGAACTGGTCCATCAGCATGCCCAGCAGCAGGTAGACCAGCAGGATGGCGAAGAGCACTGTGTAGGGCGACAACTCGGCCTCGGCGATGAACCGCAGCAGGTGGTTCGTCGTCTGCGTGAAGGCCATGAAGTAGCCGAACATCAGCGCGCCGAAGATGATGGTGACGATCATCGTCGTGGTGCGCATCGTGTTGCCGAGCGCGCGCACCATGTCCGCGGGCTTGAGCCGCCCCAGCAGCACCGCCAGCACGAAGGCGCCGACCGCGCCGATGGCGCCGACCTCGGTGGGCGTGGCAAGCCCGGAATAGAGCGCGCCCAGCACGATGAAGACCAGGATGCCGATGGGCCAGACGCGGCCCTTCTGCTCGATCGCGTTGCCCGCCTCGTCGACCAGCATGTCCTGCATGTCCGGCGCGTAATCCGGGCGCCGCTTGACCACGAAAAGGATGGTCAGCACGTAGCCGATCGCGGTCATCAGGCCCGGCCCGATGCCGGCGATGAACAGCTTGCCGATGCTTTCCTCGGTCAGGATGCCGTAGACCACCAGCGCGATGGAGGGCGGGATCATGATGGCGAGCGTGCCCGAGATGGCGATGGTGCCCACCGCGAGGCCAGGGTTGTAGCCCAGCCGCTTCATCGTCGGGAAGGCCGCGCGCGAGATCGTGGCGACCGACGCGGTGGAGCTGCCCGAGGAGGAGGCAAGCACCGCCCCCGCCAGCACGCAGGCCATGGCCAGCCCGCCGCGCAGACGCCGCAGCAGCCGGTTGCAGGCCAGCATCATGTCGTCGGCGATGCCGCCGGCCGACAGGAACTCGGACATCAGCACGAAGGCCGGGATCGTCAGGATGACGAAATTGGCAAAGGTGTGGTGGACGACCTCGGTCATCAGCCCCAGCACCGTTTCCGAGGGCGCGATCCACAGCAGCGCGAGCGTGCCCGCGATGCCGAGGGCATAGCCCACCGGGATCCCGACCAGCAGAAGCGCGATCAGGAGGAGTGTTCCAAGAAAGATTGTCATTGTCGCTCGCTTCTCAGTGGGCGGCGGAATCGGCACCGTCGACGTCGCCGAAGGCATCGAGGATCAGGCGCAGCATCAGCACGACCAGCGCGGCCGGCACCCAGACCCAGCTCCAGCCGACGGGCCAGTCGATGATCCCCATCATCATGTCGTTGTTGGCGAAGGCGTCCCAGGTCCGTTCCCCGGCCTTCCACGCCAGCACGGCGATATAGGGGGCCACCAGCAGGTTGCCGAGCCGCAGCATCGGCCGGCGCAGGCGTTCGGGCATGCTGGCGAGCAGCAGGTTGATGCGGATCCGGCCGCCGGTGCGGTAGCCCCAGGACAGGCCGAGCGCGATGCCCGCGACCATCAGGTAGCTTTCCGTCAGCGTGAACTGCCAGGGGATCGGCGCCGAGAAGACGTGGCGGAGCACCGCGTCGGTGCTGACCAGGACCATCGTCACGGCAATCACCACCCCCCCGAAGGCGGCCATCACGTTCTCGACGGCGCAGAGCGCGCCGTCGAGGGGATTGCGTCGGGCCGGGGTCACGCCGGGGTGTCCGCCAGCGTGGAGGTGTAGAGATCCAGCGCTTCCTGCGCCTTCACGCCGCGGGATTTCAGACGATCCACCCAGTCGGTCTGCACGCCGACGAGCGTCTCGTTGATCTTCTTCAGCTCCTCCGGCGGGAAGTCGTAGATCTCGATCCCCATCTCTTCGTATTTCTTGGCCAGTTCCGCGCCTTCGCCGTCCATGACGTCGGCGACATGGGCCTCGGTCCACTTGCCGGCTTCCATCATCGCGTCCTGGATGTCGCCGGGGATCGTGTCCCACTTGCGCTCGCTGACGCAGAAGATGTTGGAGAAGTTGCCGAAGGAGCCGTTGCGGCTGGCCGCCTTGCAGAGCTCGGCCACGCCGTAGCCGTCGATCGACAGGTAGGAGGAGATGGTGGCGTTCACCGTGCCGCGCTCCATCGCGACGTAGATGTCACCCGCGGCCACCTCGGTCGGCGAGGCGCCGAGCAGCTGGATCGCCAGGTTGGTGGAGCCGCCGGCCGAGCGGACGACCTTGCCCTCGAAGCCTTCGAGCGTCTTCACCGCCTCGTCGGTAGCGACGTACTGGTAGGGCGGGAAGGCCATGTTCCAGATCGGAACCATCCCCGCTTCCTTGTATTCGTTCATGAAGACCGGGTCCTGCATCACCTTGGCATAGGCCGCGATGATCTGGTGCGCGGATTCGCCGAGGCCCGGCAGCATGGTGATGCCGTTAAGCGGCATCTTGTCGGAGGAATAGCCGACCGGGATCGGGGCCGCGTCGCCGACGCCGCTCTGCACCGCGCTGAGCAGCTGCTTGAGCGGGGCGAGCTGGCCGCCCGGATAGTAGTTGTAGCTGACCGCGTCGCCGACCATCTCCTTGAGCTTGTCCATGAACGGGGCCACGCCGCCGCGCGAGATCACGTGCTTGTCCGGGCTGCCGGACAGGATCGTCAGCTCGACCGCGGATGCGGCGCGCAGGATGGTCGGGGCCGCCAGCGTGGCCGATGCCGCGAGGCCGCCCTTCAGGACGGTGCGTCTGTTGTAGGTCATGTTGTCCTCCTCCTTGTTGAGCATGCGGCGGTGAGGCCGCGCTGCGGGGTGCAAGCCTGCGCCGCCCGATGGCGAAACCATGCGGACGGCCTTGCACAGGCAGTGTTCAGGCGATGCGAATGTCCGGGACACCGGCGGTACAACCCCCGCAGGACCCGGTTCCGGATGCTCCTCCTCCACCTTGGCGAATAAGGTAAGTCGCGCATGTCCATTTAGGCAAATCGAAAAAACTCAATAATGATTCAGAAAAGCTGCACAATCCGGGGGCCCCTCAGACTTCGAGGTGGAACTGCTCGCGGTAGCGCAGTGCGATTTCCCGGACGGTGCGGATCAGCAGGCGCGAGGCGGGGGAAAGCGGCTCTCCGCGGCGCTGGATGACGCCGATCTTGCGATAGGCCTTGCGACCGTGGAAGGGCACCGCGACCAGCCGCGAGGCGAGCAGGAAGTTGGGATCGACGACCGGCATGACCGTCGCGCCCAGCCCGCCCGCGACCAGCGCGTAGAGGGTCGGGTATTGCAGCGTCTCGTAGCGTGGCACCACCTCGAAGCCCGCCTCGGCGGCAAGCTCCTCGATCACGTTGCGGGCGGTGGCGCCGGGGGAGGGGCAGAGCAGGTCGAGCTCCTTCAGGTCCGCGGGCTCCGCATAGCCCCGGCGCGCCACCGGGTGCTTTTCGGGCAGGATCAGGCGGAAGAGCTGGTTGAACATGGGCTCGAAGCTCAGCGCCTGGGGCACGTCGAGATAGGGGCCGATGCCGAAATCGACCTTGCCCGTCTCCACCGCCGAGAACACGTCGTCGCGCAGCCCCTCCATCAGGGCGATCTTCACCTCCGGATGTTCCTGGCCCAGCGTGCCCAGCACCTTGGGGATCAGGCTGACGGCCACGGTAGGCGAGACCGAGACGACCACCTTGCCGGAAAACTCCGCCGCGTGGCCGCGGAAGTCGCGAATCAGGCGTTCGGTCTCGTTCAGCAGGCGGCGGCCGCGCTCCAGGAACTGCTCGCCCGCGGCGGTCAGCCGGATCCGGCGGGTGGTTCGGACGATCAGCCGGACCTGCAGGATCTCCTCCAGCTGGTTGATCTGCGCGGTCACGGCCGAGGGCGAGCGGCCGATCGCCTCGGCGGCCCGCTTGAAGCTGCCCATCTCCGCCACGGCGACGAAGGTGGCGGTCAAGCCCATGATCTGGCGGTCGTGCATCGCGTTCCTCCCGCCCCCGATGAGACAGCTTCCGCGCCCGGAGGCAAGCGGATCCCGCCCCGTCCCGGCGGCAAGTGCAAAACCGGATGGGTCGTGTTGCATTTTTCGAAACAGCGTTGTTTGCAACTGCACCCTGTCATCGGGGCCCCTCCCGCCCTTATCCTCTGGCTCAACGCGACGGACAGGCGTCCGGCATTTCGATCGTCAGATGAGGAGGACACAATGGAGATCACACCGAACGAGGGCGCGCTCGGTGCGCGCATCACGGGCCTCGACCTGTCGAAACCCCTGAGCGGCGACGAGGTGGACCGCGTTCGCATGGCCCTGGGCAAGCACGGGGTGATCTGCTTTCCCGACCAGCATATCGACGCCGCCGACCTCAAGCGGTTCTCGGCCAATTTCGGCACGCTGGAGATCAACGTGGCGCAATCCTACCAGGAGCCGGACCACCCGGAGGTCATGATCCTGTCCAACAAGGTTGTCGACGGCAAGCCGATCGGCCTGGCCGATGCCGGGCAGGACTGGCACACGGACATGTCCTATTCCAAGGAAATGGCGTTCGCGAACGTGCTTTACGGCATCGAGATCCCGCGCAAGGATGGCACGCCGCTGGGCTGCACCGAGTTCTCCAACATGCGCGCGGCCTATCTCGACCTGCCGGACGAGCTGAAGCAGAAGCTCGAGGGCCGGACCGCGACCCACGATTTCAACAAGTTCTGGGAGATGATGCGCACCGAGAAGGGCTCCACCCGGCCGCCGCTCACCCCCGAGCAGAAGGCCAAGAAGCCCCCGGTGTCGCAGCCGATCTTCCTGACCCACCCGATCACCGGCGACAAGATTCTCTATGCCAATCCCGGCTATACCGTGCAGATCGACGGCATGGACAAGGCGGAAAGCGACGAGATCCTGCAGTTCCTGTTCCGCCACCAGCTGCAGGACAAGTACCGGCACAAGCATCCCTGGACCGAGAACGACGTGCTGATGTGGGACAATTTCGGCACGATCCACAACGCGGTCGCCGATTACGGCCCGGACACGCCGCGGCTGATCAAGCGCTGCCAGGTCATGGCGGACAAGGTCCTTGCCGACGCGGCCTGAGCCGGGGCGGGGGTCAGTCCAGGTACCATTCCGGCCGGTCGCGCAGCCAGGTCTTCAGAAAGTCCAGGAAGGCGCGCTCGCGCTCGGGGCGGAAATGCCGTTCGGCATAGACGGCGTAGATCGCCATCTCCTCGGCCCGGTGGCCGGGGAGAACGCGCACCAGCCGGCCGTCGCGCAGCGCCTCGGCGATCATGTAGGTCGGGTGGATCGAGATGCCGTCTCCCGCGATCGCCGCGCCCAGCAGCACCTCGCCGTGATTGGCCGAGAGCGAGCCGCGCACCGCGACGGAATGTTCCTCGTCGAAGGTCCAGACGCTGTTTGGCGACTTGATGCGGTGGACGAGGCAATTGTGCTCGGCCAGCGCGGCGATCGTTTCGGGCGCGCCGTGGCGCTCGATGTAGAGCGGGCTGGCCACCAGGACCTGCGGCACCCGCAGCAACAGCCGCGCCACGTGGGCCATGTCGGGCAGGATCGGGGCGATGCGGATGGAGAAATCCAGCGCCTCGCGCACGATGTTCAGCGACCCGTCATCGGTCATGATCTCGAAGGTCACCGCGGGGTGGGTCTCGCGGAAGGCGCGGACCGCCTCCTGCATGTGCAGCGCGGCGAAGGAGGGCGGCGCGCCGAAGCGGATCTCGCCGGCGATGCCCGATTGCTCCAGCGTGATGCGGTCGTGCAGGCGCTGGACCTGCGCCAGAATCTCGGCCGCCTCGCGGGCAAAGATCGCGCCGGCGGCGGTCAGGCTGACGTCGTGGGTGGACCGCACCAGCAGGCGCACGCCCAGCCGCTCCTCCAGCCCCGCCACCACCCGCGTCACCGTGGAGCGCGAGGTTTCGAGCTGCCGCGCCGCGCGGGTGAAGCTTTCGCTTTCCGCCACCGCGACGAAGGTTTCCATTTCCCTCAGATGGTCCATTCGATTCTGCCGCAATCTCGGGGTCTGTGCCGGGTCGGTTCGCCGTCCCGGCGCCTGAAGCGGACCATAGCCCGCCACACAGGAGGATGTCTGCCATGTCTCTGTCCGAACGTCACCTCAAGGCGTTCATCGCCGTGGCGCGCTACGGATCCGTGACCCGCGCCGCGGCGATGCTGGACATGACCCAGCCGGGGCTGACCCAGGCCATCAAGGCGCTGGAGCAGATCGTCGGCGTGACGCTGTTCGACCGCGGCCCGCGGGGGGTGACCATGACGCGGGCCGGGCACGACTTTCTCAAGACCGCCGAGCGGCTGTCGGAGGACCTGGAGCGCGCGGTGGCGAACTTGCAATCCTCGGCGTCGCTGGACCACGGCCATGTCACCGTTTCCTCGGTGCCCTCCATCGCCTCCAGCTTCCTGCCGGTCATGGTGGCGGAGTTCCAGTCCGCGCATCCCGGGCTCAAGGTGCTGATCTATGACGGCATGGCCTCGGCGGTGGCCGACATGGTGCGCGACGGCACCTGCGACATGGGCATCACCAGCCTCGCCCCCGGCGAGGAGGACCTGGCCACCGACCAGATCGCCGAGGACGATTTCATCCTGCTCTGCCCGGCGGGGCACCCGCTGAGCGAGGCGCCCTCGGTCACCTGGACCGAGATCGCGGATTACCCCTTTATCGCGGTGACGCGGCAATCCCCGGTGCGGCGCCGGATCGAGGACGCCTTCGCCCGCGAGGGCCACGCGATGAGCGCGGAATACGAGGTGGGCCACATCACCACCGTCGGGGCGATGGTGGCCGAGGGGCTGGGCCTGTCGGTGATCCCGCGGCTGTCGCTGCCGCTGGTGCAGTCGCGCGACCTCGTTGGCCGCCCGGTGCTGCCGCGCGCCTTCCGCCGACTCGACCTGGTGCGGCGGCCCGGGCAGGCGCTCTCCGCCCCGGCCCAGGCCTTTCGCGACTACCTCGTCGCCCATCGCGACCGGCTGGAGCTCAGGCGGCCCGAAGAGCTCGGCCCGGGGTCGGAACGAGCTGGCGGACCGCGTCGCCCGTGACGGGGTAGGGCGGTGGTGGTGCGGCGGCCGGGCCAGGCGTTCTCCGCCCCGCCCGAGTCTTTCGCGATGACCGCGTCGCCCGTCGCGACTGGCAAGCGCCCCGACGAGCGTGACCCGCGGCCGGGGCGATCTGGCGGACCGCATTTTCCGTGATGGGGCAGGGCGCCTGATGGTGCTGCGGCCCGGGCGGGGGCTCTTTGCCACGCCCAGGCTTTCGCGATAATCCGTGGCCCCGGCGGCCCTCAGCCTGCGGCCAGGGCGATCTCGCGGAACTCGTCGTCCGTGACCGGGCCGTGGCGTTCGACGGCGATTTCCTTGACCCGCTCGAGGATCGCGGGGAACTGCGCCTCGTCGACGTCCAGACCCAGCGTCTCCACCTTGTAGGCGACCGAGGCGACGCCGCTTTTCTTGCCGACGACGATCGCGCGTTCCTGGCCCACAAGGGCGGGATCGTAGGCCTCAGCGGTGTAGGGGTTCTTGAGCAGGCCGGCGACCACCATCCCGGCCTCGTGCCGGAAGGAGTTCTGCCCGACCACCGGCTTGTTGACCGAGAGCTTGGTGCGCGTCAGCTCCTCGACCCGGGCCGAGATCGACTTGAACCGCTTGAGGTCGAGCCCGGTGTCGTAGCCGTAGAGCACCTCCAGCGCCATCGTGACCTCTTCGTTGGCCACGTTGCCCGAGCGTTCCCCGATGCCGTTGATCGTGCCCGAGACGTAATCCGCCCCGGCCTCCAGCCCGGCCAGCGTGTTGGCGCAGGCGAGGCCGAAATCGTTGTGGCAATGGATCTCGAGCGCCATGGTGGGCGCGTTCTCGCGGATCTCGCCGACCACCGTGCCGATCGCGGCGGGCAGGGCGCAGCCGGTGGTGTCGACAATGCGCAGCCGGTCGATCGTTCCCTCCTTCTCCATCTCCGCCACGAAGCGGCGCAGGAAGGGCAGGTCGGCCCGGGTGGTGTCGTAGGGGCTGAAGACGACGTAGAGCCCCTTGTCCTTGGCGTAGTGCGTCAGCTCCTTGGCGCGGGCGAGATAGGCCTCGTCCTCCATGCCCTTGAGCTTGTACTTGCGCTCGATCGGGCTGACCGGAAAGCTCAGCCGCACGCCCCAGCAGCCAAGCGCCGCGGCGTCGTCGATATCCTTTTCCATGCCGCGGCACAGCACGCTGACATGCGGGCGAAGGCCCATGCCCGCCAGCTCTTCGATGGCGCCGCGGTCCTCCTGGCTGGAGGCGACGGTGCCGGCCTCGATCTCGTAGACGCCGAGCGCGTCGAGCTCCTTGGCGATGGCGATCTTTTCCTGGCGGTTCAGCACCAGGCCGGCCTGCTGTTCGCCGTCACGCAGGGTGCAATCGGCAAAACGGATCTGGCGGTCCGGGCCGATGGCCTTTGCGGACTCGGCGTTGAACGGGCTGGGCCAGCGGCCGTTTTCGGGAAGGTCGGTCATTCGGGGTCTCCCTTGATATGGGCGGTCGGATAGGTTCCCGGCGCCAGGCAGTCGGGCCCGATGTCGGAAATCCGCGTGACGCCGCAGAATTGCATGGTGCGCCGGACCTCGGTGCGCAGGATGTCGAGCGCGCGGGACACGCCCTCGGGTCCGGCAAGGGCGAGGCCGTAGAGCGTGGTGCGGCCCAGAAGCGTGCCGCTGGCCCCGAGCGCGAGCGCCTTGACGATGTCGCTGCCGCGCCGGATGCCGCCATCGACCAGCACCGGCACCGCGCCCGCCACCGCCGCGACGACGCCGGGCAGGGCGTCGAGCGTGGCCACCCCGCCATCGAGCTGCCGGCCGCCATGGTTCGACACCACGATGGCATCGGCGCCGAGCGCCACAAGCCGGCGGGCATCGTCCGGGCGCACCACGCCCTTGACCACCAGCGTGCCGGGCCAGCGTTCGCGGATCCGCGCGAGGTCGTCCCAGTCGAAGCCGGCATCGTAGTTGCGCCCGACGGACGAGGCGACCTCGGACGCGTCGCTGGAGGCGGTGAAGCCGCGCAGGTTCGCCAGCTCCGGCGTGCCGTGCCGCAGGATGGACAGCGACCATTGCGGATGGGTCGCGAAATCCCAGAAGATGCGCGGCGTGTAGCGGAAGGGCATGGTGAAATCGTTGCGGGCGTCGCGTTCGCGGTTGCCGCCCACCGGGAAGTCGACGGTGATCACCAGCGTCTCGTAGCCCGCCGCGGCGGCGCGGGCGATCAGCTGGTCGCTGAAGGCGCGCTGCTTGAAGATGTAGCACTGGAACCAGAGCGGCCCCTCGGTCGAGGCGCGCAGGTCCTCGATGGAGATGTTGCCGCTGGTCGACAGCGCGAAGGGCACGCCGGCGTCATGGGCGGCCCGGGCCAGCGCCACGTCGCCGCCGGGCCAGAGGAAGCCCGCGGCGCCGGTGGGTCCGATCATGAAGGGCTGCGCCCAGTCGGTGCCCAGCACGCGGGTCGACAGGTCCACCTCGGTCACGTCGGTCAGGATGCGGGGCGCGAAGCGCGGCCCGGCCCAGGCGGCGCGGTTGCGGTCGAGGGTGACCTCGTCCTCGGCGCCGCCGTCGATGAAATCGGCGATGGCCCGCGGCAGCCGGCGCAGCGCCCCGGCGCGCAGGTCCGCGATGTTGCGCACCCGCCGCGTGCGCTTGCCGAAGGGCGCCCACGGGGCCGGCGGATCCGGGTGACGTGTGCCGGGCAGGGATATCTGGGTATCTTTCATCTGGTCTCTCAGCCTCGGCGCACAGGCTAGCGGCTCGGGGGGAGAGTTGGAAATTGACGACTCGGATACGGTTATAAGCGGGGGTGATACCGCTGAGACGTTACCGATCTGTATCATTCTAGCACTTGGCTTAATAATGATACCGACCGGTAACATTCATGTCGCTTGGGAAGGCGCGTGTCCCCCGGCCTTCCACGGACGGGGGCACGCGGCCGGCAGTCCTCAGCTCGCCGCGGTGGCCTTGCTCGCCCGGCGGCGGGTGAAGAGCCGCATCACCAGCACGAAGAACAGCGGCACCAGCAGCACCCCCAGCACCGTGGCCGAGAGCGTGCCGCCGAGGACCCCCGCGCCGATGGCGTTGCGCCCGCCGGAGCCTGCGCCGGTCGACAGGACCAGCGGCAGCACCCCCAGCGAGAAGGCCATCGAGGTCATGACGATCGGGCGGAAGCGCTGCTTGGCGGCCTCTACCGTGGCGGTGATCACGCTCTCGCCGCCCTCCATGCGGTCGCGGGCAAACTCCACGATGAGGATCGCGTTCTTGCCGGTCAGGCCGATCACCGTGAGCAGCCCGACCTGGAAGAAGACCCCGTTCTCGAACCCGCCCAGCCAGGCGCCGACCAGCGCGCCCAGCACGCCGATGGGCATGGCCAGCATGACCGCGAAGGGGATCGACCAGCTTTCGTAGAGCGCCGCCAGAGACAAAAAGATCGCGGCGAGCGACAGCGCGTAGAGCATCGGCGCCTGGCTGCCCGATTGCCGTTCCTCCAGCGACAGCCCGGTCCACGACAGGCCGAACCCCTCGGGAAGCTGCGCGGCCAGCCGCTCCATCTCGGCCATGGCCTCGCCGGTGGTGACGCCCGGGGCGGGGCTGCCCTGGATCTGCATCGCGGGCACGCCGTTGTAGCGGTAGACGCCCTGCGCGCCCATTTCCCACGAGCCCTCGGCGAAGTTGGCGAAGGGGACAAGCCCGCCGGAGGCATTGCGCACCCGCCACTTGGCGATGTCCGATGGCGTAGCCCGGCTGTCGGCCTGGCCCTGCACGTAGACCCGCTTGATCCGGCCCTGGTCGATGAAGTCGTTCACGTAGGTGCCGGCCCAGGCGATGCCCAGCAGGTTGCCCACATCGGTGGCGGAAACCCCCATGGCACCGGCCTTGCGCCAGTCGATGTCGAGCTTGAACTGCGCCGCATCCTCCAGCCCGTTGGGCCGCACGCCGGTGACCATGCCGCTTTGCGACGCCAGCCCGAGCAGCTGGTTGCGCGCCGCCATCAGCTCGTCATGGCTCTGGCCGCCGCGGGCCTGCAGGAACATGTCGAAGCCCGAGGCATTGCCAAGCTCGGTGACCGCCGGGGGCACGATGGGAAAGACCATCGCGTCCTGGATCTGCGACAGCGCGCCATAGGCCCGGCCGGCCACGGCCTGCACCGAGAGGGAGGGGTCCTCGCGCTCGCTCCAGTCCTTCATCCGGACAAAGGCCAGCGCCATGTTCTGCCCCTGGCCGGCAAAGCCGAAGCCCGCCACGCCGAAGACCGCCTCGACCGCCTCGGATTCGGTCTGCAGGAAGTGCTGCTGCACGCGTTCGATCACCGCCTCGGTCCGCTCCAGCGTGGCGCCGGTGGGGGCCTGGACCATGACGAACATGATGCCCTGGTCCTCTTCCGGCAGGAACCCGGTGGGGGTGCGCATGAACATCATCACCATGGCCGCGACGAGGACGAGGTAGACCAGCGTCATCCGGACGGGCCGCTTGACGATGCCGCCCACCGCGCCGCCATAGCCACGCAGAGTGGCGTCGAAGCCGCGGTTGAACAGCCCGAAGAGCCCGCCGCGCTTGCCGTGGGTCTGCTTGAGCAGCGTGGCGCAGAGCGCGGGCGTCAGGGTCAGCGCGACCACCACCGACAGCGCCATGGCCGAGACGATGGTGATGGCGAATTGCTGGTAGATCACCCCGGTGGAGCCGCCGAAGAAGGCCATGGGCACGAAGACCGCCGACAGCACCATGGCGATGCCGATCAGCGCGCCGGTGATCTGGCTCATGGATTTCTTGGTCGCCTCGTAGGGCGACAGGCCCTCTTCCTTCATCACCCTCTCGACGTTCTCGACCACCACGATGGCGTCGTCGACCAGCAGGCCGATGGCCAGTACCATGGCGAGCATGGTCAGCGTGTTGATGGTAAAGCCCATGGCGGCCATCACCCCGAAGGTGCCGAGGATGACCACCGGCACTGCCAGCGTCGGGATCAGCGTCGCGCGGAAGTTCTGCAGGAACAGGTACATCACGAGGAAGACCAGCACGATCGCCTCGATCAGCGTGTGCATCACCGACTCGATGGAGATCTCGACGAAGGGCGTGGTGTCGTAGGGGATGACGTAGTCGATGCCCTCGGGGAAGAACTCGGAAAACTCCGCCATCCGCTCGTGCACCAGCTCGGACGTGTCGAGCGCGTTGGCCCCGGGCGCGAGGCTCACCGCCATGCCGGTGGCGGGCTGGCCGTTGTAGCTGGCCGAGAAGTTGTAGCCTTCGGACCCGATCTCCACCCGCGCCACGTCGCCCAGCAGGACCAGCCCGCCGTTTTCCTCGGCGCGCAGGACGATCTGGCGGAAATCCTCGGGCGTCTGCAGCAGCGATTGCGCGGTGATCGTGGCGTTCAGCATCTGGCCGTCGGGGGCGGGGCGGTTGCCGAAGGCGCCGGCGGAGATCTGGGAATTCTCCTCCGACACGGCGGCCACCACGTCCGAGGGCGTCAGCTCGTAGGCCGAGAGCTTGGACGGGTCGAGCCAGATGCGCATGGCATATTGCGAGCCGAAGACCTGGACCGAGCCCACGCCTTCCAGCCGCGACATCTCGTCGACGAGGTTGGTCTGCAGGTAGTCGGCGAGGTCCGTCTCGTCCATCGAGCCGTCGGGCGAGATGAGCGAGATCACCATCAGGAACCCGGCGGAGGATTTCTGCACCGTGACCCCCTGCCGCTGCACGCTTTCCGGCAAGAGCGGCGTGGCCTGCGACAGCTTGTTCTGCACCTGCACCTGGGCGATGTCCGGGTCGGTCCCGGTCTCGAAGGTCAGGGTGATGGACGCCGTCCCCGCCGAGGACGAGGTCGAGGACATGTAGCGCATCCCGTCGAGCCCGGTCATCTGCTGCTCGATCACCTGGGTGACCGTGTTGGCCACGGTCTGCGCCGAGGCGCCGGGATAGGCCGCGCGGATGGCGATGGAGGGCGGCGCGATCTGTGGGTACTGCGCCACCGGCAGCGTCAGGATCGACAGGAGCCCCACGCCCATGATGATGATGGAGACGACCCAGGCAAAGATGGGCCGTTCGATGAAGAAACGTGCCATTCTCGGCCTACTCCGTCACGTTCGCCGCCGAGGCGGTCTCTTCGCGTTCCTGCGGGCTGACCACGGCCGCGGGCGCGGCGCCTTGCAGGCCCGCCACGATCACCCGGTCGCCGGAGGTCAGCCCCTCGGTCACCACCCAGTCGGATCCGCGGTCCTGCATCACGGTGAGCGGGCGCATCTCCACCTTGTTCTCCGCGCCGACGACCATGGTCTGCGGATTGCCGCGGCGGTCGCGGGTCACGGCCTCCTGCGGGACGAGAAAGGCGTTCTCAACCCGCGTGGTGGGCATTTCCACCTGCACGTACATGCCGGGCAGCAGCAGCATCTCGGGGTTGGGAAACTCGATCCGCAGCACGACCACGCCGGTCTGTTCGTCCACATGCGGCTCGGCCGCGGTCATCGCGCCGGTCTGGTCGTAGGTGGAGCCGTCGGCGAGGGTCAGCGCGACCTCGGCGTTCTGCACCCCCTCGTGGCCCGCGCCGCGGCGCCACTGCAGCAGCTCGGCCGCCGACTGGGTGACGTCGACATGCACCGTGTCGAGCTTGCGGATGGTGGCCAGCGGCGCGGCCTGGCTGGCGGTGACCAGCGCACCGGGCGACACCTCGGACAGGCCGATGCGGCCCGAAAGGCGCGCGCGGACATCGGTATGTTCCAGCTCGATCCGGGCGGTGCGCAACGCGGCCTCGGCCACGTCGACCTGCGCGCTCGCCGTGTCGCGGGCGGAGGCGGCGGTGTCCATCGCCTGCTGCGTGCTGACCCCGCGCTCGTTCAGGGTGGAGACCCGGTCGAAGTCGCGCTCGGCCGCGCGCAGTTGCGCCTCGGCCGAGGTGAGCTGCGCCTGTGCCTGGGCCACCGCTGCCTCGTAGCGGGTGGGGTCGATGCGATAGAGAACGTCGCCCTCGGACACCATGGAGCCCTCGCGGAACAGCCGCTCGGTGACGATGCCGTTGACCTGCGGGCGCACTTCCGCCTCCGACGAGGCGCGGACCCGGCCGGGCAGGGTGGCGGTCAGCGTCAGCGATTGCGGCTCCAGCGTTTCCACGGTGACGGCGGCGGGCGGGCGTTCGCCGCCCTGCTGGGCCCAGAGCGCGCCGGCGCCAAGGGTGAGGACAAGCGCGGTGACGAGCGCCCGCGCGGACGCCGAACTGACATGGGCCATGACCGGCTCCTTCTCGGATTTCGGGGGAAAGCGCTTGGAGCGCGCCCGCGGATCACATACAAGACTCCGCAGTCTCTTAAATAGGCGAGGCGGCGGACTGCAAGCCGATTCCGGCAAATCGTCCGACAGGCGCGGCGGACGGAGGAGGACATGGCGCGAGGTGCACAGAAGACGGGCAAGTCGGGCGCGGGGACCGACGCGGGGGCGGGGGCCGACGCGCCGGACGACGCGGCGGGCGATCCCCCGGCCTGCTGCCGTCCGCGCAAGGGCCGCCCGCCGGTGATGGAGGCCGGGGAGCGGCGGGAGAGGATCCTCGACGCGCTCGACGGTCACTTCCGCGAGGTGGGTCTTGCCGGCATGACCATGGGCGCCATCGCGCGGCGGGCCGGGATGTCCAAGCAGACGCTCTACGGCCTGTTCCAGGACCGCGACGCGCTGTTCGAAGCCTACGTGGAACGCCGCTTTGCCCAGCTTCACATGGATGCCGCCGGGGTGGCGGAGGATGCCCGGTTCGAGGACCGGCTGCGCGCGCTCTTCCGCTTCGACCATCCGGCCGAGGCCTGGGACCTGCCGATCGCGCTATTCCGGCTCGCCGTGGCCGAGGCGCAGAGCCATCCCCGCCTGGCCCGCCGCTGCATGGAGGAGGGGCCGCGCCACAAGCAGCGCCTGCTGCAATGCGAGATCGAGCGCGCCTGCACCCGCGGCGAAATCCGCGTCGAGGATTCGGAAGAGGCGGCCTCGTTGCTGATGGACATGCTTCACCTCCCGATCATCGACGCGCTCGCCGACCCGTCGCACCGGCCCAGCTCGGAGGCCTGGGAAAAACGGTTCGAGCTGGGGCTGCGGGTCTTCCTGCGCGGCGTCGGCCGGGCGAGCCGTCCCTCCGTGATCTGAGGGTGGTCGTAGCCTTCCCGATCCGACGAATTGTCTTCCCGGGAGCGGCCGCCCTGCCTCCTAAGCGCGGGACAGCGCGAGGATCGTGACCCCCGCCAGCGCGAGGAGGGAGGCGACGACGAACCCCGCCCCCGGGCGCGCTTCGGTCTTGAAGACGAAGGCGGCGAGCCAGGCGGAAATGAACATCTCGACCGTGCCGATGATGGCGACCGCGGTGACGCTGGTGAATTTCAGCGCAACGAATTGCGCGGTCTGCCCCACGGAGATGGAGATTGCCGCCATGGCCTGCCAGAAGGCGGGCCTGCGAAAGAGCTCGCGTACCTGGCGGCGGTATCCGGCGTTGAAGAGGGCGGCAAAAGCATACCACGCCATGGCCGTGACCGCGCCGATGAAAGCCCCCGCGAGCGGGTCGGGCAGCCAGTTCATGGAGAACTTGCGCATGGTGTAGGAGCCGCCGTAGCTGCCGGCGGAGACGAGCGCCAGCACCCGCCCCGCGTTGCGGTCGCGCGTCGAATAGGCGCCATGCTGCGAGGACGGGTCGAGCCGTCGGGGCGCGGCCAGGATCACGATGCCCACGCCCGAGAAGACCAGCAGGAAGGCCAGCCCGAGCGCAAGGGTGATCGCCTCGCCAAGCACAAGGATGGCAAGCAGCGCGGCAAAGACCGGGATCAGGCGCCGCATCAGCCCGGTCTCGATCGCGCCCGCCAGCTCGATGGAGCGGAAGAACAGCACCCGGCCGAGGATGGTGCCCAGCACGCCAGCCACCACGAAGCAGCCGATGCCGATCAGGATCTCGCGGTTGGTTACCGCGAGCGTCGGCCCCGCGAAGACCCAGAGTCCCGCGGAAAGAAGCGCTGTCAGCACGACGGAAAGCAGGACAGCGCTGCCGCCGCCTCCTTCCGTCCGCGCGTTCTTGGTCGTGGCGACCGAGCCGAGCGCATAGCAGAAGGCCGCGAAAGTCGCGAAAAGCTCGCCGATCAGGGATGTCATTCAGGTCCTTCCTGCGTGCCTGCCGTTCAGACCCCGGACAGCAATTCCTCGAGGAAGCGGCCCGACGACATGACGTCGCGCAGCGGCAGGTCCTTCTGCGTCTCGTCCAGCTCGGAGGCGTAGCTCAGGCCCTGACCGTCCCAGAACCACCAGTAGACGATCTCGCCCTGCTTGTCGCGGACGGGCATGCGGAAGGTGGGGAAGCTGCGCTCCATCTGCGGGAGTTCCAGGTAGCCCGCCTTTTCATGTGCCAGCCCCAGCCGCTCCAGCGCGGTCTCGATCGGGATCATCGCGGTAGTCCGCGCGGCCTCCGAGGCGAACCGCGCCAGATCCGCCGGGCGCTCCGCATGGAGGCCCTTGAGAAGGCGGATCACCGGCGGGTAGCTCTCGTGATCGTGGGTCAGGTGGACATAGGCGAGGCCCTTGTCCGTCGTGATCTCGATGATGTCGCCGGGGCGGTACTGGGTCATGAGGACTCCGGGGTCAGAGGCTGTAGGCTTCGAGCGTGGCGGGATGGAACAGCTCCTCCACCTGCACGCGGCGCGGCGAGAGGCCCTGCGCCGCATGGTAGTCCAGGAACTTGTCGAGGACATGGGCATTGGCCGCGACGCCGTAGCTCCACGGGTCGGGGCCCATCAGGGCGCGCGCCCGGTTCAGCGTGTCCTCCACGAAGGGCATGGTGACCTTGGTGGCCGAAGTGTCGTCCAGCGCGGCCTCGGCCAGGCGCTTGGATTCGGTGAAGGCCTTGAGCAGCGCGCCGGGCAGGAAGGGATATTCCTCCGCCAGGCTGCGGCGGACGCCAAGCACATGCATGATCGGGAAGATCTTGGTCTTGCCGTAATACTCCTCCGCCGCGCCGATGCTGTCGCGGAACAGCCGCCCGACATCGGGATGCCCCTCGGCAAAGCAGCGCGGCCAGCGCGGGCCGATGAAGCCGTCGATCTCGCCCTCGGCCAGCATCCCGTTCAGGGTCGCGCCCTCGGGGGCCTCTTCGACGGTCAGGTCGGAAGGCAGGTCCACCTTGATCTTTTCCGGCCGCCCCGGCGTGTCCATGCCGCCGCGCACCCAGGTCACATCCGAGGGGTTCAGGCCGTAATGTTCCTCGAGGATGCCGCGCAGCCAGACATTGGCCGAGAGCTGGTATTCCGCGATCCCGATCCGCTTGCCCTTGAGGTCGGCGGGCGTGTCGATGCCGCGGTCGGTGCGCACATAGGCCGAGGTGTGGCGGAAGGCGCGGCTGAGGAAGACCGGGATCGCCACGTAGTGCGGATCGCCCCGGGCCACGGAGATGGAGTAGGACGAGAGCGACAGTTCCGAGATGTCGAAGGCCTGGTGGCGGAAAGCCCGGAAGAACATCTCTTCGGGCGACAGCAGCATCGGCACGGGGTCGACCCCGTCGATCCTGGCCCGGCCGTCGACGATGGCCCGCGTGCGGTCGTAATCGCCCATGGCGAGGGAAAGCTTCAAATCGGTCAAGGTGGTACTCCTTTCAGGCGATGCCGCATTGTCGTTGCAGATCCACCGGCTGGCCCGTGGCCGCCGAAGACAGGATCGCGTGGCAGATTTCGAGGCTGGCGCGCCCCCAGGCCCCGGTCTGGGGCGGGGCGATGTCGTGGCGCACGGCATTCACCAGCGCGTCGAGGACGATGCGGCGCGGGGCAGGGCCGAAGGGCGCCTCGACGAAGCGGCGCCCGGTGTCGCCGAAGACCTCCACCCCGTCCGGGGTCAGCCGCAGGTCGGCCCGGTCGCAAAGCGCGATAACGGGGCCGAAGTGTTCGTTGCGCGTGGCCTCGACCTCTCCGCCGCTGCCATAGGTGCGGGTCTGCTTGAGCTTCGCCTCGGCCTCCGGGTCGAGCCCCTCGAGCGCGCGTCGCGCGCGGCCATAGGCGGCGGGGTCCTTCTGCTGGCCCAGCTCGCCCACATCGTCCATCCAGATGTCGCTGTCGAAATGCGCGTAGCCGGAATAGGTGAGCGTCGCGAAGGCGCCCGAGGCGAAGCCCAGCAGCGCGCTGAAGGCGCCCTCCGTGGGGCGCGCGGGATCCCAGGCGCCGGTCATCGCGGTCAGCCGCGTGCCCATGCCGCCGGCCAGCCGGCGCACCAGGTCGATCTGGTGGATCGCCTGGCTGAACAGGATGCCGCCGCCTTCCTCTGTGCGCAGCTCCTCGGGGCGGCGCGGGCGGTAGAGGAAATCGGTGTAGTTCAGCGCCTGGATCATGCGCAGCTTGCCGAACTCGCCGCTCTCGATCATCCGCGCGGCCAGTTCCACCGGCGGATCGAAGCTGTGGCTGGGCCCGACGATCAGGTGCCGGCCCGACGCCTCGGCCGCGGCGACCATGCGGTCGGCATCCTCCATCGTGACCGACAGGGGCTTGTCCACCAGCACGTGCTTGCCCGCCTCCAGCGCCGCGCAGACGTGGTCGGCATGCATCTGGTGCGGGGTGGCGACATAGATCGCCTCGACCTGGTCGTCGGCGCAGAGGGCCTCGACCGAGGCATGGCCGGTGCCGCCGAACTCCGCCTCGAAGGCATCGCGGCTTTCCTGGCGTGGGGCGGCGGCGGCGACGAGCGTCACCCGCGGATCGGCGCGGAAACTGGGGATCATCAGGACGAAGCCCCGACCCAGCCCGGCGACACCCAGCCGGACCGGATCAGAGGTCAAGAACCAGCCTCCTGCCCGGCTTGGCGCGCGACACGCAGATCATGACGTAATCGTCCTTTTCGTCGTCCATCAGCACCATGTCGCGGTGATCCGGCTCGCCGCCCAGCAGGCGGGTCTTGCAGGTGCCGCAGGTGCCGCTCTCGCAGGAGCTGACGGTGGCATGACCGGCGTCGCGCAGGGTCTCGAGGATCGAGCGGTCGTCGGGCACGGTCAGGGTCTCGCCGCTTTTCTTCAGCTCGACCTCGAAGGCCTCGTCGTCGGCGCGGACCACGTCCACCGGCTTGAAATCCTCGAAGTTCACGCGGCCCTCGGGCCAGTGACCGGAGATCGCCTCGATCTCTTCCATCAGGGGCTTGGGGCCGCAGCAATAGACATGCATCTTCTGCGGCTCCTCGAAATGGTCCCAGAAATCGTAGACCTTTTCGGGGTCGCCGTCGTCGTGATGCACCACGATCCGGTCGCCGAACTTTTCCGACAGCTCGTCGAGATAGGCGGTCTCTTCCGCGCTGCGGGTGCAGTAGATGATGCCGAAATCCTTGCCCTGCTTCTCCAGCGCGTTGGCCATGGCGTAGATCGGCGTGATGCCGATACCCCCGGCGATCAGCAAGTATTTCGGCGCGTCCGACATGGGAAAGTCGTTCTCGGGCGCCTCGACGTTCAGCTCGGTCCCCTCGGTCGCATCGTCATGCATCGAGGTGGAGCCGCCGCGGCTTTCCGCCTCGCGCTTGACGGAGATGACGTAGCGCTCGGGCGCCTCGCCGTCATTGACCAGCGAATAACGCCGCATGGCGCCCGATGGCGTCTCCACCGTGACATGGGCGCCGGGGGTGAAGGCGGGCAGCGCGCTTCCCTCGACGGGGGCGAGGGTGAATTCGGTGATGTAGGGTGTCAGCGCGCGTCGGGCCTCGACGCGCATCCTCATGAGGTCCATCCGGCACTCCAAAAATTCCTGTCGCACACCTTGATCAATTAGATAGCTAAGTGTATCTTGTCAAGCATAGCTACATGGCCCACGCGATCTCAGGATCGGGCGGAGGAGAGAACTCATGCTGACAGCCGAAGAGAACGACATCCTGACTCTGGTTTCCGGCGATGCCCCGATGGGCAAGCTGATGCGCCAGCACTGGACGCCCGTCTGCCTGATGGAGGAAGTGGCGGAGCCCGACGGCAAGCCGCTGCGCGTTGAGGTGCTGGGCGAAAGCTACGTGGCCTTCCGCGACACCGACGGCCGGCTGGGCATGCTCGACGAGCTGTGCCCGCACCGAAAGGCGTCGCTGGTCTATGGCCGCAACGAGGAATGCGGCCTGCGCTGTCTCTACCACGGCTGGAAGATGGACGTTGAGGGCAACGTCGTCGCCATGTCCTCCGAGCCCGAGGGCAGCCCGCTGATGGACAAGGTCAAGGCTCGGTCCTACCCCTTGCGCGAATGGGGCGGCTTCGTCTGGGCCTGGCTCGGCGACAAGGACGAGATGCCGGAATTCCAGCCGCCCGCCTTCGCGCCGGAAGAGGACACGCCCGTGTCGATCCTCAAGATCCGGGTGCCCGCCAACTGGGCGCAGATCCACGAGGGCCAGATCGACAGCGCGCACAGCTCCTCGCTGCACTCGTCGACCATGAAGCCCGCGCGCGTCGAGGGCGCCGCGTCGGACGACAAGTCGTGGTACCGCCCGTCGACCGACAAGTCGCCCAAGATGCAGACGGAGACCACCAGCTACGGTTTCCACTACGCGGCGATCCGCAAGCCGATCAAGAACGCGAAGACCCACAACTACCTGCGGATCACCGAGTTCATCGCGCCCTATTACTCGCTGATCCCGCCGAACAACAACTACAAGGTGGCCAGCGTCATCGTGCCCATCAACGACGACGAGACGGCTTTCCACTTCCTCGCCTGGGGCGGGCCGAACGTGCCCACCACCGAGGAATGGCGCGCCTTCAACCACGCGGTGCCGGGCGAGGACCTGGACCACAAGTGGCGCACGAAGCGGACGCTGGAGAACGACTTCATGCAGGACCGCGAGGCGATGAAGGAGGGTCACTTCACCGGCGTTCCGGGGATCCCGAACGAGGACATCATCATGTGGGTGTCCATGGGGTCGCGCGTGCAGCGCAACACCGACGTGCTGGGCGCCTCGGACCTCGCCATCGTGGAGTTCCGCCGCCTGATGACCGACGCCGCCAAGAAGGTGGCCGAGGGCGGCAAGGCGATCGGGACCGAGCCGCTGGTCCCGCAGGCCCGCATCGCCTCGCACGAGGGGGTCTATCCCAAGGAGGTCGACTGGCGCACCCTGGTCTCGGGCGAGCCGGCACAGGCCGCCGAGTAACCGACGCCGATCCTAACGCTGAAAAGGCCCGTCCCCCGACCCGGGGTGGCGGGCTTTCTTCTGCAAGGGGGTCAGAGCTGGGCGCGCAGCTCGTCCACCGTTTCGCGCAGCAGGCCGGACAGCTCCTCCTCGCGCCGCGTCATGCGGCTCGTGGGTCCGTGCAGCCCGATCCCGAGGAAGCGGTGGTGCCGCTCCGGCACCGGGATCAGGACCGAGATCATCGAGGCGTCCCAATGCGCCGTCCGCTCGTGCAGGTCGCGCGCGTGCAGCACCGAGATATCCGTCCCGCGATGGGCGTCGAGCGTTCGGCGAAACGCCTCCGCGGGGTAGACGGCGTCTGACAGGAGCCCGTCGGCGATGGTCTGGTGATAGATGCGCAGGGCCTCTTCCTCGGGCTGGCGGCTGAGAAGCATCCAGCCGATCCCGTTCTGGACCATCAGGCGACGCGATCCTGCCTCGATATGGGAATTGGTGCCCTCGTTGGAATGCAGCGACATCACGTATTCGAGGTAAAGCCCGTTCTGGGCGGCCAGCACCACGGGCTCGCCCGCGCGGTCGCGCAGCCGGTACATGGCATCGAGCACGGTGGTCTGTTCGTAGCCGCCCGCATCCATCCAGTTGGTGAGTTTCGTCAGGCGCGGGGAGGGGAAGTAGCGATGGCTCTTCTGGTCGAGCTCGAGATAGCCGAGCTGAACCATGGTGCGCAGGATGGCGGTCATGCTGGAGGCCGGCAGACCGAGGCCGCCGGAAAGATCGCGAAGCCGCGCGGGCTGGCGATGCTCCGCGAAATATTCCAGCACCGCAAAGACCCGGGCCGCCGATTTCACGTTGTCCTGCCGCATCGCGTTCCCCCGTCCGCGGCGGATTTTACCCCGTCGCAGGATCGGAGGAAAGGGCGGCGCCACCTTCGCGGCGCCGCTGCGGATCACGATCGGGCGCGGGCGCGCCGGGGCCGGTCCGGAGGGCGGGGTTCAGGGGCCGGTATAGGCGAATTCGTTTTCCACCAGCGTCCAGATCCGGCGGCCCGAGCGGGTCTTCTGCTCTTCGGCGATATGCGCGGTCAGCCCCGCCGCACGAGAGGTGACGGCGATGGCGCGCATGATCTCGGGGGCGATGCCCACCTCCAGCAGCAGCGCCCCGATGGCGCCCGTCGCGTTGATCGTCAGGTGGCGACCATAGACCTCGTCCACCGCCGCGGAGAATTGCTCGAGCAGGTCGATGGCCTCGCCCGGCGCCCCGGCCTCCCGCGCGACCTGGAACAGGCGTGCGCTGCGCGGGTCGTCGGGTTTGTGCAGCGGGTGGCCGAAGCCGGGCAGGGGCCTGCGCTCTGCCCTGTAGGCCGCCGCCGTCTCGGCACACCAGGTGGCCCGGTCGTCGCTTTCCATCCCGTCGAGCAGCAGCCGTCCGGCGCCTTCCATGGTACCGGCAAAGACGTCGCCGACGCAGGTCAGCCCCGTGGCCATCGCCACCTGCACCTGCCCAGGATTGGAATCCGCGACCAGCCGGGAGACGATCGCGTGGGGGGTCAGCCCGTGCTCCATCAGCGTGATCAGGCACGCATCGAAGATCTGCCGCTCCCAGGGCTCGGGGAAGCGCCCGGTCATCAGCAGGTACATCGTCTCGGCAAAGTCCCTCTTGCCGAGGATGTCGGTCATCAGGTCCTGCCCGCGCCAGCGGATCTCGGTCTCGGTGGCATAGGAAATGTCGGTGCTCAGCGCATCGGTCATGGTCTCTTGCTCCTCATTCGGCCTTCGAGCGGGTCAGGCGGTCGTTGTCCTCGCCCAGCAGCGGCGGCGCGCGGCGCACGGGCGGACGCCGGCCGTCGAACCGCAGGGGCGCGTTGATCACGCGGTAGGATTTGCCGTCGCCGGCCGTGATCTCGGAAAAGGTGCCGAGGCTTTGCACCTGCTCGTTCCGCGGCACCTCGTCGATGGTCAGGGCGGGCGAAAAGGGCACGTCGTTTTCCGACAGGCGGCCGATCCACGCCTCCAGCGTCCTTTGGCGGAAGATCTCCGCGAGCGTCTCCTGCAGAGCCTCATAATTGTCGTAGCGGTCCTTGCGGCTTGCGAAGTGCGGGTCGTCGGACAATGTCGGGTCGTCCACCGCGGCCACCAGCGCCTCCCAGAACTTCACGGCAGAGGAGAGATGGATCACCAGCACCTTGTCGTCGCTCGAAGTCATCGCGTAGCTCTGCGAGGCGCGCACGCGCGTCAGCCGGTCCACGCGATGGCCCTCGTCGGCCATGGCATAGCTGTCGGGGGTGAAGGCGACGGACGCCTCCAGCATGTTCACCTCCACCCGGCGGGCGGTCTTGCCCCGCTCTCGGCCCAGCAGCGCCGCCATGATGGCCTGCGCGGCGTACATGCCGGTGACGTTGTCCGAGGTCGTCGGGCCGGAGATGCCGGGCTTGGCCGGGTCGATCTTGAGGTTGGCGATACCCGACAGCGCCAGCGCCACCGTGTCGTAGGCCGGCCGGTCGCGGTAGGGGCCCTCGGTGCCGAAGCCGGTGATCGAGCAATAGACGAGCTGCGGATAATCGCGCGCGATCACGTCCGCCGGGAAGCCCAGCCGATCCATCACGCCGGGGCGGAAGTTCTCCACCAGCGCGTCGGCCCCGTGCAGAAGGTCGCGCAGGCGCTCGCGGTCGGCCTCGTCGCGCAGGTCGAGGGTCACGCTGGACTTGCCCTTGTTGTAGGCCCGGAAATGGGGCGCGTAGCTGCCGCCGACGAAGCTGCGGAAAGGGTCGCCTTCGGGGCGTTCCACCTTGATCACCTCGGCGCCCATTTCGGCGAGGATCGAGGCGGCCAGGGGCGCCGTGATCATCGTCCCGATCTCGATCACGCGTAGCCCTTCGAGGGGCAGTTGCCCGGTATCGTTCATCACTTGTCCTCCCTGACTGTGGTATCCCGGCCCCATGGGGCGGGCCTGCTCCACCTCCGCGGCCCGGGGCCTTTCCGCCATCCCGGCGCAGCGGATGGGCCTCATCGTCGCTGTGCAAAGGATCGGGCGCGGGCCGGGCCAAGTCAATCGCGCGGCAGGGCGCAAACGGCTTCTAAGTCATTGATTTGACGGGACTGCGTGGGAATTCACAAATCTGAATTTTCGCTCCGGGGCCTCCTGCGGCGTTGACACCCGCTCCCTGTCGGCGAAGCTCGGAAGCGCGCGGGCCGGGCGGGTGTCCGACCCCCGCGCCCGCACCCACTCAATGCAGGAGGAGCCATGACCGGCCAAGAGATCGAAATTCCCGCGGCGCCCGAAGGAGGGCGCATCTGCGTCGTCGGCGCGGGCTTCATGGGCTGCGTGATTGCCGCGCTCTATGCCTGGCACGGCTACGAGGTGGTTCTGTGTGACAGCAATACCGAGATCCTCGACAGCTTCCCCGACCGCGCGCGTCCCATCGCCGCCACCTTCACCGACGATGCCGCAAAGGTCGACGAGCTCCTGACCCGCGTGACCGCCGAGCCCTCGCTGGAGACCGCCGTGAAGGGCGTCTTCATGGTGCACGAGGCGGTGCAGGAAGTGCTTGAGACCAAGCAGGCCGTTTTCGAGACGCTCGACGGGCTGTGCCCGCCCGAGGTGGTCCTGGCCACCAACACCTCGTCGCTGCTGCTGTCGGACATCGCGGCGCGGGTCGCGAACAAGCAGCGCGTGCTGGGCATCCACTACATCACCCCGGGCCACATCATCCGCGCGATCGAGATCATCCACGCCGAGTTCACCCCTGCGGCGCTCGTCTCCTGGGGACGGCATTTCGTGGAATCCATCGACCATGTCGGCGTGGCCTGCCCGGAACGGCCGGGGTTCCTGATCAACAAGATCCAGTTCGCCATGCTGACCGAGATCTACCGGCTCGTGGACGAGGGTATTGCCAGCCGCGACGACATCGACGCCGCCGTGCGGCTGAGCCTCGGCCCGCGGCTGGCGCTCTGGGGGCCGCTGCTGACCGAGGACCTGATCGTCTCCAAGCAGACGGCGCTGGCGGTGACGGACTCGCTCTACCGGCAGACGGGGGACGAGAACTTCAAGGGTCGCAAGGCGCTGCGCGATCTCGTGGACGAGGGCAAGATGGGAGCGGTGACCGGCGAGGGCTGGTACCGCTTCGACGCGCCGTACAGCGACACGGTCGAAGAGCGCGACCGCCAGCTGACGGACTTGCTGGACTGGCTGCGCGACCGCGACGCGGTGAACCGGCTCAAGGTGCGCTGAACGCGAAGAAGGGCGGCGCGCCTTCCGGTCGCGCCGCCCTTTTCCGATCGTCGTGTCGTCCGGTCGGGCTATTGCCCGGACAGGTTGATATGGACGTTCTTTTCCTGCGTGAAGGACATCAGCTCTCCGATCCCTTCCTCGCGGCCGAGGCCCGATTGCTTGTAGCCGCCGAAGGGCGCGCCGAGGAAGTGGCGTCCGACCTCGTTGATCCAGACGAAGCCCGCCTCGACCCGGTTGGCGGCGCGATGCGCGGTGGCGAGGTCGCGGCTCCAGATCGCGCAGGTGAGACCCACGTCGAGGCTGTTGACCTCTTCCAGCATGGCCGGCTCGTCCGACCAGCGGCGCAGCACCAGGACGGGGCCGAAGATCTCTTCGCGGCAGACCCGCATCTCCGGCGTCACGTCGGCGAAGATCGTGGGCTCGACGAAGCAGCCGCCGGCCAGCGCCCCCTCGGTCGCCGCCTTGCCGCCGGCCACGACCCGCGCGCCCTCGGCCTTGCCGGATTCGATGTAGCCCATGACCCGGTCGAAATGCTGGCGCGACACCAGCGCGCCCATGGTGGTGCCGGGGTCGGTGGGGATGCCCGGCCTGAACCGCTGCACCGCCTTTTCCAGCCGTTCGACCACCGCGTCGTGCAGGTCGTCGTGCAGGAAGGCGCGGCTGGTCGACCCGCAGGACTGGCCGCACCAGCCAAAGTTCATGCCCGCCACGATGGCGTCGGCCACCTTGTCGGGGTCGCTGTCGGGATAGGCGATCAGGGCGTTCTTGCCGCCGAGCTCCAGCAGGACCGGCTTGAGCGTGTCGCTGGCGCTTTTCATCACCGCCCGGCCCGCGGCGACGGAGCCGATCAGCGTCACCTTGTCGACGCCCGGATGGCTGGCCAGCCCCGCGCCGGCCTCGGTCCCGCCCGGCAGGACGTTGAAGACGCCCGCGGGCAGCAGCCCGTCGATCAGCTCGGCCAGGCGCAGCGCGGAGAGCGGCGCCTGCACCGGCGGCTTGACGATGACGGCGTTGCCGGCGGCAAGGGGCGCGCCCATCTTGCCGCCGCAGAACATCAGCGGGTGGTTGAAGGCAAGGATGCGGGCCACGACGCCCAGCGGCTCGCGCACGGTCATGTTCACGCGGTCGGGGCCCATGGGGATGGTGTCGCCCTTCATCTCGGTGACCAGCCCGGCGAAGAAGTCCATCTGCGCGGCGGCGACCGTCGCGTCGCCCTTCATCTCGCCGTAGGGGTTGCCGCAATTGAGCGAGTCGATCAGCGCCAGCTCGTCGCCGTGCTGGCGGATGATCGCCGCGATCTCCTTGAGGATGCGCGCGCGTTCCAGCGGGGCCACGTCGCGCCACTCGAGAAAGCCCTTGCGGGCTGCGGCCACGGCGGCGTCCACGTCCGCCTGCGCCGCGGTCGCGACATTGGCCAGCACCTCGCCGGTGGCGGGGTTGAAGGTGTCGTCGCGGGTCTGCCCCGAAGGCCCGTGCCAGCCGCCGCCGTAATAAAGCTCGAGCTGCGAGGGCAGGGTGGGTTGCGGTGTGCTGCTGGTCATCACGGTTCTCCTTCAGTCCCCGGGCCGGTCCCGCAGCCGCGCGGCTGCGGCCTCGGTCGTGGTGAGATCGGCGTATTTCGCCTGCATGTCGGCCAGCGCCTGCCGGTGCGCCTCCTCCCAGCGGTCGCCCACCGCATCCTCGACGACGATGGGGCGAAACCCGTGCTGGATGGCGTCCACCACGGTGGCGCGGACGCAGCCGCTGGTGCTGAGTCCGGCGATCACCAGCGTGTCCACGCCCGCGGCGGTCAGCCGGCTGGCGAGGTCCGTGCCGAAGAAGCACGAGGCGTATTTCTTGGTCAGCACCGGGTCGTCCCCGGTGACTTCGAGCCGCGGGTCCATCAGGACACCTTCGCCGCCATCGACAAGGTCGTCCAGCCGCCCGATCTTCTTCGCCCACATCCCGGCATCCGACAGGTCGGGGCGATCATAGGCGACCCGGGTCGGCATCACCGGGATGCCGCCCGCCCGCGCCGCGCGGATCAGCGTGTTGACCTGCTCCAGCAGATCGGTGCAGTCGGAGCCGAGCGGGCGGTCCGGCTCGGTGAAGGCGCGGGTGACGTCGATCACCAGCAGGAGCGGGCTGCGGCCCCAGCCGACCTCGCGGCCAAAGGTTCCCCCCGCCATCAGTCGCAGCCCCACCGGCTTGCCGGAATACGGTTGTCGCGGAACATGGTCGTCTCCTCTCTTCGGGTCAGAGCATTGCGGGAAGGATCGTGGTCAGCCCGGGCACCAGGGCGAGGATCACCATGCCCAGCACGTAGAGCAACACGAAGGGCCACGCCGCCGAGAACACCTTGCCCAGCGTCGCATCCTCCCACGCGCTCTTGAGCGCGAAGAGCGTGTAGCCGAAGGGCGGGGTCATGCCCCCCACGGTGATGTTCACGAGGAACAGCAGCCAGAACCAGATCGGGTCGAATTGCAGCTGGTCGATGATCGGCAGGTAGATCGGGGTCACGATCAGCATCAGCGCGATCTGGTCGACGAACATGCACAGGATGAACGGCAGGACCATGAGCAGGAACAGCATCACCCAGCGGGACTGGTCCAGCGACACGACCCATTCGGTCATCGCCGTGGCGCCCCCCGTAAAGGCGAGAAGCTGGCTGAACAGCTTCGAGCTGGCCATGATGAAGAGGATCATCGCCGAGACCTTGACCGAGGAGGCCAGCGCCTCGCCGATCATGCGCAGCGACAGGTTCCGGTAGATCGCCGCCGTGATCAGCGAGCCGATGACGCCCATGGCCCCGGCCTCGGTGGGGGTGGCGATGCCCATCAGGATCAGACCCATCACCATCAGGATGATGATCGAGAAGGGAATGATCCTGATCAGCGCCCAGGTCTTTTCGCCGAGCGTGGCGCGCGGCGCATCCTCGGGCTCTTCCGGGGCGAGCGACGGATCGATCCAGCAGCGGCCGAAGCAATAGGCGAGGAAGATGGCGGCGAACATCAGCCCCGGCAGGATGCCTGCGATCAGCAGCCCGGCGATGGAGACGTTGGCGAGCGTCCCGATGATGATCACCAGCACGCTCGGCGGGATCAGCGGCGCGAGGCTTGCGCCCGCCAGGATCGTGCCGGCCGAGAGCCGCGCATCGTAGCCGCGGGCGACCATGCCCGGCAGCAGCGACCGGCCCAGCATCGCCGCCACGCCCATCGCGGCGCCCGACAGCGTGCTGAACACCGTGGCGAGCAGGATCGACAGGACGTATTGCCGCCCGCGCACCCGCCCCACCAGCGTGTCGATGGAGCGGAACAGCACCTCGACCGAGTTGGAGCGGAACAGGATTTCGCCCATCAGGATGAACAGCGGAATGGTCACGAGCGACTGGGTGGTGGTGGTCTCGTAGAGGCTGTTGGCGAACATGCCGTAGCCCACCGGACCCATGATCAGGGCGACGGCGATCAGGTTGATCAGCAGAAAGGCCGCGAAGACCGGCAGCCCGGTCGCCATGAGGCCCAGCAGCAGGCCGACCCCGGCCAGAACGGCGGCGATACCTTCAAGCATTCTGTGTCCCTGTCTCGAGGGGCGCGAAGGTCAGGCGGATGAAGTACAGCCCGGAATTCAGCAGCCCGTAGGTGATGAAGGCCGACAGGATCCACTTGGGAATGCGGATCGTCGTGAGGGTCGAGGTGCCCCGCTGGAACAGGTAGAGGTTCTCGCCGAAGCAGATCCACGCCGCCCAGAGGCAGACGCCCGCGGCCACGAGAAACCCCGCGCGCAGGATCACCTCGCGCAGGGCGGGGACCATGTCGGGCAGGATGGTGACCGCGACATGTCCGCCTTCGCGGGTCAGCCACGGCGCGGTGGCGAAGACCGAGATCAGCAGAAGGAAGGACACGAAGTCGCTGGCCCACATGGTCGGCGCCCCGAGCACGTAGCGCGAGATGACCTCGTAGGCGTAGATCACGACAATGGCGCCGAGGGCGGTGGCCCCTGCGAGGAAGCCGACCCAGGTCAGCGCGTCCTGGGCCTTGAGGATCGGTCTCATGCGGGTGGCTCTCCTGGAATATGGCGGGATGCGCCGGGCAGGGCGCCCGGCGCATCCTTGGCGCTTTCGTCAGGCGGGACGTTCCGGGCTCACCCGTTCACGCCGGCCTCGGCAGCCAGCCCGCGGATTTCCTCGACCGCCTCGGCGTTCTTGGTCGCCGCCAGGTCGAGCGTGCCCTCGAACCATGCCTTGCTGAGCTTGTCGGCCATCTCCTGGCTCAGCTCGGTGGCGCTCATGCCCTCGGATTCGAGCGTGCTGCGCTCTTTCTCGGCAAGGCCGTCGAAGATGGTGTTCGCCTCGCTCTCGAAGCTGTGCGCGGCGGCCTCGATCTCGGACTTGGTGGTGTCGTCGAAGCTGTTCCACGTGTCGAGGTTCATCAGCACCATGTGCGACACTTGGCCGAAGGTCGGGCGCATCATGTAATCGGCCACCTCGTACCACTTGTAGGGCACGGCGCCGACGGTCGGCCAGGCCGCGCCGTCCACGACGCCACGCTCCAGCGCCGGGTAGATCTCGCCGCCCGGCAGCACCACCGGCGAGCCGCCGAGCGCCTCGATCGCGGGGTGGTAGATCGGGGTGCCGCGGATGCGCCGCCCGGCCAGCCCGTCCTCGCCGACGGGTTCCTTCAGCATGATGTGATAGCCGTTCAGGTCGTAGAGCACGGCGATCAGCTTCAGCCCGATCTCCTGGTATTGCTCGTCCACGGCCTGCCAGACGCCGCCGTCGCGAAGGGCCTCGGTATCGCCGTTCATCGCGTCCAGTGTCATGCCGACGGCGATCTCGTTGAAGTGGTAGGCGCCGTTCGTGTAGAGGATGTCGAACAGCCCGCGCGAGACCGGATCCAGCTGCTCGAACGGCGGGACCGTCTCGGGGCCCATCACGTTGATGTTGATGTCCTCGGTGGTCTCTTCGTTCAGCGTCTCGATGAACGGCATCAGGACCTCGCCGACGGCGGCATAGCTGTTGTCCCAGCTTGCCAGAAGCCGAAGATCCTTGGCCTGTGCCGCACCCGTGGCCATCAGGGCCATCGCCCCCGCCAGTACCGCGCTCTTTGCAAATCTCATGGTTTCTCCTCCCTTGCCGTCCCGCTGTGCGCCGCCCTTTCGGGCCGCCGGCCGCGGGGGGTGCCGGTAGTTCCTAAGCTATCTAAGTTTAGAGGAACAACAACCGGTTGCGCTAGGCAGAGACGGCCGAAAACGTAAATTTCACATATGCGAATTCCCGATCCGGCCCGCCGCCATCGCTGGATCCGGCGCGGTTATCGAATACCCTCGAGACCGGGAGGAGACGGCTCTGTCGGCACCCGGCCGCGGCGCGGAAAAGGCGCGGCGGCCGCCCTCGCGGCGCGTGTCGCGGCACGCCGGCGCATCCTCCGACAACGCGTATTCAGATTGCCAAGGAGCGCTCGCATGAAGCTTTCCCACGAAGACGTCAGGGAGATCCTGTCCATCGTCGAGGCGTCGTCCTTCGACAGCATCGAGATCCAGGTCGGTGACATCAAGCTCGCCGCCAGCAAGTCCGGTCCGCTGCCCCGGAGCGGTGCGGCCCCGGCGCCGGCTGCCGCTGCGGCTCCGGCCGCTCCGGAGGCAGGCGCGGCCCCGGCG
>SRJI02000150.1 GCA_005473895.2 Carideicomes alvinocaridis
TTGCATTTAATGCGTCGTCAGATGTCATATAAAGCCAGTCGCGGACGGTCCGGTCGTGCACCCCGGACGGTCCGCGAGTCCCCTATAATTCATTTCTCCGAACCCGTCACCCCGTYACCTTCGGGTTTTTCGGTTCCTCACCTACCGGACGGTCCGCKCCTGAGGTCGGACGGTCCGCGCGAGGTCACGGRCGGTCCTTGCTTTTCCTCCGGACGGTCYGTAGTGCAGACTTGGATTTTTGCAGTGGTTCTGTCCGARGGTCATCCTGGTGTTGCGGACGGTCCGCCRCAAGGGCCCGGACGGTCCGCRCTTRGTCTGTTTTTYCAAAAAGCTTCTCCTGTTCGGAATAATCTAYGGTAGTCCGGACARTCGAYTTAGAATGTTTGTAGATGAACCTTTGGCACCTGTAGAGCATATAATCTAGAGCAAACTAGTTAGTCCAATTATTTGTGTTGGGCAATTCAACCACCAAAATYATTTAGGAAAAGGTKTRAGCCTAWTTCCCTTTCAATCTCCCCCTTTTTGGTGATTGATGCCAACACAAACCAAAGCAAATRTAKAAGTGCATAATTGAACTAGTTTGCAYAAKGTAAGTGCAWAGRTTRCTTGGAATTGAGCCAATATAAATAYTTAYAAGATATGCATGGATYGTTTCTTYRTTTTTAAYATTTTGGACCACRYTTGCACCACWWGTTTTGTTTTTGCAAAYTCTTTTGTAAATYCTTTTCAAAGTYCTTTTGCAAATAGTCAAAGGTAAATGAATAAGATTTTTG
>SRJI02000151.1 GCA_005473895.2 Carideicomes alvinocaridis
CTTCCGCGCCAAGCGCGACTAGATCCTCGGTGTCGCGCCGCACCGTGGATCCGAATCCCAGGCGCACCCCTCCAATCGCTACAGGAGAAATCATGTCCTTTCAGAAGGCCCTGTCCGAATTGACCGAGTCTGCCCGAGTGCCCGCCGCGACCAAGGTTCCGACTCTCCTCTCCGCTGACCAGCCTATGACGGGTACGCCCGCCGGCGTCGCCATCGGATCCGCCTTGGTGGCCGCCGCCTGGACCGGTGCCCAGGTCGGCGATGTGGCCGACTGACCGCTCGTTGAACCTCCGAAGAAGGGAAACAGCCATGACCACTTCCTTCCTGAACGCTGTCAACCGTTCCGTCGATCTTCCCGCAGGCGACCAGCCGACCGTCGTCGACGGGCGCGGTGTCCTGATCGCGGCGACGCCGGCCATTGCCGGCGCAGCTGTCGTCGGGTCTGCGCTGGTGGCCTACGCCGTCGAAGAGGCCGGTGACTCCTGAGGCCGTCGGCGACGTGCAGCCCCCGCGCATCTGCAACGGTGCGCGGGGGCCTGGCCGCGTCGTGGTGATCAACGGCCCCTCGAGTGCAGGTAAGTCCAGCATGGCTGCTGCCTTGTGTCGGCGGCTCTCGCCTGGGTGGCTCTCCATTTCCCTGGACCATTACACCGGCATGATCCCGCCGGAGTGGGCTCAGCAAGACCCGGAGGGGGCCACCGCTGCCCTCGCGCTTCTCGAGCGATCGATGTTCGAGCTCGCCGCGGAGGCGGCGTCGATCGGACAGGGGGTCG
>SRJI02000152.1 GCA_005473895.2 Carideicomes alvinocaridis
TCGGGCGGAGCGGAGTTCGCCGTCTTCCGGGGCTGAGCCCGAGTCCGAGCCCTGGGTCGGGCGAAGCGGAGTTTCCTATGGTGCCTGAGGCCGGGCCTGACTGCCTGTCAGCCTCACTCTGTCAAGTGGCACCGCAGTCGGAGCGGCGCAGGCGGCGCTGTCCTTCTGTCAGGCCGGTCAGTGGAGCGGCGAAGTGACGGCGGTCACTTCGGCTCTGYCGACTGGRGGGCGCGCGTCAGGATAAAGGTGTCAGGCCACCTTTGCRTTAAATGCTCCTGCGAYTYGGTCGGTCGGYGCGGCGATTTRGTCAGGGTTGCTTCTTRGCGAAGRCARGGCCTCGGSCGAGCCGGARATRTGTYCGCCGYYRRAGGGGGGCCTCGGGCGAGACGGARATCCYYCGGGGTCGGCTGCCCTTGTCCGAGGCTAGGCWCGGGCGAGGCRTGATCGAGTCSCTCGWATGGACYGATCCCTGACTTAATCGCACCCATCAGGCCTYWGCAGCTTTRTGCTGATGGGGGTTACCAGCTGAGAATTAGGMGYCTTGAGGGTACCCCTAATTATGGTCCCCGACAGTAGCCCCCGAGCCTYGAAGGGAGTGTTAGCACTCGCTTGGAGGCTTTCGTCGCACTTTTTTGCAAGGGGACCAGCCTTTCTCGGTTGCRTTTCRTTCCGGTGGGTGCGCGCGAGCGCACCCGCCGGGTGTAGCTCCCGAGGCCTCGGAGGAGTGGTTACACTCCTTCGAGGTCTTAATACCTTGCGTAATGCTTCGGC